>JAHKAM010000052.1 GCA_018826515.1 Alphaproteobacteria bacterium
GACCGAGGCCGACCGGACGGCGCGGGCGGCTGAAGCGACGGCGTCGACGGCGCGCGAGGCGCGGGCCGGCCTGGCGGCGCGGGCGGAGGCCGCGGCCGGGAAGCTGGCCGAGACCGAGAGCAATCTGCGCGAAACCGCCCAGATGTCGCCCGAGGAACTGGGCCAGAAGCTGACCGACGACGCCATCGCCCGCCCGCCCGACGCGGCCGGGGCCGAGAGCCTGCTGTACGGGCTGGAGCGCGAGCGCGAGGCCCTGGGGGCCGTGAACCTTCTCGCCGAGGAGGAGGCGATCGAATACGGCGACCGGCTGCAGACCATGAAGGTCGAACGGTCCGACCTGACCTCGGCCATCGCCAAGCTGCGCGACGGCATCGATGAGCTGAACGCCGAGGGCCGGGAACGGCTGGTGGCGGCGTTCGACGTCATCAACGACAATTTCAAGAGCCTGTTCGAGGCCCTGTTCGGCGGCGGCCAGGCCGAGCTGAAACTGGTCGAGAGCGACGACCCGCTGGAGGCCGGTCTGGAGATCTACGCCTGCCCGCCCGGCAAGCGGCTGGCGGTGATGAGCCTGATGTCGGGCGGGGAGCAGGCCCTGACGGCGGCGGCCCTGATCTTCGCGGTCTTCCTCGCCAATCCGGCCCCGGTCTGCGTGCTCGACGAGGTCGACGCCCCGCTGGACGACGCCAATGTCGACCGCTTCTGCCGCATGCTGGACGAAATGCGGAAGCGGACGGACACCCGTTTCATCGTCATCACCCACAACCCGGTGACCATGAGCCGGATGGACCGGCTGTACGGCGTGACCATGCCCGAGCGGGGGGTATCGCAGTTGGTGAGTGTGGACCTGAGCCAGGCGGAAGAGATCGTGGCGGCGTGAGCTAAAAAATTCCGCTCATCCCGGCGAAAGCCGGGACCCAGTTGTTTGGGTGATGCGGCGGCTCCCGGCTCCATCCGCTCGCCAGTCCTTGATCGCCGGCGTCAAGCTGGAAAGGACTGGGTCCCGGCTTTCGCCGGGATGAGCGGATTATTTTGAAAGTCCAAGCAGCTCGGTTCTCAGGAACCACCCGAAGATCGCAGGGCCCTCGATGACATAGCGGCGGAACATCCGCCGCGGCTGGCTCAGCAAACGATGCAGCCATTCCAGCGACAGCTGCTGGAACAGGCGCGGCGCCCTTTGCTGTCGCCCGGTCAGGAAGTCGACCGAGGCGCCGACGCACAACGTCACCCCGTGGGACCGCCCTGCCGCGCGCAAGGCATGGGCGAACAGTTCCTGTTTCGGGAAGGAGACGCAGGCCAGCAGCACGTCCCACTCCGCCCCGGAGGCATGACCGACGGCCGCCCGCCAGCCCAGGGTCCCGGGCGTCAGCATCGGGGCCTCAAGGTATCTCAGGGTCTGGCGCGGATAGCGGGCGGCGAGATCGTCGAACGCGGCGCGGTCGGGACCGAAGACCGCGATGACCAGGCCCTCGGCCGCAGGCGAGGCCAGCAGGTCGGCGGTCAGATCCGAACCCGGATAGACCGGCAGGGTCACGCCGCGCAGCCGCGCCAGATGGCTGAGAATCCGGCTGTCGCAGACCTTCAGATCAGCGCCCTGATAGACCTCACGCCCGACCCGTCCGTCCATCAGCTTGACCACATGATCGACATTTGGGGTCACGACATAGCCATAGGCCCCGCGCGCCATGCCGATCACACGTGCCAGCATCTGCGGCCGGTCGCCGTCGGCGAAATCGAGGGTCATGAAGCGCGCCATGGGAGGAGCCTAGTCGCATCGCGGTCAACGCCCGGTTACGATGCCGCATGAATTCCGCCCTGACCGCCGCCTTTCTGGGCGCCCACCTGCTGGCCGCGCCCGTCGGAACCGCGACCGGGGAAGGCCCGCGCCTTGTGCTGACCGGCGTCGGCCGGTTCGCCGTGCTGGCCGACCTGTCGACCATCCATCGGGACGGAGAGCGGGCCCGGATGCGATCGTTTCAGGTGACCGAGGCGGATTTCGAGGCCGGCGGCCAGACATACTGGGGCGGCTGGTCGTGGTGGGCCTTCGACTGCGCGGCCCGCACCGCCGACCGGCTGGACTTCGCCTCGGTACGGGAGGGCGGGAGCGAGGGCCCGGCCACGCCCGACGACGCCCCGGCCTATGACGCCGCGCCCGGCGGCGACGCGGCGGAACTGCTGGCGGTCGCCTGCGACCCGGCCGCGGCGGGCGAGGCCGACGCCGACACCCTGGCGGACGGCGTCAGGATCGGCCGGGCGGCGCTGCGTCAGGCGAGCTGAGCCGTTCGGCGGCGAAGCGCTCGCGCGGCAGGGCCTCGGGGCATTCGTCGCGCATGAAGGCCAGCAGCTTCTCGCGGATCTCGCAGCGCAGGTCGAAGGCGGCGCCGGCGTTGCGGGCGCTGGCCAGACAGCGGACCTGGGCGGTGCGTTCGGTGATCTCCACGACCTGCAGGCTGATCACGTCGCCGTCCCAGAACAGGCTGGCGCGGCAGATCCGCTCCAACTCGGCGCGCAGCCGGTCGATCGGGGCTTCATAGTCGACATACAGGAAGGCCGAGCCGATCAGCCGCGCCGACTCCCGGGTCCAGTTCTGGAACGGGGTGTTGATGAAATAGCTGAGCGGCAGGACCATCCGCCGCCAGTCCCACAGCTTGACCACCACATAGGTCGAGGTGATCTCCTCGATCGTCCCGAACTCGCCCTCGACGATAACCGCGTCGTCCAGCCGGATCGGCTGGGCCGTGGCGATCTGGATGCCGGCGACCATATTGGTCAGGAAGGGCTGCAGGGCCAGGCCGGCGATGATGCCGACGACGCCCGCCGAGGCCAGCAGCGACAGACCCCACTGGCGCACCTCTGCGATGGTCAACAGGGCCAGGCCGAGGGTGATGATGCCGATCAGCACGGCCGCGACCCGCTGCAGGATGCGGGCCTGGGTGACGTGTTTGCGGGCGACCAGATTGTCCTCGGTAGCCATGTTGAAGCGGCGCAGATAGACCACCGCCCACATGTCGGAGGCCCCGACCAGCATCCAGCCGATGGTCAGGATGAAGGCGAACAGCAGGGTCTGGCGGATGAACAGGGACGGCTCGGGGGCCAGGGGCGAGACCGTGACGGCCAGGGCCAGGGCGGCGATCATCACCGCGATCCTCACCTTCAACCGCGCCCGGCCGACCGTGCCGCGCCAGAAGACGTCGCGCTTGCGCACCGCCAGTTTCAGCAGGGCGAAGACCAGCTGGTTGGCCGCCCAGCCGACGAAGACGAAGACCGCCACGATGACCGAGATCACCACCCATTCGGGCAGCCAGTGGAACTCGCGCCAGAGGCGGAAGACTTCGCGGGTCAGGTCCTGGACGAAGGGGGGCATGGCGACGGTATAGGCCCTTATGGCCTCAGGCGGGAGACGTCCGGTCCGCGGCGGCCGCCTCGACCATGTCCGCCAGCCTCGCCGTGGCGTCGGGCAGGGCCGCCGACCGGGCGCCCGCGCTCATGGCGGAGAGCAGGCCCGGTTCGGACAGCAGGGCCTCGAGCGCCGCCGTCAGCCGCCCGACCGAGGCGTCGTCTTCCAGAACCACCTGCGCGCCCCCGGCCTCGGCCAGGCTGGCGGCGTTGAAGCGCTGGTGGTCGTCCATGGCGATCTTCAGTGGGATCAGCAGCGACGGCAGGGCCGCCACGGCCAGTTCCGAACAGGTCGAGGCGCCGGCCCGGCCGATGACCAGATGCGTCGTCGCCAGCCGCCGCGCCATGTCGCCGAAGAAGGGCGCGACCTCGGCCTCGATCCCCGCGGCCTGATAGACGTCGCGGGCCGCGTCCAGCATCTCCGCCCGGGACTGCTGCTGCACCCGCAGCCGCTTGCGCAGGGGCGCCGGCAGGGCCGCCAAGGCCTGCGGCACGGCCTCGGACAGGATGCGCGCGCCCTGACTGCCGCCGGTGACCAGCACATGGATCGGACCGCGCGCCGTCGGGGCGACCCAGGTCCGGTCGAACAGGGCGCGGATGTCGGGCCGGACCGGATTGCCGATCAGGGTCACCTTCGCGTCCACGCCCGCGGGGACTTTTTGCAGGTTCGGAAACGACGAGGCGACCGCCCCGACATAGGGACTGAGCCAGCGATTGGTCCGGCCCAGAACGGAATTTTGCTCATGCAGAAGGGTCGGCCGTTTCTGGCTGAGCGCCGCCAGCAGGGCCGGCGCCGAAGGATAGCCGCCGAACCCAACCACCACCGCCGCGTCGAGCCGGTTCAGCGCCGCCCGCGCCTTGACCACCCCCCGCGCGATGGCGAGGCCGGCCTTCGCCATGCCGACCGGTCCGCGCCCGGTCGCGGCGTCCAGCGCGATCCGCTCCTCCGCCGGGAAGGCCTGCGCATAGGCCTCGCCCCGGTGGTCGGTGGCCAGAACGATCCGCCAGCCGCGCCCCGCCAATTCGCGCGCCAGCGCCTCGGCCGGGAACATATGGCCGCCGGTGCCCCCGGCGGCGACGACGCAGACTTTGGCTTTCATCCGATGTGTTTGCCCGATGCCGCGCGCGCTCGCCACTCCCTTCCTTTCGTCATCCTCCGGCGAGCGAAGCGAGACCGGGGGACCCAGCGGCGCCGAAGGCGATCTGTTCACGCAGGCTGTGTGAAGCAGCGGCGTTCTCGGCAGGGTCGCGCTCTCGCGCGCCGCTGGGTCCCCCGGTCTGCGCCGCGAAGGCGCGGCTTGCCGGAGGATGACGAAAGCAGTGGAGCTACGGCAGTATCCGCCCGCGATCCGGCAGGCTGGCGCCCGGTTCGTAGGCGCCCGGACGGCGGCGGGTCAGGGCGAGCGCGAGGCCCATGGTCAGCCCCATGGCCAGCATCGACGAGCCGCCGTAGCTGATGAAGGGCAGGGTCATCCCCTTGGTCGGGATCAGGTTCAGGTTCACCGCGATATTGATGCAGGCCTGCAGCCCGATCAGCATGAACAGGCCCGCGGCCGCCGTCTGTTCGAAGGCGTCGGTCAGCTTCATCGCCCGCCGCATGCCGCGCACCACGATGAAGGCGTACAGGCCGATCATCACCAGCGACAGCACCAGACCGAACTCCTCGGCCCCCACGGAATAGATGAAGTCGGTGTGCAGGTCGGGGACGTGGCGCTTCATCACCCCCTCGCCCACCCCGCGTCCGACCAGGCCGCCGGCGCGGATGGCCTCGGAGGCGCGGTCGATCTGGTGGGTGTCGGCGGTCTCGGGCGAAAAGAAGCGGCTCAACCGGTCACGCATGTGGCCGAAGGCGAAATACAGGCCGACCACGCCGCCCGCCCCCGCCGCGGCCAGGGCCGCCACCCATTTGAGCGGCACCCCTGCCATGAAGAAGACGGCCATGAAGGTGGTGGTGATCAACAGGGTCTGGCCGATGTCGGGCTGGATCAGCATCAGGCCGACGCACAGGGCCCAGGTGGCGAAGGCGATGGAGACGCCGGGCACCCCCTGCCCCTTCTGGGCCTCGGAGAACATCCAGGCCGCGAAGACGATCAGGCCCGGCTTGGCGAACTCGGACGGCTGCAGGCTGAACGGGCCGAAATTGATCCAGCGCGCCGCGCCCTTCACCTCATTGCCGATGAGGGGCAGGGCCATCATCACCAGTATGGCGCAGACCAGCGCCAGCAGGGCGATCCGGCGCACGCCGCGCGGCGACAGGAGTGAGGCGACCAGCATGGCGATGGTGCCGCCCGAGGCCCAGACCAGCATCCGCCACGAATAGTGGAAGGGATCGACGATCGATTCATCGACCAGAATGGCCGCCGGGCTGGAGGCGAAACTGAGCGCCACGCCGAGCCCGATCAGGGTCAGGGCCGCGGCCAGCAGGCCGCGGTCGATGGTCCAGAACCATTTCGCGATCGGGCTCTGGTCGTTGCGCGAAAAGGCGGGGCTGTAGCTGTGCGCGGTCATGGTTCGCTAACCATGCCCTGAAGGGGTAGCGCCGAGGTTAAGGACGGCGGCGCGGAACGCCTCGCCGCGCGCCTCGAAGTCGGGATACTGGTCGAAGCTGGCGGCGGCGGGCGACAACAGGACCACCTCCTCCCGCCCCGTCGCGGCGGCGGCCTCCGCGGCCGCCTTCACGGCCGAGGCCATGTCGCCGCTGATCCGGTGTGGCGTGTCGCCCAGCCGCGCGGCGAACGGCCCCGCCGCCTCGCCGATCAGAAAGGCCTCGACCACGCGCGGGAACAGATCTTCCAGATCGTCGATCCCGCCCGCCTTGGCCCGTCCGCCCGCGATCCAGAAACTGCGTTCATAGGACGCCAGCGCCTGCCGGGCGGCGTCGGCGTTGGTGGCCTTGGAGTCATTGATGAAGCGGACCCGGCCGAGGCGGCCGACCTCCTCCATCCGGTGGGCGAGGCCGGGGAAGGTGAGCAGGCCTTCGACGGCGGCGTCATGAGAGACCCCGACGGCGCGCGCGGCGGCGTAGGCGAAGGCGGCGTTCTGGGCGTTGTGGCGGCCGGGGAGTGAGCGGGCATGGGTGAGATCAATGGATGGCCCGCCGGCCACCAGCAGGCTGCCGGGCCTGACCCCGATACTTCCGCTCATCCCGGCGAAAGCCGGGACCCAGTCCTTTGGATGACCGGTCTGCGGATCATCGCTCCGACCGTTGTCCTGAAGTGCTGGCGTCACGCTGGAAAGCACTGGGTCCCGGCTTTCGCCGGGATGAGCGGAGATGAGGGTTCCGGTGCGGCCTTCCGCGGCGAGGGCCGTGGCGATCCCCTGCCCCCAGCTTTCATCCACTCCGACCAGCGACAGCGCCGCATGGGCGAAAATCCGCGCCTTGGCCGCGACATACCCCTCCATCCCGCCATGACGGTCCAGATGGTCCGGGCTGATATTGGTCAGGATCGCCACATCGGGCGCGAGGGAGGTCGTCAGGTCCAGCTGATAGCTGGAGGCCTCGATCACATAGACCCCCACCTCGGCCGGCGCAGGCAGGGCGAGCACGCCGATGCCGATGTTGCCCCCGACGGCGACCTTCATCCCGGCCTGTTTCAGGACCCAGCCGACCAGGGCGGTGGTGGTGGACTTCCCGTTCGTGCCGGTGATGGCGATGACCCTGGGCCGGACTGTCCCGGGCGTCCGGGCCAGGGCGCGGGCGAACAGCTCGATGTCGCCGATGATCTCGACCGCCGCCGCCTTCGCCCGGTCGACGGTCCAGTGCGGTTCCGGATGGGTCAGGGGCGCGCCGGGCGACAGGACCAGGGCGGCGAATTGCGACCAGTCGGCCTGGCTCAGATCCTCGACCGTGAAGCCCTCGGCCTCGGCCTGCATCCGTCCCGAGACGCCGTCATCCCACAGGATGGGAATGGCGCCCCCGGCGTGCAGCGCGCGGGCCGCCGTGATCCCCGACCGCCCCAGGCCGAAGACCGCGATGCGTCGCCCCTCAAAGCCGGGAACCGGGATCATCTATCTGAGCTTGAGCGTCGCCAGCCCGGCGAGCGCCAGCATGGCCGAAACGATCCAGAAGCGGATCACCACGGTCGATTCCGGCCAGCCCATCTTCTCGAAATGATGGTGGATCGGGGCCATCAGGAAGATGCGCTTCCGGGTGGCCTTGAAATAGGCGACCTGGATCATGACCGAGGCGGCCTCGATGACGAACAGGCCGCCGACGATGCCCAGCACCAGTTCGTGCTTGGTGGCCACGGCGATGGCGCCCAGGGCGCCGCCGAGGGCCAGCGAGCCGGTGTCGCCCATGAAGATCTTGGCCGGCGGGGCGTTGTACCAAAGGAAGCCGGTCCCCGCCCCGATGATGGCGGCCAGGAAGATGGCCAGCTCGCCCGCGCCGGGCACATGGTGGACGCCGAGGTAGTTCGAGAAGATGAAATTGCCGACCAGATAGCTGATGATGCCGAAGGCGCCCGCCGCCATCATCACCGGGACGATGGCCAGACCGTCGAGGCCGTCGGTCAGGTTCACCGCATTGGAGAAGCCCACCATGGTGAAGGCCGCGAACAGCACATAGAACCAGCCGACGTTCAGCAGCACTTCCTTGAAGAAGGGGAAGGCGATCGAGGTTTCCAGATTGGGCGTGGTCGGCGAGGCCGTCATCCACAGCACCGTCAGAATGCCGGCGATGACCGAGACGATCACCTGGGCCACAAGCTTCTGTTTCGAGGTCAGCCCCGCCGACGTCTGTTTCGTCACCTTGGCGTAGTCGTCGACAAAGCCCAGCAGGCCGAAGGCCGCCGTGACGCCCGAGACGATCCAGATATAGGGGTTGGTCAGGTCGCCCCACAGGAAGACCGCAACGGCGATCCCCGCCAGGATCATCAGCCCGCCCATGGTCGGGGTGCCGACCTTGGACAGGTGCGACACCGGCCCGTCCGACCGGATCGGCTGGCCCTTGCCCTGTTTGACGCGCATCCAGGCGATGAAGCGGCTGCCCATGGCGACGGCGACGATCATGGCCGTGGCCATGGCCAGGGCCACCCGCACCGTCTGGTACTGGACCAGATTGAGCAAAGGGTAATCCTGGGCGATGTCGGCGTAGTGGAGATACAGCAGATAGAACATCAGGCGGCCCCTCCCAGAGCAGCTAGCGCTTTGGCGACCAGGGACGCCTTTGATCCGTTCGAACCCTTGACCATGACGATGTCCCCGCGGCCGACCAGCATGGCGGCCTCGGCGGCCAGTTCGGCGGCGGTCTCGCGCCACAGACCCTGACGCGAGCCGGGCAGGTCGTCATAGAGCCGCTTCATCTCCGGTCCGGCGGCGTGGACCAGATCGATGCCGGCGGCGTCGATCGGCCCTGCCAGGCCCTCGTGCAGCGCTTCGGACTGGTCGCCCAGCTCCAGCATGTCGGTCAGGACCACGACCCGGCGACCGCCGGTGGCGGGCAGCGGCCGCGCGCCGAGGCTGCGGAAACCCGCCGCCATCGACAGCGGATTGGCGTTGTAGCTTTCGTCGATCAGGGTGAAGGCGCCGCCCGGGGCCGCGACTGTCAGGGTCTGGCCCCGACCCGACAGCGGCTGGAACTCGGACAGGGCGGCCAGCGCCGTGTCGAGCGGCACATCGAGCGCGTCCAGCATCAGCAGGACGCACAGGCTGTTCAGCCCCCAGTGATAGCCCGACTGGGCCAGCGGGAAGTCGATGGCCTTGCCGAACAGCTCGGCGCGAACCCGCGCGCCCGTGTCGTGCGGCTGGAAATCAATCAGCCGGGCGTCACAGCCCGCCGCCGATCCAAAGGTCGTGATCCGGGCCCCGGCGCGACGCGCGCCTGCGTCCAGCACGGCGGCGAAGGCCACATCATTGTTGAAAACCGCGATCCCGTCGCCAGCCAGTCCCTCGAAGATGGACGCCTTCTCCGCCGCCACACCCGCCTCGCCGTCGGCGAAGGCCTCGATATGCACCGGTCCGACCGTGGTCACGCAGGCCGCGTGCGGCCGCACCAGTTTCGACAGCGGCGCGATCTCGCCCGGCGCGTTCATGCCGATCTCGAACACGGCGCGTTCGGTCGCGCGCGGCATCCGCGACAGGGTCAGGGGCACGCCGATATGGTTGTTGTAGCTCTTGATCGAGGCGTGGGACGGACCCGCCAGGTCCAGTCCGGCCTTGATCGCCTGGGTCACGCTGGTCTTGCCGACGGAGCCGGTGACCGCGCCGCGGCGGGCCGGGGTCCGGTCGCGCGCCGCCACCCCGAGGGCCTCGAGGCCGCGCAGCGTGTCCGCCACGATTACCGACGGACCGCCCTCGACCGCATGCTCGGCGAGAGCGCCCGTCGCACCGGCGGCGAAGGCGGCGGCGGCGAAATCATGCCCGTCCCGCGCGCCCTTCAGCGCGAGAAACAGATCGCCGGGGACGATCTCGCGGCTGTTGTAGGTCAGACCGGTCGCGTCGAAGGCAGGACCGGACAGGGTCCCGCCCGTGGCGGCGACGATTTCGGCGGAGGTCCAGAGCGGTCGGTCAGGCATGGAGGCGCAGGGCTTCGGCGGCTTCGGCGGCGTCGTCGAACGGATGGGTGGCACCGCCGACGATCTGACCCTGCTCATGCCCTTTTCCGGCGATGATCACCACATCTCCGTCGCCCATCATGTCGATGGCCTCGCGAATGGCTGTGCGCCGGTCGCCGATCTCGCGCGCGGCGGGACAGCCGACGCGGACGGCCTTGCGGATGGCGGCGGGATCCTCGGTGCGGGGATTGTCGTCGGTGACGATGGCGACGTCGGCCAGCCGACCGGCGATCTCGCCCATCAGCGGCCGCTTGGCCCGGTCGCGGTCGCCGCCGGCGCCGAACACCACGATCAGCCGGCCCGTCGCATGCGGCCGCAGCGCCTTCAGAACGGTCTCCAGCCCGTCGGGCGTATGGGCATAGTCGACATAGACCTCGCCCCGCCCCGGTCCGGGAATGCGCTGCAGCCGGCCCTGCGCCCCCGTGATCTTCTCCAGCCCGGCCAGCACCCGATCGGGCGTCTCTCCGGCGGCGATGCACAGGCCGGCGGCGACCAGGGCGTTCGAAGCCTGGAAGGCGCCGGCCAACGGCAGCAGCACCTGATGCAGCGAGCCGCGCACGTCGATGGTCAGACGCTGTCCCTCGGGCGTGGCCTGGCGGCCGATCAGCGACAGGTCCCGCCCCCGCTCGCCCACGCACAGGACGCCCAGTCCCGACATGATCGAAGCAGCGGCGAAGCTGGAATAGGCGTCGCTGTCCGCGTTCAGAACCGCCGTCCGGCCGCGCGGCAGCAGGGTCTCGAACAGGCGCAGCTTGGCCGCGCGATAGGCGTCCATGTCGCCGTGATAGTCGAGATGGTCCTGGGTCAGATTGGTGAAGGCCGCCGCCTGCAGCGACACCCCGTCCAGCCGGCGCTGGTCGATGCCGTGCGACGACGCCTCAAGCGCCAGATGGGTGACGCCGCTCGCCGCGAGATCGGCCAGCATCCGCGCCGCGTCGGCCGCGTCCGGACTGGTCAGACCGGGTCCTGTCAACGCCTGGTTAACGTTACCGTTTTGCGCCAAAACCCCCAGCGTCCCCATGCTCGCGGCATGCAGGCCGAGGGCGGCCCAGATCTGGCGGCAGAAGGCGGCGACCGAGGTCTTGCCATTGGTGCCGGTGACGGCGACGCAGGTCGCCGGCTGGCTGCCGTAAAAGCCGCGCGCGGCGATGGCGTAGGCCCGGCGCACATCGCCCGAGGTGACCAGCACCGGGGCCAGGCCGGCGTCGGTGTCGGCGGGCGCCAGAACGGCGGCGGCGCCCTGCGACAGGGCCTGGGGAATGAAGGCGCGGCCGTCGGCGGCGCTGCCGGGCAGGGCCACGAACAGCGAGCCCGGCGCGACCTTGCGGCTGTCGGCCGTGACGCCGGTGATCATCGGGTCGGCGCTCACGTCGCGGCGCAGCAGCTCGGAAAGCTTGATCGGGGCGCTCATCGCCCGTCCCCTTCCAGGTCCTCGAAGGCCGGGATGCGGTCGCCCAGGGCGGTGCGATACGGGTCGGCGCGACGCGCGACATTGAGGAAGCCGGCGATCCGGTCGGCGATCCGGCCCACGGCCGGCGCCGCGACGAAACCGCCGGTGCGCGGGTAAGCCTGCGGCTCGTCGATCAGGACCAGAATCTGGTAGCGGCGGGCGTTGACGGGACCGTCGGCGGGGAAGACCCCGGCGAAGGTGCCGACGGCATGGGCGGTGGAATAGCGGCCGTTGACCGACTTGTTGGCCGAGCCGGTCTTGCCGCCGACGCGCAGGCCCGGCGCCTCGGCCCGACCGCCCGAGCCGCGCACGACGTTGCGGCGCATCAGATCCAGCATGGCCAGCGAGGTCTCCGGCCTCACGATCTGGCGCCCCCGGACCTCGGGGCGACCGCCCTTGCGCAGGGTCAGGGGGATGAACCGTCCGCCGTTGGTCAGGGCGCCCATGGCCGCGGCCATCTGCATCGGCGTAACGGAGATTCCATAGCCGAACGACAGGGAGGCCAGGGTCGAGTCCGACCACTCGCCCGGCACGATCGGGGCTTCCGACCGGATTTCGAACGGGGCCCGCGACATCAGGCCGAAGCGGTCGAAATAGTCGCGCATCACCCGCGGGCCCATCTGGGTCGACAGCAGGGAGGTGCCGATGTTGGACGAGTGGAGATAGACCTCCTCCAGCGTCATCACCTTGTTCTGGGCGTGGAAGTCGGTGATCCGCCGGCTGCCGATCTGCAGCGCCTCGGAGGCGTCCAGCAGGGTGTTCATGTCGGCCCGGCCGGTGTCGATGGCGGCGGCGACGGTGAAGGTCTTGAACACCGACCCCATCTCATAGGTGGCGGCGGTGGCCAGGTTGCGCGAGTTGGAGGCCGGCCAGCTGGCCATGCCCAGGACCTCGCCGGTCTGGACGTCGGTGATGATGCCCACGGCGCCCTTGGCCTCGCTGGCCTCTGCGGCGGCGGCCAGTTCGTTTTCGAGCACGCCCTGGACGCGCAGATCGATGGAGATCTGGAAGCTTTCCCCGCGCGCGCCGGCCGCCCGGATCTCGTCGTTGAAGGCGCGCTCGGCGGCGGACAGGCCGACCCCGCCGGTGTCGACATTGCCGATCACATGCCGCGCCGACTCGCCCAGCGGATGGACGCGCACGTCCTCGGGCTCGAAGCTGACGCCGCCGAGGGCCAGATTGTGAAGCGCCACCTTCTCGCGCGGCGTCAGGCGGTTGACGACCAGCAGCCGCCGGTCGCCGTACAGGGCCGCGTCGAGCCGGGTCTTCGAGACCCGCGGCAGGGCGCGCCGGATCTCGGTCGCCGCGGCCCGACGATCCCAGACCTCGGCCGGATCGATATAGAGACCGTAATGGACGATGTTGGTGGCCAGCAGGGCGCCGTTGCGGTCGATCAGGTCGGCGCGGACCACCGCATTGGGATCGCTCGCCACACCGCCGCCGCCGCCCGCTCTCAGCACGGCGGCATGGATGGCGCCCAGACTCAGACAGACGAACACCGCCGAGAACACGGACAGGATGACGAAGATACGAACCCGGGTGTCTTCCTCGGGCCGGGCGTCGGCATGGGCGCGGCCGAAGGCATGCTCGACCCACCACATGGCCTCGGTCAGCCAGCGCCACGACGGCGTGAACCGGCGCACGCCCCAGGACGGAACCGGCCGCGGGCCGACGTGGGGATCATGCGCGCTCACGGCTCGTCTCCCGCGGCGGGATCGGCGACGGGCGCGTCAGCGGGCGCCGGCGGCGTCGGGGCGACGATGACCGGACGGGGCTCGGGGATCGGGGCCAGGTTCGGCAGGTTCTCGGCCCGGGCCTGGCGATGCACGTCGACAGGACCCAGGCCCGCGCCGCGCGACAGGGCTTCCAGACGGGTCGGTCGTTCCAGCCGCGCTACCTCGGCGCGCAGCAGACGCACGCGCTGGCCGTTGTCACTGATCTGGCGCTCCAGATCGGCGATGCGGGCGCTCTCGCGGGCCGCGGCCGCCTTGGCCACATAGACCGAGAAGACCATGGCCGCGACCAGCAGCACGCCGATGATCTCGATCCAGCGGACGCCGCGGATCTTCCAGGCGAACAGCCGGTTCAGGGTGGCGACGGCCGTGCTCATGCGGCGATCCTCCCCCACGGGGCCGCCTCGGTGCGGACGGCGGCGCGCAGCTTGGCCGAGCGGGCGCGGGGATTGCCGGCCCGTTCCGCGTCGCCGGCCTCGCGCGCGCCCTTGAATGACAGGGTGAAGCTGGGCTTGCGGGTCTCGATCGCCACGGGGGCGTGGCGCGAACCGCCCGGCGCATTGCCGGTGCGCTCGGTCAGGAAGGCCTTGACGATCCGGTCCTCCAGCGAATGGAAGGTCACAACCGCCAGCCGGCCGCCGGGCGACAGGGCCGCCTCGGCCGCCTCCAGCCCGGCGCGCAGCTCGCTCAGCTCGTCATTGACGGCGATGCGCAGGGCCTGAAACACGCGCGTGGCCGGATGGATCGGCGCGCCCCGGCGGCCGCCCAGGGCCTTCTCGACCACGTCCGCCAGATCCAGGGTGCGCTCGAAGGGCCGCTCGGCCCGGCGGCGCAGGATGGCCGTGGCCACCCGGCCCGACTGACGCTCGTCGCCGTACAGTTTGAAGATATGGGCCATCGGCCCGTGGTCCCAGCCGTTGACGATGTCGGCGGCGGTCTCGCCTTCGTCGCCCATCCGCATGTCCAGCGGCCCGTCGCGCATGAAGGAGAAGCCGCGCTCGGCCTGGTCCAGCTGCATCGAGGACACGCCGATGTCGAACACCACCCCGTCCAGCCGCGCCTCGCCGCTGTCGGCGAAGGCTTCGGCCAGGCCTGAGAAGGGCGTCCGCACCAGCCGGAATTTGCCGGGATAGTCGTTGGCCACCGCATCGGCGTGCGGCTGCACCGTCGGATCGCGGTCCAGCCCGATCACCGTCGCCCCGGTCGCCAGAATGGCGCGGGTATAGCCGCCGGCTCCGAAGGTGGCGTCGATGATCACGTCGCCGGCGCGCGGGGCCAGGGCCTCCATCACCTCGGCCAGCAGGACGGGGGCGTGGGGGGCCGTCATGCCTCCTCCCCGTTCATGACCTGCCGGGCCAGGGCGCGGCGGGCCCCGAGCCGGGCCTTCCAGCGCGCCCGGTCCCAGATCTGGAAGCGGGGGCCCAGGCCGACGATGACCACGTCCTCGCCCAGTCCGGCGTCCTGACACAGGCTCTCGGGCAGGGTGATCCGGCCGCCGCCGTCGTACGAGAGGGGCCGCTGGCCGGCGTAGAAGGTCTCTTCCAGGGCTGTGCGCTTGTCGCTGCCGAACGGCAGGGCCTCGATCCGGGCGACATATTCGGCCATCAGCCGGTCGCCGCCGGCCTCCAGGCAATCATCGGCGAGGGCGAAGAAGCAGAAGACGCCGTGCTCGGCGCCATTGTCGGCGGTGCGGAACTCCTGCGGGATCAGCAGGCGCCGCTTGCCGTCCAATTGTTTCTCGTAGGTCGAGAGAAACACGCCTGCCCCAAACTCGGACCCTTCGATCCGCCCCTCTGATCCCCGTGAACAATCACGCGGCGCAAACCAACCCCACGCCAAGCGTCTGGGATAGCATGGGATGAAATGGGTCTCAATGGGATTAGTTGACGCCAGTTAACCTCAACAGCGGAGTCCAGACCTGTAGAAGCGTGAACAGACGCAGAACATCCTCAGTATTAACAGGCTGTGGACCAATCCTCCGCCGCATTGCGGGCCAAAGGGTTAACGGCTGACGGGCGGGATCGGGGTCCGGCCCGCCGTGCGGCGGAACCGCCGTCCGCGGCGCGGGTTTCGCTGCCATGGCAGACAAGCCCGTTCCCGCTGATCCCACCAAGCCGATGTCGCCGCAGGCCGTCGACGGCGCCGTGGTCGTCCATGACCCGCCGGAGGCCGCCATGAATCTGACGGCGGACGCAGCGGAGATTTCCGGTCTCCGGCTGATCGACGCCGCCGACAAGGCCCGCAAGCGCTTCTAGCGCCCAGGCGGCGCTCAAGCAGCGAGCGACCGCGTCGCGAGCGGTAGCGCCCCCGAAAATTATGTCAGACGGCCTGTAAGCCGGGTTCTGTACCGCCCGAAAGCGGTGACGATCATTCCTCTGGACCGCCCGTTGCCGGACGGTTCTCGCGACCTACCCGGACGCCTCGGGCGGTGAACCCTGCGGTCGAAACCGCGCGACATCCCTATTCGGTCTTGCTCCAGGCGGGGCTTGCCATGCCGTCCCTGTTGCCAGGCACGCGGTGGGCTCTTACCCCACCCTTTCACCCTTCCCTGCCTCGCGAGGCAGGCGGTTTGCTTTCTGTGGCGCTATCCCTCGGGTCGCCCCGGGCGGGTGTTGCCCGCCGCCTCTTCACCGTGGAGCCCGGACTTTCCTCGACAGAGGCATAACCCCCGCCGCGACCGCCCGGCCGTCTGACGGAGGCGTGATGCGCTGGATGGCGACGGAGGTCAACGTTCTCCCTCCCCTTCATGGGGAGGGACGGCGAGGCGCAGCCGAGCCCGGGTGGGGCACGCCAGCCCCAAGCTCGGTCCTGATCCGCTCCATCACCCAGTCGATGTGATCGCGCACCGCCGCATTGGTGAACCTCAGTGTCCGGTAGCCTTCGCGGAGCAGCACGGCGTCACGCGTCCGGTCATGCTCTCCGCGGTGCTCATGCATCTGCCCGTCGACCTCGATGACCAGCCGGCTCCGGTGGCAGACGAAGTCCAGGAAGTAGCCGCGGAACGGTGTCTGCCGCCGAAAGTGGCGGCCTTCGGCGCGAAGCCGTCGCAGTGACTTCCAGAGCCGAAGCTCAGGCGGCGTCATCGCCTTGCGCATGGCGCGCGCCTTTTCGATCGCAGGATCCATGACCGCCTCCGATTGTATGATTTATACAATCATTGGCTGCATCAGTCAAACAGCGCGGCGGCTGGACAATTCCCCACCCGGGCTCGCCTGCGGCTCGCCGTCCCTCCCCACTTCGGGGGAGGGAGAGCGCGATGTCAGCGCCGCTAGTTCAACACCCCGGTCACGCTCTCCGCCGTCGCCAGTTGCAGCACCCCCATGAGGGTCGCCCGCGTCTCGCCGTCGGCGATCCCGTCGACCCGCGCCGGCCGCCAGTGGCGCTGGAAGGCCTCGATCGTCAGCCGGGTCGCCTCATCGTATTCGCCGCCCGGCGTCAGCCCATAGCCCAGCCGGTGCAGGCCGGCGCGCAGCACGATCACCCCCAGCCCCTCGTCGCCGACGGCCAGCGGCGCGCCCAGGGCCGCGATCCGCTCGGGCGCCGGCTCGAACCACAGGCCATGCCCGACAGCGGCCAACCGTTTCCATGGAAACAACTCGCCCGGATCCTGCTTGCGCTCGGGGGCCAGGTCGGAATGGCCGATGATGCGGGCGTCGGGGATGGTCCAGCGGGTGCGGATATCGCTGATCAGGCCGATCACGGCGTCGATCTGGCCCCCGGGAAAGTCACGATAGCCGAACTCATGGCCGGGGTTGACGATCTCGATGCCTATGGAGGCGGCGTTGCAGTCGGTCTCGCCCTGCCAAGCCCCCCTGCCCGCGTGCCAGGCGCGACGCTCTTCAGCGACCAGCCGCAGGATGGAGCCGTCCTCGTCGACGACATAGTGGGCCGAGACCTTCGCCTCGGGATCGCGCAGGCGGGCGATCGCCTCATCCGCCGTGCGCATGCCGGTATAGTGCAGCACCAGCATGTCCGGCGGGCCGCGGCGGGCGTCGAAATTGGGGGACGGCGCGTCCTTGACGGTCAGCACCGGTTACCGCCCCGGCCGCTCCCAGCCATAGGCGACCCAGGCGCCGTCGACCTTGCGCGCCTCGATGACGTCATCGGCGCGGCGGGTGCGGACGACGGCCTTGCGGCGCGCGCCCAGGGCCAGGCCGGCGAAGAAGACCAGAACGGCGGCGAACAGGGCGATCACGGCCACGGCCACGGCCGTGAAGACCGCCAGAACCGCGCCCACGGTCATGGCGACCAGCGTCGCGATCACGCCGCCCAGCCACAGGACGGGCGCCAGAAGCCCGTTCGCCGGACGGCGGGCGGACGGACCGAAGATCAGACGGTCGGACTGGGTCATCAAATCACCTTGCCGGACGTCGGAAACGACGCCGCGCCCTCAATGTCGGTCCACAGGGCTGAACGGTCAATGACCGGCCCCTTCACAGGCGAGTGTTCCGGCTCAATACGGCTGGTCCGCGAGCACCGAAGCCCCCGACGCGCGGGCCCGTTCGGTCTGGATGCGGCGAACCGTCGCCTCTGCCGCCGGATCGTTCATGATCCCGCCGATCCCGACCAGGACCCGCGCCGCCTCGCCGGAAACGCCGAACGCTTCCGACAGGGCTTCGAACGGCGACTGGGACTCCGGATAGCGCTGGAACCGCACCGAATCCCCGGCGGGGATGCGGGCCAGTTCGCGGGCCTTGGCGATGGCTTCCTCAAGCCCGCCCAGCTGATCGACCAGGCCGATCTGCATGGCCTGGGCGCCGGTCCAGACGCGACCGCGGGCGATCTCCCGCACCCGGGCGGGCGGCAGGCGACGGCCGGCGGCGACGCGGGCGATGAACTCTTCATAGGTCCGGTCGATCTGGGCCGCGAAAGCCGCGCGCTGGGCCGGGGTGAAGTCCTGCGACGGCGAGAAGGCGTCAGCGTAGTCGCCGCCGACCGACAGGTTGCGCATGTCGACGCCGAACCGGCCGAGCGCCTCGGCCAGCACGAATTTGCCGCCGTAGACGCCGATCGAGCCGGTCAGGGTCGAGGGCTGGGCCACGATCCAGTTGGCTTCCGAACTGATCCAGTAGCCGCCCGAGGCCGCATAGTCGCCCATCGACACCACCACCGGCTTGCCCGCCGCCTTGGCCGCGCGCACCGCCGCGAGGATCTGCTCCGAGGCTTCCGGCGAGCCGCCGGGCGACGAGACGCGGAAGACGATGGCCTTGACGCTGTCGTCCTCGATGGCGTCGTAGAGGGCTTCGGCCAGGTCGTCCGACATGATTGAGGAGCCGCCGCCGAACGGATCGCCGCCGCCGCCCGTGCCGGTCATGATGCCGCCCTCGCCGCCGACGATGGCGATGGCGTTGCGCCCCGAACCGGTGCGCGGTCCCTGCGCCGAGGCGTAGTCGGAAAACTCCATGATCTCGGCGTTGCGGCCGGCCCGGCGTCTGGCCTCGGCCTCCGCCTCCTCGACCTGGCCGATCTTGTCGATCAGTCGCCGTTGCAGGGCCTGGGCCGAAGAGTAGGGCCCGGCTTCGATGGTGGCGCGCAGCGCCGCCGGCGCCAGCCGCCGGTCCTGCGCCGCATTGGCCAGGGCCGAGGTGTAGATGGACGTCATCCAGGCCGTCATCGCCTCGCGGTGCGCCGGGGTGAAGTCGCTCTCATTGTATTCGTTGACGGCGTTCTTGTACTCGTAGCGCTGCTCGAACTGGGCGTTCACGCCGTATTTGTCGAAGGCCCGGCCGAGGAAGATTCCGTCGGCCGAAAAGCCGGCCAGCTGGAAGCTGGCGGTGTTCTGCATCCACAGTTCCGAGGCCGAAGCGCCGATCATATAGCTGGAAACCGTCGTGCCGACCGGCATGAAGCCCTGGCTGTGGGCGATGACGACCTTGCCCGAGGCCCGGAAGCGACGAATGGCCTGCCGGATCTCGTCTGCCGCGGCGGGGGTGATTCCCGCCTCGGGAAGACGGAGCAGCAGCACCTTGACCCGGTTGTCGTCCTCGGCCTGGGCCAGGGTGTCGACGATCTGCAGCGTCGACAGGCCCGAGCCGCCGAAGACGGCGAACGGGTTATTGGGCGCCTGGTCGGTGACCCCGGCGCGCAGGTCGAGCTCCAGCACCGTATTGCGCGGCGTCGGCTCCCTGGATGAAGCCGAACTGATCGCGATGGTGATGAAGATGAAGGGCACCACCACCAGAAAGAGGAACATTCCGGCGAACACGCCGAGGACGGTCAGGAAAAACTGCTTCATGGCGAGGGGAGTCGTCCGGAGCGCGGGCCGGGTCATGGCCACATTTTGACCATAGGGCGGCAGGCCCTGCCGTCAAATGAACGTCACGTAACGGGCGAGCGGCGACGCAGCATCCGATGCTGCGTTGCAACGACAAGATTGATGGCGGGCCGCGAAGTCCCTATATGAGCGATCTGCGAGCGGGGGCCGAACGCCCCGCGTCACAACCGGACCGCACTCCCCATGCTGGTCACCCTCATGAAGGCCAAGCTGCACCGCGCGACGGTGACCCAGGCCGATCTCGACTATGAAGGCTCGATCGCCATCGACAGCGATCTGCTGGACGCCGCCGGCATCTTTCCGCACGAGCAGGTCGATGTGCTGAACATCACAAACGGCGCCCGCTTCACCACCTACGCCATCGAGGCCCCGCGCGGCTCGCGCGTCATCGGCGTCAACGGCGCCGCCGCCCGTCTGGTGCAGAAGAATGACCGCGTCATCGTCGTGACCTACGGCCAGCTGCCCGAGGAAGAGGCCCGCCAGTGGTCTCCGACCGTGGTCCTGCTGGGCGACAACAACGAGATCAAACGCGCGGCTTGACGGCGGCCGGGTTCCGGCCTCCCCTCCGGCTCCGGGAGGATGATCATGGAACGCACCATTCGCACGGCCCGCTGGCCCCTGTACGGGGCCTTCGTGATCGCATCCGTGGTCTCCGCGATGCTGGCCCTGCCGATCGGCCTGAGGTCTCTCGGCCTTCAGCCCAACGATGTGACCTTCCTACCGCTCACCATCACGGGCCTGCCATGGAGCGGGCCCCTGTTCCTGATGGAACTGGACTCGGTCACCCGCCTGGCCGTCGCCCTGGTCGCCAATGTGCTGAACCTCGCGGTGGGCCTGATGCTGGCGCGCGGCTCGGACTGAGCGCGGAAAAGGCCCCGACGTCTGACGCCGGGGCCCTCGGTTCTCGCCTCGGGGCGACGACCTAGCGGTTCAGGTCGTACACGCCCGTGATGTCGATCCGCACCGTCAGCTCGCCAGCCGCGACCGGCGTCGAGCCGCCCGAGTCCATGGCCATCTCCGCGCGGGCGTACATCGGCTGCGGCGGACGCGGGCTGTAGCCGCCGCCTTCCGACAGCGAGCGGATGCCGCCCAGCTGCACGCCCAGGGCCTGGGCATAGAGCGAGGCCTTGGCCTGCAGATTGCGCACGGCGATCTGGCGCGCCTGGTTCTCGGCCGCCGTCGGGTCCTTGAGGCCGAAACTGATGCCGTCGATCTGGTTGACGCCGGCCGCGACCACGGCGTCGGCGGTCGTGCCCACGGCGTCCAGGTCGTTGATGATCACCGTCACCCGGTTGTTGGCCTGATAGCCGCGCAGCCGCGGCGGCTCGTTCTGGACGTAGTCATACTGGGCCGAAAGATTCAGGCCCGAGGTCTGGACGTCGCGCGCCTCGATCCCGGCGCGGCGCAGGACGGCCATGACCTGGTTCATCCGCGTGGCGTTCAGCTGCATCGCCTCGGCGGCCGTGGTCGCCTCGGTGACGACGCCGAAGCTGATGGTGGCCATGTCCGGCGCGGTCTTGACCTCGCCGAAGGCCGACAGGTTCAGGGCCGGGCGGTCGGCCACGGCGTGGATCATCAGGGGCGCGCCGCCCGCGGGCTGCGACTGCGCCATGGCGGCCGGGGCGGCGGCGAACAGGGCGGCGGCGGCCATCACGGCGCCGGTCATCATCAGCATGCGATTGGACAGGGCCGGCGGGGCGGCGACGGCGGTGGAACGGGTCATCTCGTCAGAACTCCTCGAAGCGGGGCGGTCGTTCAGCCTGACGTAGGCGACGACCGTGGCGGCACCTTGGCCGTATCCGTCTGAATGAACGCCCGCCGCCCCCTGGCAGGTTCCATTCATCGGCGTGAATTCGGCGACAGACCGGCGGCGATCCAATGGCGCTTGGCAAGCCGCCGGGCCGCCTGCTAGGCCAGACCGACGGCCCGGAGGGCGCGTAGCTCAATGGTTAGAGCCGACCGCTCATAACGGTCTGGTTGGGGGTTCGAGTCCCTCCGCGCCTACCGCCTCACAGGCCGGGCCCAGTGGTGGCAAAGAGTAGCAGTGAAACAAGGGCTTACGGAGCTTGCCCTGTTACACATCACTGCTACACACGAGGCATGAAAGCCGTGGCCGGTCACTCCCATCTCACCCGCAGGGGCAGCACCTACTATTTCCGCCGCCGGGTGCCGCTCGCGCTCCGCCGGGCCTTCCCGTTTGAGGCTTGGATCGAGAGCCTCCACACCACCGACTTTGAGGAAGCCAAGCGGCTGGTCCGCGCACGGTCGGTGGAGATCGACAACCGGATCACGGCGGCGCTGGCAGAGGGTAACTCCACCCCCTCGCCTCCGCTGCGACCGGACGAGGCCGCCTCCCTCGCTAAGCTATGGCTGAAGGAGCGGCTGGACGCTGACGCTGAGTGGCGGCTTACGGGCGGGCCCGACTGGCACCGCAATCAGGGGACGGTGCTGCTGGAGAAAGCGGCGGCGGCCCGATGCCAGCTCGCCAAGGGCCTCTGGCGCTGCGTCGGAGGGGACGCGGACGAGGTCCTGGCCAAGGCCGGACGCTTCTACGGGAAGGAGGACCCCAGCCGTCGCCTCATGGCCGGGCAGCTTCTTGAGGCTCAGGTAGCCTACTTCGATGCGGTGGAGGCACGGCAGCAGGGCGCAGTCGTCAAGGCCCCGGACGCCTCTCCCCTGCCCCTGAGCGCCCCCTCAGGGCAGCCCTCCGGTCGCACAGTGGACGACCTCATCACCGCCTATACCGCCGACAAGGCAACGGCCCACGGCGAGGGGGTGGTGATGAAACGGTACCGCCACATCTTCGCCGCCCTGCGGGAACTGCTGGGCCCCCAGCGGGTGGTCAGTACTCTGACGCGGGCAGATGGCCGGGCCGTGCGGGACTTCCTCGCCACCGTGCCCAAACACGCCGGGAAGAAGTACCCGAAGCTCTCCCTGAGGGAGGCCGTGGCGGCGGGCGCGCGAGACGAAGCGCCTAAGCTCGTCCCCAAGACCGTCGCCTCGTACATGCAGAACCTGAACGCCATGATGAACTGGGCCGCAGCCGAGGAATGGATCGAGCGCAACCCGTTCTCCGGCCTTGTCGGCAGGGCGGAGTCTCAGGCTGAGCGACGGGGGTACACGGCAGACGAACTAGACCGGCTGTTTGTAAGCCTGATCCCGCTCAAGGGCCTCACGCCATGGCAGTTCTGGCTCCCGGCCCTCGCCCTCTACACCGGGGCGCGGCTCAACGAGCTGGCTCAGCTCCGCGTTGAAGACGTGGTCGAGGTGGAGGGGACCCCCTGCATCCGCATCTCCCCGTACACGGCGGAGGGGCTCCAGTCTGGCGACAAGCGGGTGAAGACCGCAGGCAGCAAGCGGACGGTCCCCCTACACGCCGACCTCGTTGCGCTGGGCTTTGTCGAGTTCGCCCGGGGTCGGGGCAAGGGCCCAGCCCGCATCTTTTACGAGCTGCCGGAGGGGCCGAACGGCGGCTACTCGCATGAGGCGTCCCGGTGGTTCGGCAAGCACCTCGGCCGGACGGGGGTGAAGCGCCCCGGCCTCGTCTTTCACTCGTTCCGCCACACGTTCAGGGACGCCGCGAGAGATGGCGGAGTTCCCGACCCGGTGGCCGAGGCGCTAGGCGGCTGGAGTTCGCGCAAGGTCTCCGATCAGTACGGCAGTCGGACGCGGATCAAGCCCTTCAAGAGCGCGGTGGACGCACTGGATTATGGTGGGTTCAGCCTGCTGAAGGTGGCGGGAGCGCACCCGGCCTAGAGGATGGCCCTAGAAGCCTCAGGGAAGCCCGTACAGCGCCCTCCTGATCCTCGCCGATATCAGCCCGCCGCGAGCCCCGGAAGGGACTCAGCGACTCTCGCTGAGTCAAACAGCGGGTCAGCATGTTTTGGGGTGGCTGCGCCCCCTCCATCCGCCGGTCCACTCATGGGGCCCTGAGGGTGACCAAAGGGACCAAGAGGTAACCTGATGGTTCCTCTAGGTGATGACGATGAGGAAGAACTATAAGGAAGACTTACAGGGAGACCTATAGGTAACCTATAGGTTCTTACGTAGAAACAAGGGCGAGACTTTCAAGAGGCCGCCAGCTCGCTACTGTTGGAGTGGGTCTCCCGCGCAACGGTCTCCCCGGTGTCGAATAAAGTCGCACTATAGGAGACCGGAGCCCTCAGGCCCCGGCTTCCGACGATGTCGAATTAAGCCACAGTATAGGAGACCGGAAGCCACTCACGCTCTGCCGGTCCCCGAATAAACCCTCACCCTAGGAGAACCGCACCGCCTAGCAGCGGTCGGCAGGCCACCACGTCCGCTCTCCACCACACCCGGGCTCAGCCCAACATCTCCCTCTCAGGGCCCCGGTCATCCGGCGGCCCTTTTTCTTTGGACCGACCATGACCAAAACCACCACCACCACCGCCGTGCGAGCTTACGACTTCGACGGAGCACCCGTCGTTCACGTGCAGATGTCCAATGCCCGGGGCACCTTCGCCACGTTCGACGCTGCCGACTACGACCACCTCCGTAAGCTGTACCCCGGTCGCTGGAGGCTGAACGACAACGGGAGAGGAGCAATCTACGTCCGCGCCGTCAGGCCGGGCGAATCAAGTCGAAACGTGAACCTGGCCCGCGAGGCACTGCAACCGGGACCGGGGCGCATCGTCCGCTACCGTGATGGAAATCGCCTAAACCTTCGTCGGTCTAACCTGCTGGAGGAGTGGCGGAGGAACGCGCCACGCCATTAGCGGCCTAAGTCGGGAGTGCGTTCCGAAACTCGGCCTCTCCCCAGATGCGAATTGGCTGACCTGACGCGGCAGCTTCCCTTGCGACCACAAAGGTGCGGCTTCGTTCAACCCCGAACGTGAATGGTCGGTCGCTACCTATTACGATCAGGTCAGTAGTCGTTTTGCCAACGCCCGCAACGATGGTCGCCCCCATGGCCGCCAGTTCGTCAGGCAAGTTGCTTTGTGCGGCCCCCATAAAAGCTATTCGTCTTCCCAACAGCGGGCCGGTACCGCTAGAGGCGGGTCGTGGGGGCCGCTCCTTCTTGGGCCATACCCGTGGCTCTCCATGCATAAGGCCACCTCCGAAATCCAGCGGGCCCCATCCCGGGATAGCCAGCCGGACGCCGAAATGACCTTCGTCATACTGGTTCGTCCGCCAGCCGCCGGTGATACGAGCTCCACACGTCGCGGAGCCTAAGCCGACAGCAGCAAGGGCATCCTTCATGCGAGGGGCCACTTCTCGGGACAGGAAACCAACGCGCTGGCCACCGATCAGCACCTCAACGGCATTCGGGTCAAAGCGGTTGGATGGGTCGGGCCGGACCGTGGCGATGCACTCGTGCTCGACGCCGTCGCGAGTATGGCTACCGCACTGAGCCATGATCGCCCTTTGATAGTGGCTTTCGCCAACAACCTCTGTCGGGAAAGAGCCCGCTCTCCACTGAACATGGCCTCGCTTCGGCAGAGGTCCCGGTGGTGGCTCGACGCTTGAGCGTAGCGGACGCTCAGCTTGCGGCGGTGTAGCCGCCTCGGTGGACCGTCCGAACAGTTTTGAAATCCAGCCCACAGCCGCGCTCCTGAAGTGTCCCAGTGGGAGCTAAGCCGGTCGGGGAAGGGGTGTCCAGCCAAGCCAATCGCTGCGGATTCTAGGTCCGGCCAAGTGCGGTGATGCGGGACGGTGATATTCACAATCCAACGATTTGGCCCCCACAGGGTCTCTAGGGGTAGCTTATCTGGAACCCCACATTCGTACGGGACGTCGCGCTGACTCCCCCGTGGGGGAGGTTCTGCTGAGAGCAGCGCCGGTTAGCCACCACGCCGCCCCTCCCCATTAAAAAGGGACTTCGCAGGACGGCTATAAGCCCATACAAACCTGCCTAACGCTCGTTAAGCGGATTTGTAAGGAAGGCTGAGATGGTCAAGGCGGTGGCGTACTTCCGGGTCTCGACGGTGGCGCAGGGGCGCAGCGGTCTGGGTCTGGAGGCGCAGAAGGCGGCGGTGGCGGAGCTGGCCCGGCAACGGGACTGGAAGGTGCTGGCGGAGTTCACGGAGGTGGAGAGCGGCAAGCGGAACGACCGGCCCGAGCTGGTCAAGGCGCTCCACCACGCCAAGGTGACGGGAGCCGTCCTCGTCATCGCCAAGCTCGACCGCCTCAGCCGTAACGCCGCGTTCCTTTTGACCCTCAGGGATTCGGGGGTGCGCTTCATGGCAGCGGACCTGCCGGACGCGTGCGACCTCACGGTAGGGGTCCTCGCGGTCATCGCGCAGGCGGAGCGGGAGGCCATCTCCCAGCGCACCAAAGCAGCCCTCGGGACGGTGAAGGCTAAGCTCGCGGCCGGTGAGGCCCACATCTCCCGGCGCTCGGGCCTGCCGGTCGCCCGGCTGGGCAACCCTCAGGGGGCCAATGCGCTCCGGCGGGCCGCCCGGGGGAACGCTGCAGGGTTGGCGGCGGCGAAGGCCAACGCCGATACCCACGCCCGCGACCTCGCTCCGGTGGTGGAGCGGCTTAGGGCGGAGGGATGCGCCTCCCTCGCCTCTCTCGCTGCAGCTCTCAACGCCGCCGGGGTGCGGACCCCTCGGGACCGGACGTGGCATGCGTCGTCCGTAAGAAACTTGCTGGCCCGACTGGAGGCCTGAGCGAACGACTGGTCGGGGTGCCCTGCTTCTTTTCGCACCCAGTTGCCGGGTCTCCCAACTCGTGGGAGTTTGACGGCCGTAATGCAGGGGGGGCCAGACTGTGGTGATGCTAAACGTCGATTGTTTGGGGTGGGAAGCTACAAAGCAGGGCCTCGAACACGTCGAGAGCATCGGAGATTTCGACGCGGTTGATGTGCAGCAGCGTCGGCTGCGGGAGCAGGCTGTCGCGATCCTTGCGGACCCTCGCCGTGTGGCGGCCGTGCAGAAGAGCTGCCCCAAGTATGAAACTGAGATGAGGACAGCTGCTGCGTCCCCTCTCGCGCCCAAGCTGATAGTTGATCCTGCTGCCAGCGCCACGACTGCCGCTGAATGGGCGACGCGCCTGACCGACGAAGAGGTCAAGCTGATAAAGGACTTCGTGGGAGCAGAAGCGAAGCGCCGTAAAATCAAATAAGGCGGCCCTTACAGGCTTGCGTCAGGGGCTCAGCCTTCCCCGGGTGAATGGAGTAGCGCCTCGATTCCGAAGGCGTCGGCGTCGTGCATCATCACAGCGTATTGGTCCGAGCTATGGAAGCGGGCCAGGTTCTGTCGCAGCTCCTCCTCAATCCGCGCTCGCTGGTGCGCGGGAATGGCCCGGTCGGCCACCTTTAGCTTCAACGCCTGCGCCTTCAGGTACTCCCTCAGGAGTCCCGGCAGGACGACCCTTAGGCAGGGCAGGCGACCGGCCCCGAGGTTGACCTTGGTCCCCTCCCATTTGTCCCGCGTCGGCGCGATCATCCCGAACACGGCGAACCGCCCCATCTTCGCGTAGGTGAAGGCCCCGGTCCCCATCGTCACCACGTCGATCCCCGTGCCCCGCATCAGGTAGCGATTGATGTTGTCCGGCAGGTCGTGTTGCGGGCCGCCCCCGAGGGGGCCGAGGAACGGGATGAGGTGCTGCTCGTACCGGCCGGGGTGCGGAAGCTCCCCCAGCAGGAAGCGCCGCCACGTCTCCTCAGCGCCCCTTGCGGCAACCTGCTGGGCTTCGCTCAGGTGGTCCATGGGCTGCTCGTCCATCCCGTGCCGGAGGATGCGCCACGAGACGGAGGCGCAGAAGCGGATAAGCCAGTCGCTGTAGTCCACGCGGCGCACGTCGCCCGCGCTCCACGGGTTGAACAACTCGTTGCAGAAGCGCCGCTCAAGGCCGCTGAACCGAGCCTCGCAGGAGCCGCATAGCCACCGCTTCTTGAGCCCGTCTTGAACGCGTCGGGTGGGCGCATCACCGGCCCGGATGTGGCCTGTCGAGGAGGTCTCCCGAAGCCACCGGAAGACAAAGGCCGGGACGATGTGGCTGACCTTAAGGGGCCCGTGGGTGCCGCAAAGCGCGCAGGGCGCTACTCCGGCTTCCACCGAAGCTTTCCGCAACTGCATTCAGCCCCAGCGTTCCCCCGCCTCGTTCCGACCTGCGAGTTGCAATGGTCGCACTGGAATAGGCCCAGCACAGCCTCACAGCTTTCGATCAGGTCTAGAGCTTCCGCATCGGTTCCATTGAAGGTGTGAGTGCCTCGGTTCGCCCACGCCTCTAACTGCGGCTTGACCTTCGCCACCGCCGCAGCCGCTGCGTCGTGGCTCACGTAGTTGCCATCCTGCTTGATGCGGAAGCTATGAGGCACGGCCTTATGGAGCGCCAAGATGAACTGCCCGGAAGTCCGCGTATCGTTCGCGGCTCCTCGCAGAAACGGGACTGCAAGACCGATCCGTTCTCCGATCTGGCCTAGCGCTACATCCATGATCCGGCGAACGTTCGAAAGGGCGTCTTCGGGATCACTTCCGACTTTCGCCTTCGCCTTCTCCCAGTCGAGAGCCTGATCAGCGAAGGCCATCCCTGCTCCCGGCGAGGCGAAGGCGAGCAACTTTCGGAACCTCCATGTCGGAAGCATCCGCTCAAGCTCGAAGTACCACTCGCGGTCATGCGTGAGCAGGACCACCTGACGGCTGTCGAACTCCTGCTGCAAAAGTGGCGCGACCCGGTTCCTGTGTTCCCGGTCAAAACTGATGACCACGTCGTCGAGGATGATCGGTTGGTCGGCCTCACCCGCTTGATTGGCCATGGCGAGGAAGATGCAAAGCCCCAGCGCGTTCCGCCGCCCTTCGGAGAGCGTCAGGCGGGGACTGTGCAGAGCCTTGCCGTGGAAGCGCAGCGCTACGTCGATGGCCTTGTCGTTCCCTTCAGGGATGACGAGACGTAAGTCGCTAACCGCTTCGTTTGGCTGCAAGATGCCCCAGTAGCGCTGAATATCGCCTGAGATGCTCTCGAAGGTTTGGCGGGCTCGATCCGCCATTTCCTCCCGGACCTCCTTCTCCAGAGCCTTGACGAGGTTGATCAGCGCTTCCCCGCGCCGGATTGCGGCCCTGAGGGCATTTGCTTTGTACGAACCGAAGAGGACGTCCGCATCCTGTTGGTCCTTGATCAGGGTCTGCACCTCTTGGGGCAAATCCTTCGCATCCTCGGCGGCGCGCGCCACCAGCGGCTCGACCTTCGCCTTTAGGTCTGCGATGTCCGACGCCCCACAGGTGGTGCGAAGGTCCGCCACCGTGATCCCGATGAGGTAGGCCGCCCCCGCTTCCGGCTCCGGTGTGAGCCCGGCCCTCCAAGCGCTCAGGTCCTCCTTGTTCGCGACTAGACGGAGCCTTCCCACCTCGTCGCAGACCTCAGCAATCGCGCCTCGGTGGTCTTCGTAGACCTTCTGCGCCTGCTCCAGTCTCTGCTGTTCCTTGGCGATATGCCCCTTGAAGTCCTCCGCATCGATCGAAAGCCCGCAGGCGGGACAGCTCATTGATCCGTTGAGAGTCTCGTCCGCCGACGCAAACCTGTCAGCCGCGCTGAGAACTTCCAGCCGCTCCTTGATCAACGGGGCGGCTACCTCGGCAACTTTGGCTGAGCTCTCTTCTACCTTCGCCAGTCGGGCCCCTAGGTCGCTGCTGCCTATCTCTGCCACCGCCGCAGCCCGACGCTGGTCTGCGCTGGAGGAGGCGCTCTGTGTGTTGATGGCGGCGAGAACGTCGGTGAGGGTCTTCAGCGAGGACTCAATAGGGGCGGCCGGGACGTAGGTTTTCCGAAGCTCCTCCAAGCGGGCGAGGAGCTGTTCCCGGGTTGCCTCACCGAAAACGTCGGCGCGGCGCGCTTCAGCCTGTTGAACTTGACCGCGTAACTTCTGGAGGTCGCCTATTCGCTCGACCGCCGCTACGAGCTTGTGGAGATTGTCCGCCATCGCCTCCAGCCGGGCCAGACCCAGCAGCGGAACTACAGCGCTGTATTTTTCGCCCTTGGTCGCGCTGATAAACCTTGCAAGGTCCTCCTGACGCAGGGCCGTACGGGCATATTCCCACCCCATCGCTGTGGGCCCCGTTCTGGCCCTCGCGGGTGCCCCAGATGTCCACGTGAGCTCCTCGGTGGAGCCGTCGGTAAGGGTCGCCACGACCTTCGTGCTTTGACCGGGCGGGCGGGCGGTGTTGACCAGTCCGTTCTCCTGATAGCGGCCCGCGTATTCATGGCTGAGGTGGCTAACCCGGCCGCCACTGAGGAGCGCCTCCAAGCCGTCAACGTATGAGCTCTTCCCGGCCCCGTTCGGGCCGTAAACAACGGCGGACTTCCCATCGAGCTGGAGCGTGGCGTCTGCTGCTGCTCCCCGGAACCATTGCAAACGGACGGACTGGAGCTTCACTTCTTCGGCTCCCGATTGGCGAGCACCAGCGCCTTGGCAGCCGCGTCTAGCTCGGCGTTCCGTCTAGTCTCCTGAAAGGAGCCGTTGAGGAGCGTTCGAAACTCAGCCACCAGCGCGTCGGGAAACGCGTGCGCGTCAGTCGTCGCCCCCTTCACGGCCGCCGCGAGCCTCTTCTCTATCCAGTCCTCAGCCTGATCCATCCCACCCCCGGACTGCACGCTAAGCGCGAGCGGTCACACTAACGGAGCGGGAAGCTTCGCCAAGGGAAAAGGGGCGGAGGTCTTCACGTCAATGCCATGAGCGTGGTTGGCCCGCCGCTAACTGGCGAGGTCGGAAGGCTTGCCCTGTACACCGAGGGTGTTACACACGCCCTCTCAGGAAGGCGCTGAAAGCCCGCCCTCAATGCTCTGAGGCGACCGTCGGTTTCGTCCCTCCGTGCCTACCACCTCGTGAAACCGGCCCCGGAGGCCATGCCCCGGGGCCGTTTCATGCCGGATCAGCGGCGGAAGAGGCCGCCGCCGCCGCGCCAGCGGTCCTCGCCCTGGTAGCGGTCGTTCGGCACATAGACGCCGTCGCGCGTGTACCAGCCGCGCCCGCTCTGATAGTCGCGGTAGCCGTCCAACTGATAGCCGTCGTCCTGGTAGGGCAGGCCCAGCAGGCCGTCCTCGTCGTCCCACCAGTTGCGGGGATAGGCGCCGTACATGCACTCCCAGCCCTGGCCGGGACGCCAGTAGGGCTCGTAGCGGCCGTTGTAGCGGTCACGGAACTGGGCCCGGCACAGATACTGCGACCAGACGCGGTTGCCGCTGGCTTCGACCGTGGCGCGGTTCTCGGCGTAGATCACCTCGCGCACGCCCGAGAAGACGTTGTTGACGATCACCGCATGGCCCGAGGTGGCGGCGACGCCGACGGTCGATGCGCGAACCCGGCTGTCGGTCAGGCGCAGTTCGCCGTTGTAGAGCACCACCCCCTTGTCGGAGCGGCCCACGCGGCTGTTCTTGATCTCGACCGAGGCGCCCTCGATGGCCACGCCTTCGACGTAGCCGAGGATGGCGGTGTTATCGATCTCGACCCGGCCATAGTCGCGGCCCGAGCGGATGACGATGCCGATCGACCGCGGGCCGAAGGCGTTGGGCGCGCCCGTGCCCTTCAGGGTGACGGCCTCCAGGCGCGAGGTCTGCCCGGCGCCGGGGATCAGCTCCAGCCCGGACTGGGCGCCGGTGACAGCCACCTCCCAGGCGTTCAGCACCGCGCCGTCGGCGACGATGGCCGGGGCGATGGTCTGGGCCTCGACGATGACGTCGCGCAGGTCCAGCAGTCCGCCGTCGGCATAGATGGCGGCCTCGTCTCCGGCGTGGCGGAAGCCGACCCGGTTCATGACGATCTCGGCGCCGTAGCCGACGATGCAGGCGGCGTCGCCGGCGCGCGGCGAGGCGAACACCATATCGCGGATCTCGACCCGGACGCCCGAGGCCACGGTCATGCAGGGCAGGCCGTCGGGGGCCATCAGGGTCGGCTCGGGATGGCTCTCCCAGCGGCGCGGATCGAAACCGCCCTCGCCGATGATGGTCAGGGGTTTGTCGATGTTCAGCCAGCCGACGCAGGCGCCGCCGCGGGCGCGGATCACCAGGGTGCCGCCCGGCCGCACGCGACGCACGGCGTCCTCGACCGCCCCGGTGCCGGGATTGCCGCCGCAGTCGATCAGGACGATCTCCTCGCCGCCGGGACGATAGCTCGGATAGTCAGGTCGCCAGTCGGGCCGGTGCCGCCGGTAGTCATAGCGACGATGGCTGGAGCCGCGATTGCGATAGCTGCGGGCCGGCGGGTCCAGCAGGACGCCGAAATTCGGTCGCGTCTGGCTCTCGACCTTGGCGGCCGTCTGGGCCTGGGCGGGGCCGTCGCCCAGGGCGAAGACGGCGACGGTCGCGGCGATGGCGGCGACGCCGCCGAGGACGCTGAGAGCGGTGCGGTTGGTGATCATGCTTCCGCCCTCCTAGCGGCGCTGCTGCGAACGGGAGACCTGGGCCAGAACCGCCTGCAGGCGGCCCGCCGAGGGGCCGAAGCCGGACAGGGCGGAGTCGATGCGGAAGGCCACGGCCTGGGCCTTGTCCTGATCGGCCACCCCCGCAACGCCGAGCGCGAAATAGCTCGACATGGCGAATTTGGCCTCGGGGCTGCCCTGGCGCGCGGCCTCCTCGAACCATTTGAAGGCGCGGGCGTAGTCGGCCGGCAGGCCGATGCCCTCGGCGTACATCACCGCCAGCACCAGCTGCGCCTCGGACGAGCCGTTGACGGCGGCCATCTGGATGGCGCGGACGCGTTCCAGATGCGACAGACGGCCCTCCATCGGGTGGCCCAGCATGGCTTCCAGCGTCTCGATCTGACGCTTGGACAGGTCCTCCGGCCGCTGGGCGACCGTGTCGCTGACCCCGAGGTAACGCAGCGCCCGGCCGACGTGCAGGAACGGCAGCTCGCCGCCCATCCGCCCCAGGGCGTATTCATAGGCGTCGCCGCGCGGACGGCTCTCGTCCGAGAAGGGCACGCCCGACTGGGGCGCGGTGTTGGGATAGAATTCGAACGGCGGCGTCCACTGCCGCGCCTTGGTCTCGACGAACCGCTGATAGGTGTCGCGACTGGGGGCCGAGCGCTCGAAATCCCGCAGCAGGACATAGGCCCCGACATCGCCGGTCTGCACCGCCAGATAGTTGTACAGATAGGCGTCGACGTCGTTGCGCTGGAACAGGTTGGTGGCGGCGTAATAGCCGCGGCGATTCCGGTCCCGGCTGTTGCCGCTGGCGTTACGGCCCCAGGCCTCGCGCGCCTGGCGATTGTCTTCCGGCTCGCCGAACGGGCCGTAGAGGCCGTCGTGCAGCCGCGCCAGGGTGCGGTAGCCGTGGGCGTCCTGGGTCGAGAGCACATAGATGACGCGGTCGCGCACCGACTCCTGCTCTTCCCGGGTCATCTGGCCCAGCTGGCGGTCCAGCCGCTGATAGGCCGTGTGCCGCTCCCAGGCCCGGCAGTCGTCGTATTTCGACAGCGGCCGCCAGCCGCCGAAGCCGCCCCGGTCGACGCGGTTGATCGGGGCGTAGCCCTCGCTGTTGGCCAGCGCCATGGCGTACCAGGTGGCGCTCTCGATCGGGTCCTCGATATTCTTGTCGGTGGCCCGCAGCGCCGCATAGCGGCCGCCCAGCTCCAGCTGGGCGAAGAAATCACCGCGGAAGGCGGCGCGGCGCAGCGCGCGCAGGCCGGTTTCCTGGGCGTTGAACTCGGATCCGGTCAGCGAGGCCGGTCGGGGACAGGCATTGGAAGCCGGGTCGCTCCGCTGCCAGAACTGCATGCCGTTGCCATTGCCGCACGAGACCATGCCGAGCGCGGTCAGCGCCAGCACGCCTGCGACCGCCGCGACGGCGACCGGACCGCGACTCCGGGAGCGGTCTTCCGGATTGGATCGACCTTCGCTCATGCGCCCCCTCACACCACCCTGCGGACGAAACGCGCCCATACGCTCAAGCCAAGCGCGTCGGACAGTCCGTTTCCATTAACCATCTGTCAAGGTTAACGCTGGTTTCCGACAAAGCGTTGCCGCAGCAAAACGTTTTTGTGTTCGACAACGTACTTATCCCCGCGAATCAGACGGTTGCGAACTCGCCTGCCAGGGGAATGCGGGCCTCGCCAGCCTCGGCGGGCCTCCCTATATGCAGGGCAAGACTCACCCGGAGGCTCTGCCATGTCCTACGCCGCCCGCGACGATCGACCCGCTGACAAGGCCGCTCGCTATGCCGAGGTCGAGGCCGAGATCCTCGCGGTTCTCGACGGCGAACCCAACCTCACGGCGCGTATGGCCACGGTCGCCGCCATGCTGGCCGATGCCTTCCCCGTCTTCTTCTGGACCGGCTTCTATGTCGTCGACCCGGACAGGCCTGAAGAACTGGTGGTCGGCCCCTATCAGGGCACCCTGGGCTGTCTGAGGATCGCTTTCGGCCGCGGCGTGTGCGGGACGGCGGCGCGGAACCGGCAGACGCAGATCGTCGAGGACGTCCACGCCTTCCCGGGCCACATCGCCTGCGACAGCCGTTCCGCCAGCGAGATCGTGGTCCCGGTGATTGACGGCGCGGGCGCGTTGATCGCCGTTTTCGACGTGGATGCGACGGTGACCTCCGCCTTTGACGCGACGGACGCCCAGGCCCTGGAAGGGCTGATGGCCCGGGTGTTCGCCGCCTGACGGCCGTCGCCCGGCTTCGTTCGGGTCCGGTTTCAGACTATTCAGACGATTCAGACCGCCCTTCTTCCGGAGTTCCCCCATGTCCAGACGCGTGATCGCCGTGACCGGAGGCCATGGCGTCCTTGGCCGAGCCGTCGTCGAGGCCGCCCTCGCGGACGGGCTGGAGGTCGCGGTCATCGACCACGCCGCGGGCCGGACCGCGCCTGACGGCGTCCTGGAACTGGGCGGCGTCGACCTGACCGACCCGGCCTCGGCGCAGCAGGCCATCGACGCCGTCGTCGCCCGCTTCGGCCGCCTCGACGCCCTGCTCAACATCGCCGGCGGCTTCGTCTGGCAGACTGTCGACGACGCCGACCCCGCCTGGGCGAAGATGTTCGCCCTCAATGTCACCACCGCCCTGAACGCCAGCCGCGCCGCCCTGCCCCATCTGAAGGCCTCGCCGGAAGGCCGGATCGTCAATGTCGGGGCCAACGGCGCCCTGAAGAGCGCGGCCGGCATGGGCGCCTATGCCGCCTCCAAGGCCGGGGTCCACCGCCTGACCGAAAGCCTGGCCGAGGAGCTCAAGGCTGCATCGGTGACCGTCAACGCCGTCCTGCCCTCGATCCTCGACACCGACCAGAACCGCAAGGACATGCCCGACGCCGACCCGGCGAAATGGGTCCAGCCGTCCGATCTCGCCCGGGTCATGCTGTTCCTCGCCTCGCCCGAAAGCCGGGCCGTCACCGGCGCCCTGATCCCGGTTACGGGCCGGGTCTGATGCAACTCACCCGCTCGGTTCTCTACCTGCCCGCCAGCAATCCGCGGGCGATCGAAAAGGCCCGCGGACTCAACGCCGACGCGGTGATCCTCGACCTCGAGGACGCCGTCGCCCTCGACGCCAAGGCGGAGGCCCGACAGGCGGCGGCGGCGGCGCTCAAGGCGGGCGGCTTCGGCCCCCGCGTCGGGGTCCGGATCAACGGCCTCGGCACGCCCTGGGGCGCGGATGATCTGGCGGCGCTCGGCGACCTGACGCCTGACTTCGTGGTCGCGCCCAAGATCGAAAGCCCCGAATCCGTCCGCGAGGTCGCCGCGCGCCTGTCGCCCGGCGTCGCCCTGTGGATCATGATCGAAACGCCGCTGTCGGTTCTCCGGCTCGACGCCATCGCGGGCGCCGGGGCGCCGCTGGCGGCCCTGATGCTCGGGATCAACGACTTCGGCGAACAGATGAACCTCGTCCTCGGGCCGGACCGTGATCCGCTCAAGCCGTGGCTGGCCGCGGTCGTCGCCGCCGCGCGCGGCCACGGCCTGCTGGCCATCGACGGCGTGGTCAACGCCACCGACGACGCCGACCGCCTGCGGACCGAATGCCTGCAGGGTCGCGCCTTCGGCTTCGACGGCAAGAGCCTGATCCACCCGGCCCAGATCGATGCGGCCAACGCCGCCTTCTCGCCCTCGCCGGAAGAGGTCGCCCGGGCCCGCGAAGTCGTCGCCGCCTTCGCCTCGGCCGAGGCGGACGGCAAGGGGGCGATCCGGGTCGGCTACCGCATGGTCGAACGCCTGCACCTCGACGCCGCCTGCCGGTTGCTGGCGCGGCATGACGCGGCGAACCCAGGCAACCGATGACCCATCTCGACGGCCCCGACCGACAGGCCTATCTAAGCGTCCTTCAACGCAACGGACGTCCCTCAAGCAACGAGGCGCCGCGCGCCGAGTGATAGGGACCAACACACCTTGACCCACGCCGTCATCGCCGCCACCGGCCTGTTCACCCCCGAACAGTCGATCTCCAACGCCGAGCTGGTCGAGGCCTATAACGCCTACGCCGACCGCTTCAACGCCGACCACGCCGCGGAAATCGCCGCGGGCGAGGTCGAGGCGCTGACCCCCTCCTCGGTCGAGTTCATCGAGAAGGCCTCGGGCATCAAGAGCCGGTTCGTGGTCGACAAGACCGGCGTCCTGGACCCCGCCCGCATGGTCCCGCACATCCCCGAGCGCTCGAATGACGAGCTGTCGGTCCTCGCCGAAATGGCGGTCAGGGCGGCGCAGCAGGCCATCGCCGCCTGGGGCAAGCCGGTCAGCGAGATCGGCGCCGTCCTCTGCGCCGCCTCGAACATGCAGCGCCCCTACCCGGCCATGGCCATCGAGGTGCAGCAGGCGCTGGGCATCGACGGCTTCGCCTTCGACATGAATGTGGCGTGCAGCTCGGCCACCTTCGGGATCAAGACCGCCGCCGACTTCATCGCCTCGGGCTCGGTCAAGGCCGTGCTGATGGTCAATCCCGAAATCTGCTCGGCCCATCTGAACTTCAAGGATCGCGACAGCCATTTCATCTTCGGCGACGTGGCCACCGCCGTGATCGTCGAGTCGTCGGACCAGGCCGGTCCCGGCGGATGGGACATCCTCGGCACACGGCTGAAGACCGTGATGTCCAACAACATCCGCAACAATTTCGGCTTCCTCAACAAAGCCGCCCTGCCGGCCGGCGAGGCTGAACCGGTCGCCGCCAACGGCCTGACCGACAAGATGTTCGTCCAGCAGGGCCGCAAGGTCTTCAAGGACGTGGTGCCGATGGTCTCGGACATGATCCTCGACCACGCCGCCGACCTCGGGATCGACCCGGCGACGCTGAAGCGGATGTGGCTGCACCAGGCCAATATCAACATGAACCAGTTCATCGGCCGCAAGGTGCTGGGCCGCGAGCCGACGCCCGAGGAGAACGTCATCATCCTCGACGAATACGCCAACACCTCCTCGGCCGGCTCGATCATCGCCTTCCACCTGCGCCAGCAGGACATGACGTCCGGCGACACCGGCCTGATCTGCAGCTTCGGGGCGGGCTATTCCGCCGGCACCGTCTTCGTGCGGAAACGCGCCTGATGGTCGACCGCGGCGACATCGGCGCCGTCGTGGACGCCATGTACGCCTGCATCTCCGGTCCCGCCGGTCCGCGCGACTGGGCCACCCAGCGCGAGATCTTCCACCCCGACAGCCGTCAGGCCCGCACCGGCCTCGACCCCGACGGCCGCCCGACCCTGATCGTCATGGGCCGCGAAGAGTACCAGGCCAACGTCACCCCCTTCTTCGCGGAGAATGGCTTCTTCGAGGTCGAGATCAGCCGCCGGATCACCGAGTTCGGCAACATGGCCCACGTCTGGTCGATCTACGAAGCCCGCACCGCCCCCGAGGACGCCGAGCCCGAGCGGCGCGGAATCAATTCGATTCAGCTGTGCCGCGGCCCCGACGGCCTGTGGTCCATCCTGCACATGATCTGGGACAACGAGCGTCCCGGCCTCACGGCGTCGGCGTAGCCGCGGCAGCAGGCGAGGCGGCGGGCTCATTCGCCGGATGAGTCGCCTTCCACTCCATGGCCATGCGGATTCGGTTCTCCACCGACGGGTGATCGTAGAAGAAGAGCTCCTCGATCGCCGACGGCGAGGGCGCCCGATACTCCGCCGTCTTGATCAGGGCTTTCGACAGCCCGTCGGGCTCGTTGGCGTGAATGAGGGAGAACCGGTCGGCGTCGGTTTCCACCCAGCGGATCATGGTCGACTGCACGGGCGTCGACAGCAGGCCGATCACCGCGCCGATGGCCGCCAGCACAGGCAGGCCGGCCGGGTCGGAGATGTCGCCCACCCGGCTCGCCCCCAACAGCCGTTTGGCCACCGGGAACAGCCTGTCCACCAGCCAGAAGCCGATGCCCGCCAGCAGGACCATCATCCCGGCCAGCCAGAGCGAGTGCATGTGGACATAGTGGCCCATCTCATGGCCGACCACGCCGCGCACCTCGGCCAGGTCGGCCCCCTTGGCGAACATCACATCGCTCATCGCCACCCGCGCCGAGCCGAACAGGCCCGAGACATTGGCGGTGTAGCGGTCCGACTGTTTCGAGCCGTCATAGATGTAGATCTTGTCGTCCGGCGTCCCGGTCCGGTGGGCCAGCTCGACCACCGAGTCCCGCATCGGTCCGTCAGGCGCCGGCGTATAGGTATTGAACAGCGGCTCGATGAAGATCGGCAGAACCAGCAGCAGGAAGACGATGGCGACGGCGGTCAGCCCCGCGCCCCAGGCCCACCAAAGCCGCCGTGCGTGCCGGATGATAAAATACAGGGCCACGATCAGCAGCCCCATGAAAACGGTCGAAATAGCCGCGCCCAGCGCCGCCTCGCCCAGCCAGCCGGCCAGGGATTGCTCGGTGAGCCCGTACTGCGTCTCGCGCCACCAGCTCTGATAGATCGACCACGGCAGGGTCAGGAACCAGCTCATCAGCAGATAGACCACCCCGACCGCCAGCGAGACCAGCTTGGGCCGCTTGCGCCGTCGCTCCAGTCGATCCCGGATGCCGTTGAGCACGCCGGTCCGGATGATGATCCAGGCCACGACGAGGCTGACGATCGCGCCCCACAGCAGCAGCCAGTGGCCGCCCCGCGTATAGGCCACGGCCCGTTCCAGATCCTCCGGCGAAATCGTCGCCAGCCAGCGCGCGGTTTCGGCCGCGGGGTCGATGCTCATCCCGGTGGTCCTCCCTGACGCGAGGAGATGACGCCGTACAGCCAGGCTTGTCAGCTTAAATCAATGTCACGAACGGCCTCGCTTTCGTTGCTATTGATTCTGATAATCGTTCGCAGTAATTGCCCCTCCTCTCTCTCAGCCGGGGCCGATTCCATGCGCATGCTTCTCCTCTCCGCCGGGCTCGCCGCCCTGACCGCCGCCGCCTCGCCCGTCCTGGCCGATGAGCCTCGCGGCCCGCTCATCTCGGACGAACCGCAACAACTGCCGTCCGTCACCGTTCTGGCCACCCGGACCGAGACCCGCGCCGACGAGACCCCCGCCACTGTCACTGTCTTCACCGCCGAACAGATCGAGGCGATGCTGGCCACCGACATAAAGGATCTGGTCCGGTTCGAGCCCGGCGTCAGCGTGGTCAGCCAGCCGTCGCGTTTCGGCGCCGCCCTCGGCGCGACCGGCCGGGCCGGCAATGAAGGCTTCACCATCCGCGGCCTCGGCGGCGACCGGGTGCTGATGGTGGTCGACGGGGTGCGCGTCCCCGACGGCTTCGTCTTCGGCGCCCAGAGCGTCGGCCGGGGCAGCTACGCCGATCTGGACCTGATGCGGTCGGTCGAAATCCTGCGCGGCCCCGCCTCGGCCCTTTACGGGTCGGACGGCGTCGCGGGCGCCGTGGCCTTCAGCACGAAAGACCCCGCCGACCTGCTCCGTCCCGGCGAGTCCTTCGGCGCACGGGCCCGGGTCGGTTACAACTCCGCCGACGAAGGCCTGACCACCTCGGCCATGATCGCGGGCCGCAGCGGGGCGTTCTCCGGCCTGCTCGCCTGGACCGGCCGCGACAGCCACGAGACGGAGACGCAAGGGACCGTCGGCGGCGTCGGCGGCCTCCGCACCATGGCCAATCCGCAGGAGACCCGTTCCGACGCCATCCTGCTCGAGGGCGTCTGGGACATCGCCCCGGGCCACAGCCTGCACGCGGGCTACGACTGGTACGAAAGCAAGACCACCACCGACGTGCTCAGCGGACGCAGCGCCACGGTGCTCGCATTGCTGGCCGACGACGAGACCCGCCGCAGCGGCTGGAACCTCGGCTGGCGCGGCGATGCCGTCCTCGGTCTCGATCGCGCCCGGGCCACCGTCTACGCCCAGCAGGCCGAGACCCGGCAGTTCACCTTCGAGGACCGCACGCCGGCGGTCGATCGCACCCGCGACAACAGCTTCGACAATGAGGTCTTCGGCGTCTCAGCCGACGCCGTGAGGACCCTCGGCGCCCACCGACTGACCTTGGGAGGCGACGGGTCCCGCACGACCCAGAGCGGCGTCCGCGACGGCACGGTCCCGCCCTTTGGCGAGACCTTCCCGACCAGCGCCTTCCCCGAGACCGACTTCACCCTCGCCGGCCTGTTCGTGCAGGACGAGATCACCCTGCTGGACGGCGCCCTGCGGCTGATCCCTGCCCTGCGCTGGGACAGCTATGACCTCTCCACCGCCGACGACCCGCTCTATCCCGGCGCCCGCGCCGACCAGTCCGGCGACCACGTCTCGCCAAAGCTGGGCCTGGTCTGGCAGGCGACCGACATCGTCCAGCTGTTCGGCAACTGGGGCGAAGGTTTCAAGGCGCCGACCCCCAGCCAGGTGAACCAGTTCTTCTCCAACCCGGCGTTCGGCTACACCTCGGCCCCCAACCCGAACCTCCGGCCCGAGACCAGCCGCAGCCTCGAGATCGGGGCCCGTGTCCGCGACCTCGATCTCGCCGGCGGCCGCCTCTCGGCCCAGCTGGTCGGCTTCCGCTCGGACTATGAGGACTTCATCAGCCAGCAGGCGGTGTCGGGATCCTTCACTCCGATCGACCCGGCGGTGTTCCAGTTCGTCAACTTCACCGACGTCGAGATCTCGGGCGTCGAGGCCAAGGCCGACATCTGGTGGGACAACGGCGTCAGCGCCCGCTTCGCCGCCGCATACGCCGCGGGCGATGCCACCAGCGCCGGCGTCACCACCGCCCTTCCCTCCATCGACCCGGTCAAGGTCGTGTTCGGCCTCGGCTATGACCAACCCGCCGGCCGCTTCGGGGGCCAGGCCATCGTCACCTGGTCGCAGGCCAAGGACGCCGCCGACACAGACGGCCTGGGCTGTTTCAACGCCAATCCCGCCCTCGGCTGCGCGGTCGGCGAGAACTTCGCCCTGCTGGACCTGACGGCGTACTGGAACCTCAGCGACCGGGTCACCGCGCGGATCGGCGTCTTCAACGTCCTCGACGAAAAATACAGTTGGTGGAGCGACCTCCGCGGGGTCGCCGCCACCTCGGCGGTCCTCGACGCCTGGACCCAGCCCGGCCGCAACCTCGGCCTCTCCCTCGCCTTGCGCTACTGACCTGATCGGACGATAACGCGAATGACTCGCATTATGGATCGCAACATGACCCGCGCCTTCCTCATCGCCGCCGCCCTGCTCGCGGCCGCCCCCGCCCTGGCCCAGACCCCCGCCGCCCCGGCCCCCGCCGAGGCCCCCGCCTCGCAGTTCGAACGCGACCGTCAGTCCATCCTGGCCCAGGCCGGCCAGTGGCGCGTCCGCTTCGACATGCGCGAGAACGTCAGCTTCCGCGCCGGTTATGAGCCGCTGGAAGAGAAACTGTCGGCCGGCGACGAGATCGTGCGCGTGGTTTACGACGACGGCGACCGCATCAGCCTGCAGCACATCCTCGTCATGGGCGACGACAACGGCAATGTGCACATCATCAAACACTGGCGGCAGGACTGGGTGTTCGAGCCAGAGACCGTCCTGACCTATGCCGGCCCCAACCGCTGGACCCTGACGCCGGTGGCGGCCGACGAGCGCCGCGGCGCCTGGGCCCAGACCGTCTGGCAGACCGACGACAGTCCCCGCTACGGCGGCGTCGGCCGCTGGGACTACACCCACGGCGTCGCCGAATGGTCCAGCGCCCCGACCTGGCGTCCGCTGGCCCGGCGCGACGCCGTCCGCGACCCGATCTACGACCGCTATCTGGGCGCCAACCGCCACGCCCTGACCCCGGCGGGCTGGGTCCATCTGCAGGACAACGTAAAGATGGGCCCGTCCGAGGGCGACGACGGCGATCTGGCCGCCATCGTCCAGGAAGACGTCATCAACACCTATCGCGCCGTCGACACCTACGACCCCGCGCCGGGCGACGCCTACTGGGCCGCGACCAAGGACTACTGGTCCGGCGTGCGCGCCGCCTGGGACGCCGCCATCCTCGCCTCGGGCGGCCTGTACCTTGAGGAAGAGGCCAACCGCGGCGTGGTGACCGGCAAGCCGCTGATGGACTGGGCCGTCGACGTCCAGGAGGGCCGGTTGACCACCGAGGTGGCGATCGCACAGGCCCGCGCCCTGATCGCCAGCGCCACGACCGATCCGGCGGGCTAGACAGAGCCGCGATTCCTCCCCTTCAGGGGAGGGGGACCGCGTAGC
>JAHKAM010000053.1 GCA_018826515.1 Alphaproteobacteria bacterium
GCGACGCGCAAGCTGCGCCTGCCCGGAAAGCTGTCGGACTGTTCGCGCCAGTCGGCCAACGGCACCGAACTGTTCATCGTCGAGGGCGATTCGGCCGGCGGCTCGGCCAAACAGGCGCGCGACCGCACGACCCAGGCCATCCTGCCCCTGCGCGGCAAGATCCTGAACGTCGCCTCGGCCACGGCCGACAAGCTGCGCGCCAATATCGAACTGTCCGACCTGGCCCTGGCCCTGGGCGTCCAGCCCGGCAGCCGGTTCAACATCGAGGACCTGCGTTACGAGCGGATCGTCATCATGACCGACGCCGACGTGGACGGCGCCCATATCGCGGCCCTGCTGATCACCTTCTTCTACCGCTCGATGCCCGAGACCATCCGGCAGGGCCGGCTGTTCATGGCCCTGCCCCCGCTCTACCGGATCAGCGCCGGTCCCCTGTCGGAATACGCCCGCGACGACGCCCACCGCGACGAGCTTCTGGCCACGGTGTTCAAGGGCAAGAAGGTCGAGATCGGCCGCTTCAAGGGCCTGGGCGAGATGATGGCCTCCCAGCTCAAGGAGACCACCATGGACCCGAAGAAGCGCACCCTGGCGCGGGTCACGGTGCCGGCCTCGGAGGACGAGATCGAGGATCTGGTCGAACGGCTGATGGGCAAGAAGGCGGACGCCCGCTTCCAGTTCATCCAGGAGAACGCCCAGTTCGCGGTGGCCGATCTGGACGTCTAGGCCGCAAGGAATATCCTTGCCGAAGGGTCACGCGTCGCATCAGCCGCAGGTCACGAACGACCGCCCGGGGCGATCCCCTCGCCATCTTTCACGCGTACCGCCGGGCCTGCGTCGGCCTTCAAGCGCCCGCAGGGTCCCTGGTCATCTCCGGCGGGGCCAGTCCCGCCAATTTCCGCCTCAACTGGTCTCTCAGGAACAGCAGCGCGACCGCTGCGTGGACGAGCGCCGCGCCGGCGGAGGCCCACCACATATGCTCAAGTCTGACCCAGGGCTGTTGCGTCAACCACAGCGACGTGGCGCCGAACAGGACCAGCCGGACCATGCTGACCAGCAGCGCCGGGCGGGTGTCGCCCAGGGCCTGGAAGGTCCCCGAGGCGATGAAGATCAGCCCCGTGGCCACGAAGTTGAGCGAGACGATCCGCAGATAGGTGGACGCGACCTCCGCGACCGCGGAATCCGGTGTGAAGGGAGCGACCAGCCAGCGGGCCTCCCATTGGCAGATCAGGGTCAGGACCAGCATCAGGCCGCAGCTGATGATGGCGGCGTCGCGGACCGTGCGGCGCACCCGGTCGGGCAGGCCGGCGCCGAAATTCTGACCCGCCACCGGAGCCACGGCGAAGGACACCGCCATGGCCGGCAGGAAGACCGCCTGCATGACCCGCGAACCGACGCCGAATCCCGCCTGGGCCTCGGGACCGAAATCCCGGATCACCGCATAGACGATGCCCGTGGTGAGGAACATCAACAGGAATTCCGCCGCCGAGGGCAGACCGATGCCGACGATACGGGCGAGGACGGCGCGGTCGGGGGCCGCCAGATGGAGCGGACGCGTCATCAGGGTCTGGACCCGTCCAAACAGCCATACCGTGCCTGCGAAGCCAACGAGGGCGGCGATGGAGCTGGCCAGCCCGGCCCCGAAGGCGCCGAGCGGGAGACCGGTTCCCCAGCCCGCGATCAGGACCGGCGCCAGCGCCGCGTTCAGCAGCACGGTTCCGGTCTGGATCAGCATGGTCGGCCGCACGACCCCGGCCGCCCGAAGCGCGGCGCCCATGGCGCCGGTCGGGAACATCAAGGCGAGGGCCGGCAGGAAGCCATGCAGATAGGCCGCGCCGTGCTGCGCCGTCTCGGAATCGGCGGCCACGGCGCCGATAGCCAGACCGCCGAAGCCATAGCCCGCCAGCAGGGTCAGGGCGGCCAGTCCGACCGACATCAGCAGGGACTGGCGGTAGACGGCGTCGACCTGGTCCAGCGCCTTCGCGCCGATGGCCCGGGCGATGAGGGACAGCGACCCCACCCCGACCATCTGGGACGCTGCCATGACGAGGAAGAAGACCACGCCCGCCAGACCCACACCGGCCAGGGCGCTCGGCCCCACCCCGGCGACGAAATAGAGGTCGATCAGGAAATAGAGCGTCTGGAACAGCAGGCCGAGACCGATGAACGCTGCCATCCCGACCAGCCTGCGGCTGACCGATCCCTGGGTCAGGTCGTGTTGCATCTTCGGTCTCGGGGCCTGACGCGGAGGTGCGTCGCCCGATGGATTTACCCGGGTGATATCCGCGCGTCAATATTACCCGGGTAAATAATGCGACACCGGGCCGCACCCGGTCAGGGACAGGTCGTCGGCGTTCCGTAACGGCTGACCATTCCGTGGGCGGCGTCGCCCATCAGGTGAACCACCGTCATCCGGTCGTACTCGCATTCCGGCATGTCCGCCGCCTCGGCATAGCCGAGCGCCCGGGCGATGGCGGGAATGGTGTTGCTGTGACCGACGATCAGCACCGTGGCGCCCGCCGACAGGGCGCGGACGCGGGCGACCGTGGCCGCGACGTGCGCCGCGCCGCCGCCTTCCAGCGACACCGCTTCCATGGGCGCGGAATGGTATTCGGCGGTCGGGCCGGCGGTCAGCCGGGTGCGTTGCAGGGGGCTGGTCAGGACAAGCACGGGATGGGCGTCCCCCAGGGCCGCCGAGAGCGCCGCCGCGCGCGCCGACCCGGCCTCTGACAGCACCGGATCGGCGCTGGCGTCCGCTTTTTCGGCATGGCGGACCAGATAGACGGTCTGGGCCAGGGCGGAGCCGGCGGTCAGCAGCGACACGGCGGCGGCGAGCAGAAGGCGTATCATCATCTCTCTTCCCGTTCGGACCCAGACTGGCGGGCGTCGCGGCGGCTGTCGAGCCTCAGTTCGTGTCCGATCCGCGCGGCCGGGCGAAGGCCGCCTCGCCACTGACCTCGGCATAGACCGAGCTCAGGTCCTCGAACACGCGGTTCCAGGCGAAGCGCTCTACGGTGCGGGCGCGGGCGGCGACGCCGAGGGCCTCGATATCGCGGGCGAACAGGGCCTCGACGGCGGCGGCGTAGTGGCGCGGGTCGGCGCTCTTCGCCAGCTGGCCGACGGTGTCGTCGACCGTCTCCATCACGCCGCCGGCGTTGACCCCGACGACCGGGCGGCCGCAGGCCATGGCCTCCAGCACGATCAAGCCGAACGGCTCCTTGTCATTGGCGTGGACGAAGGCGTCGCAGCTGGCGATGATCCGGGCCACGGCCTTGGGATTGGCCTCATACGGCAGGGAGATGACCCGCTCTTCGGCCGGCATCCCCGCGCCGGCGCCGACCAGAACCAGGTGGTAGGGGTCGCCAAGCGCCTGGACGGCCTGGATCAGGACGTCGATGTTCTTCTCGCGGGCCGGCCGGCCCGCGAAGCACAACAGCCGCGCCGAAGCCGGCAGGCCCAGTTTTTTGAGCAGCCAGTCGCGGTCGCCGCGGTCCGGGCGGAAGGTATCGATCTCGACCCCGAGCGGACGGATGACGATATCGGTCACTCCGGCCTCCTCCAGCCGGCGGGCGATGTACCGGCTGGGCGAGACGACGCGGTCGAACTGGCCGAACAGCCGGGCCCAGCGCTTTTCGACCGGCTTCTTCGCCCATTCGCCGAAATGCAGGGCGGCGAGGCCGGCCGGGTCGGAATGGCAGAAGCCGACGACGGGACAGCCGGCGCGCTGACCGGCGGCGAGCGCCCCCTGCCCCGGCGTATAGGGATCGCCCGCTTCGATGATCGCGGGGTTCAGCGAGGCGACCCAGGCCGCCCAGCGGCTGACCGAGGTGGGCCAGCGGTAGCCGTCGCCGAACGGCAGTTTGGTGGCGTGAAGCTGCACGATCCCGTCGGCGTCCGCCTTGTGGTGCGCGCCCGGGACCACGAGCGAATGGGCGACGTCGGGCCGCTCGGCCTCAAGCCAGGCCTTCTTGGACAGCAGATAGCGCTTCACCCCGCCGGATCGCGGCGCATACAGCATCGTGGTGTCGACCAGACGGGGTCGGCTGTCCTCGCCGGCGGCCTTGGTGGCGGCGAGGGTCTCGGAGACCTCCTCGTCCCAGCCCGGAAACAGGCGCAGTTCGCCTTCCTGGACCTCCAGCCCGGCCAGCGTCATGAGCTCGCGTTCCGCCGCGCTGATGCGGGACGGACCGCCGCGCCGCACCCGCCTCTGAATACGGCGGGCCTTGCGGACCCTGGACATGTGAGACTTCACCATGCGCGGCCCGTAACGCCGACGAAGGCGAAGCTCAAGCGCCGTCCGTCGGCGGATCGTCTTCCGCGATCGAAATCCCCCGCCGGGCAAGGGCTTCGCGCAGCAGACATTCGACCTGGGCGTTGACCGAGCGCAGCTCGGCGGCGGCCAGACGCTCGACCGCCGCCATCGTTCCGGAGGAGGCCCGCATCAGAAAGGGTTTTCTGGTTCGGGCCATATCAGCCGTACAGGGTGCCCGTATTGACCACGGGCTGCGCCTCGCGGTCGGCGCACAGCACCACCAGCAGATTCGAGACCATCGCCGCCTTGCGATCCTCGTCCAGCTCGACGACGCCGCGCTCGTTGAGGTCGGCCAGGGCGCTCTCCACCATGCCGACGGCGCCCTTGACGATCAGGCGGCGGGCGGAGAGCACCGCCTCGGCCTGCTGGCGCTTCAGCATGGCTCCGGCGATCTCGGGCGCATAGGCGAGGTGCGCCAGACGGGCCTCGTCAATGGCGACGCCCGCGACCTTGACCCGGCCCACCAGTTCCTCACGCAGCCGCCCGGCCACATCCTCGGCGTCCGCGCGCAGCGTAAGCTCTGGCACATCCGCCTCATCGCCCTGGTCATAGGCATAGTGGGAGGCGATATCGCGCAGGGCCGTGTCCACCTGGATGTTCACGAACGCCTGATAGTCATCGACATCGAACAGGGCCTGGGCCGAATCCTGGACGCGCCAGACCACATTGGCGGCGATCTCGATCGGGCTGCCGCGCCGGTCGTTCACCTTCAGCTTGTCGCTGGTCAGGTTGCGAACGCGCAGCGAAATCTTCTTGCGGCTGTACCAGGGCAGGACCCAGCGCAGCCCGGTCTTGCGATCGGTGCCGCGATAGGCGCCGAAGAGCATGATCGCCATCCCCTCGTTCGGCTGCAGCGAATAGAGGCCGCAGACGAGCAGCAGACCGATGCTGCCGGCGACCACGCCCAGGACGATCCGCATGGCGCTCTCAGGGTCCTGGGCGACGATGACGGGCCCTCCGACAAGCAGCAGAAGTCCGAGCAGAAGCATCAGAATGCCGTTGGCCGTGCTGGCGGGTCGCTCTGTTGATCTGGAATGTTCGTTGGTCATCGGTCGCTCCCCGTGTTGATATGTTTTTGATATCACTTTGATTGCGATACTGGCAATAGCGCCGCTGGCGGAACACGCCCCGTCCGCGCGTTCGGCCTTGCATTCGCCTCAAATTCGAGAAACTTGAGGCAGGTCGCGATGGTCCCTGTTAGAGGATCGCCGACCGCTCTGCGCGTCTCGTCCACAGGGGTTTCTTCCGAATGCGTATTCTACTCGCGACCGCGGTTGCGATCGCTCCCCTGCTGGCAGCCACCGGCGCCATGGCCGAGATCGTGATCACGACCGTGCGGACGACGCCGATCACGACGTCGAACGCCAACGATGCGGGCACCGCGGACGATATCCGGATCTCGGGCAGCGGCGCCATTACAGTGACGTCGGGGACGGCGGTCACGGTGGACTCCGACCACGATTTCACCACGGAAGGCCAGACCTCGATCACCATGTCGCCGGCGGCCGACGGGGCCACGGCGGTGCTGGTCAACGCCGGCGTCACCTCCAATGTCACGATCGGCTCCACGATCGCGATCATCGACACCATCGACGCCTATCCCGACAGCGACAACGACGGCGATATCGACGGGCCTTGGGCGACCGGTTCGGGTCGTTACGGCATCCGCTACGCCGCGGGCGCGCCGGTCACGGGCAATCTGACCGTCAGCAGCCTCGGTTCGATCGGCGTCGACGGCAACAACTCCTACGCCATCTCGATCGAATCCGGCCTGATCGGCAGCCTCCAGTCGCAGGGCAGCATCCGGGTCTTCGGCGACAACTCGGTCGCCGTCCGCACCGCCGGCGCCGTCACGGGCGACATCACATTGCTGGGTTCCGTGACCGCGCGCGGCATGAACACCTCGGCGATCTCGATCGGCGGCGACGTCGGCGGGCGACTGACCCTGCAGGGCGATATCAGCGCCACCGGCTACCGCTACACCAACCGGGGCAACGCCGCCTTCGAGGCGGGCCTCGAAGCCGAAGACAAGCTGCAGGGCGGACCGGCCGTGATCATCGCGGGCAATGTCGCCGGCGGCGTCATCGTCGATCGCGCCCCCACGGACGCAGACCCGGCCAATACGGATGAGGACGGGGACGGGATCAACGACGGGACCGAGGGCGCGGGCTCGATCAACAGCTATGGCGGGGCCCCCGCGATCATCGTGGGTTCGGCGGTCCAGTCGGTCACCCTGGGCGTGGTCGGAACGGGCGACAACGCCTACGGCTTCATCAATCGCGGCACCGTCACCGGCCAGGGCGTCTATGACGGCATCAGCGCCAGCGCGGTCGTGTTCGGCGGCAACCCCGGCCAGTCGGTGATCATCGACGGCGGCGTGCGCAATGAAGGCACGGCCGCGGCCCTGGCGAGTCAGGCTGACGCCACCACCTACCGCTTCGGCGAGGGCGCCTCGACGTCGCAGTTCTACAACTCGGGCGCCATATCCGCGGGCGTCGCCAGCGAGATCGCGGCGAACGCCACGGCGATCCAGATCGATGCGGGGGCGTCGCTCACCAGCCTCAACAACAACGGATCGATCCTGGCTTCGGCCGGCGGCGGCGCGGCCAACGTCACGGCCATCAATGATCTCAGCGGCACGCTGACCTCCATCACCAACACCCGGTCTCTCCAGGCCACCCTGAGCCCGAACGACGCTGGCGATCCGATCACGGGGAGCACGACAGCGATCAACGTCAGCGCCAACACCACCGGCGTCACCGTGCTGCAGACCGGCATCGCGGCGACGCCGACCGCGCTCGACCCTGACACCGACGGCGACGGCGTGCCGGACAGCATCGAGCCGATCCTGGTGGGCGATATCCTGCTGGGCTCCGGGGCCGACCTGGTCGACATCCGCAATGGCGTTGTCTTCGGCGACATCGACTTCGGCGCGGGGGCGGACACCCTGTCCATCACCGGCGGCGGCATCGTCCGCAGCGCCCTGTCCGACATCGGCGGCGACCTGACCATCGACGTCGCCAATGGCGTGCTCGACGCACGCCACACGGCGCTTCTGGACGTGACGACCCTCAATGTGGGCGCCGACGGCGATCTGATCATCACCGTCGATCCCGCCAACAGCACCTCCGGCGGCTTCAACGTCGCCGGAACCGCAACCTTCGCCGACGGCGCCGGCCTCGGCGTTCGCTTCACCTCGCTGCTGGCCGCTCCCGATCGATTCACGCTGATCGACGCCGGGACGCTGAATTTCGGCGCCATCGACCTCGATTCGATCGAGGCGAACTCGCCCTATCTCTACATGGTCGAGGCCGGCGCCGATGTGCCCGCCGGTCAGGTCTTCGTCGATGTTCGACGCCGCACCGCCGAAGAGGCCGACTTCATCCCGGTCGAGGCGGCGCTGTACGACTCCTTCTATTCGGTCCTCGGCGGCGCCGGCGCGGAAGACGTCCGCAACGCCTTCCTGGCCCAGACCGGGCGCGAGGACTTCATCAACCTGTATGAGCAGCTGTTGCCCGACCATGCCGGCGGGCCGCTGCTGTCGCTGTCCTCGGGCGTCGACGCCGTGACGCGGGCGCTGACCGGTCGCAACGCCTCTGCGGCGCCGGGCGAGACCAGCGCCTGGGTGCAGGAGATCAATTTCTACGCCGACAAGGACAAGACCGACACCTACGGCTTCCGTTCGGAAGGCTTCGGCGTCGCCGGCGGGGTCGAGCGCGGCTCCGGCCTCGGCGCGGTGGGCGTGTCGCTGGCCTTCACCTCGTCCGACCTCGAGGACCCCGAGTCCGAGGCCGAGGAGGTGCTGTCCGCCAACCTGCTGGAGCTGGGCCTCTACTGGCGCGCCCAAGGCCAGTACTGGACCACCTGGGCGCGGGCCGCGGCCGGCTATGCGACCTTCAACTCCGAGCGTCGCTTCGTCGGCGCGGGTTTGAACCTGTCCAACGAATCCGACTGGAGCGGCTTCACCCTGGCCGCGGCCGGCGGGGCCTCCTATGAGCGCAACTACGGCCGCTTCAGCATCCGTCCCGAGGTCTATGCCGAATTCTTCTCCCTGAGCGAGGAAGGCCACGTCGAGACCGGCGGCGGCGACGGCTTCGACCTCGAGATCGACGATCGCGACGGCCATCTGTTCAGCGCCACCGCGGCGGTGAATTTCGGCATGTCGATGGGCGAGGACAGCTGGCTGCGCCCCGAGCTCCGGGTCGGCTGGCGCCAGAACATCTCCGTCGATCCCGGCGAGACCATCGCGCGCTTCCGCTCCGGCGGCCCCGACTTCGCCCTCAACGGCGGCTCGATCGAGGGCGGCGGACCGGTCGTCGGCTTCCGGCTCAACATCGGCAACGAACTGGGCATGCTGTCGATCAACGCCGATGCTGAAATGATCGAGGACTACATCCGCTATATGCTGTTCCTGCGGGCCAGCTTCCGCTTCTAGGGACGGACAGGCCGAAGGTTTCAGTCGGACGGGCGGCTAGCTCAGCTGGTCAGAGCACCTCGTTTACACCGAGGGGGTCGGGGGTTCGAACCCCTCGCCGCCCACCACTGATCGAACGGACCATGGACGGTCCACCGTCCGGTCAGACTGCGTTCACCATTGCCGGTTAACCCTGCCGCGCAAAGAGGGAACCCGATGCGCAAATCCATCCGAACCGCCGCCGCCCTGGTCGCCGTCATCGGCGCCAGCCTGATGCTCCAGGGCTGTCTGGTCGGCGCCGTTGTCGGGACCGCCGGGGCGATCGTGGGCGGAGCAGCCCAGGCGACGGGCGCCGTCGTCGGCGCGGGCGTCGACGCCGTGACGACCTCGGACGAGGAGACCCGGGCCAAACGGGAACGCGAACAGCGGGACTTCGAACGCCGACAGCGCCGCTGCGAGCAGCGGCAGCGCCAGGGCCGGGACTGCTAGACCGGCGGCGGGCGGGTCAGAGCGCCCGCGCCATGGCATAGTTGTGGATCGGCACGCCCCGAAGCTCGAAATCCCGACGTCTTTCAACTGTATAGCCGCGCTTCAACAGGAAGCGGCGGGCGGCTTCGCTGGCCTCGACGTAAAGTCGCGTCAGCCCTTCCTCGCACGCCGTCCGTTCGACGACATCGAGCAGCGCGGAGGCGACGCCCTGCCCCGCGACGCGCGGATCGGCGTACAGACAGTCGATATGGCCGTCGGCCTCCAGATCAATGAAGGCCGTCACCTGATCCCGGTCGTCGAGCGCGACCCAGCACCGGCGGCCGTCGGACATTCTGGCGCGAAAATTGGCGGCCCGGGGCTCGTGACCGATCCACGCCTCGATCTGCGCCGGCGAGTAGAAACGCGCGCCGATACCCCGCACCGCGCGCTCGAACACCGCCGCCAGCGCTTCGGCGTCAGCGTCCCGGAAGGGTCGAATGGCGGTCACAGCGTCAGGACGCAACGCTCATGGATCGTCGGCCGAGAGACCGTGATCCGGCTCAGACCCGGCCATTCGGGCTTCATGCGGGCGGCGAACCAAAGGCACAGGTTCTCCAGCGTCGGCAGTTCGAGGCCCGGCTTGTCGTTGAGCAGGCCGTGATCCAGCTCTTCCGCGGCCGCCTTCAGGGCGCGGTCGAGGGCGCCCAGGTCCGCCACCCAGCCATGGCCGTCCAGCGCCGTGCCGCGCACCGTGGCCTCGACCGAGAAGGAATGGCCGTGCATCCGCCGATAGGGGCTGCCGTCCGGTTCGTTCGGAAAATGATGGGCCGCGTCGAAGGTGGCCGCCTTGGTGATCTCGAAAACGCTCATCTTACGCCGATGTATTTGTGGGTCTGGACGCTGAGCCGCCATTTCGGGTGGGTCAGGCAATAGTCGATGGCCGCCGCCGTATTGGCCGCCTGGTCGGGGCCGTCCATGGGCTGCAGCCAGAAGCGCTCGAAGGCGAGATGCTCGAACCGGTCGGGCATGGCCGCGGTCTGGGGGAACACCAGTTTGAGCTCCTGTCCGGTCGTCTGGACCACGGGGGCATCGGCCTTCGGGCTGACGCAGATCCAGTCGAGGCCCGCCGGCGCGGCCAGGGTTCCATTGGACTCCACAGCGATCTCGAACCCTCGCGCATGGAGGGCGTCGATCAGGGCCGTGTCGAGCTGCAGCAGCGGCTCGCCGCCGGTGCAGACGACCAGCTTCGGGTCCCCTGCCCGCCCCCGCCACATCGCCGCGACATGAGCCGCAAGCGCGTCCGCGGTCGCGAACTTGCCGCCGCCGTCGCCGTCGGTTCCGACGAAGTCTGTGTCGCAGAAGGTGCAGACGGCGGTCGCGCGGTCGCGCTCCAGCCCGTTCCACAGATTGCAGCCGGCGAAGCGCAGGAAGACAGCGGGACGTCCCGCCTGTCCGCCCTCGCCCTGCACCGTCAGGAAGACCTCCTTGGCCGAGTAGGTCATGCCGCGACCCATTCCGCATGGCCCGCAGACCGCAACTCACAGGCCGGACAGTCGCCGCAGCCATAGCCCCACGGGTGGCGATGCGCGCGGTCGCCGCGATAGCAGGTGTGCGAGGCCTCGACGATCAGATCGACCAGGGCCGCGCCGCCGATCCGGTCCGCCAGCGCCCAGGTCTCGGCCTTGGTCAGGGCCATCAGCGGCGTTTCGATCACGACCGGCTTGTCCAGTCCGAGGCTCAGCGCCGTCGCCATGGCGTCGATCGTGTCACGGCGGCAGTCGGGATAGCCGGAATAGTCGGTCTCGCACATGCCGCCGACCAGCACGTCCAGGCCACGGCGATCAGCCAGGGCCGCCGCGCAACTCAGAAAGACCAGATTGCGACCCGGCACGAAGGTTGTCGGCAAGCCCCGCGCGTCCATCTCGATCGCCCGGTCGGCGGTCAGGGCGCTGTCGGCGATCCGGCCATAGCCGGTGAGGTCGATGACATGGTCCGGGCCCAGCCGGTCGGCGATGGGCGGCGGCAACACCGCCGCCATCCCTTCACGGACGGCCAGCCGGGCCTGCATCTCGACGGCGTGACGCTGGCCATAGTCAAAGCCGACCGTCTCGACGCGCGCATACCGCTCCAGCGCCCAGGCCAGGCAGGTCGCACTGTCCTGTCCGCCCGAGAACAGGACGAGAGCCGATGGGGCGGGCGTGGACAGGGTATCGCTCATGACAAACCTGCGGTCGGCCGGTCGGCCGCGCGCATGGACAAGGGGGATGGGCCGCAGGAAGGCGGGCGGGCCTTCTACACCAGCCTCGCGGACAGGGCAAAAGCGGCTCAAAAATGACCGTTGCCAACCTTAACGCTTCTGCAAATGGTTTGGGTGCACTGTCCACCGGTCCCAGTGGAGTACCGGCCTCAAATGCCGACCATCGAAGCCCTGACAGAGCGCGCCGAGGCGGTGTCGCCGCAGACGCCGGGAATCGTCGTCTTCGCCCGATTCGAGCGCGAACCGGACACACTCGCGATTCCGGTCGTTGATGACGGGCGGCCAGTCGGCCTGGTCGAACGCAACGCCTTCCTGCTCAAGATCGCGGGCCCCTTCGGACACGCCCAGTACGCCAACCGCCCGATCTTGCACGTGATGGATCCGGAGCCGGCGGTCGTCGAGGCCGGCGTCAGCATCGACGCCTTTTGCGACGTCCTGCTGAAGGGCGGCCCGGCCGCCCTGATGCGCGGCTTCATTGTCACCCGGGAAGGCCGCTATCACGGCGTCGGCACGGCTGTGTCCCTGCTGCAGGCGGTCAATGATCTTCAGCGTCAGCAGAATCTCGAACTGGCCGATCAGGCCCGGGTTCTCAACGATACGAAAACCCAGGCGCTGGCCTCCGCCCGCGCCAAGAGCCAGTTCCTGACGATCATGAGTCATGAGCTGCGCACGCCGATGAACGGCGTGCTGGCGGTGGCCGAGCTGTTGCGGCGACAGCCGCTCAACGCGCCGGCGCACGCCCACATCAACACGATCGTGGAATCTTCCGAGACCCTGCTGCGCATTCTTCAGGACGCGCTCGACCTCTCGCGCGCCGAGGCCGGCGAACTCGAGCTTCACCCGACGGCCACGCCCCTGCGCGCCCTGATGGACGACGTCCAGACGACCTGGGCGCCGCGCGCGTCGCAAGACAATGTCACCCTGATGGTCAGCTATGAGGGCGACACCGAGCTCGCCGCCGTCGTCGATGGCGCGCGGATGACCCAGCTTTTCAACAATCTGATCGGCAACGCCCTGACGTTCGCCCGCAACGGCGTCGTCGAGGCCGGGTTGAAAGCCGTCGCCCACGGCGACCGCATCCGGCTGGAAGCCCGGGTCCGTGACGACGGCGCCGGCATCAACGCCGAACACATCGACACGATCTTCGAGCCCTTCGTCCACGGCTCCGGCCAGAACGGCGCGGGCCTGGGACTCGCCATCTGTCGCCAGATCGTCGATCGCATGGGCGGGCGTATATGGGCCGAAAACAATCCCGGCCAGGGGGCCACCTTCGCCTTTGACCTGGACGTCGAGCGCACGAAGGTCGACGCGGCCGCCTCGTCCAATGTGGAGACCCTCGGCGGCGACGGCGACGACCTGGCCGATCATCCCCATATCCTGATCGTTGACGACAATGCGACCAACCGCGTGGTGGCCCAGGCCCTGTGCGAGATGTTCGGCTGCACCTCCGAAACCGCCGAAGACGGCGTCGAGGCGGTCGAGGCCGTGCAGGAGCGCCGCTTCGACCTGATTCTGATGGACATCAAGATGCCGCGCATGGACGGCGTCCAGGCCACCCAGGCCATTCGCGCCCTGACCGGCCCGGCGCGCGACATCCCCATCGTCGCCCTGACGGCCAACGCCGATCCCGACGACGCGAAGAGATACCTCGCCATCGGCATGGCCGCCGTGGTGGAAAAGCCGATCAAGCCCGAACGGCTGCGTATGGCGATGAACCTCGCTCTCGAGCACGCTGCCGCAACCACAGCCGAGGCCGCCGCAGCCGACGCCGAACACAGCCCCAAGGCCCGCTCGGCCGCCTGAGGCGCCGGTTGAGCCGCGGGCGCCCTTGCACTCGGTTCACGACCGACCGAGAAGCCGACGATGAGCTCTCCGATCCTCGACATCCTGCCCCAGCTGGCCGCCGGCGCCGCCCACACCCATGCGCTGGGGTTCGCCTATGAGAGTCTGGAGGGCGACAGGGTCCGTATTCGCGTGCCGTGGCGCGAGGATCTGGTGGGGGATCCGGACACCGGCGTCCTCTCCGGCGGACTGGTCACCACCCTGCTCGACCACGTCGGCGGCCTCGCCGTCTGGGTCGCCCTTGGCCGGTTCGAAGCGATCGCGACGCTTGACCTGCGGGTCGACTACATGCGGGCCGCCGAGGCACGCCGCGATCTGATCGCCGAGGCGCGCTGCTACCGCCTGACCCGCTCGGTGGCCTTTGTCCGGGCCTGGGCCTTCGAGGAGAGTCCCGACGACCCGGTCGCGGCCGCGCAGAGCGCCTATATGCTGGCGTCCAACGGCGGCCGCGGGCTGGGCGCGAACCTGAAGGCCGGCGTGGAGGCCGGGCAATGAGCGATCTGCTGGACCGCCTGCCCTATGCGCAGTTTCTGGGCCTGACCACGACCAGCGAGGGTCAGGCCCTGACCGTCACCATGCCGTTCGCCCAGAAGCTGATCGGCAACCCCATCCTTCCCGCCCTGCATGGCGGATCGACTGCGGCCCTGCTGGAACTGACGGCCGTCGCCCAGGTCGCCGCCCTTTATCCCCGGCTGCGCCTGCCCCGGCCGATCAATGTCACCGTGGCCTATCTGCGCTCGGGCCGACCGGTCGACGTCCACGCCCGCGCCCGAATCAGCAAGGCCGGACGCCGGGTCGCCCATGTGCTGGCCGAGGCGTGGCAGGAAGACGAGGCCCAACCCATCGCGGCGCTCACCGCACATTTCCTGATGGCGGAAGACGACCAGTAGTTGCATTTGAATACAATCTATGATGGCTTTCTCTTCGTGACGCTCGGTCACGGGGAGGTTCCAACATGTCCAGACTGTCCGTCGGCGAAGCCCTCGCCGCCCGCCTCTACGCCGCTGAAGCGGCCATTGATCAGGCGTTGATCGAATCCGCGACCCTGGCGGCGGCCCTGCCGGCCGCCCGCGCCGGCGCCTGGTTGTCCGCCGTGACGGGGCAAAAGGCCTTCGCCGGGACGGCCGCTGCCATCAGCGCCCTGGCGGACGCGCGGGCCCATATTGTCGAGACGCACAAAACCCTGACCGCCCTCGCCCGAAAGCTGGGGCTGGAGACCCTCGCTGCGGGTCCGCTGGACAAGCCGGGAGACAGCCCGCCGATCGGCGGCGGAGGCGGCGACGGGCCCGGGATCGCGCCAGACATGGTGAACAAAACCCTACCGGACACGACCGGGTTGTGTTAATGCCTTGTTCACCTGATTTTCAGTGGGAGGCTTCTATGAACAAGGCTGATACGATCGCCAGCGTCGCCGGCGACCTGAACTCCGCGGAACAGTCGCTGGATCTCGCCATCACCCAGGCGACGACGCTGATCCAGTCGATGATCGGCGCCCGTACCGCGCTCAGCCTTTCGCCGCTCTCCGGCGCCGGCTCGCAAGCCCGGGCCATGGAAGCCGTCGCCGCCATGGCGACCGCCCGCGAGGCGCTGGTCGCCTGCCATGAAGAACTCGCCAAGGACCACCGTCGCCTCGGCTACGGCGTCTACGCCTCCGGCATTCTGAACAAGCCGGCTGAAGCCGCGCCCCCGACCACCGGCGAGCTCAGCCGCACGGGCCGCCTCCGCGCGGTTTAATTCGATGTAATGTTCGAGACCGGTCATTCCGGTCCGGACAGATTCGGACCAATATCGCCCTCATGCCAGATGGCATGAGGGCGATTTCATGTTTGACACACTGCCAACCCAGATCGGGGCCGGCCTGACAGTGTTGGTTGTCGCCTTCGCCTTCCTCAAGGGCGATGAGCCGGAGCGGATCGGCGCGGGCGCCTATGTCCTCGCCTGGTTCGCCTCCCTGCTGGTCCAGGGCGACGGCGCCTCGCCCGGCACCCAGTGGGGACTGATGGGCATCGATATGATCATGCTCGGGGTCTGGGTCGCCCTGGCCTGGAAGAGCCGCCGCTCGTGGCCGGTCTGGGCCGCCGCCCTGCAGTCGCTGGTCTCTGTCAGTCACGTCCTGACCTTGGTGGACATCCGGCCGCCGGCCTCGGCCTTCATCGCGGTCATCAACCTGGCCAGCGTGGGGATTCTGCTGGCCCTGGCCATCGGCACCTTCTGGGCCTGGCAGGAAAGACGCGCCGCCGGGCTGGAGTAAGCCCGCGAGGTTGAGCGACAAGGTATTTATTCCTATATTGACGGCGATTCGGCCCCTTCGGTCGCGACGGACGCCATGCCCCTGTCCCATGCCCAGCTCTGGAAGGCGATCGACGGCCTCGCCCGGCATGAGGGAATCAGCGTCTCGGCCCTTGCCCGGCGCGCCGGGCTGGATGCGACCAGTTTCAACCCGTCCAAACGGTTCGGGCCGGGCGAGCCGCCGCGCCCGCGCTGGCCGTCGACCGAAAGCCTGACACGGATCCTCGCGGCCACCGGCCTGTCCCTCGGCGAGTTCGCGGCCCTCGCCAGGGACGCCGTGGAACGGCCCTCGACCGTCCCCATGCTGGGCATGGCCCAGGCCGGTCAGGACGGCTTCTTTGATGACGCCGGCCTGCCCGTCGGCGACGGCTGGGAACAGACCGAACTCCCCCGCCCCCGCGACAGCCTGCTGAGCCTGCGCATCACCGGTGATTCCATGGCCCCGCTGTATCGCGAAGGCGACCGGGTCATCGTCGATCGCGAAGCCGCGGAGGTGCGCAAGGGCGACCGGGTGGTGGTGCGCACCACGGGCGGCGAGACCCTCGCCAAGGAGGTGGCGACGCTGACGGCCCGGTCGGTGATCCTGGCTTCGATCAATCCCGCCTACCCCCCGCGCACCCTGCCCCGGGCCGACATCGTCTGGATGGGCCGCATCCTGTGGGTCAGCCAGTAGCAAAAAGGCCGCCTCTTTCGAGGCGGCCTCTTCGTCAGACGTTGTGGCAGCGCCTAGTTGGCGGTGACGTAGCGGGCGCTGACCCAGCCGCCGCCGGCGATCTGCACCCACTCGCCCTGCGAGCCGGTGGCGCTGAACGGCTGGCCGGCGGACAGCATGCCGACCTGGCGGTAGTTGGTGCCGGGCCCCGAACGGATGCGCAGGTTCGACGTGGCGCGATAGGCCCCGCCCGAGGTGGCGCTCTCGGACCGGGCGCGCTGCTGGTTGCAGCCGATGTAGGAGCCGGCGGCCGCGCCGGCGCCGGCGCCGGCCACGGCGCCGAGGGCGCGCTCATTGGACGAAATCTGGCTGCCGGCGAGGGCGCCGATCACGCCGCCGATCACGGCGCCGGCCTGTTGGCGGCCGCCGGGGGCGTCGCAGTTGGTGATGCCGTTGGCCTGCTGGGCCATCGAGGCGGTCGGGACCGCCATGGCAAGCGCAGCCAGGGCGGCGGCGGTGGCCAGGGTGGTGTTCATGATCTTCGACATGGCTCTCTCCAATTCATCGAGGTTGGTCGATGTCAGGAACAATGCGCGATGTCGGATGAAGGCTCCCGGAGCCCCGCCGTTATGTTCGGTTCATCTTCATCAGGACGCCAATTCGCCCTGCGCCCCCGCCTCGATCAGGGCGACGGTCTGCGGCAGGCCGTAGATCGCCGCGAACGAGCCGAAGCGCGGCCCCTGCGACGCGCCCAGCAGCACTTCGTACAGCGCCCCGAACCAGCCGCGCAGCGGCTCGAACGCGTGCTCCTTGCCCACGGCATACACCTCGGTCTGGATCAGCTCGCCATCGGTCGTATCCGCGGGCAGGGCCCTGAGCCGGGCCGCGAGGTCCAGCAGCGCCGCCTTCTCCTTGTCATCCGGCAGACGATAGGACTTCGTCGGCTTCACGAAGTCCTCGTAATAGTTCAGCGCGTGCCCCATCAGCCGATCCAGCAGCGGCTCGCTCTGCGGCGTCGCCTCCGGCAGATATTTGGCGAAATAGGCCCACAACTGGTCCTTGTTCGACGCATTGGCCACGGCGACGAGGTTCAGCAACAGGGCGAACGACACGGGTGACGTGTGCTCGGGCGGAGATCCGGCGTGGATCGACCAGACCGCGTTGTCGATCCGCTTGGCCGGCTCCTGCGTCTTGTACGCCTCGATGAAGGCCAGATAATCGTCGATCGCCCGCGGAATGACGTTAAAATGCAGGCTCTTGGCTGATTTCGGCGATTGGAACATGTACCAGCTCAGCGACTCCGGCGTCCCGTAGCGCAGCCATTCGTCCATGGTCAGGCCGTTGCCCTTGGACTTGGAGATTTTCTTGCCCTCGATGTCGAGGAAGAGCTCGAAATTGAACCCCTCGGGCGGGACACCGCCGAGGGCGCGACAGATCTTGCCGCTCTCGCGCACGCTCTCGATCAGGTCCTTGCCCGCCATCTCGTAATCGACGTCCAGCGCCGTCCAGCGCATGGCCCAGTCGGGCTTCCACTGCAGCTTCACATGGCCGCCGGTGACCGGAACCTCGGTGCGGCCGCCCGCGGGGTCGTCGAAGACGATGGTCCCCTTCTCCACATTCCGCTCCAGCGTCGGCACCTGCAGCACATGGCCGGTGACGGGGCTGACCGGCAGGAAGGGCGAATAGGTGGCGCGCCGCTCTTCCCCCAGCGTCGGCAGCATGATCGCCTGCACCGCGTCGAACCGCTCCAGCAGGGTCAGCAGGGTCGCGTCGAACCGGCCGGACCGGTACTGCTCGGTCGAGGACAGGAATTCATACTCAAAGCCGAAACCGTCGAGGAAGGCGCGCAGGCGGGCGTTGTTGTGTGCGCCGAAGCTGTCATGGGTCCCGAAGGGGTCGCGCACCACGGTCAACGGCTTGTGCAGATCCTCGGCCAGCATTTCCGGATGGGGAATGCCCTCCGGGACCTTCCTCAGGCCATCCATGTCGTCCGAAAAGGCGATCAGCCGGGTCGGCCAGTGGTCGCCGGTCAGGGCGCGAAAGGCGTTTCGCACCATTGTGGTGCGCGCAACCTCGCCGAAGGTGCCCATATGCGGCAGGCCGGAGGGGCCGTAGCCGGTCTCGAAGATGACGGACTTCTGCAGGGCCTCGAAGGTCGCCAGCGCCTCGTCCGCCTTGCCGGCGTCGATCAGCAGTTTGGCGGCGCTGCGCTCGGCGTCGCTCAGCCGCTTCTTCAGCACATGGGCCAGAAGATTGCGGGCCTGTTCGAACGGCCAGGACTTGGCGTCGCGCGCGAGGGTTTCGAGGTTCTGCAGCATCAGCGGGGTTTGCCGCTTCCGGCCGCCCCGGTCAACGAAACGGCGCCTCAGCGGCCTCTGACGGCGAAGGCGACGACGCCGATCCCGGCGGCCACGATCAGGGCGTCCTCGATCAGACCGCTTTTCGTCTGGCCGATTTCCCGCATCGCCCGCTTTCGTCCGGCCAGGGTCAGGTAGACCATCGGCACGGCCGTGGCGACAGCCAGTCCCGCCCCCGCCCGCTCCCGGCCTCCCGGCGCGAGGGCGGCTCCGGCGATGCCGGCGCTCATGATCCGCGCCAGCAGCCCGAGCAAGACCGTGCGATCCGGCGCCGACTTCATCTTGTCGCCAAACAGTTCGCCGACCCCCATCGCCAGGGCGCCCGCGGTGAACAGCGGATGGGTCAGGAGCCGCAAGCGGCCGGGCGTCGTCCGCCCGGCGAGGTGCGCGGTGGCCAGCGCGGCCATCGGAGTCATCGAGCGGGCGCTGGCGACGGCGCCGATCAGCGCGGCCGGCAGGAGATCGGGCGTTTTCATGCCTGAACAACCACCGCAGCCGGGTTCGGTTCACGAACTGCGGGATCAAGGCGCGGAGCCGGACGTTTGTTTCCCACGCCCACACAACGAGAGGCCGCCATGACCTACCGCCGCTTCGCCGCGATGATCCTCGTCTCGACCGTCGTCATGTACGGGTTGATGTTTCTCAATACCTATGAGGTCGACCACGTCCGCTTCAGCGAAACGCGGCTCTACATGGCCCTCATCATGGGGGCGGTCATGGCGATCATCATGATGGGGTTCATGTGGTCCATGTACGAAAAGACGCGGATCAACCAGGCGATCATCGCCCTTTCCATCGTGGTCTTCGCCGGGTCGCTGTGGCTGGTGCGCAGCCAGGCGACCCCCGGGGATGTCGCCTATATGAAGGCCATGATCCCGCACCACTCGATCGCCGTCCTGACCAGTGAGCGCGCCCGCATCCGGGATGCCCGGGTCCGCGAACTGGCCGACGAAATCATTGAGGCCCAGGTGCGCGAGATCGACGAGATGAACGCCCTGATCGCCGATCTGTCCCGCGACCCGCCCCCGTCGGACGCCCCCGCCCTGCCGCCGCGCGCCGCGACGCCGTAGGACGGCGGTCAGGAGGCTCCCTCTCCCGTCAACGATCGGCGGGCAAGGGCTCCACCTCGGACGGCTGGCCCGCCAGGGCTTCACGCCAGCCGCAGCCGCCCCAATGGGCGACCTTGCCGAGCAGTTCCGCCATGTTCACCGGCTTGGCGACCAGATCGTCCATGCCCGCCTCGGCATAGGACTCGACCTGTTCCGCCAGGGTATTGGCGGTGACGGCGATGATCGGCACCGCACCCGCCTCGCCGCCGAGGGCCCGGATGCGGCGCGCGGACTCCACCCCGTCCATCACCGGCATCTGGATGTCCATCAGCACGACGTCCCAGTCGCCGGCCGCCGCCGCCGCCAGGCCCAGGGCGCCGTCGTCCGCTGTCTCGCAGACCATCCCCTGCCCGGCCAGCATGGCGGTCATCAACATCCGGTTGGTCTGGTTGTCGTCGACGCAGAGCACCCGCAGCGGCGGCTTGTCGTCCGGCCCGGGTACCGCGTCCGGAGCACGCTCAACAGGCTTTGCCGCATCCGGCGCGGCCATGGGCGCGGGAACCGGGTCGTCGCCCTGCTCCGACAGGTCGATCATCTGGTTGACGACCTTCAGCAGCCTTTGTCCGGCCTCGTGAATCCGCCTTGCCTGCTCGCCCTGCGCCGCGGTCAGGCCCGCGCCGGACAGCAGCCCGGAGAAGCCGATGACGGCGTTGAGGGGAGTCCGCAGTTCGTGCGACATGTCGGTGAGAAACGTCTGCCGTGCTTCCGCCATGGCGGTCTTCTGCTCAGCGGACGCCTGTGCGCCCTCCGCCTCGACCCGGGCCGTGACGTCCTGTTCGTTGAGGAGCACGCCCGCCGCGCCGGTCACAGGATCGGAGACAGGGCGGGCATCCACATCGTGCCATCGACGCCCCGCGCCGGTCTCGACCTCGCATAGTTGACTGACCGCCTGGCCTGTCCGGGCCTGTTCCAGGAACCATGCCGCCCGGTCAGGATCAACGAAGCGCGCCGCGAGCGGCCTCTCGCCATCGCCGTAGGCCGCGTAGGCCGCCGGGTTGGAGAACAGCAAGGCGCCGGCGCCGTCCAGGAGGGTGATCAGCGTCGATGTATGCCGCAACGCCTCGACCGCCCGGAGTTCCTCGGCCTCCACGTCGAGCGGCGCGGCCTCGAACAGCAGAACGCCACGCCCGTCGTCCATCTGGACGGTCGAGATGGTCGCCTGCACCGTCACAGGCCGGCCGTTGGGGTAGAAGGTCCAGCGCTCGTCGACCTCGTTTCCGCCGGCGGTGGCGGCCCTGAGGCGGTCCGTGCGCGCCCTGACCGCAGGCGAGAGGTTCGAAAAATCCCGCGCCAGCAGTTCCTCAAGGGTCTCGGCGCCCCAAAGGGTCAGGGCGGCCGCATTGGCGTAGACGCCGCGCAGGCTGACCGGGTCGAACATCCAGACAGGTCGGCGCAGCCGATCCCAGCCGCGCACCGCCGATGACAATTCCGGAAACGCGTCGAGGCTCATCCCCGACTGATAGCGGCAGCAACTGAAGCAACGCTTAATCGTCTTGACCCCGCCCCGCCCCCGTGGCCTCTGCGCCGCCTGATGAAGACCGCCGACTTCGACTTCGACCTGCCGGAAGACCGGATCGCCCTCCGCCCCGCCGAGCCGCGCGATTCCGCGCGCTTGCTGGTGATTCGGGAGGGCGAACTCGAGGACCGGATCGTCCGCGACCTGCCGGACTTCCTGCGCCCCGGCGACGCCCTGGTGTTCAATGACACGCGGGTGATCCCGGCCCGACTGTCGGGCGTGCGGGAGCGGGTCGGACCGGAGGGCGAGACCCTGAGCGTCGCCGTCGAGGCCACCCTGCATCATCGCGACGCACCCGACGTCTGGTCGGCCTTCATGAAGCCCGGCAAGCGGATCAAACCGGGCGACCGCATCCGCTTCGGCGCCGAAGCGGACGGCGCCTGCCTGCTCGGTCGCCTCGACGCCACGGTGATCGACAAGGGCGAGGACGGCCTGGTCGCGCTGCGTTTCGACCTTGCGGGCCCCGCGCTGGACGAAGCGATCCGCGACGTCGGGCTCATGCCCCTGCCCCCCTATATCGCCGCCAAACGCGCCGAGGACGACCGCGACCGGTCGGACTACCAGACCCTGTTCGCGAAATGGGACGGCTCGGTCGCCGCTCCGACCGCGGGCCTGCATTTTACCCCCGCCCTGATGGCGGCGATCGAGGCGCGGGGCGTCTCGACCCATGCGGTGACCCTGCACGTCGGCGCCGGCACCTTCCTGCCGGTCAAGGCGGACGACACCGCCGACCACAGGATGCACAGCGAATGGGGCGAGGTTTCCGCGGAGACCGCCGCGGCCCTGAACGCCGTGCGCGCCGCCGGCGGACGAATCGTCTGCGTCGGCACGACCTCCCTGCGATTGCTGGAAAGCGCCACAACCGATGACGGCGTGGTCCAGCCGTTCCACGGCGACACAGCCATCTTCATCACGCCCGGCTACCGCTTCCGCGCCGCCGATGTGCTGATGACCAATTTCCACCTGCCGAAATCGACCCTGTTCATGCTGGTCAGCGCCTTCGCGGGGCTGGAAACGATGAAGGCCGCCTATGCCCATGCGGTGAAGGACGGCTATCGCTTCTATTCCTACGGGGATGGCAGCCTGCTATTCCGCGCCGGCTGATGCCCTTCCCGTTCGACATCTCCGCCACCGAAGGCCGCGCCCGCACGGGCGTGCTCAGGACCCCGCGCGGCGACATCCGCACACCCGCCTTCATGCCGGTCGGAACCGCCGCCACGGTCAAGGCGATGACCGTCGACCAGGTGGCCCAGACCGGCGCCGACATCATCCTGGGCAACACCTACCACCTGATGCTGCGACCGGGCCCCGAGCGGATGGAGCGGCTGGGCGGCCTGCACAAATTCATGGGCTGGACCAAACCGATCCTCACGGACAGCGGCGGCTTCCAGGTCATGTCGCTGGCCGGGATTTCGAGGGTCAAGGAAGACGCCGTCACCTTCGCCAGCCATATCGACGGCTCCAAACACGTCCTCAGCCCCGAGCGTTCGATCGAAATCCAGGCCGACCGCATCGGCGCCGACATCTCCATGCAGCTGGACCAGTGCGTCTCCTGGCCGGCCGAGGAGCCCGCCGCCCGCGCCGCCATGGAGCTGTCGGCCCGCTGGGGCGCCCGTTCGAAGGCGGCGTTCGGGACCCGCGAGACCCAGGCCCTGTTCGGCATCCAGCAGGGGTCGACCTTCGAAGGCCTGCGTCGCGAATCGTCGGACCGGCTGATCGAAACCGGCTTCGACGGCTACGCCATCGGCGGCCTGGCGGTCGGCGAGGGCCATCAGGCCATGTGCGAGGTGCTGGACTACGCCCCCGACATGCTGCCCGCCGACCGGCCGCGCTATCTGATGGGGGTGGGCAAGCCCATCGATCTGGTCGAGGCGGTGTGGCGCGGCGTCGACATGTTCGACTGCGTCCTGCCGACCCGCGCCGGCCGCCACGGCCAGGCCTGGACCTGGGCGGGCCCGATCAACCTCAAGAACGCCCGTTTCGCCGAGGACCAGGACCCGCTGGAGCCTGACATCGCCTGTCCGGCTTCGCAGGCGTATTCAAAGGCCTATCTGCACCACCTGATCCGCGCTGACGAAATTCTCGGCAAGGTCCTGCTCAGCTGGCACAACATCGCCTTCTTCCAGGCCCTCACGGCGGCCATGCGCGACGCCATCGCCGCCGGCCGGTTCGAGGCCTTCCGCCGCGACTTCCACGCGCGGCACACATCCAACAACCAGAGCTAGCGCTGGCTGCGGCCCCGCGGCCGGAACCAGCCCGGCGCGGCTGGCGGCGCACAGTTCCGCTGCATCCCTGTCCCTTTCAGGAAGGCGCGGCGCATCCGGCCGGCCTGGATCGCCGACTGGACGTGGCGGCTGTGCTGTTCGGCCCCGGACAGGCGGCGAATCCAGCTGCGGCCCGGGATGAAGTCGGTCGTGGCGTCCCGGATGGCGTCCAGCGCGGCCGCCGCGGCCGCGTCCGCCGCCCGCTCGCTGAGGAAGGAGCCGTCCGGCGACGGCGGCTCGTCAGTGTCCGGGCCCAGGGCCTCGTTCAGCCGGGCGATCTCGGCCCCGATGGTGACGCACTGGTTCAGGTTGCGCAGGTCATAGGGATTGGCCTCGGCCTGCAGCAGGACCGTCGGGATGTACTGGCGGCGCAGGTTGAAGTCGTCCAGCGGCGCCGTCGCCGCCGCGCCCAGTCCGGCCCCGAACTGCTGCGCCCCGCCCGAGACGGCCCCGCAGGCCGAGAGGGGGATACAGAGGGCGAGGATCAGACCGGCGGCGCGCATCCCCCCTTCAATCACGGCGCGGGCCGCTTCGGAAGCGCCTCCGCGATCGGATAAAGGGGATGGTACGCCCTCTCGGGCTCGAACCGAGGACCCTCTGATTAAAAGTCAGATGCTCTAACCAACTGAGCTAAGGGCGCATACCACGCCGGTCGCGTTCGCGGTCCGGCGACGGGCCTTCTGTTGCAAACCGTCGCCGCGGTCAAGGGCTGGCTCGACGTGGATCGGGCTGGAGGCTAGGCATTCGGCATGAAACCCTTGTCCGGCCTGCGCATCCTTGAGTTCGACGGCCTGGGGCCGGTGACCTTCGCGGGCATGATGCTGGCCGACCTCGGCGCCGAGGTTCTGCGTCTGAGCCGCAGCGCCGACGCCGGCGCGGCGGTGTTCAGCGAGGTCGGCGGCCAGGTGCTGCACCGCGGCCGCGCCGCGGCGGCCGTCAATCTGAAGGACCCGGACCATGTCGCCGGCGTGATGGATCTGATCGGCGGCGCCGACGCCCTGATCGAGGGCTTCCGGCCGGGCGTGATGGAGCGCCTGGGGCTGGGCCCCGACGTCTGCGCCGCCCGCAACGCCCGGCTGGTCTACGGCCGGATCACCGGCTGGGGCCAGACCGGCCCCATGGCGCAACAGGTGGGCCACGACATCAACTACATCGCCCTGAGCGGCGCCCTGCACGCGCTCGGCGAGCCCGACCGGCCCCCACGGCCCCCGCTCAACCTGCTCGGCGACTACGGCGGCGGGGCGATGATGCTGGTCACGGGCGTGCTGGCCGGCCTGCTGGAGGCGAAATCCACCGGCAAGGGCCGGGTGGTGGACGCGGCCATGACCGACGGCTCGGCCCTGCTCATGAGCCTGTTCCAGGCGCTCTCGGCGCGCGGCCTGTGGAGCGAGAACCGCGGCGCCAATCTTCTGGACGGCGGCGCGCCCTTCTATCGCTGCTACGCCTGCAGGGACGGACGGTTCATCGCCGTGGGCGCGCTGGAGCCGCAGTTCTACGCCGCCCTGATCGCCGGCCTGGGGCTGGAGCCGGAGTCGGCGCCGCAGTTCGACCTGGCCGGATGGCCGGCGCTTCATACGCGGTTCGCGGCCGTGTTTGCGACCCGCGACCGCGACGACTGGGCGGCGCATTTCGAAGGGACCGACGCCTGCGTCACCCCGGTCCTGACCCTGGCCGAGGCGGCCCGGCACCCTCACAACGCCGCGCGCGGGACCTTTGTCGAACAGGGCGTCACCCAGGCCGCGCCGGCGCCGCGATTCGCAGGAACGCCCGCCGGGCCGGAGGCGCAACCCGCGCCGATGACCCTGGAAGACGCGCGCAGCCGCTGGACCTGACCGTCAGGCTGCCGCCGCGTCGAACCGGGTGCGTTCGGCGGCGCAGGCCTCCGCCAGGGTGGCGGCCAGCATGGCGGGGTCGATCGGCTTGGTCAGGAAGGCATGGACGCCCGCGGCGTCCCAGGCGGCGCGATGCACGTCCAGGGCGTTGGCGGTCAGGGCGATGACCGGCGTGGCGCCGTTGACCTCGCCGGCGCGGATGCGGCGCGTCGCCTCCAGCCCGTCCATGACCGGCATCTGCATATCCATCAGGATGGCGTCGAACCTCTGACCCGAAGCCGCCTCCAGCGCCTCGGCCCCGTTCTCGACCAGGGTCAGGCGACAGCCGTGCGGTTCCAGCAGCAGCTGCAGGATGCGTCGGTTCACCTCGTGGTCGTCGGCGGCGAGGATCGACCGACCGGCCAGGGAGCCGGCGATTTCGACCGGCCTCACCGGCGCCGCCGTGGCCGCTTCAACCGCCGTCACCGGCAGGCTGAGGGTGAAGGTCGAACCCTCGCCGTCGATGCTCTCCACCGTCAGGGATCCGCCCATCAACTCGGCCAGCTTGCGGCTGATCGACAGGCCCAGGCCCGTACCGCCGTAGCGCCGGGTGGTGCCGACATCCGCCTGTTCGAAGCTGTTGAAGATCTGACTCACCCGGTCGGCCGGGATGCCGCAACCGGTGTCGGAAACGGCCACGATCATCCGCCCTCCGAACCAGCTGACCGCGATCCCCACCTCGCCGTCCCGGGTGAATTTCACCGCATTGGACATGAGATTGAACAGGATCTGCTGCACCCGCAGGGGATCGGTCCGCACCGCGGCGGGCACGTCGGCCGCGACCCGCACCTTCAGCCGAACCCCGTTGGCCAGGGCGCGCGGCTCCCACAGCCGGACCACCGTCGACAGCCGGTCGCGCACGATCATCTCGGCGCTCTCCAGCTCCATCTTCCCGGCCTCGATCTTGGAGAAGTCGAGCACGTCGTTGAGAAGGCCCATCAGCACATCGCCGGCGTCGATCAGCATCGACACATGCTCCCGCTGCTGGCTGTCGAGCCGGGTCCGGCGCAGCAGATTGGCGGCCGAGATCACCGCATTCATCGGCGTGCGGATCTCATGGCTGACCACGGCCAGGAAGTCGGACTTTGCGGCGCTGGCGACCTCGGCCTTGCGGCGCGCGCTCTGCTCGGCGTCGCGGGCGGACTGAAGCGCGCCGGTGGTGGAGGAGCTCTGCCGTACCGCAACGACCAAGTGGCTCATATACAGGACGCAGCCGATCGCGATCAGCAGTTCGTGCCAGTTCTGGCTCGAGATCGCGCTGAAAACCGGCAGGCCGAAGAAATAGGTCGCGTGCGGCGCCACGGCGGAAAAAAGTATGGGTCGGGCGTGATGCATGTGCAGGCTGACATGCAGCAGGCCGCCGGCGCACTGGACCATGGCGAACACCTGCCCGACCTCGCCGCCGAAGAACCACATATAGGCGCTCATGGCGGCGTAGACGGCGACGCCAAGCACGGTGGTGGCGCATGACAGGACCAGATAGCCGCGGTCCGGCAGCCATTCGGGCCGCCGCCGGAACCGGCTGAACACGATCCAGTCGAGGGCCTGGGTCGCCAGGACCGCGGCGAACCAGAGCGGAGGCCAGATCGAGGGCACAACAAACCAGGCCGTGCAGCCGATAAAGGCCGCCAGAGCGATCCGCGTCTTCAGTTCCCGGTATCGCACTTGCGACACCATGGCATAGGCCGTGGCTGTCATTCGCGCCCTCCAAGGTCCGGACTACGCCAAATTCTGAAAGGATTGGTTGCTGCCCGTGGTGACCCCGCACGTGTTCGAGGTTATGGAACGGGCGAACCGGTCGCGCGTTTGATGGCCGTTCCGGGGGAGACGCCGCCAATGAAACGCCTGATCGCCATTTTGACCCTGTCGACCGCCTTCGGCGTCGCCGCCTGCGACGATTCGAGCGATTATGACTCCGACGTCGCGGAGGCCCCGATGGAGGCCCCGATGGCGCCCGCCGCCGAGGACGCCGGCGCGCCCGTCGCTGACCCGAATGCGGTCAGTCCGCCGCCCGTCGCCCCGACCACCCTGCCCCCTGAAAAACGATCCTCTGAAGAATCGGTCCAGCCAGAGAGCGAAACCCTCTTCTATTGATCCGGCCGGCGCCCTATCGGCGCCACAGCGGGATGCGACGGCCGCGATGTCCGCCGACTGACGAAGGTTCCAGTTTGACTCCACGGCCCGCCCTGTTTCTTCTCAGCACGGCGGGCGTCCTGTTGCTGGCCTCCGCGGCGACCGCCGACCCGCGCGCCGGGATTCGCGGAGAGATGGATGCGGAGTTGCGCGCGCAACTCATCCGGGCCGTCGGAGAGGTCGATGACGCCCCCGCAAACCGGTTCGAGGCCCGACGCCGGGCCCGCGGCGCCATGGAGGCGGCCGAGGCCCTGCTACGATCCGAAGGCTACTATCAGCCCGTGCTCGAGGACATCGTCGAGGGTGAGGAAACGCCGGTCGCGATCGTCGATGTGACCCCGGGCCGCCGGTTCGAGCTTTCCGGGATCCAGGTTCTCTGGGCCGACCCCTCGCCGGACGCCGAGACCGGGACCGATGTTCGGGACGAAATCGGTCTCAGCCCGGGCGACCCCGGTCGCGCCGCCGACATCATTTCGGCCGAGGGCCGGATCGTCGCCGGCCTGACCCGCAGGGGCTATGCGGACGCGGCGGCCCAGCCGCGCCGCGTCGTCGTCGACCACGCGACCTTCACCGTCCAGCCCAATTTCCGCATCGCCGCCGGGCGTCTGGTCAGGCTGGACGGCGTCCGTCTCGAGACCCGCGGCCCCACCAATCCGGCCTGGGTGGCCGGCCTCGCGCCGTGGACGGACGGCGAGATCTACGACCCCGAGGATGTGGCCGAGCTGGAGCGCCGGCTGCTGGAGACCGGCGTCTATGACGGCGTCGGGGTGGCCCTCGCCCCCACCGACCAGACCAATGACGCCGGCAACCGCCCCGTCATCGTCACCCTGACCGACCGGCCGCGCCGCATCCTGGAGGCCGGAGCGACCTTCTCGACCGCCGAGGGGTCTGGCGTGGATTTGATCTGGACCTGGCACAACCGGTTCGGGCGCGCCGACACCCTGGTCTGGCAGGCCCGCGCCGCCGACGTCGACAGCCGGCTGGGGGCGGCTCTCAGCCTGCCGCACTGGCGCCGGCCCGGCGAGACGCTGAGACTGTCGGCCGCCGTGCTGAACGAGGACACCGACGCCTATCGCCGAACGGCCACCGCCCTGTCCGCGGACCTGCAACAGCGCCTCGGCAAGACCTCATACATCAGCTACGGCGTCGGGCTGGACGCGGGTCGGTACGACGAGAACCGCTTCGACCCCGTCACCCGCCTGCCGATCAATTTCGACCGCGATCTCGTGGTCCTCACCGGCCGCGGCAGCGCCTATCTGGACCGCTCGAACGACCCGCTGGATCCCACGACCGGATGGCGCCTCACCGCCTCGGCCCAGCCCACCGCGGTGACCGGCGACGATACCGTGCTGTTCCTGCGCACCGAGGCCCAGGCGACGGCCTATCTGCCGCTGCAGGACGGAGCGAAGACCGTGCTGGCGGGCCGGGTGCGGATCGGTTCGATCTTCGGCGGCGAGGAGCTGACCGTGCCGTCCGACCGCCTGTTCTATTCGGGCGGCGGCGGCTCGGTGCGCGGCTTCGAATACCAGGGCGTTGGACCCCGTCTGCCCGACAACACGCCGCGCGGCGGCCTGAGCCTGTTCGAGACCTCCATCGAGGTGCGGCGCGACGTCTGGCGCAATTTTCAGGCCGTGGCCTTCGTGGACGCCGGCGCGATCGGTTTCCAGGAGACGCCCAACTTCAACAACCTGCGCTACGGCGCCGGGGTCGGGGTGCGCTACAAACTGCCCTTCGGGCCGATCCGCGCGGATATCGCCGTGCCGCTCGACCGCCGTGAGGGCGACGCCGACTTCCAGATCTACATCAGCATCGGCCAGGCGTTTTGACCGACGCGCCGCTCCCGGAAAAGACGCCTGACACGCCCGCCGAAACGGCGAAGAAGAAGCGCACGCGGCTGCAGGCCCTGGCCTTCTTCGGCGGCCTGACCGCGGCGATCCTGGCGGCGCTGGTGCTCGTCGTCGCCGTCGGCGGGCGGATGTATCTGCTCTCGGACTCCGGCCGGGGTCTGGTGACCAGTTTCGTGGCCGGCAAGAAGATCGGCCGCTATGGCCGGATCAACGTCGAGGGGGTCCGCGGCGACCTGTTCGACGACTTCACCATCGATCGGGTCACGGTCACGGACGCGAGCGGCGTCTGGCTCGAGGCGCGCAAGGTGCGGGTCAATTGGGACTGGTGGCCCCTGATAGGGCGCACGTTCCACGCCACCGAGGTCGAGGCCGAGGTCATCCGCCTGATCCGCCGCCCCGAGGTCGAACCGTCGACCGAACCGCCGGGCCCGCAACCGCTTTCGATCGATATCGACCGGTTCTCGGCCGACGTGGAGCTGCTGGAGGGCTTCAGCCAGGAATACGGGCGCTGGCGCCTTTCGGGCGAGGCCGATGTGCCGCGCAAGGGTCCGAAGACGGCCATCGTCAACGCGACCAGCAACAGCCGGCCGGGCGACTATCTCCGGCTCAGGGCGACGGTCGGCGACGCCCTTTCGGACCTGCGTCTGAACCTGCGGGCCAATGAGGCCGACGGCGGCCCCCTGGCCGGGGCCCTGGGCTATTCGCCGGACCAGCCCTTCGCCGCCACCGCGGTGGTCAATGGCCAGGTCATCGACGCGGTGGTTCGCACCGGAACCTTCGTGCCGCTGGTCATCAAGGGCCGGTACGGACCGCAACGGACCCGGATTTCCGGCTTTGCGGACTTCTCCGGCTCGGAGCTGCTGGCCCCCTTCGCCCGAAGGATCGGCCGCACCGCGCGGTTCGGCCTCGCCACCTCGACGGACAGCGACGGCGACGGGCGGATCGGGGTCGGCTGGCGGCTGATGGCCGAGAACCTCGACTCCAGCGCCAGCGGGGAAATCAACCTCTCGGACCAGAGCAGTCCGGACGGGATTACGGTGGATGTCTCCACCCGCTCCCTGACACGGCTGGTGGGACAGGATGCGGGCGGGCCGGCCGCCTATCGCGGCGTCTTCCGCGGCGATGCGGCGCGATGGCGTCTGGACGGTTCGGTCGATCTGATCGCCGCCGAGGTCGCCAGCTACCGGGTGCAGCGCATTCGCGGGCCGCTGAACATCGCCATGAACCGCGGCCGGGTGGATGTCGACGGCGACATCCGCGCCGCGGGCGGCTCCAGCGCGGGCATCGTCGGCGGCCTGCTGGGCGCCGCGCCGCGGATCTCGTTCGAGGCGGCGCGTCAGGCCGACGGCGCGATCCTGCTGGAGCGGCTGAATGTAACCGGACAGGCCCTCACCGTGAGCGGCTCCGGCGGGCGCAATCTCACCGGAGCGCTCGGCTTCCGGGGCCGCGCCGAGATCACCGACGCCGGCCGGCTGCGCAGCGGCGCGCGCGGCCGGTTCGGCGGACCCGTCTCGGCCTCGACGACCGGCGTCGGCGCGCCGTGGCGGCTGACCTTCGACGGGCGCGGCCGTGATCTGGCCATCGGCATGGAGGAACTGGACCGGCTGCTGGGCGCGACTCCGCGGCTGCAACTGACCGGCGCGCTGGACGACGGGCGGATCGCCGTCGAGCAGGCCCAGCTGACCGGCGCCAAGGGGTCCGCGGGAGCCCGGGGCCTGATCGAAAGCGACGGCCGGCTGCGCCTGGCGCTGAACTGGAACGCCGAGGGACCGTTCGGGATCGGCCCGGTCGCCATCGACGGCGCCATGACCGGCCAGGGCGCGCTCACCGGCACCCTCGCCCAGCCGCGCGCCGACCTCACCGCCGCCTTCGGGCAGGTCACGGCCGGGGCCCTGGCCCTGACGGACGTCGAGATGGTTCTCAGCTTCCGCCGCGGCGCCGACGCCTCCGACGGGCGCATCGCGGTGACGGCGGCATCCAACTACGGACCGGCCCGGGCCAGTGGAAACTTCTTCCTCGGCGGCGACCGCATCCGGCTGACCGACGTCGACCTGAACGCCGGAGGCGTCGCCGCCCAGGGGGCAATCGCCCTGTCGAACAATGTCCCGTCCAGCGCCGACCTGACCTTCACCGCCCGCCCGGGCGCCTTCCTCGCGTCCGGCACGGCCGACGGCCGGGTCCGGCTGACCGACGGCGCGGGCGCCGAGACGGCCATTCTCGCCGTCACCGGGCGCAATGTGCGGCTGGCCGGCTCGACCTGGGTCGTGCGCAGCCTGGACCTGAACGGCCGGGGCACGCTGGACCGCCTGCCCTTCACCCTGACCGCCGACGTGGGCGGGGCGACGCCGGTCTCCTTCGACGGAACCGGGATCTATTCCCGCACCGGACCGTCGCAGTCGATCGTGCTGGAAGGCGGCGGACGGGTGCGCGAGATCGCCTTCACCACCCGCAATCCCGCCGTCATCGCCCTGTCCGGGGACGGACGCGTCGCCCGCGTGGATCTCGGCATCGGCGGCGGCGTGCTGCTGGGAGAACTGCGTCAGGATTCCCGCGCCGCCATCATCGAGGCCAATCTGACCAGCGTCGACCTCGGCTCGCTGATGGAGGACATGCGCGGCCGCGTCACCGGCCGGGTTTCGCTCCGCGGCGCCGGGGACGATCTGTCCGGCTCGGCCAATGTCACCTTCGACGACATTCGCAGCGTCGATGCGCCCCGCGGCATCGCGGTCGACGGGACGATGAACGCCCTGCTGGTCAACAACACCCTGCGCATCCAGGCCAACGCCGCCGACGGCGACGCGGTCCGGGCGGTCGCGGACATCACCCTGCCGGTCGAGGCCTCGGCCGCGCCCCTGCGCCTGGCCATTGTCCGGACCCGCGACATGTCGGGCGAAGTCTCGATCCAGGGCCAGATCCAGCCGATCTGGGACCTGCTGGCCGGCGGCGAGCGGTCGCTGTCGGGGCAGATCGACGCCCGCGCCACCCTCGCCGGATCCCTCGCCGAGCCGCGTCTCAACGGACGCCTGGACCTGCAGCAGGGTCGGTTCCGCGACAGCGCCACCGGCGTCCGCCTCGAGAACATCACCCTGTCCAGCCGGTTCGACGACGCGACCGGTTTGGTCGAGGCCTTCAGCGCGGTCGACGGCGACGGGGGCTCGGTCAGCGGCAGCGGTCGCATCGGCCTGACCCAGGGCTCGGGCTCCAGCTTCCAGCTGCTGCTCAACCGCTTCCGCATCATCGACAATGACATCGCCGAGGCGACCGCCTCCGGCCCCGTCACCGTGACCCGCGGCGAGGACGGCAACATCACCCTGCGCGGCCGGATGGACATCGACGAGGCGCGGATCGAGGCCAATCCGCCCGGCTCGACCGGCATCGTCCGCATGGATGTGATCGAGATCAACCGCCCCGGCGGCGACATCCCGGAAGAAGAGCAGAACCAGCAGCGCGGGCTCCAGATCGGGCTCGACATCACCCTCGACTCGCCCGGCGGCGACGTCCGCGTGGTCGGTCGCGGCCTGAACGTCGAGATGAACGTCAATGCCCGCGTCACCGGTACCATCGCCAAGCCGGTGCTGACCGGCACGGCGCGGGTGGTGCGCGGCGACTATGATTTCGCCGGCAAGCGGTTCGTGTTCGACGAGCGCGGCACGGTCAGCCTGTCCACCGATCCCGACCAGATCCGTCTGAACCTGACGGCGACGCGCGAGGATCCCGCCCTGACCGCGACCATCCGCGTCACCGGCACGGCCAGTCGTCCCGAAATCGCCCTGACCTCGACCCCGGCCCTGCCGCAGGACGAGATCCTGTCGCAGGTCCTGTTCGGACGGTCCGCCTCCCAGCTGTCCGGCTTCGAGGCGGCCCAGCTGGCCGCGGGCGTGGCGGCGCTGGCCGGCGGCGGCGGCTTCGATGTGATCGGTAATCTGAGGGAGCTGGCCGGTCTGGACCGGCTGTCGTTCGGCGGCGAGGCCTCGGGCCTGACCGTCGCCGGCGGCCGGTACATCACCGATGACGTCTATCTGGAGATCATCGGCGGCGGCGAGAACGGGGCGACGGTCAATGTCGAGTGGCAGGTGCGCCGGAACCTGACGGTCAGTTCCAAATTCGGCGGCCAGGGCGAGGCCAGCCTGTCGATCCGCTGGCGCCGTCAGTCACGCCAGCCGGGCGTCGATCGCGAGGACCGACGCCCGAACCGGTGATCCGCCTTACTGGGCGGCGGCCATCCGCAGCTTGTCGAGCATGCGCGCGCCACGGATGCCCGCGATGTGCAGGATCAGTTCAATCACCATCACAACGATCCCGCCCCAGGTCAGCCAAACGGGGTTGCTGAAGGCAGCGGCGTTTTCCGGCTGACCGATACCCAGGGCCGCCATGAGGCCCGTGATGAGACCGAACGCCACCAGAATGGCGAAGATGATCGGAATAACGATGTTGGGCTTGAACCACTGGACCAGGCCGATGATCAACTGGATCACGATCAGCCCGACTGACAGCCCGATCAGACCCTGGGTCATCATGCCGGCCATTCCCGCGGCTTCCGGACTTTGGGCGGATGCTTCAGCAATCGCCGCATCCATCAGGGCCTGGCCTGCCGTCATCAGATACACGATCCCGACAATGCCCCACGCCACGCCCAGGAAGATCGCCAGCGCGCTGGCCCGGGCGGCGGAGATCGCCTCCGCCTCGGTCGTGATCGGCGCGGCCGGGTTGGACGCCTTGATCCAGTCAGTCATATCGGTAGTTCCTCCCATGAAGATGGGCGGAGCCTAGCTCGCTCCCGCAACGGGCGAAAGCCACCCCTCGCCTTCACCTTTCGGGCCCGGACCGCTAGGGTCCGGCCGCATGCGGATTCTGCCCCCTGACCAGATCGTGCTCGACCATGTCGCGGCGCGCGAGACCGCCATCGTCGGACGTGCGGTCGACTGGGCGAACATCAACTCGGGCAGCCGGAATGCCGACGGGCTGGCGCGGGTCCTCGCCCTGCTCGAGGCCGAGGCCCGCCGTCTGCCTGCCGACGTGGTGCGCATCCCCACCCGGGCCTCGACCACGATCGGCGACGACGGCGCGGTGCGGACCGAGGCCCATGCCGACGCCCTGAAAATCACGGCGCGACCCGACGCTCCCATCCAGGTCGTCCTGACCGGCCACTACGACACCGTCTTCCCGGCGGACAGCGACTTCCAGACCGTCACGACCCGCGCCGACGGCGCCCTGAACGGCCCCGGGATCGCCGACATGAAGGGCGGGATCAGCGTGCTGCTGGCGGCGCTGGAGGCGTTCGAGACCCACCCGGACCGTCATCGTGTCGGCTGGACCGTGCTGCTGTCGCCCGACGAGGAGATCGGCTCTCCCGCCTCCGCCCCCCTGCTGGCCGAGCTCGGCGCCCGCGGCCACATCGGCCTGACCTATGAGCCGGCCCTGGCCGACGGCACCCTGGCCGGGGCCCGCAAGGGCAGCGGCAACTACCACCTGATCGTCCGCGGCAAGGCCGCCCACGCCGGCCGCGCCTTTCACGAGGGCGCCAACGCCGTCGCCGGCGCCGCCATCATCGCCGCCCGCCTGCACGCCCTCAACGGCCAGCGCGAGGACGTCACGGTCAGTGTCGCGAAGATCAGCGGCGGCGGGGCCCTGAACGTGGTCGCCGACAACGCCGTGGTCCGCTTCAACGTCCGCGTCCCCGACGCCCAGGCCTCCGCCTGGATCTCGGAGACGGTGCAGCAGATCGCCGCCGAACCCCCCTTCCCCGGCCTGACCCTGGACCTGCACGGCGGCATGACCCGCGCGCCCAAGCCGATGGACGCCAGCCAGACCGCCCTGTTCGAGGCCGTGCGCCGGACCGGCGACCTGCTCGGCCAGACCATCGCCTGGAAGCCGTCGGGCGGCGTCTGCGAGGGCAACAATCTCCACGCCGCCGGCCTGCCCAATATCGATACCCTCGGCGTCCTCGGCGGCGACATCCATTCGGACCAGGAGTTCGCCTGGCCCGCCAGCTTCGTCGAACGGGCGCAGCTCAGCGCCCTGATCCTGTGCAAGATCGCCTCGGCCGAGATCGATGCGCTGAAACTCAAAGCCCTGCGTCTGGAGACGATCTAACCCCATGCTCGTCGTCCGACCCGCCGGCCCCGCCGATCTCGACTTCCTGCTGGAGCTGGCCATCCTGTCCGGCCCCGGCTTCACCAGCCTGCCCGAGGATCCGGACCAGCTGGCGGAACGGCTGGATGTCAGCCGCGACAGCTTCGCCGGCCGGCTTGAGCCGCAGCAGCGCTGGTACACCCTGATGCTGGAAGAGAGCGACACGGGCGATGTCGACGGCGTCGGCTCGGTCAAGGCGGCCGTAGGCCTGAACCGGCCCTTCTTCTCCTTCCGGCTGGTCAACAACACCCAGTCCTCGCCCTCGGTCGACGTCAAGCTGGACCACCAGACGCTGGTCCTGGTCAATGAATGCACGGGCTGGTCCGAGGTCGGCTCGCTGTTCCTCAAGGCCGACCGCCGCAAGGGCGGGGCCGGGCGGCTGCTCAGCCAGTCGCGCTACATGCTGATCGGGGCCGAGCCGGCCCTGTTCAACGAGAATGTCCTGGCCGAGCTGCGCGGCGTCTTCACCCCCGACGGGGCCTGCCCGTTCTGGGATCATGTGGCGCACAAATTCTTCCCCATGGATTTCGACGACGCCGACCGCATGACCGGCTCGACCGACAAGCAGTTCATCCTCGACCTGTCGCCGCGCCACCCCATCTATGTCGAGCTGCTGCCCGAGCCCGCGCGCGCGGTGATCGGCAAGGTCCATCCACAGGGGGTGCCGGCCATGGCCCTGCTGGAGAGCGAGGGCTTCCGCCCGAACGGGCTGGTCGACATCTTCGACGGCGGCCCCACCGTCTCCTGCGGCCGCGACAACATCCGCACGGTGCGCGACGCCCGCCGCCTGACCGCGCGCATCGTCGACGAGGTCGAGGCCGAACTGCCGGCCCTCGTCTCGACCGACAGCGTGGCGGCCTTCCGCGCCGTCCGTCAGAAGGTCGCCGTCGACGGCGAGGCGGTCGCGTTGAATCGCGAGACCGCCGACGCCCTGAAGGTCCGGGCCGGCGACACGGTGCGGGTAAAGGCCTGACTTCCCACATGGACAGCATGACCCATTTCAAATCCATCGACCCCGCCACCGGCGAAACCGTCTGGGAGGGCGCCGCCGCCCCGGCCGCCGAGGTCCAGGCCGCGACCGACCGCGCCCGCGCCGCCTTCCCCGACTGGGCCGATCGCCCGCGTCAGGACCGCATCGACGCCGTCAAACGCTATCAGGCCGTGCTGAAGACCCGCGCCCCGCAGATGGCCGAAGCCATCAGCCGCGAGACCGGCAAGGCCCTCTGGGAGACCACCGCCGAACTCGGCGCCATGGCCGGCAAGGTCGACATCTCCATCCGCGCCTATGACGAACGCACCGGCGAACGCACCGCCGAGACCGGTTTCGGCCACGCCACCCTGCGCCACCGCCCGCACGGCGTGGCGGCGGTGCTGGGCCCGTTCAACTTCCCCGGCCACCTGCCCAACGGCCATATCGTCCCGGCCCTGCTGGCCGGCGACACCATCGTGTTCAAGCCGTCCGAGGAGACCCCCCTCATCGGCCAGCTGATGGCCGAGGCCTTTGCCGAGGCCGATCTGCCCGAGGGCGTGGTCAATGTCGTCCAGGGCGGCCGCGACACGGGCGCGGCCCTGCTGGACAGCGGCATCGACGCCTTGATGTTCACCGGTTCGGGCGCGGCCGGGGCCCATTTCCGGCGCAAATTCGCCGACGATCCGCACGTTATCCTCGCGCTGGAGCTGGGCGGCAACAATCCGCTGGTGGTCTGGGACGCGGCCGACGCCGCGGCCGTGGCCGGGATCGTGGTCCAGTCCGCCTTCGTCACCACCGGCCAGCGCTGCTCCTGCGCCCGCCGCCTGATCGTACCGGAAGGGCCGCAGGGCGACGCCATCGTCGCCGCCGTCGACGCCATGGTCGACCGGCTGATCCTCGCCCCCTGGAACTCGACCCCCGAACCCTATGCCGGGCCGCTGATCTCGGTGAAGGCGGCGGAGGCGGCGCTGAAGGCCCTGCAGGACCGGATCGACATGGGCGCCCGGGTGATCCGCGCCTCCGGCCCGGTCGACAACCTGCCCGGCGCCTTCGTCAAACCCGCCATCATCGACGTCACCGGCGTCGATGTCCCCGACGAGGAGATGTTCGGCCCCTTCCTGTCGGTCACCCGCGTGGCCAGTTTCGACGCCGCCATCGCCGAAGCCAACGCCACCCGCTACGGCCTGTCCGCCGGCCTGGTCAGCGACGACCCGGCCAATTGGGAGCATTTCATCCGCCGCATCCGCGCCGGCGTCGTCAACTTCAACCGCCCGACCACCGGCGCCGCCGGCGACATGCCCTTCGGCGGCCTCGGGGCCAGCGGCAATCACCGGCCGTCAGCGTATTACGCGGCCGACTACTGCGCCTATCCAGTGGCCAGCTTCGAGGCCGGGGCGGTGAAGAATATCGAGGGTGAAATCAAGGGGCTGCGGACGTGAGCTCATCCGCCGTCGAAGCCAATGCCGACGGTCTGATCGGCCCGACCCATTCCTATGCGGGTCTCTCCCCCGGCAACCTCGCCTCCAGCCTGAACAAGGGCGAGGCCTCCAACCCGCGCGCGGCCGTGCTGCAGGGCCTCGACAAGATGAAGACGCTGGCCGACCTCGGCCTGCCGCAATACGTCCTGCCGCCGCACGAGCGGCCGAACATCCCCTTCCTGCGCAGCCTCGGCTTCACCGGCACGGACGCCCGCGCGCTGGAACAGGCCTGGAAGGACGCGCCCAGCTTCGCCGCCGCCGCCTGCTCCGCCTCCCCCATGTGGGCCGCCAACGCCGCCACGGTGACCCCCAGCGCCGACAGCGCCGACGGCCGGGTGCATTTCACCCCCGCCAATCTGGTCACCAACCTGCACCGCTCGCTTGAGCATGAGCAGACGAAGCGGGCGCTGGACGCCCTGTTCCCCGACCCGGCCCGGTTCGCCGTCCACGACGCCCTGCCCTCCGTGGCCCATCTCGCCGACGAGGGCGCGGCCAACCACGTCCGCCTGTGCGCCGACCATGGCGAGCCGGGCGTCAACCTGCTGGTCTGGGGTCGAGAGGCCTTCGAACCGTGGGCCGACGCCTTCCCTGCCCGCCAGACGCGCGAAGCATCCGACGCCGTCGCCCTTCGCCACGGAGCCTCGGGCGTCGTTCTGGCCCGTCAGTCGCGGGCCGCCATCGCCGGCGGCACCTTCCACAATGACGTGGTCTGCGTCGGGGCGCTGCAGACCCTGTTCTTCCACGAGCTTGCCTTCGAGGACACGGCCGGCGCCAAGGCCGCCATCCGCGCCGCCGCCGGCGACCGTTTCGAGCCGGTCTTCGTCGAGGTCTCGGCCGCCGACCTGCCGCTGGCCGACGCCATCTCCAGCTATCTGTTCAACTCCATGCTGGTCCAGATCCCGGGCGAGGACCGCCTGACCCTGATCTGCCCGACCGAGACCCGCGACAACGCCCGCAGCCATGCGGTCGCCGAACGGCTCGCCGCCTCCAACGGCCCCATCGGCCGGGTCGAATATGTCGATGTGCGCCAGTCGATGCGCAACGGCGGCGGCCCCGCCTGCCTGCGCCTGCGCGTGGTCCTGACCGAGACGGAACAGGCCGCGGCCAACCCGGCCATGCGGCTGACCGACGCCCTGCACGCCCGTCTGTCGGCCTGGGGCGGCAAACACTACCGCGACCGCCTGACCCCGGCCGATCTCGCCGATCCGGCCCTGCTGGACGAGAGCCGCGCGGCGCTGGACGAACTCACCGGCCTTCTGGGTCTTGGCGTCGGCTTCTATCCGTTCCAGAAAGTCTGAAGAACGGAGACCCGTGATGGCTCAAAACCCGGCCTTGATCGTCGGCGGCGTCCTGAGCGCGGCGGCCTCTGTTCTCCATCTCGCCGTCATCGTGGGCGGACCGGACTGGTACCGGTTCTTCGGCGCCGGCGAGCGAATGGCGCGTCTTGCGGAACAGGGCTCCTGGACGCCGGTGGTCATCACCGTGGGCATCGCCAGCGTCCTGGCGATCTGGGCGGCCTACGCCTTTTCCGGCGGCGGACTGATCCCCCGCCTGCCCCTGCTTCGCACCGCACTGGTGCTGATCTCCGCGGTCTATCTGCTGCGCGGTCTGGTGCTGGTCCCTGCCCTCGTGTCGAATCCCGGAGGGGTCACGCCCTTTGTGATCTGGAGTTCGCTGATCGTGCTGGTTTACGGCCTGGCCTATGCGATCGGTACCTGGACGGCGTGGCCCGCGCTTTCGGTACGAGCCGGCTCGGCCTGATGGCACCGGCCGCCGGTCCCGTCTTCACCCCCCGCATCGCCACCGAGGCCGACATCCCCGGGCTGGTGGCGCTGATGGACCGGTCGATCGCCGGCCCGCTCGCCGCCTTCCTGACGCCGGACCAGATCGCCGCCAGCCGCAAGCTGATGGGAATCGACAGCCAGCTGATCGCCGACCGCACCTATTTCATCGTCGAGACCGACGGCGTCATGGCCGGCTGCGGCGGCTGGAGCGGCCGGATCACCGAATACGGCGGCGACCACACCCCCGGCCGGACGCCGGCGCCCCTGACCCCCGGCGTCGACGCGGCCCGCATCCGCGCCATGTACACCGCGCCCGGGTTCGTCCGTCGGGGCGTCGGCCGGTTGATCCTCAGCCTGTGCGAAGAGGCCGCCCGCGCCGCCGGCTACGACCGCGCCGAACTGGTCGCCACAATGGGCGGCGAGCCGCTGTATCGCGCGGCCGGTTATGTCGAGATCGAGCGCTTCGAGGACGACCGCGGCGGCACACCCGTGCCGCTGGTCCGGATGGGCAAGCGGCTGACGGCTGACCCTTCCCGCTAGCCCGACCAGGTCCGTGGGCCGGCATTAGGGGGAGCCGCGCCCGTCCGGCGCGCTCGCCGGCTCCCGGTCAGGACTTGCGCGGCCGTAGAAGGAACGCGATCCCGACCAGGAAGAGGACGCTGCAGATCCAGCTGCCTTCCGGACCAACCGCGCCGCCCGTCAGACTGTCAGGGCCTTGCGGGATCACGCGAACCAGCAGGGCCGGCAGGTCGACCACAAAACCGGTGACCGGCAGCCCGAACCCGATCGAGAGCAGCCAGTTCCAGCCGATGTGCCATCCCATGACGCCCCAGATGTTCCCCGCACGGATCGCCCAGGCGCAGGCGAAGGCCGAGAAAGTGAACGAGCTCATCATGATCAGCCAGTGCTGGTTCGGCGACCAGTGCAGGAAGGTGAAGACCAGGGACGTGAGAACAACAGCGATCGGCAGGCCCAGCTTGCGGGTCACGGCGGACAGCAACCAGCCACGGAACATGAACTCCTCGACGCCGGCCTGAACGACAAAGCACAGGAACAGGATGCCTATGCTGCCCATCGCAGTCGGCGAAGCGAGCGCCGGCCCCGCGCCGGCGACGGAATATCCTCCCGCCAGCCCGACAGCGGCGACAAGGAACAGGATCATGAGGCAACCGGTCAGCACGCCGCCGAACAGGGTCTTGATCGGAGCCGGGCCCGTCAGGCCGACAGTCGAAAGGGGCCGCCGTTCGACCAGCCAGACCCAGGCCAGGATCAACAGGCCGTTGAAGGCGAACGGGATCAGCAGGAATGCATAAAAGCCGACCAGGCCTACCGGGTCGCCCTCGGCGTCCTCCAGCCCGAGGCTCTTCATCCACGGGGATGTTCCCAGCAGGGACGCCACCACGAAGGCGATGCACAGGAAGGGCGACAGGAGGCCCCAGGGCAGCCAGCCCCGGTGTGCTTCCGGCGAGAAGATGATTTTCGAGGTCATGCCCAACGGTAGGGCGCTGGTCTCAGGCGCGGATAGAATGATCGTGCGCGGACTTGATCGTCCTGACCCAGACCTTTGGCGCGAGACCGTAGGTGTCGCGGAACTGGCGACCGAAATGGCTCTGGTCCGAGAACCCGCAGGCGGCGGCGACCTCGGCGCCCGTCCGGCCCTCCAACAGCATGCCTTGCGCCTTCTCCAGTCGGCGCAGGATCAGGTAGCGGTAGGGACTGGAGCCGAACATGGCGCGAAAATCGCGCGACAGCTGCCAGCGGTCGTGACCGGTCGCCTGCTCAAGTTCGCGGAGCGAGAACGCCTCGTCCAGACAGGAGTGGATATAGTCCCGGGCCGTCCTGGCTGCTTCCCGGTTGGCGCGCCTGATTACCCCCCCACCGCCGGATATGGCTTCGAGCGCGCCCGCGATCCCGACCAGGGCGTCCTGGTATTCCAGCAGCGCCAGCGGACGATCGTAATCCGCCAGCAGGCCGTTCACGGCCGCGGCGAGGCGGGCGTCGTCGGACACCCCGCCATCGACAAGCGGCAGGGTTCGACCGCCCAGGACCTCCTGGATATCCGTCGGCCGGACATAGGCCGTCCGGTAGCGGAAGGACTCGCCGTCGCCAGACCGGCCGTCATGGCGCTCATCCGGATGAAGCACGACCAGTTGGCCCGGCAGCGAGTGACGGGTTTCGCCGCGGTAGTCGAAACTCTGAACGCCTTTGAGAGTCACGCCCACCGCATAGGTATCGTGGCGGTGCGGGCCGAAGGCGGCGCCCGTGAAACAGGCCTCGATCCGGTCGATATCGCCGGGCGCTCTGAACAGCCAGTTCTGCACGACGTCGGCCAAGCCCGACTCCCTTCCGCCTGTAGGCGCCGCCGCATGAAAGCACGGTCCGGGCGATCAGGGGCATGAACTCGCCGTCACTTTCAGGAAATCACCGCAACAGACTGATTACGCACACCTGGTGGGTTCTTGAGTCGCGCCAGGGCTTCCGGGAAGCGGCGCGACAGGGGTACGCGGACCTCGCCCAGTTCGATCGTCCAGTCGCCGGAGCCGTCGGGGACCAGGCCGGTGACCCGCGCGGCATTGACCAGCCACGACCGGTGTGCCCGGACAAAGCCATAGGCTTCGAGCTCCACCTCGATCGCGCCCAGGGTGGCGCGCATCAGGGGCCGTCGGCCGTCGGCCAGCCGGAATTCGACGTAGTTTCCGGCCGAGGAGACGGCCAGGATCTCGCCCACCGGCGCGCGAAGGATCCGGGCTCCGTCGCGGATGTCGAAACTGACCGGGCGCAGCGTCGGCTGCTCCGGCCGGCGCAGGCGGCGCAGGATCCAGAACAGGCCGACGAACGCCGCGTAGCTGATCAGGTCCTTGCGGAACTCATAGAGATAGACCTCGCCCGCGGGCCCCGGCTCGTATGGCCCAGCATCAGCCCAGCCGTAGATGGCCAGCCGCAGGCTCATCATGCCGAGAACGTGCAGGGCGCTCCAGATCGCCGCCACGGCCAGGTGGACCCCGGCGAAGGCGGCCCGCGCGCGCCAGCCGTCGCGCATCATGTCGGGCGGCGCGCCGGCGGTGCTGAGCCACGGCAGCCAGGCCAGAAGCACCACGACAATGGCGCTGGTCGCCTCCCAGACCCACGGCTTCCAGGCGGCGACCTCGGGATTGTCGACCTGGACGGTCAGGGCGTTGACGACGGTGACCGCCGCGGCGCCGACGGCGATGACCAGGGCGCCGATCATCAGGTCGCGCCCCTCGATCCCGCGCAGCCGCTCCAGCCCGCCCTCGATCAGGCCGCCCGTCCCGCGAGCCGCGCCGCCCGTCCCTGACCCGCCGCGCGCGTCCCTCGCCGGCGGCCGACCGCCCCGTTGTTCTTGCGCCGGCCGGTCGGGCGGCGACGATCGCGAAACCGCATCGCTCATGGAGTTCCCGCCCGTGTCATCCCTTCCCCTCGCCCCCGCGCCGGATCGCCGCCACGACCTCGACTGGATCCGCGTCGGAGCCTTCCTGCTGCTGATTCTGTACCACGTCGGCATGTTCTACGTGCCGTGGGACTGGCACGTGAAGTCCAGCCATGAGGTTCCAGCGCTGGAGCCGATCATGCAGCTGACCAATCCGTGGCGGCTGACCCTGCTCTTCCTCGTGTCCGGCGCCGCGACGCGCTTCCTCGCCGACAGCCTCGCCCGCGACAATCGACTCGGCGCCGCGCGCCTGGCCGGATCGCGCGCTCTCAGGCTCCTCCCGCCCCTGCTGTTCGCCATGTTCGTGATCGTGCCGCCGCAAAGCTACTACGAGATCGTCGAGGCGGTCGGGCGACTGGCCCCCCAGCCCGACGCCTATCACAACACCTTCACCGCCGACTTCTGGGTCCGCTACGCCACGGCCTCGGGAAACTGGTGCGACGCGGACGGCTGTCTGATCACCCCGACCTGGAACCACATGTGGTTCGTGGCCTATCTGCTGGTCTACAGCCTGATCCTCGCCGGTCTGCTGGCGCTCTCCTTCGGTCGCCTGCGCGTCCTCGGCGGGCCGCTGGAGCGTGGACTGCAGGGCTGGGGGCTGCTGGTCTGGCCCATCATCTTCCTCGCCCTGATCCGCTGGAGCCTGGCCTACCGGTTCGAGATCACCCACGACCTGGTTAACGACTGGTACAACCACGCCCTGTCGTTCAGCGCCTTCCTGTTCGGCTTCCTGACGGCCCGGTCAGAGGTCCTGCGCGAGAGCTTCATCCGCCTGCGCTGGCCCGCGCTGATCCTCGGCCTGATCGCCTGGGCCGCCTGGGCCGGCTACGCCTGGGAGTTTCGCGCCGACGACGCCATGCCGGCCGTGGCCCTGCGTCGCGCCATGCGGTTCGTCTATGCGGCCGACCAGTGGGCCTTCATCGCCGCCATTCTCGGCTTCGGCGCCCGATACCTGAACCGCGGCGGCCCCGTGCTGCGCTATCTGACCATCGGGGTCTTCCCCTTCTACATCATCCACCAGACCACCATCGTCGTGGTCGGCCATCACCTGGCGCAGCTGGGACTACCGCTGGCCATCGAGGCGGGCGTGCTGATCGCCGCCACCTTCGCCGCCTGCTTCCTGACCTATGAAGTGGCGCGACGGCTCGGGTGGGCGGGCCTGCTGCTGGGCGTCCGCCCTCAGGCCGCGAACCGCCCGCCGCGGGCCGCATAGGCCTGGGTGCCGCGGGTGAAGACCCGGTCGGACGGCAGGATGGCGTCGATGGCGATGTCCTCGGCGCCCTTCAGCCGGTCATAGATCGGGCCGAAGTCCTGCAGCGTCTCCTGCTTCAGCTGTTCGATGGACTCGATGACGAAATAGACCTGCTGGAAATCGTCGATCCGGTACAGGGTCCGCATCACCCGCTCGAGGTCGAAGCCCAGCCGGTTGGGCGAGGGATCCTCCAGCGAGAAGACGCTCTCGGTCGCCGAGGAGACGATGCCCGCGCCGTAGATCCGCAGCCCGCCCGCATCCTGCATCAGGCCGAACTCGACGGTGTACCAGTACAGCCGGGCCAGATTCTGCAGCACGCCCATCGAGGCCGCCCGCTGCCCGCCCTTGCCATAGGCCTCCATATAGGCGGCGAAATCGGGGTCGGACAGCATCGGCACATGGCCGAAGACATCGTGGAAGATGTCCGGCTCCTGCAGATAGTCCAGCTGGTCCGGCTTGCGGATGAACTGGCCCGAGGGGAAGCGGCGGTTGGCCAGATGGTCGAAGAACACCTCGTCCGGCACCAGGCCGGGCACGCAGACCACGGTCCAGCCGGTCAGGGCCTCCAGCTTGGGGTTCATGACCTCGAAATCGGGGATGCCGCCGGTGTTCAGGTCCAGCGCCGTCAGCCCCTTCAGGAAGACGTCGGCGGCGCGGCCGGGCAGGATCTTCATCTGCCGGGCGTACAGCGTGTCCCAGGTCCGGTGTTCGACCTCGCTGTACGAAGCCCAGTCCTGCGGAATGGTCCAGTCGGCGGCGGCGCCTTCCGGCGGCGCGTCAAACACATGTTCGAAATCGGACATGAAAACACTCCTGCAACCCGCGGGCTCTCAGGGGCCCTTGCCCTCAACCTAGGCCCGACCGGCCCGTCGCGCCAGCGCCGGTCAGTGAATCGCGTGGGCCCGGGGCGCGTGGCGGCCACGCGAATCGACCGTGAACCAGCGCGCCTCCGCCTCCCGGGTCAGGGCGGAAAGCTCGGGATCCTGCTCCAGCGCGATCTCGGCGGCATAGGCCACGAAGCCGCCCTCGGGGCCGATGGCCAGCACCTGGTAGAAGGGCTGGTCCGGCGCGACCTCGCCCGTCTCGCCGGGCAGGCCGGCATAGGAGGCGTCGATGTCGATCACCACGCCGCGAAAGGCGTCGTCACGGTGGCGTACGATCTGGCCGAGGCCGAATTTGGCGACTGTGTGCTGGGTCATGGCGTGACAATGCGCCGACCAACCTGAGCCTTGTCCGCGTCGTTCTGTTCATTTTCGCGACAGCTGCGCTTGGCGCGGACGATCGCGCAGTCCTAGAGTGTCGGGGACGGGCGCCGCTTCGGACCGCCCACCTTGAAAGTTCGGCCCATGCCGGAGACCGACGGCGCGCCACGGCGTGACGACCGGTCCCAGCCCCGCAGGTCAGACAGGCAGCGCGCCGCGAACGGCGCCGCCGGCGACCGGGGGGCGTCAGGTCGCGATGCGCCGCTGTTTGGCGCACTCGACCTCGGGACCAACAATTGCCGCCTGCTGATCGCAAGGCCGGCGCGCGACGGCTTTCGGGTCGTCGATTCCTTCAGCCGCATCGTGCGTCTGGGCGAGGGCCTGACGCGCACCGGTCGTCTCGACGGGGCGGCCATGGACCGGGCCTATGAGGCCCTGGTGCTGTGCGGCGAGCGGATCGTGAAACGCGGCGTCGACTCCTCACGCCTGATGGCGGTGGCCACCCAGGCGTGTCGCCAGGCCGAGAACGGCGAAGCCTTCATCGAGCGGGTCCGGGTCGGCACGGGTCTGAAGCTGCGCATCATCGACCCGGTCGAGGAAGCCCGGCTGGCGGTTCGGGGGGTGCTCAACCTGTTCGATCACTCGGTGGAGGCGGTGCTGGTCGTCGATGTCGGCGGCGGCTCGACCGAGCTGAACTGGTTGTCGAAACGCGGCGATTCGTTCGTCCTGGAGGGCTGGATGTCGGCGCCGGTGGGGGTTGTCACCCTCGCGGAGCGGCACCCCGAGCCGGCCGGCGGCGGTCTGGACGACTGGTACGAGGCCATGGTCGCCGACATGAGCGCCGCCATCGCCGAGGCGCCGGTCAGCCCGGCGCTGCGCGAACTTTTCGTCAGCGGCCGCGCCCATATGGTCGGCACGTCCGGCGCCATCACCAGTCTGGCGGGGATCCACCTCGGCCTGTCGCGCTACCAGCGCAATCTGGTCGACGGGCTGTGGATGACCCGCGCCGACTGCGAGGCGGCGGCCGACAAGCTCAAACGCCTCGGCGCCGCCGGACGGGCCGGCGAGCCCTGCATCGGCCCGGACCGCGCCGACCTCGTCCTCGCCGGCGCCGCCATCATGGAGGCGGTGCAGCGCGCCTGGCCGTCGGAGCGGGTTCGGGTCGCGGACCGCGGCCTGCGCGAGGGTCTGCTGCTGCAGCAGATGCGCGACGCCCGGAAACCGTCCCGAAACCGTCGTCGCGGCCGGTCCTAGTTGGTCACCTCGACCGGCAGGGTCACGTCGCAGACCGAAAAGTCGGCGCCGCGCGACATCCGGGTTTCATCCACCATGGCCCGAAAGCGCGGCGAATCGGTCGCCAGCACCCGCACCAGGGGCCGTTCGGCCTCCGCGACGTCGGCGGCGACGCGGACACGGGTCATGCGGTCGGGCTCGGCGGTGACCATGCCGTTGTCGCCGTCGCCGACGCGCAGGCTGCGCACGACCTCGAGGCCGGCCACCGTCATGCCCCAGATGGTGTAACGCTTGTCGAGCGCCGGATAGGCCTGCCGCATCAGGAAGAATTGGCTGTTGGCGGTGTCATTGCCCTCATCGCGGGCCATGCCGGCCACGCCCGGGCAGTAAAGGCCCCAGCCGTGCACCTTGCCGTCGCCGGTCAGGGCGAAGGCCGCGTCGGGCTGGGTCTGGATCGGCAGCGAATGAAAGAAGCCGACCCGCGCCCCGGCCGGCTCGGCGACGGGGGCGAAGGGCATGGTCGGATCGCGGCGGAAGGTGAACTCGGCCTTCAGGTCCGGATAGGGGCTCTGGCCCTCGCCGTTTCCGAGGGGGTCGCCGGTCTGGGCCATGAACCAGTCGATGACCCGGTGCCAGGGCACATTGTCGTAGAAACCGCGGCGCGCCAGCAGCTTGATCCGCTCCACATGCAGCGGCGCCACCTCGGGCGTCAGTTCCACGAGGATGCGGCCCCGGGTCGTATCGATGACCAGCAGGTTCTCGGCCGGAACCGTCCGCCATTCGTTCAGGTCGACCGTCGTCGCGGCCGTGGGCGCCGGAGGCGGCGGAGGCGGTCCGCCCACATCCTGCGCCATCGCCGGGGCGGCGATCAGGGCAGCCAGCGCCGCCAGTCCCGTCATGATCTTCATCGCATCATCCCCCAAAGGCGATCAGCCGCCGGTCACCTGGACCGGCGGCTGGACATCACAAACCGTGAAACGGGCGCCCCGTTCGGTCCGCGCCTGTTCGACCAGGGCGGCGAAGGCGGGGCTGGTCGGGTTCATCACCCGGACCACCGGTCGCTCCCGCTCCGGCAAGGACGCAGCGGTGCGCGCGCGGGTCATGATGTCGGGATCGGTGACCCGGCCGTTGACGGCCTCGGGGCCGGGCTTCAACGCCTGGACCACATCCAGCCCGGCCACCACCCGCCCGAAGGGCGCATAGAGACCGTTCAGACTGTCATTGGAGCCGGACATCAGAAAGAACTGGCTGTTGGCGCTGTGCGGGTCCTGGTTGCGGGCCATGCCGGCGACGCCGGGACAGAACAGGGCCTGACCCGCGGTCTTGAAGTCCGCCGTCACCATCATCTGGGCGTCGGGCTGGGTGAAGATCGGCATTGAACCGGCGACGCCCAGCTGGCCCGTGGGGGACGTGACCAGATTGACGAAACCGAGGTCGCGTCCGCGCCGGAACTGGAACTCGCCATCGATGTCCGGAAGGGTGCTGCCGCCGGCTCCCGTTCCTTCGGGATCGCCCGTCTGGGCCATGAACCCCGCCAGCACCCGGTGGAACGTCAGGCCGTCATAGAAACCCTGGTCTGCCAGTGTGCGCACCCGCTCGACCGACAGGGGCGCGATGCGCGGCTCCAGTTCGACGAGGACGCGGCCCTTGGCGGTGTCGATGATCAGAAGGTTCTCGGGCGCGACCGTGCGCCATTCGGCGTTCGGCGCGGCCGTCTGGGCGACAGCCGGAGCCGCGCCGGCGAGCGCGGCGGTCAGAAGCGTTGCGGCGATTGCGGTTCGAAAGCTCATTCTATCCCTTGACCTTGGCCCGCACCATTTCGGCGACGGCGGGGCTGACGAAACTGTCGATCGCGCCGTCCAGACGGGCGATCTCCTTGACCAGACGCGAGGCGATCGCCTGGTGCCGCGGATCGGCCATCAGGAAGACCGTCTCGATGTCGGCATTGAGGCGCTGGTTCATCGCCGTCATCTGGAATTCGTATTCAAAGTCGGCCACGGCGCGCAGGCCGCGGACGATGATGCCCGCGTCGAGTTCCTCGGCGAAATGCATCAGCAGGCTGGAGAATGCCCGCACCTCGACCTTGGCGCCCAGATGAGCGACCTCGGCGCGGACCATCTCGACCCGCTGGTCGGTCGTGAACATCGGGCCCTTTTCGTCATTGCGGGCGACGCCGATGACCAGCCGGTCGACCAGCTTCACCGCGCGTCCGATGATGTCCATATGCCCGTTGGTGACGGGGTCGAAAGTGCCCGGATACAGGCCGATGCGCATGGCGATCCTCCCCGCCTTTCCGGCGGTCTAGCAGGTGCGGCCCGAGCGGCCTAGATCGGTTGAACCGGGTTCGACGCCCAGGCGGCGCGAAGGCGCTCGATCAGGGCCGGCGCCGTCGGGAAGCCATGCTCTCCGATCGCCGCGATGGCGCTGGCGGGCGTGGCGCTGTTGCAAAGGAAGGCCCCGTCGAACCGCGGCAGATCGTCGACATGAACCGGCTCGGCGCGTCCGGTCAGGCCGACGCCGCCCAGACCCGCCTGCACCAGAGCCTGCGCCACCCCGGCCAGCATGGGGGCCCGGGGCCAGATCACGTCGTCGCCGCTGACGAAGCCGATGTTCCACAGGCTGCCCTCCGACACCCGACCCTGCTCGTCCGCAAACAGGGCGTCGTCAAACCCGGCCTCACGCGCAGCCCGCCGGGCCCGCATCAGGCCGAACGTGGCGGCGTGTTTCAGGTGGGCCGCCTCCCGTGCATAGGTCTGGACCTGCACCCGGGGGCTGTCCGCCAGGGGTGGGGGCGGGTCGAAGGCGCCGATCATCACCTTGGGGCGCCCCCGCCAGGTCGGCTCGCGCATCCAGATTTCGGGTGCGAACAGGCTGACCCTCAGCCAGCAATGCTCACGCGCGCCGATGGCGTCCCGCATCAACAACCGCAAGCGTGTCTCGCCGACGGCCTCGCCGAACAACTCCTCGGCGGATGCGTCGAGCCGGGCCAGATGCAGGTCCAGCCCACGGACCCCGCCGACTTCAACCCGGAATGAGGTGTAGGCCCCGTAGTTGAACAGGACCTGATGCGTCAGATCCGCCAGGCTCGCCGGTTCGCCGTCCACGCGAAGGTCGTGGGCGACGGCCATCGATCAGGCTTCGCCCTCGCCGTCCGCCGCCTCGCCCCCGACCGCATCCACATCCTCGCCGCCGCCGCTGTCCGGCAGCCGCTCGACCGAAACCACCCGCTCGCCCTCAGCCGTGCGGAAGATGGTCACGCCCTGACTCGAGCGTCCGACGATGCGAACCTGTCCGACCGGGGTGCGGATCATCTGACCGCCCGAGGTGACCAGCAGCAGTTCGTCCCCGTCCTCGACCGGGAAGGAGGCCGCCAGACGCGTGCCCGCGCGGCCGCCCAGGCCGTGGGCCGTCAGCCCCTGCCCGCCCCGGCCCGTCCGCCGGTATTCGTAGGCGGACGACCGCTTGCCGAAGCCGGTCTCGGTGACCGTCAGGATGAACTGCTCGGCCGCGCCCAGCTGGGCGATGCGTTCGGTCGACAGGATGGCTTCGCCCGCCGTCTCTTCGCCCTCGTCATCGGCGGCGACGACCGGTTCGTCCTCGGCCCCGTCCGCCGCCCGGCGCACGGCCGAGGCGTGTTTGACATAGGCGGCCCGTTCGTCCGGTGTCGCATCGACCCGGCCCAGCACGGCCATGGAGATGACCGCGTCGTCCTTCTGCAGACGGACGCCGCGCACGCCGGTCGAATCGCGGCCCTTGAACACGCGCACATCGTCGGCCTTGAAGCGGATGGCGCGGCCCAGGGCGGTCGTCAGCATGACGTCGTCCTCGGCGGTGCAAAGGGCGACGCCGACCATGTGGTCGCCGTCCTCCAGCTTCATGGCGATCTTGCCGGCCCGGTTGACGGTGGCGAAGTCGCTCAGCTTGTTGCGCCGCACGTCGCCGGAGCGGGTGGCGAACATGATGTCCAGATTGCCCCACTCCGCCTCGTCCTCGGGCAGGGGCAGGACGTTCATGATCGAATCGCCCGGCTCGATCGGCAGCAGGTTGACGAAGGCCTTGCCGCGCGACTGCGGATTGCCCAGCGGCAGCCGCCAGGTCTTCAGCTTGTAGGCCTTGCCGTTGGTGGCGAAGAACAGCACCGGCGTATGGGTCGAGGCCGAGAAGACGCCGACGACGGCGTCGTCCTCCTTCATCGCCACGCCCGAACGGCCCTTGCCGCCGCGATGCTGGGTCCGGTAGGCGTTCAGCGCCACCCGCTTGACGTAGCCGCCGTGGGTCACGGTCACGACCATGTCCTCGCGCGGGATCAGGTCCTCGTCTTCCAGCTCATAGTCGCCTTCGCCGATGAGGGTCCGGCGCGGCACCGCGAACTCCTCGCGGACGATCAGCAGGTCCTCACGGATCACCGCCAGGATGTTGGCGCGGTCGCTCAGCAGGGTCAGATGGCCCTGGATGGTGTCGGCCAGACCGCGCGCCTCGCCGAAGATGTCGTCGCGACCGAGGCCGGTCAGGCGGGACAGGGTCAGGCCCAGGATGGCCCGCGCCTGTTCGTCGGTCAGGTTCAGCTTGTCGCCCTCGACCAGCATCGAGCGCGGGTCGGCGATCAGCTCGATCAGGGCGATCATGTCGCCCACCGGCCAGCTCTTGGCCTGCAGCCGCTCACGCGCCTCGGCCGGATCGGCCGAACTGCGGATGATGTGGATGACCTCGTCGATATTGGCGACGGCCACGGCCAGGCCGACCAGCACGTGGCCGCGGTCGCGGGCCTTGGCCAGTTCGAACTTGATGCGGCGGACGACCACTTCCTCTCGGAACTCGAGGAAGGCCTCCAGCAGCTGGCGCAGCCCCATCTGGATCGGGCGGCCGTGGTTCAGCGCCAGCATGTTGACGCCGAACGAGCTCTGCATGGCGGTGAAGCGCCACAGCTGGTTCAGCACCACATCGGCCGAGGCGTCGCGCTTCAGCTCGATGACCATCCGCATGCCGTCGCGGTCGGATTCGTCGCGGACGTCGGAAATGCCCTCGATCCGCTTCTCGCGGACCATTTCGACGATCCGCTCGATCAGGGTCTGTTTGTTGACCTGGAACGGCAGCTGGGTGACCACGATGGCCTCGCGGTCCTTGCGGATCGTCTCGATCGTGGCCTGGCCGCGCACGATGACCGAGCCGCGGCCGTCGCGCAGGGCGTTGCGGGGGGGCGTCCGGCCCATGATCTCGCCGCCGGTCGGGAAATCGGGCCCGGGCACGATGTCCAGCAGGGCGTCGTCGGTGATGTTCGGGTCGTCCAGCAGGGCGACGCAGGCGTCGACGATCTCGCCCAGATTATGCGGCGGGATGTTGGTCGCCATGCCGACGGCGATGCCGCCCGCGCCATTGACCAGCAGATTGGGGATCCGCGCCGGCAGGACGACCGGCTCCAGCTCCTTCTCGTCGTAGTTGGGCTGGAAATCGACCGTGTCCTTGTCGATGTCGGTCAGCAGGGCCGAGGCGGCCGGGGCCATCCGGGCCTCGGTGTAACGCATCGAGGCCGGCATATCGCCGTCGACCGAGCCGAAATTGCCCTGGCCGTCGACCAGCATCAGTCCCATCGAGAACGGCTGCGCCATACGCACCAGCGCCATATAGACCGAGGCGTCGCCGTGGGGGTGGAAACGGCCCAGCACGTCGCCGACGACCCGCGCGCACTTCGAATACGGCCGGTCCGGCGTCATCTTCAGATCGTGCATCGAATACAGGATGCGGCGGTGCACGGGCTTCAGCCCGTCGCGCGCGTCCGGCAGGGCGCGGCTCACGATCACGCTCATGGCGTAGTCGAGATACGAACGCCTCAGCTCGTCCTCGATGGTGATGGTGGAAATGTCGCCGCCGCCGGCCCCCGACGAAGGAGGAAGGGCGTCGTTATAGCTGTCGTCAGTCAAGGGAAATCAGGCTTTAAAGGACCGGAATCGGAACGTGATCCGCGCGCAGGTTTTCTAGCATTCAGGGACCCCGGTGGCAAAGCGACCCCTCCGGCGGCCCGCAATCCAGTCCGGGACTCCAGACCATGCAGTTTATCCGCCTCGCCGCCGTCCTGCTCACGCCGCTCGCCATGAGCTGCACGACCGTACAGGCTCAGACCCCGCCCGCCGCGGCGGGCGCCCCCGCGCCGGTCGCGGTCGCGGCGCTGAAGACGGCGCAGGGCGGCGACGCGGGCCAGGTCACGGTATTTCGCGGCCCCCTCGGCCTCCTGTTGCGGGTCGAGGGCGAGAACTGGCCGTCGGGATGGCACGGAGTGCACCTCCACGCCGTCGGCCGGTGCGATGCGCCAGGGTTCACCTCCGCCGGCGGCCACGTGAATCATGCCGAAGCGCGTCCGCACGGGCTCCTGAACCATGGCGGCGGGCCCGACCTCGGCGATCTGCAGAATGTCTGGGCGGCCGCCGACGGCGTCGCGAACGCAGAGGTCTATCTGGCCGGCTCCGGCCTGGGCATGGCCGGCATGGATCTCCTGGACGGCGACGGCTTTTCGTTTGTCGTCCACGCCAATCCGGATGACCACGTCAGCCAGCCGATCGGCGGCGCGGGCGGCCGCATAGCCTGTGGCGTGTTCGAAGAGACGACCCGGTAGCCCTTACTCGGCAACCGGCCGGGTCAGGTCGAACTCGACCCGCAGGAAGCGGTTCTCGCGGCGCAGTTCATAGGCGTAGATCCGCCCCGGATGCACCTCGACCGCCCAGACGTTGGTGGTCGAGACCGCCGCGTTGCCGGCGTTGAACAACTCGATCGAAAAGTCGTCGACCGGGAACTCCTGCCGGTTCGCCGTCCCGGCCGAGGTCGTGTCGCCGCCGTACCAGTGCAGGCCGTCTGGATTGCCCTCGGGATCGCGGTGATCGTGCTTCAGCGTCAGCCCGCCCTCTTCATTGCGGCTGATCACCCATGTCCGCGACCGATCCTCGCCGACCCAGAAAGGAATGCGCACCTCGTCGGCCGAACAGTCGCGCACATGCATCAGCAGGCGCGAGGCGGCGAAATCGGCGTCCGCGGCCTGGGTGGTCACCACCCGTCCCACGAATTTCTGTCCGCACAGGGCGTTGAGATGGGCCATGAAGGCGTCCTGCTGCGGCGCGGGCGCGGGGACCGTGGCGCAGGCGGACAGGGCGAGGGCCGCGGCGGCGGCGAGAAGGGCGATCTGTTTCATGCGACCACGCTAGCCCGAAGACCGCCGCTCGCCTAATCTGCGGTCATGGCTGACACGGTGACGCTTCGTCTCATCATCGACGATCCCGTGCCCGGGGTCCGCTACAGCCTGCAGAAGGACGACCTGCCGTTCGAGCCGCGGACGGCCGACGACGGACCGCTGGAATTCGAACTGCCGATCACCCTGCACCCCGACGGCCGGATGACCGGGCCATTCGTCCGCCGCGAGGGGCCGGAGCGCCGCTTCGTCTACATCCGCATCGGCACGTCGGCCGGCGATCACGCCAGCCCCTGGAGCCGCCGCGCCAAGATCGACATCCACGACATCCCCAAGCTCATGCTGGTCCCGGACGCCGTGCTGGAGGTGCATTTGCCCGGCCGGGGCAAGGACGGATCGCCGGCCTGCGCCACGGTTCGACCCGTCACGCCGTGGAGCCCCGCAAAGCGCCGTTGACTTCCGAACGCGCCTGAGTATGTTCCGCGCCTCGTATTTTAGCGGCTTTCGCCGTCGCAGAGGTAATTCCCGATGGCCAAACCGGCTTCCATCAAGATCCGCCTGAACTCCTCGGCCGACACCGGCTTCTTCTACGTCACCAAGAAGAACGCCCGGACCATGACCGAGAAAATGGTCGTCAAGAAGTACGACCCCGTCGTGCGCAAGCACGTCGAGTTCAAGGAAGGCAAGATCAAGTAAGGGCCACGCCCTGCTGGATTTCAGAACGCCCGGTGGAAACGCCGGGCGTTTTTGTTTGGCGTGCTAAGGCTGACCTTATGAGTGATCCGATTGACGACGCCGCCGCGGACCCGTCGCCCGAAAGCCCCGTCCAGCGGGCGCTCCGCCTGAAGCAGGCGGCGATCGCCGCGCGGGAGAAGCCGCCCCGCGGCGGCCGCTTCCAGCGCGAACAGGCCGCCCGTATCGCGACGGGCAAGTCCAAGCCGTGGATGAGTCGCTGACGGCGCTCAGGCCGCCCGGGCGATCACCTGGTTCCGCCCGCGGGACTTGGCCTCATAGACCCCCTCGTCGGCCCGCTTCAGCAGGGCGTCCGGCGTGTCGTCCCCGCCTGTGCTGGCGGCGACGCCGACCGAGACGGTGATGGTCAGGCCCTCGGCCCCGCCCATGATCGGGAACGGCTGGCCGCCCACGTCGCGGCGAATGCGGTCGGCGACCTGGGTCGCGTCCTCCAGGCTGGCGCCCGGCATGACCACCACGAACTCCTCGCCGCCCAGACGGCACGGCAGGTCGATGGCGCGGACATTGGTGGCCAGGCGCACGGCGAACTCGCGCAGCACCTCGTCCCCGGAGTCGTGGCCGAAGCCGTCGTTGACCAGTTTGAAATGGTCGATGTCCATGACCAGCACGGCCACGCCATCGCCCCCCTGCCCGGCCCGGCTCATCAGCGCCTGCAGCTGCCCGGCCATGTAGCGGCGGTTGTGCAGGCCCGTCAGGGCGTCCGTGACCGCCATCTCGAGGCTGTAGTCCAGCTTCTGCTTGAGGAAGTCGGCATAGCGTTTGCGCTTGATCTGGGTGCGGGCGCGCGCCTGCAGCTCCTCCGGATCGACCGGACGCGGCAGGATGTCGTTGACGCCCAGCTCCAGCGCCTTCAGCAGGCGCGGCCGGTCTGCGGGGTCCACCACAGCCAGGATCGGCATCCGCCGCGAGGCCTCGGTGGATCGCACCTGGGCGACGAAGCGAAGGCCGTCGAATCCGGCGTTCGATACATTGACGATCATCAGATCGACGGGTCCGCGCGCCGCGATCAGGGCCGCGGCCGGGTCGCTTTCGACCGTCGGGCGATGCTCGTGGGCCAGATGTTCGACCATCTTCTCGGCCTGGCGGGCATTGTCGTCGACGATCAGCACCCGCCCGCCCGAGCCGCGCAGGCGGCCCGCGCCGTCCGTATCCACGCCGAGACGCCGACCGCTTTCCTCCCGTTCGCGCAGCTCATCCATGACGGATTTGAGCCGCAGCAGCGAGCGCACCCGCGCGAACAGGATCACATCGTCGATCGGCTTGGTGACGAAGTCGTCGGCCCCGGCGTCCAGCCCCTTGAGCTTGTCCTCGCGGCCGTCCAGCGCCGTCACCAGCACCACCGGAATGTGTCGCGTCACCGGATCGGTCTTCAACCGCCGGCAGGTCTCGAACCCGTCCATGCCGGGCATCATCACGTCCAGAAGGATGATGTCGGGCCGCTCGTCCGAGGCGACCTGCAGCGCCGTCGCGCCGTCGCAGGCGGTCAGAACCTCATAGTATTCGAGCGTCAGCTTGGCTTCGAGCAGCCGGACGTTCGGCTCGACATCGTCAACGACAAGGATACGCGCCGTCATCGGTCCCTACCCCAAATGCTTCCGAACCACGTCGAGGAAATGCATCACCGAGATGGGCTTGGAGATGTACGCCTCGCACCCGCCGTTGCGGATCCGCTCCTCGTCGCCCTTCATGGCGAAGGCGGTCACGGCGACGACGGGAATGTGGCTCAGCTCCTCGTCGTCCTTGAGCCATTTGGTGACCTCCAGGCCGCTGATCTCGGGCAGCTGGATATCCATCAGGATCAGGTCGGGCTTGTGCAGACGCGCCAGGGCCAGAGCCTGCAATCCCTCGCGGGTCTGCAGCGTCTCATAACCCTGCGAGTCGAGCAGATCATGAAAGAGCTTCATGTTCAGCTCGTTATCCTCGACGATGAGGACTTTCTTGGACATCATCACCTTGGCCTGGTTGCCTCTGGGTGCGGCTGCACGGAGGCTTGGCGCCTTCTTCAACCACTGTGCCCCCCGGGGTCTTAAGTTGACGTGAAGCGGTCGCCCGTTCGGTCTGGGTGGGATTGCTGGTTCATCACCAAGGACACCAAGGATCCACAAAGGACACGAAGAGTTCGAGCGCGAGGCGCCGCAGGCATCCCGATCTTCGAGAAGATAGGGCGCTGCGCGCGGTCATGAGACGCCGACCCCTTCGTGTCCTTCGTGGCTTCTTCTTTCTTCGTGTCCTTGGTGATGAACTTCGGATCCGTCCACCGCGCCCAAGCATGGCGATAGCGAGCCGCGGTCGCCTCGGGCACAATCCCCTCCGCATGAAATCCATCTGCCGCGACTGCCTGCATACCGGCGACCACAAGGTCGATCGCTGCCCGGCGTGCGATTCGCGCCGGATCGTCGGCCATGATGAACTCGACCGGCTGACCATCGCCCATCTGGACTGCGACGCCTTCTACGCCTCGGTCGAAAAGCGCGACCGCCCCGAGCTGCGCGACCGGCCCGTCATCGTCGGCGGCGGCAAGCGGGGCGTGGTCTCGACCTGCTGCTACATCGCCCGCCAGTACGGCGTGCATTCGGCCATGCCGATGTTCAAGGCGCTGAAGGCCTGTCCCGAGGCCGTGGTCATCAAGCCGGACTTCCGCAAATACATCGCCGCCAGCGAGGCCATCTTCGGCGCCGTCGGCAAGCTTACGCCGCTGGTCCAGACCCTGTCGCTGGACGAGGCCTGGATCGACCTTGCCGGCACCGAACGGCTCAACGGCGGCGCTCCGGCCTTCCAGCTGATCCGGCTGCAGCAGCAGATCGAGATCGAGACCGGTCTGACCGTCTCCATCGGCCTGGCCCCCAACCGCTTCCTCGCCAAGGTGGCGTCCGAGCTGGACAAGCCGCGCGGCTTCTCGGTGCTGGGCTCCGAGGCCGCCGCCGTGCTCGCTCCCCGCCCGGTCGGAATCCTGCCCGGCGTCGGACCGGTGTTCCGCAAGACGTTGCAGAGCGACGGCTACGCCACCGTCGGCGATCTGGCCGCCGCCGAGGTGCGCGATCTGGTCAAACGCTACGGCGAGACCGGCCTGCGCCTGCACGACCTCGCCCACGGCCGTGACGCCCGCCGCGTCAATCCGGACCACGATCGCAAGGGGATGAGCGCCGAGACCACCTTCAACGAGGATCTGACCTCGGCGGCGGACCTCGAGGCCGAACTCTGGCCCCTGTGCGAAAAACTGGCCTCCAAGGCCCGCCGCGACGGCGTCGCCAGCCGGGTCCTGGTGCTGAAGCTGCGCCGCACCGATTTCAAGATCGTCACGCGCCGCGTCAGCCTGCCCGAGCCGGTGCAGACCGCCCGCGCCCTGTTCGCCGCCGGACGGGCGCTGATGGCGCCGGAACTGGGCCGGCCCTACCGCCTGGTCGGCATCGGCATGGCCGAGGTCGTCGACGCCGTCGACGCCCCGGCCCTGTTCGAATCGACCGAGGCCCGGGTCCTGAAGACCGAAACGGCCATCGACCGGCTGCGGGCCAAATTCGGCGACAGGGCGGTGGTCGCCGGACGCGCGCTGAAGGATTGAGCGTCTCCCGTCTCCTCCCCATCTCCGATGGGGAGGGGGACCATGCGAAGCATGGTGGAGGGGGACCGCGCCGCGACCGTTGCCCACCGCCCCTCCGTCACGGCGCGAAGGCGCGCCATGACACCTCCCCATCGCTGCGCGACAGGGAGGAGACACTGCTGACAATCCACCGATCATCAGCATATCCCGCCTTGCCAACTTCCTGCTTCTGCTCATCTTTCCAAAAATGCAGCGTCACCAGCCCGCCATAGGTCGAGCGATGAAGCCCGGAGGAAGGGTACTTCGGGGGTCCTCGCGGAGGTCGATGGATGGCCTTCCGCTTGCTCGCCGCGCGCTGAATGTGCGGGCCGCTGACGCAAGTCATGTCCGCCGCGCGTCGCAGCCAGCAATGTCTGCGGCGGAGATCCGGTAAGGCCCCAAGGTAAAGGCCGCCAGCCGGAGGGCGCGTGGAAAACGGCCGCGCGGAGCGGCGCCGTCCCTTCCCGACCGTGACTTCACGGGCGGATCAGAAGGGCGGCCAACGTCAGGCTTCGTCGAAACGGTAACAACACAACAGCA
>JAHKAM010000008.1 GCA_018826515.1 Alphaproteobacteria bacterium
GGAGGCCATGTCCATGGAGGTCTTGCGCCGGGTCAGGTCGCGGGCCTTGCGCGCGGCCTCACGGGCGGCGGCGGCCTCGATGATCTTGGCGACGACCTGTTTGGCTTCGACCGGATGCTCCTCGAACCAGGTCGACAGGCCCTCGGAGCACAGGCCCTCGACCGCCGGACGAACCTCGGACGAGACCAGCTTGTCCTTGGTCTGGGAGCTGAATTTGGGGTCCGGCACCTTGACCGACAGGACGCAGGTCAGGCCCTCGCGGGCGTCCTCGCCCGAGACCGAGACCTTCTCTTTTTTCGCCGCGCCGGCGGCGTCGATATAGCCGCCCATGACGCGGGTCAGGCTGGCGCGGAAGGCCGACAGGTGGGTGCCTCCATCCCGCTGGGGGATGTTGTTGGTGAAGCACAGCATGGTCTCGTGGTAGCTGTCGTTCCACCACAGGGCGAGATCGATCTCGATCCCTTCCTTCTTGCCGCGGATGACGATGACGTCCTTGAGGATGGGCGTCTTGGACTTGTCGAGGTGGCGCACGAAGGCCTCGACGCCGCCTTCGTAGTGCAGGATCTCCTCGAAGGGCTCGGCCCCGCGATGGTCCTGCAGCTTGATGACCACGCCGGAGTTCAGGAAGGCCAGTTCGCGCAGGCGGTGCTCGAGCGTCTTCAGGTCGAAGTCGATGTGGGCGAAGGTGGTGACCGAGGGGTAGAAGGTGACCTCGGTGCCGGACAGGACCTTGCCGTTGTCGCGCAGGGGGGCGTCGCCGGTGACGCGCAGGCTTTCGACCGTATCGCCGCGCTCGAACCGCATCTCGTGCCGTTTGCCGTTGCGGTAGATGACCAGTTTCAGCCAGTCGGACAGGGCGTTGACGACAGAGACGCCGACGCCGTGCAGGCCGCCCGAGACCTTGTAGGAATTCTGGTCGAACTTACCGCCGGCGTGCAGCTGGGTCATGATGACCTCTGCGGCCGAGACGCCCTCCTCGCCGTGGATATCGGTGGGGATGCCGCGACCGTTGTCGGTCACCGTGACCGAGCCGTCGGCGTTGAGGATGACCTGGACCAGATCGGCGTGGCCGGCGAGGGCCTCGTCGATGGCGTTGTCGACCACCTCATAGACCATGTGGTGCAGACCCGAGCCGTCGTCGGTGTCGCCGATATACATGCCGGGCCGTTTGCGGACCGCGTCGAGGCCCTTCAGGACCTTGATGGAATCGGCGCCGTAGGCGGCCTCTTCGGCGGTGTCTGCGTTACGCGCGGTCGGGGTCTGATCGGTCATATAATCGGTCGGTGAAACGCCCTTCGGGAGGGCTTCGGAAGGCGGCGGCGGGGCCGCCTTGGACGGACGGTTTTCAGGGCGCGAATCCGGGTCGCGCCGAGGCCTGAAGCATATAGGGATTCAGGGCGGAATTGCGAGGAAAAGCGGGGCTCGCGGGAGGGTCGAGAGTGGTGTGTTCCGCGAGGAAAAATGCAGCCCGTGTCCGGCGATTCCGGACGGCGTCCCGGAGCGGCCCCGGAACCGGTCTTCGCGGCGCGCCGGCGAGGGAGATGAACCCTGTCAAAGACCCGCCCTGTGGGGACAAGAACAGAGAGCACACGCCTGCGTCAGGACCGGTCGCAGGCCGGAAAACGAGGCGCAACAGGGTGGCGCGGGTGGGTCGAAAAGGTTCGATCGGGGTCGCGCAGGGGCGAGAAGACAGGGGGCGAGAAGACATGGTTTGAGGGGCGGTCTCCGCACATTCCGTCTCCTCCCTGTCGCGCAGCGATGGGGAGGTGGCGCGGCGCGGCTTCGCGCCGTGACGGAGGGGTGGTGAGCAACGATCGCGGCGCTGTCGCCTGATCGCAGGCGAACAGGCTCCACCCCTCCACCATGCTTCGCATGGTCCCCCTCCCCATTCGCTACGCGAACAGGGAGGAGACGGGGCGGTTACTCCACCGTCAACGCCCCGCCCTCGACCCGCACGAACTGCGCCCGGCCGCGCAGGGGGTCGAACAGCTCCGCTTCGGTGCCGGTCAGGAAGGCCTGCAGGCCGAGGGCCTCGATCTCGTCGAACAGGGCGGCTCTACGGGCGGTGTCGAGGTGGGCGGGGGCCTCGTCGAGCAGGAGGACCGGCGGCGCCGGCTGGTCCGCGAGGCGGGTGATCTGGGCGAGGATCAGGTTGAGGACCAGCGCCTTCTGCTCGCCCGAGGAGCCCTCGGCGGCGGGGCGGTTCTTGGCGCGGTGGAGGGCGGTCAGGTCGGAGCGGTGCGGGCCGAACAGGGAGCGGCCGGCGGCGGCGTCGCGGGCGCGCGAGCGGACCAGACCCTCGCGGATTGCGGCGGCGATCGAGTCTTCATCAGCC
>JAHKAM010000054.1 GCA_018826515.1 Alphaproteobacteria bacterium
ATGACGTCGCCCGGTTGAACCCGGTACTGCTTGCCGCCGGTCTTGATCACCGCGTACATGTTGAAGCCTCAGCGAAACGCAAAAAGAATAAGCCCGACGGGGGACCCCCTCGGGCGAAGAGCGGCGACATAGACGCAGAGGGGTGTCCGAGTCAACGCGGACGGGCGAAAAAACGGGAGCGCGCGGATCGCGCCGCCGAAATCATACGGACCCCTCGACTGTTATAAGATAACACACTATGAGGGCCGGGATGACGCCGCCCGACCTTCAGCAACCCGTCCTGCTGTCCCTGCTTGGGGCGGGCTTCGTGACGGCCTTTCTGCACGCGGCCCTGCCGACCCACTGGCTGCCGTTCGTGCTGGTCGGACGCGGTCAGCGCTGGACCCTGCCGCAGGTGCTCGGCGCCGTGACCGCCGCGGGGCTGGCCCATATCGCCACCACCGCCGTCGTCGGCGGCCTGATCGTCGCCGCTGGTCTGGTCATGGAACAGTGGATATCCGGCCTGCTGCCCTGGGCTTCCGCCGGACTGCTGTTCCTGTTCGGCGCCTTCTATCTGGGACGCGCGGTCCTGCGGGCGCCGATCATGGCTGGAGGACCGTCCCTCGCCCTGTCCGAGCCGACCGTGTCCCACGCCGCCGCCTTCTGGGGGCTGGTGGCGATGATGGCCGTGTCACCGGGCGAGGTGCTGCTGCCGATCTATCTGTCCCAGGCGACGCAGGGTCCGCTGGTGCTGACCGTCCTGACCCTGGCGTTCGCCGCCGGAACGGTGCTTGGCATGGCCTTGTTCACCGTCCTGGCCCGCGCAGGATGGTCGGTGCTGCGGCTCGAGCGCTGGGCCCGCTATGAAGGCGTGGTGCTCGGCGTCGCCCTGATCCTGATCGGGCTTCTCGTGGTCCTGCGCCAGCACTAAGGATAGCGGCATGGCGCACGGCTCTCACGATCACGGACACAGCCATGGCCACGATCATGGGCACGACCACGGGCATGGTCACGCCGACGGTAACAGCCACGGTCACGGGGGCCATCATCACGGTCCGGTCGATACGGGCGACTGGCGCTATGCCGTCGGCCTGATCGTCAACCTCGCCTTCGTCGGCGTCGAGTTCGGGGCTGGGGTCTTCAGCGGCTCCACCGCCCTGATGGCCGACGCAGGGCACAATCTGTCGGACGTCCTGGGTCTGGCCATGGCCGGAGGCGCGGCCTGGCTGGCGCGCCGGGCCAGCGGGTCGCGGAACACCTATGGCTACGGCAAGGCGACGGTGCTGGCCGCGCTGGCCAACGCCCTTCTGCTGATCTTCGCCTGCGGGGCCATCGCCTTCGAGGCCGTCCGCCGTCTGGCCGAGCCGGCGCCGGTGATGTCCGGCCTGATCATGGGCGTGGCGGCGATCGGCTTTGTCATCAACCTCGGCACCGCCCTGCTGTTCATGCGCGACCAGCACAGCGACCTGAACGCCCGCGGCGCCTACCTCCACATGATGGCCGACGCCGCCGTCTCCATCGGCGTGGTCATCGCCGGCGCCGTCATCATGTTTACGGGCTGGTCGATCATCGACCCGCTGGTCAGCATCGTCATCGTCGCCGTGATCCTGATAGGCACCTGGGGCCTGCTCAAGGACTCGGTCAATCTGGCGCTGGACGCCGCCCCACGCGGCGTCGACGTCGACGCCATCCGCGCCGCCTTCCTGTCGCTGCCCGGCGTCACCGCCGTCCACGACCTGCACGTCTGGGGCCTGTCCACCACCGAGACCGCCCTGACCGCCCACCTGTGCCACGACCGCCCGGACCCTGACGCCCTTCTGGTCGAGGCGCAGGCGATGGCGCGCGGCCGGTTCCGTATCCGCCATACGACATTGCAGCTGGAATCGGAGCCGCTGGCCGACTGCCCGACCTGCTGAGCGTGCCACCCCCGTCCGCCGGAAGGTTCATCACAAAGGACACGACGGGACCTCCAAGGACACAAATGGACCGTGCGGCGGCCATGACGCGGCACGCGTCGATCCTCCCGGAGTCCCTGGCTCCCTGCCTGGGACGCTCCCGGCCCCTTCGTGTTCTTCGTGTCCTTCTTCGTGCCCTTCGTGATGAACCAGCCGTCCTCAGTCATGAAGGCGCCTGCGGCGCGAGGAGCGATCTCACTGGCGCCCGGCGCCCGCCGCCCCTAGATGAGCGCCATGTCAGACAAGATCCCCGTCACCGTCCTCACCGGCTACCTTGGCGCCGGCAAGACGACCCTGCTGAACCGCATCCTCACCGAGGACCACGGCAAGCGCTACGCCGTCATCGTCAATGAGTTCGGCGAGATCGGCATCGACAACGACCTCGTCGTCGGCGCCGACGAGGACGTGTTCGAGATGAACAACGGCTGCGTCTGCTGCACCGTGCGCGGCGACCTGATCCGGGTCGTGGCCGGCCTGATGAAGCGCCAGCGCCCCGGCAAGCCGGCCTTCGACGCCATCATCGTCGAGACCACGGGCCTGGCCGACCCCGGTCCGGTGGCCCAGACCTTCTTCGTCGACGAGGACGTCAAGGCGAAGACGCAGCTGGACAGCGTCACGGCCCTGGTCGACGCCAAACACGTCATGGCCCGGCTCGACGATTCGAAGGAGGCGCGCGAGCAGGTCGCCTTCGCCGACCGCATCATCCTCAACAAGACCGATCTGGTCACGGAGGCCGAGCTGGTCGAGGTCGAGCGCCGCCTGCGCAAGCTGAACCCCCTGGCCCCCATCACCCGCGCCGAGCGCGCCAATGTGCCGCTGGACCAGGTGCTGGGCCTCGGCGGGTTCGATCTGGGCCGCATCCTCGACATCAATCCCGAGTTCGCCAACCCCGCCCATGGCGAGGCCGGCCATGTCCACGACGAACACTGCGACCACGACCATCATGACCACGACCATTCGCATCATGATCACGACCACGGCCCTACCCACGGTGCGCGCGGCCATGCGCACGAGGACGACATCAAGGGCATCTCCCTGTCGCTGGAACGGCCGATGGACGGGACCAAATTCACCGCCTGGCTCGACCGGCTGCTGGGCGAGCAGGGCCAGAACATCCTGCGCGCCAAGGGCATCATCGACGTCCACGGCGAGGATCGCCGCCTGGTGTTCCAGGCCGTGCACATGATCCTCGAAGGCGATCTGCAGAAGCCCTGGGGGGCCAATGAACGCCGCTGGTCCCGCGCCGTCTTCATCGGCCGCGATCTCGACGAGGCCGCGCTGCGGGCCGGGTTCGAGGCCTGCGCGGCATGAGCGGCGCCGTCGATCCGACAAGGGAGGCCATGGCAGCCTTCCGCGACCTGCCCGGCGACCGGCCGATCGCCATGATCAATATGCTGCGCTTTCGTGAGTCAGCGGCCTATCCGTCCGGACACCCCAACCATGCCGAGGCCCGGAGCGGCGCCCAGGCCTATGCCGCCTACGGCCGCGCCGCCGCGGCGCCCTTCGCCCGCTCGGGCGGGCGCCAGATCTGGCTGGGCCGGCCCGAGCTGACCCTGATCGGCCCCGCCGAAGAAGCGTGGGATCTGGCTTTCATCGCCGCCTACCCCAGCGGCGAGGCCTTCCTGACGATGTTGCGCGATCCTGAGTACCAGACCGCGGTCATCCATCGTCAGGCCGCCGTGGCGGACTCGCGGCTGATCCGCTGCGCGCCGTCCGAGGCGGGCGCCGGCTTCGGCGAAGGCCGCCCGGCATGAAGACCTCCAGCTTCGACGCCCAGATAACCGCCATTGTCTTCGACGCAGGAGGCGCGATCTTCGCCCTCGGCGACGGCTCGGTCCGGTTCGAGGACGGCGCGTTCAGCGCCGCCCATGACGGCGCGATCCTGTGCGCCGTCGTCCATCCCTCCGGCGACGGCGTGGTCACGGGCGGCGATGACGGCCGGCTGATCTGGCACCGGCGCGACGAGGCCGGGGTCCTGGCCACCAGCGCGAAGGGGCAATGGATCGACGCCGTCGACGCCTCGCGCGAGAGCGGGCTGATCGCCTTCTCGGCCGGCAAGACCCTGTCGGTCATCGACGCGAAGGACGCCGGCTTCCGCCGCGACTTCCAACACGAACGCACCGTCTCGGGGGTGGCCTTCGAGCCGAAGGGCCGGCGCATCGCGACCTCGACCTATGGCGGGGCGGCCCTGTGGTTCGCGCGCATCGCCGAACAGAAGCCGACCTTCCTCAAATGGGCCGGGTCGCATACGGCGGTGACCTTCTCGCCCGACGGCGCCTTCGTGGTGACCTCGATGCAGGACGCCCAGTTGCACGGCTGGCGGCTGAAGGATCAGAAGAACATGCGGATGGGCGGCTATCCGGCCAAGGTCCGGGCCATGAGCTTCCTGTCCAACGGCCAGTTGCTCGCCACCTCCGGCGCGCAGGGCGCGGTGCTCTGGCCCTTCGTCGGCGCCAACGGGCCCATGGGCCGCGAGGCGACCGAGATCGGCTTCGATGAAGGCAGTCAGATCGCCCTCGTCGCCTCGCAGCCGAAGCACGGCGTTCTGGCGGCCGGGCTGAGCGACGGCCGCGTCTGGCTGGCCGATCCGGCGGGTCAGGGGCTGAACTTTCTCAAGGCCGAGCGCGGCGCCCCGATCACGGCCCTGGCCATGAGTCCCGACGCCCGCCGCGTCGCCTGGGCCGATGAGGACGGGAACGCCGGGGTGGCCGACGCGGGCTAGCGTTTCGCCGCCTCAAGCGGCACATTACAGGACCCGGGGGGAGCGACGATGAACGCAATACACTCAGGCCTGTCCAGGCGGTCTCTTGTCCAGTGGGCGCTTGCAGCCCCGACCACGGCCCTCGCGGCGCCGGCGTTCGCCTGGGCCGATCCCCATGCCGGCCACAGCGGTCTGACCCCCGACGAGGCCTTGGAGCGACTGCGTCAGGGCAACCAGGCCTTCGCATCGGACCATCCGCTGCCCGTGAGCCTGGGCGGCGAGCGTCGGCACGCGCTCGCCGCCGCCCAGGCGCCCTACGCGGTACTGGTTTCCTGTTCGGACAGCCGCGTACCGCCCGAGATCGTCTTCGGCAGCGGCCTTGGCGAGCTGTTCACGATCCGCATCGCCGGCAACACCATAGACACCAGGGCCCTGGGTTCGATCGAGTACGCCGTCGGCCATCTGGGCGTTCCCCTCGTCGTGGTCATGGGTCACGAGCGCTGCGGCGCCGTCTCGGCCGCCGCCGAGGTCGTGCAACAGAACACCCATTTCCCCGGCGCTGTCGGCGCGATGCTGCAGCCCATCATTCCGGCCGTCCTGATGGCCCGGACCGCCCATCCCGAGGGCGATCTTGTCGATCAATCCGTCAGGGAAAATGTGCGACAGGTCGTGCTGCACCTCCGCGAAACCGCCTCCCCCGCCCTGCTGGAGCGCCAGTCCAGCGGGCTACTGCGCATCGTGGGCGCGCGGTACGACCTGGACGACGGCGTCGTCGACTTCTTCGACACCGGCGAGGCCTGACGCTTGGCGTCGGAGACTTCTCCCGGCCGCCGAAGACGCCGCCCGCTGCTGACCCTGTTCCTTCTGCTGATCCTGCTCGGCCTGGGCAGCGTGGTGATCCAGCGCTGGGTCGCGCCGCCGATCACCTTCCTGATGGTCAGCCGCGTGGTCGGGGGCGAAGGCCTCGCGTACCGCTGGCGCTCGCTCGACGCCATCTCGCCCCGGCTGGTCCAGGCCGTCATCGCCTCCGAGGACTCGACCTTCTGTTCCCACAGCGGCTTCGACATGAAGGCCATCGAGCGCGCCCTGAAGGCCAATGCACGTGCTGAGAAGCGCGGCTCCGGCCGCATCCGCGGCGGCTCGACCATCAGCCAGCAGACCGCCAAGAACGCCTTCCTCTGGCCGGGCCGCGACTGGATCCGCAAGGCAATGGAGGCCGGCTACACCGTCGCCATCGAGGCGGTCTGGGGCAAGCGGCGGATCATGGAGGTCTATCTCAACGTCGCCGAATGGGCGCCGGGCGTCTATGGCGCCGAGGCCGCGGCCCGGCACTGGTTCGGCAAGTCGGCCGCCGACCTCAGTCCGCGCGAGGCGGCGCGTCTCGCCGCCATCCTGCCCTCCCCCCGGCGCTACAATGCGAGCGCGCCCGGGCCCTATGTGCGACGCCGCGCCTCGCGCATCCAGGCGGCCATGGGGACGGTGCGGGAACAGGGGCTGGCGGCCTGCGTCCTCGGTTGAGGTCGCGGCCCACGGCCCAGCTTGACGCGACCGCCTCCCTCCCGTCACCTGCGCGCCGAACGACGCGGGAAACGCCGCGCAAGGAGGACCTTCCATGAAACGCACCCTGATGACCGCCGCCGCCGTCGGCGCCCTGGGCCTCAGCCTGACCGCCTGCGCCGCCCTCGGCATGAACGGCGCCGAGACGTCGGAGACCGTGGCCGCGCCGACCGTCCAGGCGGCGGCCGCCGGCCCGGCCACGACCGAAGGAGCCGCCGCCTTCGTGGCCGACGCCGAGACCCGCCTCGCCGCGCTCAGCGAGGAGGCCGCGCGCATCCAGTGGACACGGGCCACCTACATCAATTTCGACACCATGTGGCTCGAGAGCCGGATCAACGCCGAATACACCGAACTGCAGGTCGAACTGGCCAATGGCGCGGCCCGCTTCAACGACGTCGAGGTGCCCGCCGACGTCCGCCGCAAGCTGAACCTGCTGCGCCTCGGCATCGTCCTGCCGGCGCCGAACCGGCCGGGCGCGGCCTCTGAACTGGCCGAGATCACCACCCGGCTGGATTCGACCTACGCCACTGGCAAATTCGAGTTCAAGGGTGAGCAGATCACCCTCGACCAGGCCAGCGCCCTTCTGGCCGAGAGCCGCGATCCGGCCGAGACCCGGGCGCTGTACGAAGGTTGGCGCACCATCTCTCCGGTCATGGCCGACGACTACGCCCGCATGGTCGAGATCGCCAACGAGGGCTCGCGCGAGCTCGGCTTCGCCGACACTGGCGCCATGTGGCGCGCCGGCTATGACATGGACCCGGACGCCTTCGCCGCCGAGACCGACCGCCTGTGGAGCCAGGTCCAGCCCTTCTACGAAAACCTTCACTGCTATGTCCGCTCGCGCCTGAACGAACGCTATGGCGACGCCGTCCAGCCGGACAGCGGACCGATCCGGGCCGACCTGCTGGGCAATATGTGGTCGCAGCAATGGGGCAATATCTATGACGTGGTGGCGCCGGCCAACCTGCCCGACTCCAGCTACGACCTGACCGAACTGCTGGTGGAGAACGACTACACGGCCGAGCAGATCGCCCGGACCTCGGAGCGGTTCTACACCTCGGTCGGACTGGCGCCGCTGCCGGAGACCTTCTGGGAGCGCTCGCAGATCGTGCGCCCCGAGGGCCGCGAGGTGGTCTGCCACGCCTCGGCCTGGAACCTCGACAATGTCGACGACCTGCGCATCAAGATGTGCACGCGGGTCAACGCCGAAGACTTCCAGACCATGCACCACGAGCTGGGCCACAACTACTATCAGCGGGCCTACAACCAGCTGCCGTTCCTGTTCCGAAACGGGGCCAATGACGGCTTCCACGAGGCCATCGGCGACTTCGCGGCCCTGTCGGCCCAAACCCCGACCTATCTCAACCAGATCGGCCTGCTGGAGACGATTCCGGGCGAAGAGGAGGACATCCCCTTCCTGCTCAAGACCGCCCTCGACAAGATCGCCTTCATGCCGTTCGGCCTGATGGTCGATCGCTGGCGCTGGGGCGTGTTCAACGGCGAGACCAGCCCGGCCGGGTACAACGACGCCTGGTCGGCCAACATGCTCCGCTACCAGGGTCTGGTTCCGCCGGGACCGCGGCCGGCTGACGCCTTCGATCCCGGCGCGAAATATCACATCCCGGGCAACACGCCGTACACGCGCTACTTCCTCGCCCATATCTACCAGTTCCAGTTCCACCGCGCGGCCTGTGAACAGGCCGGCTGGACCGGGCCGCTGCACCGCTGCTCGGTCTACGGAAACGAAGAGGTCGGCGCGCGCTTCAACGCCATGATGGAGATGGGCCAGTCCCGGCCCTGGCCAGAAGCCATGGAGGCCTTCACCGGCCAGCGCGAAAACGACGCCTCGGCCGTGGCCGACTATTTCGCCCCGCTGAACACCTGGCTGACGGCGCAAAACCGCGGCAAGAACTGCGGCTGGGAGGCCTGAGCCGGCTCTTCCGCCATCGGTAGCGGCGCCTCGCCCAGGAAGTCGCGGCGTTAACCTTTGGTATAAGCCCTTCGCTTAACCGTGCGCGCCCATTCTGTCCCGGATAGGCGCGGCAGGGTTGTCTCGCGCCTGAACCACGGGCGGATAAGGCGATGGGGCGAAGCACCTGGTTTGACGGCCTGGGCCGGGGTCTGCGGACCTTCGCCCGTCGCATGGCTGACGACGCGCGCGGCAACGTCGCCATGTTGTTCGGCCTGAGCCTGCCGGTCCTGATCCTGGTGACGGTCGGCGGGGTCGACATCCACCGCGCCTCCACCGTGCGGGTCAATCTGCAGGACGCCCTGGACGCCGCCGCCCTGGCCGCCGCACGCTCACCCTATACCCAAAACGACGACCTCCAGCGCGTCGGGCTGGCCTCCCTGCGGGCCAACCTCAAGGCCTATCCGAACATCACGCTGCGGGAGGCCGACACGACCTTCGTCCTCAGCGGGGACGAGGTCGTCGTCGCCAGTTCGAAGGTCGATGTGAAGACCCTCGTGGCCAACATCTTCCTGCCGCCCTACGGCAAATTCATGGATGATTATCTGCCGGTCGGGGCCCATTCCGAGGTCGATCGGTCGTCCAGAAATATCGAGGTTTCCCTCGTCCTCGACATCACCGGCTCGATGGACGGTCAGCGGATCATCGACCTGAAGGCCGCGGCCAAGGACCTGGTCGATCTGATCGTCCAGCCGGTGCAGACCCCCTATTATTCGAAGGTCGCCCTGGTGCCCTATTCGAATTCGGTCAATCCGGGCGCCTACGTCGCCGCCGCGCGCGGCCCCATCTCGACCTCGGTGAACATCACCGGCGCCGTGATCAACCTGGCCGGCACGCCGAAAACCATAACGGCGGCGACCATGGCGCGTCCCGTGGTCATCACCTCGAGCAGCCACGGCTTCTCCAATGGCGATGTGGTCTGGATCAGCGGCGCCAGCGGCATGACCCAGCTCAACAACAAGCCCTTCGAGGTCCGCAACAGGACCCGCGATACCTTCGAGCTCTACACCCTCAACGGCTACCGCGTGGATGGTCGCAACTACAGCACCCACACAGGCAACACCGGACGGGTGCAGCGATGCCAGAACAACGACTGTTCCATCACCATCACGGCCGACAATCATGGCCTGTCGAACAACGATTACGTCTACATCACCAATGTCGGCGGCATGACGCAGATCAACAATGAAACCCATCTGGTCGGAAACGTCTCGACCAACAGTTTCACCATCGACCTGACGGATGCCGCCCTGACGCCCTACACCTCCGGCGGCAAGGCCTGGAGCGCTGTGGGCGGCGGGACGACCTATTTTGCCTTCGAGAACATGAACGGCGACCTCCAGACCCACCGTGTCAGCGGGTGCGTCACCGAGCGCACAGGAGCCGAGGCTTATACCGAGGCGGCGCCATCCGGGGCCTCATCCCGGGTCGGGCGCCATTACCCGAATATCGACGGCGTCTGCATTCAGGATACGATTTTCCCCCTCTCCAGCAGTGCGGCGACGATCAAGGCGCGGATTGACGATTTCACCGTCTCCGGATCGACCGCCGGCCAGATCGGCATCGCCTGGGGCTGGTATATGGTCTCCCCGAACTGGAACACCCTGTGGCCGTCCAGCGGCGCGGCCGCCTACAATTCGGCCAGAACGGTCAAGGCGGTGGTCATCATGACCGACGGCGAGTTCAATACGCCCTATTGTCGAGGGGTCATCTCGCGACAGGCGGGCGTCGGGTCCGGGGGGAACAGCGCCAAGATCGACTGCGACGCGACCAATGGCGATCCCTTCACCCAGAGCGCCGCGCTGTGCACCGCCATGAAGAACCAGGGCGTGATCGTCTACACCGTCGGCTTCGGCATCACGGCGGGCGGGGCGGCGGCGACCATGCTGGAGACCTGCGCCACGACAAGGTCCAACTTCTTCCTGCCGGCCAACGGCGGCGACCTGTCGGAGGCTTTCGCCGCGATCGGCAGGGACATCACCCAGTTGCGCATCTCACGCTAGACTCCCGCACCCGTTGTCGATCATCGGGCGTTAACCGACCTCGTGGATGCTCGCCGCCCGAAAGCCGGATCTTGCTGACCGGCGTTTTCTGGCGGAAGCGAAAAACATGGGACGCGCCCTCGAGACGCCCATCCTTCACGGCCTGAGGACCTTTCTTCGCCGCCTGCTCTCGGACGCTCGCGGCAATGTCGCCATGCTCTTCGGGCTCAGCCTGCCGGTGCTGATTCTGATGACGGTCGGCGGGGTGGATATCCACCGGGCCTCGACCGTGCGCGTCAATCTTCAGGACGCCCTGGACGCCGCGGCTCTCGCGGCCGCCCGCTCGCCCTATACCGAAGCCGACGACATCCGCGAGGTTGGCCTGACCGCCCTGCGCGCCAACCTTCAGGCCTATCCCGACATCATCCTGCGCGAGGCCGACACCAGCTTCATCCTGAACAGCGACAATGTGGTGATCGCCAACTCCAAGGTCGATGTGAAGACCCTGGTCGCCAACATCTTCCTGCCGCCCTACGGCAAGTTCATGGACGACTATCTGCCGGTCGGGGCTCATTCCGAGGTCGACCGATCGTCCAAGAACATCGAGGTCGGCCTGGTGCTGGACATCACCGGTTCGATGTCCGGCCAGCGCATTGTCGACCTCAAGGCGGCGGCCAACCAGCTGGTCGATATCGTGGTGCAGGACGTCCAGACGCCCTTCTACACCCGGATGGCGATCGTGCCGTACTCGGTGGGGGTCAATGTCGGCTCCTACGCCAACAGCGCTCGAGGCACGCCCATCGGCGCCCGATCCATCTCGCACATGGCCTGGGCGATGGGGACCGCCAAGAGCATCAGCGGGATTACTCGCGCGAACAAGGGCGTGGTCACCACCACCGTCGGCCACGGGCTTCAGAACAATGACTATGTCTGGATCCGGGACGTCGAAGGCATGGAGGCGGTGAACGACCGCGCCTATCGGGTGAAGCGGATCAACAGCAAGAAGTTCTCGCTGGAATCCTGGAACGGGTCGTCATGGGTGACCGTGAACACCAGCGGGTATGGCAGCTATGATGACGAGGGCGAGGTGCGTCAGTGCCTGCTGTCAGATTGTGCGGTTCAGGTGACGGCCCCCGGTCATGGCCTTGAGGACGGCGAGGGCGTCTACATCACCGGCGCAAACGGCATGACCGAGATCAATAACCGGCCCTATATCGTCGCCAATGTGACCAACAACACCTATTCCATCGGCGTCAATGGCGCGGAGTGGGGAGCCCACACCTCCGGCGGCTCCAGCTGGTGCGGCCGGGACGGCTGCCAGTGGCGCGTTTTCTATAACCCGTCGGGTACGCTTCGCGCCCTTGAAACCAGCACCTGCGTCAGCGAACGCGCCGGTCCGGCGGCCTACACCGACGCCGGGCCCTCGGCTTCGACCTGGGTGGGTCGCAACTACCCGTCGACCTCGGGCAATCGCTGCCCGGCAGCCACCATACTGCCGCTCAACAGCAACAAATCGACCCTCAAATCCCTGATCAACAGCCTCTCCGTCACGGGGTCCACCGCGGGCCATATCGGCATGGCCTGGGGCTGGTATTCCGTGTCGCCCAACTTCAACACCCTGTGGCCAAGCAGTCCCGCCGGCGCCTATGCGCCTGAGGACACCCTCAAGGTCGTGATCATCATGACCGACGGCGAGTTCAACACGCCCTACAGCACCGGCGTCATCGCCCAGAACGCAGGATCGGGCTCCGGCGGATCCGAGGACAAGATCAATCAGAATGCGACCAACGGCGACCCGTTCACCCAGGGTGAGGCGCTGTGCGACGCCATGAAGGCGGCCGGGGTGATCGTCTACACGGTCGGCTTCCAGATTTCCGCGGGCGGCAACGCAGCGGCCTTGCTGGCCGATTGCGCCTCCAGCCCGCAGCACGCCCACCTCCCGTCCAGCGGGTCCGATCTCTCCGAAGCCTTCGCCGCCATCGGTCGTGACATCACGCGGCTCAGGATATCCAAATAGGCTGGCGCCGAAGTCAGATCAGCCGGATTTCCCGCAACCGCTCGGTCAGGAAGTCCTCGGCCATGATCGCCTTGCCGGCGTAGCGGTCGGGGTTTGCCGGCGAGATCATGCTAGGCAGGGTCTCGATGACGAAGTCCGGGTTGAAATGCAGGAAGAAGGGCGTCGAATAGCGGGCGAAGCTGGCCCGCTCCGGCGCCGGATTGATCACCCGGTGGCTGGTCGAGGGCAGGACGTGGTTGGTCAGTCGCTGCAGCATGTCGCCGATGTTGACTACCAGCGCCCCCGGCGGCGGCGCGATGTCCAGCCATTCGCCGTCGGCGTCCTTGAGCTGCAGCCCGGCCTCTTCGGCGCCCAGCAGCAGGGTGATGACATTGATGTCCTCATGCGCTCCGGCCCGTACGCCTGACGCGCCCGCGGGCACCGGCGGATAGTGCAGCATCCGCAGGATGCTGTTGCCCATCTCGACCTTGTCCTCGAAGAAGGCGTCGCCCAGTTCCAGATAGCGGGCGATGGCGCGCAGGATCTTCGCGCCCAGTTGGTCCATGGCCGAGAACATGCCGTACAGGTGCGTCCGGAAGCCCTCGACCTCGGTCGGCCAGACATTGTCGCGCATGTATTTGCGATAGGGATGCCCCTCGGGCAGCTCTCGCCCGACGTGCCAGAACTCCTTCAGGTCCACGGTCGCGGCGCCCTTGGCCGCCTCGACGCCGAAGGGCGTCAGGCCGCGCGCGCCGCCGGTGCCCGGCTGGTGATATTTGCGCTTTGTCTCCTCGGGCAGGGCGAAGAAGGCCTTTGTGTCGGCTACGGCGGCGTCGATCACCGTCTCGTCCAGTCCGTGGTCAGCGATGACCGCAAAGCCATAGCGTTTGAACGAGGTTCCCAGTTTGTCAGCGAAGACCTGGAAGTCGGCGTCATACAGTTTCATCGACACCGGCTCGATCGCCTTGCCGGCGGGCGCTGAGGTCTCGGGATTGGAAGTGGCGCTCACGGCGGGGCCTCATAGTTCGGATACAGTCGGTTCCCTTACGCCCTAAGGCGCGAACTTGGCAAAGCCACGGCGCAGCCGCCCCGGAGCTATGTTCGTTCAGCCGCGGTACAGGTGGGAACCTTCACCGTAAGCTCGCGTTTCGGCGCCATACAGGTTTTTACAGCAAGGACACTCCACCATGCGCAGCAAGCTCCTCATGACAGGCGCGACGGTCGCCATCCTCCTCGGCGGCGTCGCCTGCACCACCACGGACCCCTACAGCTCCGCGCCGCGCCGCAACAACACCGGCACGGGCGTCATCGCCGGCGCCCTGGGCGGGGCCCTGCTGGGGTATCTGACCAATACGTCGAATTCCGAAGAAGGCCGCAAGAACGCGCTGATCGGGGCCGGCATCGGCGCCCTGGGCGGCGGAGCCGTCGGCGCCTACATGGATCGTCAGCAGCGCGAACTGGAAGCCGAACTGTCCGGCTCGGGCGTGGGCGTGGCCCGCCAGGGCGACAACCTGGTCCTGCGCATGCCCTCGGACGTGACCTTCGCGTCGAACCAGTCGTCCATCAACACCCGCTTCTACGCCACGCTCGACGACGTGGCCGGCGTGCTGAACCGCTATGACCAGTCGATCGTCGACATCGTCGGTCACGCCGATTCCGACGGCGCGGACGATTACAATCTGAACCTCTCGCGTCAGCGGGCCTCGTCGGTGGCCCAGTATCTGGTCAGCCGCAATGTCCTGGCCGACCGGCTGTATGTCGACGGTCGCGGTGAAAGCGCCCCGATCGCCTCGAACGCCACGGCCGAAGGCAAGGCCCAGAACCGCCGGGTCGAGATCCTGATCCGTCCGTTCCGCGGCTAGCACTCAAGTCGCTAGCGACCGCGCCGCGAGCGTCAGCGCAACAAAAACGAGGGCGGAGCTTCGCGGCTCCGCCCTTTTTGTCGTCAGACACCGTTCCGTGACTTGCGGCGGCGACCGTCCGGTGCTGGATACGAAATGACTGACTGCGGGGGAATCGCGTGCGTCCAGACCATCAGGAATTCGCCGACGGGGTGAGGTTGGCCGTGATCGCCACGATCTCGGCTGTCCTGACCGCGACGGTCGTGATCGGCGCTGGCCGGACCTTGCTGCCGCAGAGCGAGGCCATCGCCGCTGAACGCTCCGGCCTGACCCGCGTCGTCCTCCGTTAGGCGCGTCCGATCGAGGCGTATCTGAAGCCGCGGGCCCGCACTTCCTCGGGCCGGTAGACGTTCCGCAGATCGACCATCACCGGCTGGCGCATCAGCTGCTTGACGCGGTCGAGGTCGAGAGCGCGGAACTGGTCCCATTCGGTCAGGATCACCACCACATCGGCGCCTTCGATCGCC
>JAHKAM010000055.1 GCA_018826515.1 Alphaproteobacteria bacterium
CGTCCGCGCCCCCGAGCCGCCCACGGCGAAGGCCCGCCGCGCCGCCGCCAAGGCGCCGCCCCGCGCCCGGCCGGCGTTGGAGCTCAACGACGGTCCCGAGGTCCTCGATCCGTCACCGCCCCGGGAAACCCCCGCCCCCGCCCCGGCCCCGGCGCGCGGCGCGCCCGAGCCGAAGGTCGCGGCCGCCCGGGCGCCGAAGCCGCGCCGCGAGGCCGACGACAGCCAGGTCGCCTTCGACTTCGCCCGCCCCTCGACCGGATTCGACCTGCCGCCCCTGTCCATGCTGACCAAGGCGCCCAAGCGCGTGGCCTCGGTCGATGAGGAGGCGCTGAAACAGAACGCGAAGATGCTGGAGGGCGTGCTGCAGGAATTCGGCGTGCGCGGCGTGATCGACCAGATCCGCCCCGGCCCGGTGGTCACCCTGTATGAGCTGGTGCCCGCCCCCGGGGTCAAGCACGGCCGGGTCGTGGCCCTGTCAGACGATATCGCCCGCTCGATGTCGGCCCGCGCCTGCCGCATCTCGGTCGTGCCGGGCCGCAACGCCATCGGCATCGAACTGCCCAACGCCAAGCGCGAGACCGTCTATCTGCGCGACCTGCTGGCCTCGACGGAGTACGACAAGCCGGCGCACCTGCTGCCGCTGGCGCTGGGCGAGACCATCGGCGGCGAGCCCTATGTCGCCGACCTGGCGCGCATGCCTCACCTGCTGATTGCCGGCACCACCGGCTCGGGCAAGTCGGTGGGCGTCAACGCCATGATCCTTTCGATCCTGTACCGTCACTCGCCAGCCGAGTGCCGCTTCATCATGATCGACCCCAAGATGCTGGAGCTGTCGGTCTATGACGGCATTCCGCACCTGCTGGCCCCCGTCGTCACCGATCCCAAGAAGGCGGTCGTCGCGCTGAAATGGACCGTGCGAGAGATGGAGGACCGCTACCGGCGGATGTCCAAGCTCGGCGTGCGCAATATCGCCTCCTACAACGAGCGCGCCCGCGAGGCCGTGGCCAAGGGCGAGCATTTCGAACGCACCGTCCAGACCGGCTTCGACGAACAGGGCCGGCCCGTCTACGAGTCCGAGAAGATCCGCCCCGAACCCCTGCCCTTCCTCGTCGTCGTCATGGACGAGATGGCCGACCTGATGCTGGTCGCCGGCAAGGACGTCGAGGGCGCGGTGCAGCGGCTGGCGCAGATGGCCCGCGCCGCCGGCATCCACCTGATCATGGCCACCCAGCGGCCGTCCGTCGACGTCATCACCGGCACCATCAAGGCCAATTTCCCGACCCGGATCAGCTTCCAGGTCACCTCCAAGATCGACAGCCGCACCATCCTCGGCGAACAGGGCGGCGAACAGCTGCTGGGTCAGGGCGACATGCTCTACATGGCCGGCGGCGGTCGCATCACCCGCCTGCACGGCCCGTTCGTGACCGATCAGGAGGTCGACGAGGTCTGCAAACACCTGCGCGGCCAGGGCGAGCCCGACTATCTGGACCTGATCACCGACGATCCGGACGGCGACGGCGACGCCGCCTTCGACGACGAGGGCGGCGGCGGCTCGGGCGATGACCTTTACGACCGGGCCGTGGCCGTGGTCACCCGCGACCGCAAGGCCTCGACCAGCTACATCCAGCGCCGTCTGCAGATCGGCTACAACCGGGCCGCCTCCCTGATCGAGCGGATGGAGCAGGAAGGCGTGGTCAGCCCCGCCAACCACGCGGGCAAGCGCGACATCCTCGCCGGCCCGCCGCCGATGTAGGCTGCCCTCCCCCGGAGACGCCGATGACGAAACGCACCCGTATCCTGTTTCTCGTGTCGGGAATCGTCACGCTCGCCGCGGCGGTCTGGATCGCCGCCAACCTTTGGGGTCGCGAGATCAGCGACACGGACGAAACGGTCGAAATCGAGCTCATCGCCCCCACCGGATCCTGACGACGGTTGCGGTCCGGCCGTCCGACAGCGGGATTTGGAACCTCCCAGCCTGAACAGGCCTTCATCGCAGCGCCGGAATATGGTCAGGCTCGCGTCATGCCCGCGCCATGCGTGACCCTCAAGACGGCATGATCAACAACCATCCCGAACGGGAGAAGACCCCATGACCGTCTCACGCCGCGCCTTTGCTTTCGGAACCGCCGCCATTGCGGCCGTCGCCGCCATGCCCGCCGCCGCCCAGTCCAGCCTTTCGGCAGAGGATCGCGCCGTCCTGGCCCAGGCCCAGGCCTATCTGCAGGGCCTCACCTCGGCCCGGGGCAATTTCGTCGAGACCACGGGCGCCAATCGCCGCGAAGGTCGCTTCTGGCTGCAGCGCCCGGGCAAGATGCGGTTCGAATACACCAACCCCTCGGGGCTGCTGGTGGTGTCGGACGGTTCGAACGTCAAACGCTACGATCCCCGCCTGAACGTCTTCCGCCAGGTCCCGCTGAGCGCCACCCCCCTGTCGACCTTCCTCGCCCGCAATGTGCGCTTCGACCAGGGCGTGCGGATCGACCGGGTGACCCGGATGTCTTCGGGCGCCTTCGCCATCACCGCGCGCGACGCCCGCCGTCCCGAGGAGGGGTCGGTCATCCTGTCCTTCGCGGGCAATCCCGTCCGGCTGCATGAATGGACCATCCGCGACGCCCAGGGCGGCAGCACCCGGACCCAGCTGACCTCGCTGACGCCGGCGCCCAACCTGGCCGCGAGCCTGTTCCAGCTGCGCGATCCGACGCGGCGTCCCGGCCGGACCTGATTTCGCTCGAGGGGCGAGCGAGTGTTTGACATTTTTCGCCGACCGTGGCACTTTCGTCACAGTTCGGCGGGAACGCTGATCTGACCCGCTACGGATTTCATCCCCTTCCCGGCGGCGAGAGAGACGAACCTTTCCAGCGCCCGGTCGCCCCGACCGGGCGCTTTTTTATGGGCGACGAAGTCGCCCTTGGGCGCGCTGACGCTCGCGACGCGTCGCTCGCTGTTTGAGCGCGGATCGTGCGCGAAGCGCCAGGGTCGGATCGGGTCGAAAAGGCGGAGCCTTTTGACCGCGGCCCCACTAAGAAGGCCCCCATGCTTCGTATCGCCACCTGGAACATCAACTCCGTCCGCCTGCGTATCGACCAGGTCGCGCGTTTCGTCTCCGAAAGCGGGACCGACGTCCTGTGTCTGCAGGAGATCAAATGCCTGGAGGACCAGTTTCCCCGCGCCGCCTTCGAAGCGATGGGCCTGCCCCATCTGAAGATCGGCGGCCAGAAGGGCTGGCACGGGGTGGCCATCGCCAGCCGCAGGCCGATCACGGAGGCTCCCGCCCTCGATGTCTGCCGTGAACGCCACGCCCGCTGCGTCGGGGTGATGGTCGAGGGCGTCGAGGTGCAGAATTTCTACATCCCCGCCGGCGGCGACGTGGCCGACCGGGCGCTGAACCCGAAATTCGATCACAAGATGGATTTCTACGAGCGGCTGACGGCAGAGATGACCCGGCGTGACAGACAGCGTCCGCTGGTGCTGGCCGGCGATTTCAACATCGCGCCGGGCGAGAACGACGTCTGGAACCACCGCTACATGTCGAAGATCGTCAGCCACACGCCGCTGGAGGTCGAGACCCTGCGTCGGCTGCAGGCCGCGGGCGGTTTCTGCGACGTCATCCGCGACCAGATCCCCGAGCCGCAGAAGCTGGCCAGCTGGTGGAGCTATCGCGCCGCCGACTTCCGCAAGTCCAACCGCGGCCTGCGCCTGGACCATCTGTGGACCTCGCCCGGCCTGACGCCGGCGGTGACGCCCGGCAGCGCGCGCATCCACGATACGGTCCGCGAATGGACCCAGCCCAGCGACCACGCGCCGGTGACCATGGACCTGGCGATCTAGCCGGGCCTCTAGAAGGGGAAGAAGATCGGGATGGCGATCATCGCCGCCACCCAGGTGACGAGGTTCAGCGGCACCCCGACGCGCACGAAATCCATGTAGCTGTAGCCGCCGATCTGGAAGACCAGCACATTGGTTTGATAGCCGAACGGCGTGGCGAAGGCGGCGGAGGCGGCCATCATCACCCCGACGAGGAAGGGGCGAGGATCCACGCCCAGACTGGCGGCGAGGGCGACGGCGACCGGCGTGATCAACACCGCCACGGCCGCGTTCGAGAGCAGCTCCGTCGCGAACAGGGTCACGCCATACAGGATGATCAGCGCGCCCAGCGGCCCCAGCGGTCGGATCGCGTCGATCAGCAATTCGGCGCCTTGGCCGGCGAGGCCGGTGATCTCGATCGCCAGACCGACCACCACCATGCCCGCGATCAGCAGCAACACCTCCGGCCTGAGCCCGGCATAGGCCTCGTCCGGGCTGATCACCCGGAGCAGGATCAACACCACCGCTCCGGCGAAGGCCGAAGCGGCGATCGGCGCGAAACCCAGACCAGCGGCGGCGATCACGATGACAAACACGCCCAGGGCGATAAACGCCCGTTTGGCGTCGAACGGCCGGTCGGCGGCGGCGAACAGGGCGGCGTCGCCCAGCTGGCCGTCCCCGGTCTGTTTCTGGGGCTGGATCGTTCCCGGGGCGTCATCGGCGCGGTTCAGCAGCCGGGCGCCGACGAAATAGAGATAGAGGCCGCCGAACAGGGCGATGACCAGGGCGACGGGCGTGATTTCGAAGAGGGTGAACACCGGCTGGCCGGCGTTGCGCGCCATGTCGTTGACCAGGAGATTGGTCGAGGTCCCGATCAGGGTGCAGGCGCCGCCCATGATGGAGACATAGCTGAGCGGGATCAGGAACCGCTTGGGCGACAGGTTCATCCCCAGCGCCACATCCTTCACCACCGGGGCCGCCAGCACGACGATCGGGGTGTTGTTGAGGAAGGCCGAGGCGCCGCCGCACAGGGCGATCACCAGCCACAGACCCGCGGCGCCAAGGCGGGCGCACAGCTTGCTCGCCTGACGGATCAACAATCCCAGCAGGCCGGACAGCTCGATCGCATAGGCGATCACGAACAGGCTGGCCAGGGCAATGACGGCGGGGCTGGCGAAGGCGCCCTGGACCTCGACGGGCCGGATCACGCCCAGCAGCAGCAGGGCCGCGGCGCCGGAAAGCGCGACGACGTCCGAGCGCAGCTTGCCGTGGATCAGCACCCCCACAACGGTGATGAGGACAACCAGGGCGGCTATCTGATCGAAATTCATACTGTCCTGAAGACCCGTCGCCGCAAGCCGCGTCAATGGTCCTGACAGGAAATGCGACAGACGCCGGTTGTATGCTAGGGTTCTCGCATGCCCGGTTTTTTCCGCAACGTCCCGCGTCCCCTCGTCATCCTGACAACCGCCGCCGCCGCCCTGCTGCTGGCCCAGTGCGATCGGGACCGACCCGAACCGATCGACGCGGAGCCCGTCGCCGTCGACCCGGCTCCCGCCGAACCCCCCAACATCGTCGTCCCGACGACCCTGACCCGCGCCAGCCTGCTTGCCGCCACCTCCCGCGCGGCCGCCGCCTACGCCACGGGGGAACAGATGGACGGCGCCGACGCCCTGGTCGGGCGTCAGTTCTCCATCCGGATTCCGTTCGGTTGCAGCGGTCCCCAGCCGACCCAGGCGGAAGCCGCCGGCGACGGCCTGGCGCGCTGGTCCTGGGGCCCGGAGAACGAAACCATCCAGTTGAGCCTGACGCCCGGCGACTGGCTCAACACCGCGCTCATCGCCGGCGCGGGCGACTCAGACTGGGAGGCCGTCGAGGGCTTCTGGATTCCGCGTCCATGGCTGACCACGGGGAACTGCTCCACGGTGCGCGCCGATCCGCTGCAAAGCGGGGACGGCTCTCCCTCGCCCCAGACTGTGGGCCTCGCCGCCGTGTTCGGCCCCGACGACTCCCGCGTCGGACGACGTAACGGCCGGGCCTATGCCTTCACCATCCGTCCGACCGGGGATACGCCGCTGACGGCGCCGGCGGGCGGCTACCGGGTCGTGCTGGAAGGCCGGCTGGCCAGCTTCCCGGACGGGCGGGCGATCCGCTGCCGCGCGTCCAATCCGGATCAACGGCCGGTCTGCATCGCCGCGATCCGGCTGGATCGCGTCGGCTTCACCAATGCCGACGGCAGCGTCCTGCTCAGCGAGTGGCGGCCGGGCTGACTACGGCTGCAGGCGGTAGCCGCCGGCGTCGGTCAGCAGCAGTCGCGCCTGACCGGGCTCGGGCTCGATCTTCTGACGCAGGCGATAGATGTGGGTTTCCAGCGTGTGGGTGGTGACCCCGGCGTTGTAGCCCCAGACCTCGGTCAGCAACTCCTCGCGCGACACGGCCTTGGCCCCGGCGCGGTACAGGTATTTGAGAATATTGGTTTCTTTTTCCGTCAGCCGGACCTTGCGGGTCTTGTCGTCAATCAGGACCTTGGACGCCGGGCGGAATTCATAGGGTCCGATGCGGAAGACGGCGTCCTCGGACTGTTCATGGCTGCGCATATGGGCCCGGATGCGGGCCAGCAGGACGGCGAAGCGGAAGGGTTTGGTGACATAGTCATTGGCCCCCGACTCCAGCCCCAGCACGGTGTCTGAATCCGACGCCTGGCCGGTCAGCATGATGATCGGGGTCGAGACCCCGTCCTTGCGCAGCAGGCGACAGGCCTCGCGGCCGTCCATGTCGGGCAGGTCCACGTCCAGCAGGATCAGGTCGGCGCGAACCTCGCGTCCCATCCGGACGCCCTCCGCGGCCGTGGAGGCCTGGACCGGCCGGAAGGCCTCGTGCAACGCCAGCTGCTCGGCCAGGGCCTCGCGCAGGTCGTCGTCGTCGTCGATGATCAGGATGGTCTTGGGCGTGGGCATGGGTACCAGAATGGCGAGCGTCGCCCGATCCGCCAAGGGTTGGACTGAAAGCGGAGCGGTTTTCAGTCCATAGAGGGTGTTTCAGGGTGTTTTCGTTCCCCGAACAGCGACGAACCGACGCGGACATGGGTGGCGCCGAAGCGGATGGCGGTCTCAAAGTCGCCGCTCATCCCCATCGACAGGGTCGTGAGCCCGTGGCGTCGGGCGAGCTTTCGCAGCAGGGCGAAATGCGGCCCCGGCGCCTCTTCGGCCGGCGGAATGCACATCAGTCCCTCGACGACGAGGCCGGCAGCCCGGGCATGGTCGATCAACCCGCCGGTTTCGCCGGGCAGCACGCCCGCCTTCTGGGGCTCGGCGCCGGTGTTGACCTGGATCAGGACGTGGACGGGCTTGCCGGCGCGAAGGCCGGCCGCGGCGAGGGCATCGGCCAGTTTCGGTCGGTCGAGCGTTTCGATGACATCGAACAGGGCGACGGCATCCGCGGCCTTGTTCGACTGCAGCGGCCCTATCAGCCTGAGTTCGAGCCCCTCGACAACGGTACGGCGGTCGCCCCAGCGGGTCTGCGCCTCCTGGACCCGGTTCTCACCGAAGACCCGCTGGCCTGCGGCGAGCGCGGCGTCGATGGCCTCGGGCGGCTGGGTCTTGGAGACGGCGGTCAGGCTCGCCTCGTCGTCGGACCGGCCGGAGGCGCGGCTGGCGGCGACGATGCGTCGGCGGATGTCGCCCAGCCGCGCGGCGACGGCGCTGGACGGGGGAACGGGATCGGGAGAAGAGAAGGTCATGAACCGGGCGGACGCCGAAATCCTGTGGGAAGTGGCCAGCGTCCTCGCACGGGACGCGGCCAAAGTCAGCCGGACCCGTGGCCGCTCCGACCGGGGCCTGCCCCCGATGCTGTTCTTTACCGACCCGGACCGGACCCCTCGGCCATGGGAGACCGCAGCGCGGCTGCCGATCGGCGCGGGCGTTGTCTTCCGTCACTTCGGCCGGGCGGACGGGCGTGAAACGGGATTGCGCCTGCGCGACGCCACGCGGGACCGGGGCGGCCTGCTGCTGATCGGACTGGACGCCGAACTGGGCGAGACGGTCGGGGCCGATGGCGTGCATCTGCCCGAGCGGGCATTGGGTCAGGCCGCCGCGATCCGGTCCGCCCGGCCGGACTGGCGGATCACCGGCGCGGCGCACGCCCGGACCGCTCTGGATGCGGCCGATCTGGACGCCCTTGTCGTGTCGCCGGTCTTTCCGGCCGGCGGCGCTTCGGCGGATCGACCGGCGCTGGGCCTACCGACCCTCACCGACTGGACCGGGATGGCGCGCCGTCCCCTCTATGCCCTCGGCGGGATCCACGGCGGAAACGCGCGCGGCCTCATCGGCTCGGGCGCGTGCGGAATTGCGGGGGTTTCGGCGATCCGGGCGGCGTTCGGGCCGGACTAGAAGCGGAAGATCGATTCCAGCCGGAAGCGCGGCGCGGTCCGGCGGTCGGTCTGCGGCGCGCGGGCCGGATCGCTCTCGGGCTCGGCCAGACCGGCCGCGGCGCCGACCCGGAGGCGCGGATTGACCCGATAGTAGGCGCCGGCCTCGACATCCCCGAGATCGCTCTCTCGGCCGACCGGCTGACTGAGGTTCAGATCCAGGCCCCAGCGGCCGCGCTCGGTGAAACGCAGGCGCGACGAGCCGGGCTGGGCCGCGGCGGCGCGGGCGGCCTGGGCGTCGGAGAGGGAGACGGCGGGCGCACGGGCGCGGGCCCCGGCGGCCTGGGCCGAGGCGACGTCGGCCATGGCCAGAAGGGCAAGCCCCCCGGCCAGTCCGGCGATCAGAGCGCCCGTCTTGCGCGTCGTTCGGCGCATATCCTGCCCTTCACCTCACGACGGAATACATCGTGATCACCAACAGATAGACACCGCTGGCCAGCCCGGTCAACGGAACGGGGATGCCCCGACCCGGTTCCATGCGACTCTGAAAGACTCCTGTGGCGCGAGCGTCACGGGCCCGGCGGTCCCCCCGCACGACCGCCGGTCGCGTGTTCGAATGCGCTTCGCCTTGTCATGGCCCCTTTTCGCCGTGTTATAGAGCGACGCTTCGGTCCGGACCGTGTTCGGGAGGGCCGGCGCGTGCGTTGGAACCGGTCCGCCGCACGTCAATGATCGTATGGAGAAGTCTCTATGGTGCTGGTTCGCGGCGCGGCGCTCGCCTTGATCACCTCCTGCGTTCTGCTGGGCAGCTGTGCGCCCGGCCGCCCGTTCGGCCCGACCGTGGGCGAGGTGTTCGGCGGCATGACCGACGCACGGGCTGCGGCGGACGCCCAGACCGGTATCGGCGTCAATGCCTATCTGTGGCGCGCGACCCTCGACACCCTGAGCTTCATGCCGCTGGCCAACGCCGATCCCTGGGGCGGCGTCATCAACTACGGCTGGTACATCGACCCACAGACGCCGAACGAGCGCTTCAAGGCGACCGTCTTCATTCTTGACCGCCGCCTCCGCGCCGACGCCCTGAACGTCAGCATCACCAAACAGGTCCTGCGCCCCGGCTGCACCCCCAACCCGGCTGATGCCGACGCGGAAGTCGACACCGCCGGCTGCTGGACCGGCGCACGGGTCGCGGCCCAGACCGAAACCGATCTGGAAAACGCCATCCTCACCAAGGCGCGCCAGCTCAACCTCTCGAACGCCGGCTGATCGCCCTCCCCACCGCCTAGCCTCCGTCGGGCCTGTTCCTGAAGGAGCAGCCTGAAAGATTCCCGTGACCAGGACCCCGGTTCGCTACGAACCCAAGACCGCCGAGCCCCGCCAGCAGGCCCGCTGGGCGGCCGCCGACGCCTTCCGCATGCCGACCGAAGGCACGGGACGCCCCAAATACTATGTGCTGGAGATGTTCCCCTATCCGTCGGGGGCCATCCACATGGGCCACGCCCGCAACTACGTCATGGGCGACGTCGTGGCGCGGTCGAAGCGGGCCCAGGGCTTCGACGTCCTGCACCCCATGGGTTGGGACGCCTTCGGCCTTCCGGCCGAGAACGCCGCCATCGAGCGCGGCGTCCATCCCGGCGACTGGACCTGGTCCAACATCGCCGCCATGCGAGACCAGCTGAAACTGCTGGGTCTGTCGCTGGACTGGAGCCGCGAGTTCGCCACCTGCGACCCGGCCTACTACGGCAAGCAGCAGGCATGGTTCCTGGAACTGCTCAAGCGCGGCCTAGTCTACCGCAAGGACTCCATCGTCAACTGGGACCCCGTCGACAACACCGTCCTGGCCAATGAGCAGGTGGTCGACGGGCGCGGCTGGCGTTCGGGCGCCGTGGTCGAGAAGCGCAAGCTGAACCAGTGGTTCCTGCGCATCACCGACTATGCCGACGACCTGATCGAGGGTCTCAAGGAACTGGAGGGCCGCTGGCCGGACAAGGTCCGGCTGATGCAGGAGAACTGGATCGGCCGGTCCAAGGGTCTGCAGATGACCTGGAATTGGGCTGGAGACGCGCCCGCCGCGGCGCCCGGCGGGCTGGAGATCTACACCACCCGGCCCGACACCCTGTTCGGCGCCAGCTTCATGGGCATCGCGGCGGACCACCCGGTCGCCCGCGAGCTGGCCGCGACCCATCCGGCCGCCGCCGCCTTCGTTGCCGAATGCCGCAAGGGCGGCTCGACCCAGGCCGAGATCGAACAGGCCGAAAAGATCGGCTTCGACACTGGCCTGAAGGTCCTCCATCCGTTCGACGGACGCGAGGTCTCGGTCTGGATCGCCAACTTCATCCTCTCGGAATACGGCACCGGCGCCATCTTCGGCTGTCCAGCCCATGACCAGCGCGATCTCGACTTCGCCCGCAAATACCGTCTGCCTGTCGTCCCGGTGGTGAGACCTGACGGAGCGGGCGAGGATTTCGATGTAGAGTCAGAAGCTTATGTCGGGCCTGGACGGTTGTTCAACTCGGACTTCCTGAACGGGCTCGAGATCGAGGCGGCCAAGGCCGAGGCCATTCGCCGGATCGAGGCGGCCGGTTACGGCCAAGGGGCGACCATCTATCGCCTGCGCGACTGGGGCGTCAGCCGCCAGCGCTACTGGGGATGTCCCATCCCCGTGATCCACTGCACGACCTGTGGCCCGGTGGGCGTGCCGGCGGAGCAGCTGCCCGTCGAACTGCCGAAGGACGTGACGTTCGACACCCCCGGCAACCCGCTCGACCGCCACCCGACCTGGAAGCATGTCGCCTGTCCGTCCTGCGGCGGCGAGGCGGTGCGTGAGACGGACACGCTCGACACCTTCGTCGACTCCAGCTGGTATTTCGCCCGCTTCACCGATCCGACCGCGGCCGAGCCGATCTCGAAGGTCGCCGCCGACAAATGGCTGCCGGTCGACCAGTATATCGGCGGGGTCGAGCATGCCGTCCTGCACCTGCTCTACGCCCGCTTCATCAGCCGCGCCCTCTCTGACGCCGGTCTGATGTCCGTGCGTGAACCCTTCGCCGGCCTGTTCACCCAGGGCATGGTGGTTCACGAGACCTATCGCCGCGCCGACGGCGCCTGGGTCGAACCCACCGACGTCGAACTGACCAATGACGCCGGCAAACGCTTTGCCCGGCAGCTGTCCACCGGGCAAGCGCTCGTCATCGGCGACATCGAGAAGATGTCCAAGTCGAAGAAGAACGTGGTGGCCCCGCAGGAAATTCTCGGCGCCTACGGCGTCGACGCGGGCCGACTGTTCGTCCTGTCCGACAGCCCCCCCGAGCGCGACGTGCAATGGACCCCGGGCGGCGTCGAGGGCGCCAGCCGGTTCGTCCAGCGCGTCTGGACCGAGGTCGACAGCTCCGATCCCGCCGCGCCCGCCCATGAGTCGGATGCGTCGCTGATCCGCGAGACGCACAAGGCGGTGAAGGCTGTCTCGGAGGGCGTCGGCGGTTTCCGGTTCAACTCGGCCATCGCCAAACTCTATGCCTTCGTGGCGACGATCCGCGACCACGCCGCGGCGGGCGGCGCCGCGCGGCATCAGGCCCTGTCCGCCCTGGTCCGGCTGATCGCCCCCTTCACCCCTCACCTGGCCGAGGAGTGCTGGACGCGGCTCGGCGAAGGGGGGATGGTGCTGGACGCGCCCTGGCCGGAGTTCGATCCGGCGTTGGCGGCCGACGACGAGGTGACCCTGCCCATCCAGGTCAACGGCAAACGCCGCGGCGAAATCCGCGTCGCGCGCGGGCTTGAACCGGCGGAGGTCGAGGCCATCGTCATGGCCGATCCCGATGTCCAGGCGCGACTGGAGGGTCAGACGGTGAGGAAGATCGTGGTGGTCAAGGATCGCATCGTCAATCTGGTGGTCGGCTGATGCGCGCGCTCGTCCTGGCGGCTGTCGCGCTTGTGGGACTGACGGGGTGCGGCTTCACGCCCCTGTATGGAGAGACCGGCGTCGGCGCGTCCCTGTCGCGTATCGCCGTCACCACCCAGGACGACCGGCTCGGCTACCGGGTGCGGGAACAACTCGAGGACGCCCTCGGTCGCGACGGGGCCCAGGCGCCGCTGTGGCGGCTGGAGACCGCGCTGGAGCAATCGCGGCGTCCGCTGGGCCGGCGCATCGACGACACCGCCACCCGCTATGAACTCACCGTCCGCGGGGCCTGGACCCTGACGCCGGTCTCGGGCGGCGCGCCCGTCACGGGCGTCGAGACCGTCACCACCACCTACGCCGCCGCCGACCAGCCGTTCGCGGCCATCGCGGCCCAGCAGGACGGAGAAGAACGCGCCGCCGCCGAGCTGGCCCGCCTGATCCGGCTCGACCTGATGCGGGCCCTGTCGGACCAGTGACGGCCGCCCCCTCCCCCATGCTGCGCATGGTCCCCCTCCCCCATGGGGGGAGGAGATGATCCTGGCGAAACGCCCCGAGGTCGATCGCTTCCTCAAGTCGCCGGACCGGGGCGTCCGCGCCGCCGTGATCCACGGCAAGGACCGGTCGGGCGTCGGTGAACGCGCCGGGATCCTGTGCAGGGCGATCACGCCGGATCTCAACGATCCGTTCAACGTCACCGTCCTGACGGACAGCGACATCGACGGCGACGACGCGCGGCTGGAAGAGGCCCTGACCGCCTTGTCCATGATCGGCGGCCGTCGCCTGGTGCGCGTTCGGCTGGGGTCCGAGAAGGCGTCGATCGACAAGCAGCTTGCGGCCGCGCTCAAGGTCCATGCCGAGGGAGGCTTCAATCCCGACGCCATGCTGGTCATCGAAGCCGGGGCCCTCGGCCGCGATTCGGCGCTGCGCAAGGCCGCCGAGGCTTCCCAGGGAGCCGTCGGCATCGCCTGCTATGAGGACGAGGCCGGCGACATCGCCCGGATGACGCGCGAGGCCCTCGCCGCCGACAAGGTGGGCCTGACCGGGGACGCCCTCGACCGGTTCGTCAGCCGCCTGCCCCGCGAGCGCGGCCTGATGCGTCAGGAAATCGAACGGCTCGCCCTCTATATCGGGCCCGGCTCCGGCAAGACCATCGATGTGGAGGAGCTGGAACAGCATCTGGGCGTCGAGGCGGACGCCTCCCTGCAGGACGCGGCGCTCCAGGCCTTCGGCGGCCGGCCCGCCCCCGCCCAATCCGGGCTGCGACGCGCCCTGGCCGAGGGAGAATCCCCTGTCATGGCGGTGAGACAAGCCTCCATCCACCTCGGCAAACTGCGCCGTATCAATGTGCTCCAAGCCAACGGCGCCGGGGCCAAGGAGGCGGCCAAATCCGCGGGCGTATTCTGGAAACAGGAGGCCGAAATGCTGCGCCAGGCGCGCAGCTGGCGGCTGGAAGACCTCGATCGAGTGCTCGACAGCGTCAATACGGCCGACATCGCGACCAAAACGACCGGTTCGCCGGACCAGCTGATTGCGGAGCGACTGCTTCTGGAAATATCCGCGCGGGCGCGACGGCTGGGGCTGTAAAGGCGCCCGTCGCGCCTCGCGCGACCGGAGGCGCGGTCAGCCGCGCTTCGACGCCTTGCGGAAGGCGGGCTTGGCAAGGGCCGCGCTGCGGGCCTGCTGCGCCTTTTCCTCGGCCCGCGCGGAGCCCTGCAGGCCCCCGTGGGACGGCCCGCCCCCGGCCTTCTTGGCGGCAAGGGCGCGTTTCATGGCTTCGGCGGTCGGATTTGAAGGCTTGTCGGTCATGCCGTCAGCCTAGCACAGGCGGGCCTCAGCCGCGCATCAATCGGCGACACAGGTCATCGAGCTGCTCCAGCGTGCCATAGCGGATGGTCAGTTCGCCCTTGCCGCCGCGGTCGGCCAGCTGGACCTTGAGGCCGAGGGCGTCGGCGAGGTCCTGTTCCAAGGCCGCGACATCGGCCGCACCCTCCCCGCTCGCCGAAAACGCCACCGCCTTGCGAGCTTTCGGTCCCTCGGCGGCCCGGCGGGCCAGGGCTTCGGCCTGACGGACGTTGAGCCCCTCGGCCACGATCTGATCGGCCAGGGCGCCGGGATCGGGCGCCGTGATCAACGCGCGCGCATGACCGGCGCTGAGCTTGCCGGACCGGACGTGCTGAAGGACCTCTTCCGGCAGCTGCAGCAGGCGCAGGGTATTGGCCACATGGCTGCGGCTCTTGCCGACCACGCCGGCGACGGCGTCCTGGGTGCGGCCGAACCGCTCCATCAGCATACGATAGGCATCGGCCTCCTCCAGCGGATTCAGGTCAGTCCGCTGGACATTCTCGATGATGGCGACCTCGAACACCGCGACGTCATCCATCTCCTTGATGATGATCGGCGCCTCGGTCAGCCGGGCCAGCTGGGCCGCGCGCCAGCGCCGCTCGCCGGCGATGATCTGCCAGACGCCGTCCTCTTTCGGATGGGACCGGACAAGGATGGGCTGGAGCACCCCCTTGTCGCGGATCGAGGCCGACAGCTCCTCCAGATCCTCGCGGTCGAAGATCTTGCGGGGCTGGTCCGGATTGGGCTTGAGGCTCTCGATCGGCGCCATGCGCACACCAACGGGCGCGGGGGCGCCGTCGACCGGGGCGCTCTCGGCCACCTGTTCTCCGAGAAGGGCCGAAAGACCCCGTCCAAGACCGCGCTGACGTTCGCTCAACTGTTTGATTCCGTTCTTTTAATCATGCTCAGGCGGCCTGCAGGCGGCGGGACTTTTCACGCGCCACGACCTCGCGGGCGAGACGCAGATAGGCCTGGCTGCCGGCGCATTTCAGATCGTAGATCAGCGCCGGCTTGCCGAACGACGGCGCTTCCGCGACGCGGACGTTCCGCGGGATCACCGCCTCATACACCTTGTCCCCGAAATGGTTGCGCACATCGGCGGCGACCTGGCCGGACAGGGTGCTGCGGCGATCGTACATGGTCAGGACAAGGCCCTGGATCTCCAGCGTCGGGTTCAGGCTCTGCCGCACCATCTCGATGGTCTTCATCAGCTGGGTCAGGCCCTCGAGGGCGAAAAACTCACATTGCAGCGGCACCAGAACCGCGTCGGCGGCGGCCATGGCGTTGAGCGTCAACAGGTTGAGCGAGGGCGGGCAGTCGATCAGCACATAGTCATACCGGGTCTGTCCTTCGGACCCCTGTGCGCGCAGGGCGTCGCGGAGACGATAGGAGCGGCGATCCGCCTGGCTGAGCTCGATCTCGACGCCCGACATATCGGCGTCGGCCGGCACAATATCGAGCCCCGGCACGGTCGTCGGAACAGCGGACTCGTCCACGGAACGCCCGTCCACCATCACATCATAGATGGTCACCCGCCGTGTTTCACGTGGAACACCCAGACCCGTGGAGGCATTGCCCTGGGGATCCATGTCGACGATCAGCACCTTTTCGCCGATCGCGGCCAGCGCCGTGCCGAGGTTGATCGCCGTGGTGGTCTTGCCCACCCCGCCCTTCTGGTTAGAGACGGCGAGGACTCTCGTTCGACCTTGGGGGGTCTTACCGGCTTTGAACACGTCGGAGGCTCCGGACGGAAACGATACGGCCGCGCGGATCACTGCGCGAGACGGAGAGGTCGCTGTCGAACTGCCAGACCTTGCGGGCTTCGATCAACTCAGCCTCGGCCTTTTCCCCCTTGAGAAACAGCCCCTGTGCGCCCCGCTGTAGATAAGGCTGTGCATAGCCGAGCAGCCGGTCCATCGGGGCCAGGGCCCGGGCGGTCACGACATCGACCTTGATCCGCTGTTCCTCGGCCCGGCCGTTGACGACCGTGGCCCGCAGCGACAGGGCGTCGACGGCTTCCTGCAGGAAACGGCAGCGTTTGCCGAGACTGTCGATCAGCCAGACATGACTGTCGGCGCGGTCCTTGAGCAGGATTGCGAGCACCAGTCCGGGGAAGCCGGCGCCGGCCCCGAGGTCGGCCCAGGTGCCCGCCTTCGGCGCCAGGTCGAGCAGCTGCGCGGAGTCAAAGATGTGCCGGTTCCAGACGTCGGGGATGGTGTCGGGTCCGACGAGGTTCATCACCGCATTGGCCGCGGTCAGCCGCTCTATCAGGGTCTCGAGATCGGCCATCTGGGCGGGTGTGGCGGAGCGCTGGGTCTGGAATTCGGAGGGGGTCATCGGACGACGTCTCCTCCCCCTCTTGGGGGAGGGGGACCATGCGAAGCATGGTGGAGGGGGCCCTCCCCCTCCGTCACGCCGAAAGCGCGGCGCGCCACCTCCCCCGGGAGGGGGAGGAGACATGTTGTCGACTCCCTCACGCCGAAACCTTCGCCTTCTTCACATGCGACAGCAGGGCCGTCAGGGCCCCGGGGGTCATGCCTTCAATGCGACCGGCCTGACCGAGGGTCCGCGGCTGGATCAGGGTCAGTTTTTCGCGCACTTCGTTGGAGAGGCTGCCGACGGCGGCGTAGTCGAGGTTGAACGGCAGGGCCAGGGCCTCTTCGTGCCGCAGGGCCGCCGCGTCCGAGGCCTGTCGGTCCAGGTAGCCGGCATAGCCCGCGTCGATCTCCACCTGTTCACGGACCTGGGCGGACCAGTCCGCGATCGCCGGGTAGGCCTCGGTGAACTGCCGCAGGTCGACACCGGGAAAGGCCAGCAGGTCGCGGATCGAGCGCCGCTGGCCATCGGCGTTGACAGCGATTCCAAAGGCCGCGGCCTCCTTGGGCGTGAAGGTCTGTTCCCTGACCAGGGCCGTGGCCCGGGCCAGTTCCACCGCCTTGGCCCCGAAGGCGGCGCGGCGGGTCGAAGAGACAATCCCGGCGTCCATCGCGAGGGGTGTCAATCGTTGATCGGCATTGTCGGCACGCAGCGTCAACCTGTATTCCGCCCGGCTGGTGAACATCCGGTAGGGCTCGGTCACCCCGCGTGTGACCAGGTCGTCGACCATGACGCCGATATAGGCCTGTTCGCGGCCGAGGATGACGGGGTCGGAGCCCGCGGCGGCGCGGGCGGCGTTCAGTCCGGCCAGCAGCCCCTGGGCGCCCGCCTCCTCATAGCCGGTGGTGCCGTTGATCTGGCCGGCCAGATACAGGCCGGGCCGCTTCTTGACCTCCAGCGCCGGGGTCAGCTCGCGCGGGTCGACATAGTCGTACTCGATGGCGTAGCCGAAGCGGAACACCTCGACCGCCTCGAGTCCCGGTATGGTGCGCAGGAAGGCAGCCTGGGTCGTGTCCGAGACCGAGGTCGAGATGCCGTTCGGATAGACCGTCGGATCGTCGAGCCCCTCGGGCTCGAGGAAGATCTGGTGCGAGGTCTTGTCGGCGAAACGAACGACCTTGTCCTCGATCGAGGGGCAATAACGCGGTCCGCGGCCGGACAGATGGCCGCCATAGACGGCGCTGTCGCCGAGATTGTCGGCGATAATCCGGTGGGTCTCTTCCGTCGTGTGGGTGACGCCGCAGGCGATCTGGGGCACGTCGATCCGGTCGGTCAGGAAGCTGAAGGGCACGGACTCGGCGTCGGCCGCCTGCATCTCCAGCCGGTCCCAGGCGATCGTGCGGCCGTCCAGCCGCGCCGGCGTGCCGGTTTTCAGCCGCCCCATCTGCAGGCCGGCGCCGTAGAGGTCGGCAGCCAGACCGGTCGAGGGCGCCTCCCCATGACGGCCGGCGGGAATCCGCTGGTCGCCCTTGTGGATGACGCCGTTGAGGAAGGTGCCTGTAGTCAGAACCACGGCGCCGGCGCGGAGCTCGGCCCCCTCGCCCGTCAGGACGCCGACGACGCGGTCGCCGTCGAGGATCAGGCTCTCGGCCGTGCCGGCCATCAGGGTCAGGTTGGGGGTCTGGGCCAGTTCGGCCTGCATCGCCTCGCGATACAGCCGGCGGTCGATCTGGCTGCGCGGCCCCCGGACCGCCGCGCCCTTGGAGCGGTTCAGAAGCCGGAACTGGATGCCGGCCCGGTCGCCCAGCCGCCCCATCAGCCCGTCCATGGCGTCGATCTCGCGCACCAGATGGCCCTTGCCCAGGCCGCCGATGGCCGGGTTGCAGGACATCTCGCCGATGGTCTCGAGCTTCTGGGTCAGCAGCACGGTGCGGGCGCCCGCGCGCGCGGCGACGGCCGCGGCCTCGCAGCCGGCGTGCCCGCCGCCGATGACGATGACATCGAAACCCTTCATGGGCGGGCACATAGGGCAAAACCGGCCCCTTCGCCACCTTGGCCGACGTCCTGTTTCACGTGAAACGGCTCATTTGCCGATGCAGAAGGTCGAGAAGACCTCGCCCAGGATGTCCTCGACGCCGATCGCCCCGGTGACCCGCGCAAGGGCATCGGCCGCGCGGCGCAGGTCGTCGCCGGCCATTTCCGGCGCGACTTCGAGTGCGTCGCGGCCCAACTCCGCCGCAGCCAGCGCCTCGGCGAGGCGGCGGCGGTGTCTCTCTCGCGTGACAGACGGAAAGTCCGTCCCGGACAGGTCGCGGGCGAGACGGGCGGCGATCCAGTCGTGAAGGTCTGACAGACCCGCCCCGGTCCTCGTGCTCAGGGACAGGGTTTCGAAATTCCCGACGGCAGCGGCTGTCCCGAGGTCGGCCTTCGTCAGGACCAGCAGATCGCCCGGGCGAACGAAGCGGGCGGCGTCGCCCTCCGCATCGTCAGGGCCCCGGACCCAGAGACGCAGGTCGGCCGCCTCGGCGCGGGCCCGGGCCCGGCGCACGCCCTCGGCCTCCACAGGGTCCTCGCTGTCACGCAGCCCGGCGGTGTCGGACAGGGTCACCGCATAGCCGCCGATGATCAGATCGGCGTCGAGCACATCGCGGGTGGTGCCGGCGATCGGCGTGACGATGGCCGCCTCGCGCGCGACCAGGGCGTTGAACAATGAGGACTTGCCGGCGTTGGTTTCGCCGATCAGGACGATACGATAGCCCGCCCTGACCCGCTCGCCGCGCCGGGCGTCGGCCAGGGCGGCCTTGAGGTCGGCGATGAGTCGGTCCAGCACCGGGCCGGCGGCGCGCGCGAGGTTGTCGGGCACCTCCTCGTCGGGAAAGTCGATCTCCGCCTCGACCAGGGCCAGGGCCGTCAGCAGATCGCGGCGGAATCCGGCATAGGTCTGGCTCAGGGCGCCGTCGAGCTGGCCGAGGGCCTGGCGGGCCTGGGCCGCGGTCTCGGCGTCGATCAGGTCGGCGACCGCCTCGGCCTGGGCCAGATCCATCCGGCCATTCTCGAAAGCCCGGCGCGTGAACTCGCCCGGATCCGCGAGGCGCAGGCCGAGGGCGACCAGCGCTTCGCCCGCCGCCTCGACCACCGCCCGGCCGCCATGCAGATGCAGTTCGGCGCAGTCCTCGCCGGTGTAGGAGTTTGGCGCCGGAAAGCACAGCACGAGGGCCTGGTCGATCGGCCGGCCGTCGTGGCCGAGATCGCGAAGCGAGGCGAGCCGGGGTTTGAGACCGCCGGCGCCGAGGGCGGTCAGGGCGGCGTCCGTCCCGGGGCCTGTCAGGCGCAGGATGGCGATGGCCCCCCGGCCCGGGGGGGTGGCGAGGGCGAAGATGGTGTCGGTCATAACGAGCGGTCTCCTCCCCCCTTATGGGGGAGGTGGCGCGCCGCGTCCGCGGCGTGACGGAGGGGGCTGAACGCATCCGCCGGCGAATGGGTCTGGCCCCCTCCACCGCTGCGCGGTCCCCCTCCCCCATAAAGGGGGAGGAGACCCTGGCTCACGGCTTGACGGCCGCTTCCATCAGTTTGCGGAACTGGTCCTGCGCCTGCATGCCGAAACTGGTCCAGGTCTTCATCAGCTCGTCGGGCTGCATGGCGGACATGTTCTCGTCCATGCGCCGCTTCATCTCGGCGACGAGATGATCGTTCAGCGGCGCGACGTCGGGCAGACCCAGAAAGGCGCGCGCCTCGGCTGGCGTACATTCGACCTCGACATTGACCTTCATCGCCCTGCTCCTGTTTCACGTGAAACAGCGGCCATACCGCCGTCAGGTGTTCATCGACTGGAAGAAGTCCGCATTGTTCTTCGACTGACGCAGCTTGTCGATCAGGAACTCGATCGCGTCCTGCGGGCCCATCGGATTGAGGATGCGGCGCAGGACATAGGTCTTGGCCAGCTGGTCCTTGGGCGTGGTGAGCTCTTCCTTGCGGGTGCCCGACTTGAGCACGTCGATGGCCGGGAAAATGCGCTTGTCGGCGACCTTGCGGTCCAGCACGATCTCCGAGTTGCCGGTGCCCTTGAACTCTTCGAAGATCACCTCGTCCATGCGCGAGCCGGTGTCGATCAGGGCGGTGGCGATGATGGTCAGCGACCCGCCCTGCTCGACATTCCGCGCGGCGCCAAAGAACCGCTTGGGCCGCTGCAGGGCGTTGGCGTCGACGCCGCCGGTCAGGACCTTGCCCGACGACGGCACGGTGGCGTTGTAGGCGCGGCCCAGGCGGGTGATGGAGTCGAGCAGGATGACGACATCCTTCTTGTGCTCAACCAGACGCTTGGCCTTCTCGATCACCATCTCGGCGACGGCGACGTGGCGGGTGGCCGGTTCGTCGAAGGTCGAGGCGATGACCTCGCCCTTCACCGTGCGCTGCATGTCGGTCACTTCTTCCGGCCGTTCGTCGATCAGCAGGACGATGAGGAAGACCTCGGGGTGGTTCTTCTCGATCGATTTGGCGATGTTCTGCAGCATCACCGTCTTGCCGACGCGCGGCGGAGCGACGATCAGGCAGCGCTGGCCCTTGCCGAGCGGGGCGACGATATCGATCACACGGCCCGAACGGTCCTTCAGCGTCGGGTCCTGGATTTCCATGTGCAGCCGCTCTTCGGGATAGAGCGGGGTCAGGTTGTCGAACAGGACCTTGGTCTTGACCGTCTCGGGGTCCTCGAAATTGATCGTGTCGACCTTGAGCAGGGCGAAATAGCGCTCGCCCTCGCGCGGCCCGCGGACGGCCCCGTGGATGGTGTCGCCCGAGCGCAGGCCGAAGCGGCGAATCTGCGAGGGCGAGACATAGACATCGTCCGGACCCGGAAGATAATTGACATCCGGGCTGCGCAGGAAGCCGAAGCCGTCAGGCAGGATTTCGAGCACGCCGTCGGCGATGATCTCGACTTCCTCGTCGGCCAGGGTCTTCAGGATGGCGAACAGGAGATCCTGCTTGCGCAGATTGCCGGCGTTCTCGATCTCGAGGCTCTCGGCGAAGGCGACCAGGTCTTCCGGCGTCTTCTCGTTCAGCTCCTGCAGGGTGATCCGGCCGTTGGGGACGATCGGCTCGCCGTCGTCATCCTCGTCGCCCGACTCCTGGTCGACCATGGGCAGGTCGACGGCCGCCATTTCATTGCCGGCCTCGGGGACTTCGGTCCCGGCGGCAGGTTCGGTTTCGGGGGCGTCGGTGGGATCGGTCATGGCGTGCAATCATAAGCATCGCCGCGAGACAGGGCGTCGCGCGGGCGGAAAATCCAGCGATGTCTGGCCTCGCGGCCGGGTGGAGAGGCGACGGGTCGTCCCGGCGAGATCGGCGGGCGTCGCGAAGAGGGGGACCGCCCCAGACTCCTGCAGGGCGGTTCGCGGTCAGCGAAACCACGCGGGGTCCTTCAGGTCAAGCGGGGCAGCTCAGCCGAAGGTCCATTCCGTGGTCACCGACAGCACCATGACGATGGCGATGACAAAGGGGATCTCGTTGGTCATGCGCCAGAATTTGCCGGACCGGGTCGAGGTCCCGGCGGCGATCTTCCGGCGCTCCCCGGCAAGAAAGCCGTGCCAGGCCGACAGGGCGGCCACCCCGGCGAGCTTGGCCACCATCCATGGCTGGTGAAGGACGCTCCAGTCCGCCCCCTCGCCGCTGCGCAGCCACAGCAGCCAGCCGCCGAAGATGAAGGCCACGATCATGGCCGGATTGACGATGATGCGCAGCAGGCGGGTTTGCCACAGGCGCAGCAGGGCCTGCATCTCCCCTCGCAGCGGCTCGGCCTTGCCCGCCTGTTCGGCGTCATAGGCATAGAGGCGCGGCAGGAAGAGCATCCCGGCCATCCAGGCGATGACGGCCAGAATATGCAGGCCGCGCACGATCTCGAAGGTCATGCCGTCCCCCGCTCACAGGTCCGGGGACAGGCCTTCCAGTCCGCCCGGCAGCCAGGACCCCAGGGCGCCGTCCCGGTCCGCGGCAAGGCGTCGACCACGGCCTCGGCCAGTGTCCGGATGAAGGGTGCCGCCACGCCCACCGCCGGGCTGCGCAGGTAGGGGGTCACGCCCTGTTCGTGGGCCAGTTCGGCGTATTCGATGTCCAGCTCGACCAGGGTCTCGATGTGTTCGGAGACGAAGGCGACCGGCGTCACCACCACCCCGACCCCGTCGCGACCCGCCTGGGCGATCGCGTCCGGGGTCGACGGCCCCAGCCATTTCATCGGCCCGACCCGGCTCTGGTAGCAGATCGCCCAGTCGGTCAGCCCGGCATGGGCGGCGATGGCGGCGCAGGTGGACTCGATCTGCTCCTGATAGGGATCGCCCTTCCGGGTGATCAGGCTTTCGGGAATACCGTGGGCCGAGAACAGGACGCGGACCCGCCGGTCGCCGGCCTCCGCCAGCTTCGCCCGGACCCCGTCGGCCTGGGCCTCGATCCAGCCCGCCGCCTCCGGATAGCAACAGACCGTCCGGCTGGCGCCCGACCCCGCATAGACCTCCGACCAGCGTTTCAGCGAGGACTCGGTCGTCGTGGTCGAGAACTGCGGATACAGCGGCAGGAGAACGATTTCATCCGGCCCGAACGCGGCCACGTCCACCGCCGTCTCCTCGGTCAGGGGCGACCAGTAGCGCATGGCGATGAAGGCGCGGATCTCGTCGTCCGGAAGCAGGCCGGCCAGGGCCTGCGCGAGAGCGTCCGCCTGTCTGCGGGTCTCCGGCAGCAGGGGCGACCCGCCGCCCATCAGAGCGTAGTTGGCCTGGGCCCCCTTTTCGCGGCGACTCGAGATCAGCCGGGCCAGGGCGGTGCGGAACGGATTGGGCAGGCCGATGATGGCCGGATCATTGAACAGGTTGAACAGAAAGGGCCGGACGGACGCCTGATCATCAGGGCCCCCGAGGTTGAACAGAACAATCGCGATGCGGCGACCGGTCATTGGGCGCCAATCCGTTTCAGAACCTGTTCGACGTGGGCGATCGGCACGTCCGGCAGGATGCCGTGGCCGAGGTTGAAGATCCATGGCCCCTGCCCCCAGGCCTCGAGCAGCTGGTCGACGCGACGATCCAGCATAGGTCCCCCGGCGCGCAGCAGCAGGGGATCGAGCGCCCCCTGGATCGGCTTGATCGCCTGGACGCGGCGGCCGATGTCGAGGGGACAGGCCGTATCGAGCGCCACCGCCTGGACGTCCACCTCGGCGGCATAGCGCTCGGCCAGGGCCGCCGATCCCCGCGGAAAGCCGATCAGCGGAACGGTCACCCCCAGCTCCCGGACCCGCCTCACCAGCTTCTGATGCGGTCGCAGAACGAGACTTTCGAACAGATCCTCCGGCAGACCCTCGGCCCAGCTCTCGAAGATCTTCAGCACCTGGGCGCCGGCGTCGGCCTGCATCTTCAGATAATGGGCCGTGGCCTCGACCAGCACATCCAGAAGCGCCGCGACCTCTTCCGGCTCGGCATAGGCATAGGTGCGGGCCTGGGCCCGTTCGCCCTTGCCGATCGAGCGGGACTCGCCGTCCAGCATATAGGTGGCGACTGTCCAGGGCGCGCCGGCGAAGCCGATCAGGGCCCGCCCGGGGTCCAGTTGCCCACGCACCAGGGACAGGGTCTCGCCGACCTGTTTCAACGCCTCGCCGGCCGCGCCGGTCAGCGCTTCCATGGTCGCCACCGGCGGCAGGGCGCCCAGCCGGGGTCCCTCGCCCGCCTCGAACCAGACCTCCTGGCCGAGGGCGCGGGGGATCAGCAGAATGTCCGCGAAGACGATGGCGGCGTCGAAGCCGAACCGCCGCATCGGCTGCAAGGTCGCCTCGGCCGCCTTTTCCGGGTCAAGGCAGAAGGAGATGAAGTCCGGGGTGGTCGCCCTCAGGGCGCGGTATTCCGGCAGGTAGCGCCCGGCCTGCCGCATGAACCATACCGGAGGCCTCGCGGTCGCCTCGCCGGCGAGAACCTTGAGCAACAGGGGCGTATCGGGGGAGAGGGTCATATGCTCCCGGTCCTACCGGGGGGCCGGGTCCGGCTCAAGCCCGTCCCGCGTCGCACCCTCCAATCCTTCTCAAGAAAAGAATCGAAAGATTTGGAAGTAGAAGACAGGGCCGGGGACGAAGGGGACAAAAGCCCTGTTTGGACCGTCTCCGGACGGGTTTTCCGCAAACGGTCACCGGGCGGCGCCCCGGCGTCCACGGCGTTGGTGAAAGCGGGGATAAATCCTAACGAGGCCTTAACGCGGGGTCTCAACGGCCGACAGCGGCGCGAAGGGGCTGGGCGCCGTTAACGTCTCATTAAGGATCTCCACAGGCGGACCGGCGTCCGCGGACCGCCTTGGGATGAAAGCGTCCGCCGCCGCCGCCGTCATCCACCTCTGTCCCCGCTCGCGGCCCGCCTCCGGCGCCGCTATAGGGAAAGACGGGCCTTTCGCCCCCGACGGCGCCCCGGCCCGTCCACAGGAGTCTCGCAATCATGGACAGCTGCCGATGAGCCCGGGATCAGGATCGGGCCGCACCTCGGGCCCGTCACGGCTGGCGACCTATTTCCATGTGCACCTGGTCTCGGATTCTACAGGAGAGACCCTGAACGCCATGGCCAAGGCCGTGGTGGCCCGGTTCGACGGCGTTATCCCGATCGAGCACATCTATGCCCTGGTCCGCTCGGGCAAACAGATGGAGCGGGTGCTGGAAGAGGTGGCCGCGTCGCCGGGCGTGGTCCTGCACACCCTGGTCGACCGCGACCTGCGCGAACAGCTGGAGCAAGGCTGCCGGACGCTGGACATGCCCCAGATCGCGGCCCTTGATCCGCTCGTCGGGGCCCTGTCGCGCTATCTCGGCGCCGCCCTGTCGACCCGGGTGGGTGCGCAGCACGCGCTGGACACGGACTATTTCAACCGCATCGCCGCCCTCGACTACGCCATGGCCCATGACGACGGACAGGGCACGGCAGTCCAGTTGGAGGGCGCTGACGTCGTGCTGTGCGGGGTCAGCCGCACCTCCAAGACCCCGACCTGCATCTATCTGGCTCACCGGGGCGTCCGCGCCGCCAATGTGCCGCTGGTGCCCGGCCAGGAGGATGGGGAGCGGCTGGTCGGGCTGAAGAATCCGCTGGTGGTCGGCCTGACGGTCTCGCCCGACCGGCTCGTGCAGATTCGACGGAATCGGCTGGACGGGCTGAACGCTGACCGGGCCAGTTCGTATGTCGATCACGAGGCGGTGCGCGAAGAGACGGTCAAGGCCCGGCGCGCCTTTGAACGGCGCGGCTGGCCGGTCATCGACGTGACCCGCCGGTCGGTCGAGGAGACGGCGGCGGCGGTCATCAACCTGCTCAACGAGCGCCGCACCCGGCGGCTGGCGGCCTCATGGTGACCGCCCCGACCGAGCGGCTGATCCTCGCGTCGAAAAGCGCGGCGCGGCGGTCGATGCTGACCGGCGCCGGCGTGCCCTTTACGGTCCAGGTCGCCGATGTCGATGAGGACGCCGTCAAGGCGACGCATGATCCGGCCGATGCCGCGGGGCTGGCGATTGAACTGGCGCGTGCCAAGGCATTGGCTGTGTCCCGCCACGACGCCGACGCCTGGGTGCTGGGCGCGGACCAGACCCTGGCGTTGGACGGCGGTCTGCTGTCGAAGGCGGGATCGCTGGAAGCGGCGCGGGTGCAGCTGGAGGCGATGCGCGGCCGGGTCCATCATCTGCACTCGGGCGCCGCCCTCGCGCACAACGGCCAGATCGTCTGGTCGGGCGTGGATACGGTCACGATGCGGGTCCGGCCGTTTTCCAACGCCTTCCTGGACGCCTATCTGGCGGCCGAGGGCGAGGGACTTCTGGCCTGTGTCGGCTCCTACCGGCTGGAGGGCATGGGCGCCCAGCTGTTCGAGGCGGTGGAGGGCGACTATTTCACCGTCCTGGGCCTGCCGCTCTGGCCTGTGCTGGCCGAGCTGCGCCGGGCCGGGGTGTTGAAGTCATGACGATGCAGGCGGGCGTCGCGGGCCAGCCCATCGCCCATTCGCTCAGTCCCCTGATCCACGCCGCCTGGATCGCGGCGGCCGGCCTGGACGCCGCCTACCAGGCCTGGGGGCCCGCGGATGCCGACGAATTCGCCGCCCTCGTCGCCGAAGGGCGCGCCGGCAGGCTGCGCGGGATGAACGTCACCGCCCCGTTCAAGGAACAGGCGCTGGCTATGGCGCAAGAGGCCAGCGCCACGGCGAGAACCTGTGGATCGGCCAATCTGCTGTTGTTCGGGGGCGGCCGGGTCCGGGCCGACAGCACCGATGGCGCAGGGCTGATGGCGGCGCTGGCCGAACAGGCGCCGCAGCTGGATGTGAACGGCCGTTGGGTGATGGTGCTCGGCGCGGGGGGCGCCGCGCGGGCGGCGGTCGCGGCGCTCAAGGCCGCCGGCGCCGAGGTCGGGGTGCTGAACCGGACGCGGGCGCGGGCCGAAGCCTTGGGATCGGACCTCGGCGTGGTCGTCGCGGAACCCGGCGCGCTGGCCGGGGCGGCGCTTGTGGTCAATGGGCTCAGCGTGCGACCCGATATCGACCTTTCGGGACTGCGGGACGACGCGGTGTTGATGGATATGACCTATCGTCCGCTCATGACGCCCTTTCTGGCGCAGGGTCGGGCGCGCGGTCTGGCGACGGTGGATGGTCTGGCCATGCTGATCGGCCAGGCGCGGCCCTCGTTCCAGGCCTTGTTCGGTCAGGCGCCGCCGGATGTGGACGTGCGCTCAGTCGCGCTCCGAGCGCTGGAGAGCGGGTCATGATCGTGCTCGGCCTGACCGGCTCCATCGGCATGGGCAAGTCGACGACGACGGCGATGTTCGCCGATGCCGGGGCCATGGTCTGGAACGCGGACGACGCCGTGCACGGCCTCTATGCGAAAGGCGGGGCGGCCGTCGGACCGGTGGGCGAGGCGTTCCCCGGCGTGGCGGTCGACGGGGCCATCGACCGGACCCTGTTGGCGCAGGCCCTCGGCAAGGACGGAGAGGCGTTCCGACGGCTCGAGGCCATCGTCCATCCGCTGGTGATGAAGGGGCGGCTGGAGGATCTCGCGACGGCGGAGGCCCGGGGCGTGAAGCTGGCGGTGCTGGACATCCCCCTGCTGTTCGAGACCGGAGGCGATGCGGCGGTCGACGCCGTGGTGGTGGTGACCGCCCCGGCCGCGGTCCAGGCGGAGCGGGTGCTGGCCCGGCCCGGCATGACCCGGGAGCGGTTCGACGCCATTCTGACGCGCCAGCTGCCCGATGCCGAAAAGCGCCGCCGGGCCGATTTCGTCATCGACACCAGCGTCGGACTGGAGGCGGCCCGGGCGCGGGTCGAGGAAATCGTGGGGATGGTTCTGGCGGAAGGGTGGACGCCGCCCCGACGCGGTCTTCCGAAAGCGGACGAACCATCCCAATAAGGGTCATGTCCCGCGAAATCGTCCTCGACACCGAAACCACCGGCTTCGACCCGCGCACGGGCGATCGGATGATCGAGGTCGGCTGTATCGAGATTGAGGATCTGCTGCCCACCGGCCGGACCTTCCACCGGCTGATCCATCCCGAGCGGTTGATCCCCGCCGACGCCATCCGGGTGCACGGCATCACCGACGAGAAGGTTCGCGACGCGCCAAAATTCGCCGAGATCGTCATCGACCTCTGCGACTTCATCGGCGACGCCCCGATCATCGCCCACAACGCCCAGTTCGATCGCAATTTCATCGACCATGAGTTCGGCCGCTGCGGCCGGGCCCTGTTTCCCGAGGATCGCTGGATCGACACGCTGAAGCTGGCCCAGACCCGGTTTCCCGGCATGGCCAATTCGCTGGACGCCCTGTGCAAGCGGTTCAAGGTCTCGCTGGTCGAACGCACCCTGCACGGCGCCCTGATCGACGCCCGCCTGCTGGCGGAGGTGTATCTTGAGCTGAAGGGCGGCAAGGAACGGCGGCTGGACCTGTCGGCCTCGCGCACCGTCACGGCCGCCGCGACCGCCCTGGCCGCCCAGGGCTATGGACCGCGCCCCCGGCCCCTGCCCCTCCGGTCCAGCGAGGCCGAGCAGGCGGCGCATCTGGCCTTCCTGCAGACCCATCTCAAGGACCGGTCGTTGTGGGCGGCCTATGGCCTGGACATGGAAAAGGCGTCCGCCGCCTGACGGACGCCTGATCGGGCTCTATCGCTTGAGAGCGCTTAAGCCTGGCCGGTCTCGGCCGGGCCGCGGGCGATGGACTGCTGGCGGGCCACATAGATGCCGGCGAAGTCGATCGGATCCAGCATGAAGGGCGGGTAGAAGCCGCCGTCCGAGGTGGCGCGGGCGATAATCTCGCGGGCGAACGGGAACAGATAGCGCGGGCATTCGATCAGCAGCAGCGGCTCGATGTCCTGCTCGGGCACGCCCTGCAGGGCGAACAGGCCGCCGTACAGCAGTTCAACGTTGAAGACCGTCATGGCGTCGGTGGTGGCCTTGATGGTCAGGCGCAGGTCGACCTCGAACAGACCGTCTGGACGGCCCTGGGCGTTCATCTCGACGCCCATGTCGATGGCCGGCTTGCCGTCGACGCGCAGGCTGTCGGGCGCCTTCGGGTTCTCGAAGGACAGATCCTTGACGTATTGGGCGACAATGCGGAAGCCGGGGCCCTGCGGGGCGCCGTCGGCGGGCTTGGCGGTGTTGGCGTCAGAGGGAGGCGCGGCGTCGGTCATCGGGCGGGTCTGTCTGAAAGAGTGGGCGGCGTCCGATTGCGGCGCCGGGAAGGCGCGGCGACTAGCACGAGGCGCCGGGTGCGGCAACGATGCTCGCCGACCGGAGAAGCGGTTCCGGTTGCGTGTGCCTATATCAATCCCTAATCGTCTCCCGTCGCGTCCGGTCCCCCGCCGGCCGCCAGCCAAGGTTTGCCAGTGCCGCCGGTTCCGATCCAGATCGTCATCTTCGCCGTTATCGCCGCCGTCGTCCTGTTTCAGCTCTATAATGTGCTGGGCAAGAAGGTGGGTCGCCAGCCGGAAGAGGACGCCCGCGCCAAGCCCGCCACCGCTCCGGCCGCGCCCGGCGCCGATCCGGCGGCCAATGGCCGGCCCAATGTTCTGGACGCGGTCACCCTGGCCTCGATCGCCGGGCTGAAGGCGCGCGATCCGAATTTCGACCCCATCCGCTTCCTCGACGGCGCCCGTCAGGCCCATGAGACCATCGTCCGCGCCTATGCCGCCGGCGACCGCGAGACGCTGAAACCCCTGCTGACCGCGACGGTGATGGACTCGTTCGAGGCCGGCATCGCCGCCCGGGAGACCCGTGGCGAGACCGAAGTGGCCGAGTTCCTCCACCCCGCCCGGGCAGACCTGGAGCTGGCGACGGCCGAAGAGAACCGCGCCACGGCCAAGGTCCGGTTCCTGGCCGAGCTGCGCAATACGGTGACCCCGGCCGACGCTTCGGCCGAACCCCAGGTCGAGGAACGGCGCGTGGCCGAGCTGTGGACCTTTGAGCGCACCCTCGGCGCCAGCGACCCCAACTGGGTCCTGGCCCGCACCGAGCCCGCCGCCGCATGATCGGCGGCGGCGCGCGCCGCTGGAGACGTCCCGGAACGGCGGCCCTGCTGGGTCTCGCCCTGACCCTCGCCGCCTGCGCCAGCACGCCGTCCGCGACCCCGCCGGCGCCGGTCCCGCCCGTTGTCGACGCCCCCGCTCCCACGCCCGCTCCGCCTCCGCCTCCGCCTCCGCCTCCGCCTCCGCCTCCGCCGGCGCCCGCGACCGTGGGACCGGGGCCCGGGACCCTGCCCGGCTGGAGCGACGAGGACCATCTGGCCGCCTTTGAGGCCTGGGCCGGCGGCTGCAGCGTCGCCCGCGACGCCGCTTCGCGCACCCAGTGCGACCGGGCCATGTATATCAAGCAGACGTCCCGCCCGGTGACGCCCTCCGCCGCCCGCGCCTTCTTCGAGAGCGGTTTCACCGTCGTCGCTGCGGTCACGCCGGACGGCGGCCCCGGCCTGCTGACCGCCTATTTCGCTCCGGAATATCAGGCGCGCCGCGCGCCGGACGGTGAGTTCGACATGCCTGTCCGGCCCCGGCCGGAGGGCTGGACACGCGGCCAGACCCTGCCTGTCCGGTCCGACATCGAGGCGGCGCCGACGGCCGACGCCCTCGCCTGGATGCGGGCCGAGGACCTGTTCTTCATGCAGATCCAGGGCTCGGGCTATCTGACCTTTGAGGACGGCTCACGCGCCCGCGCCGCCTACGCCGCCGATAACGGCCGGCTTTTCACCGGCATCGCCCGGCCGATGGCGGAACAGGGGCTGCTGCCGGCCAACGGGACGTCGGGCGAGGCCATCCGCGACTGGCTGGCGGCGCATCGGGGGCCGGAAGCGCGGGCGGTGATGGCGCTGAACGCGCGCTACATCTTCTTCGCCATGGATCCCGACGACAGCGGCCATCCGAACGGCGCGGCCGGCATTCCCCTGACCGCCCGCCGGTCGATCGCCGTTGACCCGGCCCACTGGCGCTATGGCGATCTGGTGTGGATTTCAGCCGACGGCGGCAATCTGCGCGGCGCGCGCGCCAGCTATCAGGGTCTGGTCGTGGCGCTGGACACAGGCTCCGCGATCCGCGGCCCGGTGAGAGCCGACTTCTATATGGGTCGTGGGGCGGCGGCGGGCGAAGAGGCGGGTGCGGTGCGCCATCCCCTCAGGATGTGGCGGCTGGTTCCGCGGCCGTAAATTCCTTCTCCCGTTGGGAGAAGGTGGCCCGGAGGGCCGGATGTGGGTCGGCTGGTTGAAGCGGCGAAGCCGCCCCCCGGGGGACGACCCACACCCTTTCGCGCAAGGACGACCGCTACGCGCTCGTGCGCTCAAGCCCTCTCCCAATGGGAGAGGGTGCGGATTAACGCCGCCGCAATCCGCCGAGCAGACCGCGCAGCAGTTCCCGCGTGATCGTGCTCCCCGCCGTGCGCAGGACCGACTTGGTCGCGGCCTCGATCGGGGTCTCACGGGTCGAGCGACGGGCCGGCGCACGCGGGCGGGCGGCTTCGCGCTCATAGCGGGCCTGTTCACGAGCCTCCAGCTTCTCGCGGGCGGCGGCGGCCTTTTCGGCCTCTTTCGCGGCCGCGGCGTCAGCCTTGGCGCGGGCCTCGGCCAGTTTGGCGTCGGCGGCGTCCTGATCGGCCTCCCCCCGGCGGACGGCGAGGATTTCCTCGGCGGATTCCCGGTCGATGACGGTTTCGTAGAGCCCGCGTACCGGGCTGGCGGCCATGACGGCGGCGCGTTCGGCGTCGGTGGCGGGGCCGAGGCGGCTGTCCGGCGGGCGGATCATGGTGCGGGCGACGACGTGGGGGGCGCCCTTTTCGTCGAGGGTCGAGACCAGGGCCTCTCCGACGCCCAGGCCCTGGATGGCCTCGGCCGTGTCAAAGGCGGGGTTGGCGCGGAAGCTCTGCGAGGCCGCTTTCAGGCCGCGCTGTTCGGCCGGGGTGTAGGCGCGCAGGGCGTGCTGGATACGATTTCCCAGCTGGGCGAGGACGCTGTCGGGGATGTCGGCCGGGTTCTGGGTGACGAAATAGACCCCGACGCCCTTGGAGCGGATCAGGCGCACGACCTGTTCGACCTTTTCCCTGAGCGCGTCAGGCGTGTCGTTGAACAGCAGATGGGCCTCGTCGAAGAAGAAGACGAGACGCGGCTTCTCGGGGTCGCCGACCTCGGGCAGCTGTTCGAACAGTTCCGACAGCAGCCACAGCAGGAAGGCGGCGTAGAGGCGCGGGCTGGCCATCAGCTTCGTGGCGTCCAGGACATTGACCTGGCCGCGGCCGTCGAGGCCGGTGCGCATCATGTCTTCCAGCCGCAGGGCCGGTTCGCCGAAGAAGGCCTTGCCGCCCTGCTGCTCCAGCTGAAGGATCGACCGCTGGATGGCGGCGATGGAGGCGGGCGCGACATTGCCGACCTCGCGGCCGATGCGTTCGGCGTTCTCGCCGACATGGACCAGCATGGCGCGCAGGTCGTCGAGGTCGAGCAGCAGCAGGCCTTCCTTGTCGGCGACGTGGAAGACCACCGACAGGACGCCTTCCTGGACGTCGTTCAGGTTCAGCATCCGGGCCAGCAGAAGGGGGCCGATCTCGCTGACGGTGGTGCGGATCGGGTGACCCTTGAGGCCGTAAAGGTCCCAGAACACGGTCGGGGCGGCGCGCGGCGTCAGGGTCAGCCCCATGCCGGCGGCGCGAGCCAGCAGTTTCTCGTTCGGCGAACCGGGCACGCAGATGCCCGAAAGATCGCCTTTCACATCGGCGCAAAAGACCGGGACCCCGGCGTCGGAAAACCCCTGGGCCATGATCTGGAGGGTGACGGTCTTGCCTGTGCCGGTGGCGCCGGCGACCACGCCGTGGCGGTTGGCGCGGTGGAACAGAAGCTGTTCCGACTTGTCAGACTGGCCGAGGAACAGGCCGGGGGCGGCGTCAGGCATGGGAACTCCGTGCGGGGGGTCGGCGCTCATGCTCTACCGGCGGCGTTCCCGGTTCAAGGCTGGATTGACGCCGACCGCCCGGACCTTGACCATATGCCGATGAAACCCCCCCTGATCGTCCCGACGTCGACCGTCTCGCGCAATGCCGTGGTGCTGATCGCGACCATAGCCGCGGGGGCGGCCGTTTACTGGCTGCGTGACATCCTGACGCCGTTGGCCATGGCGATCTTCCTGCTGATCATGATCGACGGGCTGAAGCGCTGGATCGAGCACCGGACGCCCGTCCCGGAACGCTGGGCCGGATTGTCCGCCCTCATCGTGGTGATCCTCGGCTTCCTCGCCTCGATCGCCATCATCGTCCAGGGCGCGCGCGGATTCTTCACCCAAGCCTCGGAAGATACGGTGCTGCTGGGGCCGCGGCTCGACCAGATTCTCGCCGACACCTACCGGTTGTTCGACATGCCCGGGGCCCCGACCGCCAGCGAGCTCATCGGCCGGATCGATGTGTCGACCTATTTCGCCACCGTGGCGATGCAGGCGCAGGGCGCGGTCACCGGCGCCATTTTTGTCATGATCTATCTCGGCTTCCTGATGGCCTCGCAGAGCGGCTTCCGTCGCAAGCTGGTCGGCATGTTCCCGGACCGGGGCTCGCGCTCCGAGGCCATGGGGGTGTTCCAGAGGGTGCGCGGCGGCGTCGAGGGCTATCTCTGGGTCCAGGCCGTGACCGGCGTGCTGATTTGCGCCGTCGCCTGGGTGCTGATGCGGGCCGTCGGTCTTCAGAACGCCGAATTCTGGACCTTCGTCATCTTCGTGGTCGGCTTCATCCCGGTCCTCGGCGGGGCGGTCGCCGGTCTGGCTCCGCCGTTGGCCGCCCTGGTGCAGTTCGAAAGCTACTGGCCGGCCCTGATCCTTCTGATCGGGCTCCAGGCCATCCTGTTCATCAGCGGCAATTTCCTCCAGCCGCGGATGCAGGGCGACAATCAGAATATCGATCCGGTGGTGGTGCTTCTGTCGCTGGCGTTGTGGGGCCACCTGTGGGGCGTCGTCGGCATGTTCCTGTCGACGCCGCTGGCGGTCATGGCCATGGCGGTGCTGGCCGAGTTCAAGGGCTCGCGCTGGATGGCCATCCTTCTGTCCGGGGACGGCGAACCCTATGCCGACGAGGACGACAGCCCGCCGCCGAAGGCGAAGCGGGGCCGCGTCAACCCGCCGCAGTCCGCGGGCCGCTGAGCCGCTTCCGCCGCCCTTGATTGGCCACAAGCGGCGCCTATTTCCCACCTGTCGCCGCGGCCCTCCCCTCCCCCCAAGCCGCGGTGGAATAGATCGGCGCCAACCCTCCCCCTCCTGGGCGCCGATCCGAAGCAGGCCGCCGAACGCAAGTTCGGCGGCCTTGTCGTTTCCGGAACGGAGGTCGCGGTTTCGGCGCCACAGGCCGGTTGCTGCGCCTCCGATCGCCGTCCCTTGCGGGAACGGGCGGCGCATTGCCCGCGTTAGCGGCGATGGAAGGGCGAATCGCGGGTGTTCCGCGCAGAGCTCAAAGGATACTTCCCTGATGATGAAGACGATTTCCGCGGCGTCCCTGACGCTGCTCCTGGCCGGCGTGGCTTCCCCCGCCCTGGCCCAGTCTGCTCCCGACTGGAGCGGGCCTTACATCGGCGTCTACGGCGGCGTGCTCGAGAACAATGAAGACGCTGGCGAACAGCTGATCTTCGACCGTGATTTCGACGGCGATTTCGATGACACCGTGGTTCTGAACGGCACCACCAACAGCGCCTTCAGCCCCGGCTCCTGCGACGGGGCCGCCCTGGGTCAAACCCCGGCGGACGGCTGTGACGTTGACCCGACCGGCGTCGAGGGCTCGGTGCGCCTCGGCTACGATATGCAGTTCGGTTCCTTCGTGGTCGGCGCCGTCGGCGAACTGAGCGTCGCGGACGTCGAGGACTCGGTCACCTCGTACAGCACCACGCCGGCGGCCTATGCCTTCACCCGCGAGCTCGAGACCATGGCGGCCCTGCGGCTGCGCGCCGGCTTCGCCGCCGGCCCGGCCCTCTACTATGTGACGGGCGGCGGCGCGAAGGCCAAGATCCAGAACAGCTTCCGCACCACCAACGGCGCCAACAGCTTCACCGAAACCGTCAATGACGACGAGGCCGACGGCTACCAGCTCGGCGCCGGCGTTGAATGGCGCCTGGCCCCGAACCTTTCGCTGACCGGCGAATATCTGTTCACCAACCTGCAGCCGGGCGACTATGTCGTGCGCGCCGGACCGGGCACGGCCGGACCGACCAACCCCTTCATCCTGCCGCCGAACACGGTCGGCACCGATATCGTGCGCAGCAATGACGCGATGGAGCTGCACGCCATCAAGCTGGGCATGAACGTCCGCTTCTGACCCCGCGGTCCGGTTGATCCATGACCGGCGCGACGCCGGCTCCGGAAACGGGGCCGGCGTTGTCGTTTTGGGGGTTCCCGCCGCACGCCGGACGGCCTAGTCAGCGCGCTTCGGACAGAGCTCTTGCCCCGGTGGCGAACCGGCCTAGTCTGACCCCATCTCCGGCGGCCCGTTTGAGCGGTCGCGTCTACAAGAGACCTGCCCATGTCCGGCGAAACGGCCCCCTCGCACCCTCAGGCAATCACCCTGGAGGCGCTGGAGGCGAGCTTTGCAGCCACGACCGGGGCGGCTCCGGGTCCGGACGCCCGATCCTATCTGGTTCAGGCCTGGGACGACTATGTCGCCGACGAAACGCCCGAGCTGGGCGGCGCTGACCTCGGGGCGCTTCTGACCTCGGCGTGGACCCTGGCCAACGCGCGCAAGACCGGCGAACCTGCGCGCATCACCATTGGCCCGCTGACGGGCGCCGACGGCCGGCCCGCCGGCTATGACAGCATCACCATCGTCCAGGACGACCGGCCCTTCCTCGTCGACAGCGTCATGGGCGAACTGGCCGAGGCGGGCGTGACCGTCCGCTCGATGTACCACCCGATCGTCGAGATCGCGGGCGGACGGGTGTCTGTGATCATCGTGGTTCTCGACCCTCTTCCGCAGGAGCGCCGTGACGCGCTCGGCGAGGGCCTGGCCAGGACGATGGCGGATGTCCGCGGCGCCGTGACCGACCACGCGGCCATGAACGCCCTGATGGCCCGCTCGATCGCCCATCTGGAAGCCTCGCCCCGTGGCGTCGACGCCGAGGTGCTGGCCGAGAACCTGGCCTTCCTGCAGTGGCTGCAGGCCGATCATTTCGTCTTCCTCGGCGCCCGTGACTACGACTATCCGCGCAGCAAGGACGGCGGCTACGAAGCCGAAGCGCCCCTGTCGCAGTCGGGCGTCGGCCTCGGCGTGCTGGCCGACCCCGAACGGACCGTCCTGCGCCGCGCGAACGAGCCGGCGGTTCTGACCCGGTCGATGAAGAAGCAGCTGGACCTGTCGGAACCGGTGACGGTGGCCAAGGCCAACATCCGGTCGCACGTCCATCGCCGGGCCTATATGGACTATATCGGCGTCAAGCGGTTCGGGCCTGACGGTCGTCCCTCGGGCGAGACCCGGTTCGTCGGTCTGTTCACGGCCGAAGCCTATGACCGCACGGCCTCCCAGGTGCCGCTGGTGCGCCGCAAGGTGGCCAACGCCCTGACCCGCGCCGGCAAGGCGACGGGCAGCCACAGCGAGAAGCGGCTCAGGAACATTCTCGAAAACTATCCTCGCGACGAGCTTTTCCAGATCACGGAGAGCGAGCTGCTGGAAATCGCGCTCGGCATCCTGCACCTGCACGACCGGCCGCGGATCAAGACCTTCACGCGCAAGGACCCGTTCGACCGTTTCGTCTCGATCCTCGCCTTCATCCCGCGTGAGAGATTCGACGCCTCCGTCCGTGAACGGATCGGGCGCATCCTGGCCAAGGCCTGGGGCGGGCGGTTGTCGGCCTGGTATCCCCAGCTGTCCGACCAGCCGCTGGTCCGGATCCATTATATTATCGGCGTGACGCCGGGCGATCATCCGTGCCCGGATATGGCGGCTCTTGACGCCGAGGTGGCCGAGGCGGGACGGAGCTGGATCGACCGGTTCGAGAGCGCCCTGCGCGCCGCCGATGTCGACGATGTCGCCGTCGGACCGCTGAGCGCGCGCTGGGCCGAGGCCTTCGGCGCCGGCTACCGCGATCGCTACAATGCGGCCGAGGCGGTGCTTGACCTGCGGGCCGTCGATGTCCTGAACGATTCCGGTCTTAACGACGGCGGCGAGCCGGTGGCGGTCCGCGCCTTCCGCTCCCCGTCCGACGGCCCGCTGAATTTCCGCTTCAAACTCTATCGCCGCGACGCGGCCGTCCCGTTGTCGGACGTGCTGCCGATCCTTGCGGACATGGGGCTGAAGACGCTTGAGGAATGGGGCCATGCCCTGCGGCCCTCCGGCGACTCCTACATCCATGTGCATGAATTCCTCATGGAGGATCCGCGCGGCAACGACCTGCGGTTCGAGGATGTGAAAGGTCCGTTCGAGGCCGCCTTCTCGGCGGTCTGGGCAGGCCGCACCGAGAGCGACGGCTTCAACCGTCTGGTGCTGGAACTGGGCGTCGATTGGCGCGAGGCGGCGCTGGTGCGAACCCTGGCGCGCTACCGCCAGCAGACCGGCCTCGATCCCAGCCAGGCGCTGCAGGAAGAGGCGTTGCGCGACTATCCCGCGGTGGCGCGGGGCCTGCTGGCCCTGTTCGCGGCGAAATTCGACCCGGCCGCGGGGGGCGACGCCGCCTCACGCGAGGCCGCGATCGACACTCTTGTCGAGCAGATCAACGGCCTGCTGCAGGAGGTCAAGAGCCTCGACCACGATCGCGCCCTGCGCCGGATGGTGCTGCTGGTCCAGGCGATCAAGCGTACGAACTACTACCAGGCCGGTCCCGACGGGGCCCCCAAGTCGCACATCTCGATCAAGATCGCCTCGCGCGAACTGGCCGACCTGCCCCTGCCCAAGCCGTTCCGTGAGATCTTCGTCTGGGCCCCGCATATCGAGGGCGTTCACCTGCGCTTCGGCCCGGTGGCGCGCGGCGGGCTGCGCTGGTCCGATCGCCGCGACGACTTCCGCACCGAGGTTCTGGGCCTGGTGAAGGCGCAGCAGGTCAAGAACGCCGTCATCGTGCCGGTCGGCTCCAAGGGCGGCTTCTTCCCGAAACATCTGGCGGCCATCGTCCGCGCCGGCGGCGACCGCGACGCCCAGCAGGCCGAGGCGATCCGGGCCTACAAGACCTTCCTGTCGGGACTGCTCGACATCACCGACAACATCGACATGTCCGGCGCCGTGGTTCCCCCGGCGGCGGTGGTCCGCTTCGAGGGCGACGACCCCTATCTGGTCGTGGCCGCCGACAAGGGCACGGCGACCTTCTCCGACATCGCCAACGGCATCTCGGCCGACTACGGCTTCTGGCTGGACGACGCCTTCGCCTCCGGGGGATCGGTCGGCTATGACCACAAGGTCATGGGCATCACCGCCCGCGGCGCCTGGGAGGCGGTCAAGCGCCACTTCCGCGAGATGGGCAAGGACATCCAGTCCGAACCCTTCACCGTGGTCGGCGTCGGCGACATGTCGGGCGATGTGTTCGGCAACGGCATGTTGCTGTCGAAGGCGATCAAACTGGTCGCCGCCTTCGACCACCGCGACATCTTCATCGATCCGAACCCCGACCCGGCGACCAGCTGGGTCGAGCGCGACCGGATGTTCAAACTGCCGCGCTCGTCCTGGCAGGACTACGACAAGTCGAAGATTTCCAAGGGCGGGGGGGTCTTCCCCCGCTCGGCCAAATCGATTGAGCTGAGCCCTGAAATCAAGGCGGCGCTGGATATCCAGGACGATGTGCTGGATCCGGCGGCGCTGATGAAGGCCATCCTGCTGGCCCCGGCGGAGCTGCTCTATTTCGGCGGCATCGGCACCTATGTGAAGGCCGCCCACGAGACTGACGCCCAGGTCGGCGACAAGGCCAATGACGCCATCCGCGTCGACGGGGTCGAGGTGCGCGCCAAGGTCATCGGCGAAGGGGCCAATCTGGGCCTGACCCAGGCCGGACGCATCGGCTTCGCGCTCAACGGCGGCCGGATCAACACCGACGCCATCGACAACTCGGCCGGGGTCGACAGCTCCGACCACGAGGTCAACATCAAGATCCTGACCGGCGCCGCCATCGCCTCGGGCGCGCTGAAGTCGGAGGACCGCAACGCCCTGCTGGCTTCCATGACCGACGAGGTCGGGCTCAAGGTGCTGGTGCACAACTATGACCAGACCCTGGCGGTGTCCCTGCAGGAGGCCGAGGGCGCCGCGGCGCTCGACGCCCAGCAGAGGTTCATGCAGTGGCTCGGCGCCAAGGGGAAGCTGGACCGCAAGGTCGAGGGCCTGCCCGACGATGCGAAGCTGGCGGAACGCAAGATGGCCGGACAGGCCCTGACCCGGCCCGAGCTGGCCGTTCTGACCGCCTATTCCAAGCTGGAGCTGTTCGACGACATCGTCGGCTCGACGGCGCCGGACGACCCCTTCTTCAAACAGACGCTGGTGCGCTATTTCCCGGCCCCGCTGGCGCAGTTCGAAGCCGACATGCAGCGCCACCGTCTGCGCCGCGAGATCATCTCGACCATACTGTCGAACGAGATCGTCAACATGTGCGGCCCGACCTTCCCCGAGCGGCTCCGCATCTCGGCCCGCTGCGACACGGCGGCCATGGTCCTCGCTTTTGAAACGGCGCGTCAGGTCTTCCGTCTCGACCAGGCCTGGGACCAGGTTTCGGCTCTGGATCTGACGATTTCGGCGTCGGCCCAGACCGTCCTCTATCAGGAGATCGCCACCGTCCTGCGGCGCCAGACCTTCTGGCTGGCGCGGCGGGCGATGCGCGCCGACTGCACCGTGGACGCCCTGGTCGCGGCCTACCGACCGGCGGCGGATGCCCTGCGCGCCGCGGGCGGATCGGTTCTGTCCCGCTTCGAACAGGCCCAGCTGGAGAGCCGGGTCCAGAGCTTCATCGCCCTGGGCGTTCCCGAAGCCATGGCCCGCGACTTCGCCATGTTGCGTCCGCTGGTCGCCACCGCCGACATCGGCGACCTGTCGCGGCAGGCCGGCTGGCCCGAGCCGGCCATGGCCATGCTGTATCACCAGGTCGGCGCGGCCTTCGACTTTGACCGGCTGCGCGCCGGCGCCGGCAATGTGCCCTCGGCCGACCATTTCGACCGTCTGGCGGTCCGGCGCCTGATCGAGGATCTGATGGCCGAACAGGCGACCCTGACCCGCGCGGTGGCCAAGGCCTCGACGGTCGCGGTCGGCGCCAGCGAGGCCGCCGCCGAGGCCGCCGTGGACAGCTGGATCGGGCCGCGTCAGGGGCTGGTCGAGGGCGTTCGCGTCGCGGTCGACGAGATCGAGGCCTCGGGCTCGGGCTGGACCTTCGCCAAACTGACCATCGCCAACAGCGTCATCCGTGAGATCGCATCGTCAGCGGACTGATGAGGCATTTCCCGGCGCGCCGTGGTCTTCAGACGGGCGTCGGCCTTCGCGCTCGGCTCCGGGTTCTGCTAGCGTCGGGGGCCGAGGGAGAGGCTGATGCCGCGCAAGTTTCTGGTGGTGGTCGACGACAGTCCGGAGTTCGAGACGGCGCTGCGCTATGCGTCGCGTCGGGCGCGGTCGACGGGCGGGCGGGTCACCCTGCTGCGCGTCATTCCCGCGGCGGCCTCGGACGCCCATTGGGCCGGGGTGCGAGAGGAGATCGAGCGCCAGACCCGTCTCGATGCCGAGGCCTCGCTCAACAAATGGGCCGGGGAGGCGGCGGAGCGGTCCGGCGCCACGCCCGTGCTGCTGATCGAGCGCGGCGAGCCGCAGGATGCGATCCGCAAGGTCGTCGGCGAGGATGCCGAGATCAAGATTCTCGTTCTCGCGGCGAGCAGCGGCGGACGCGGCCCGGGCCCCCTGGTCGCCGCCGTGGTCAAACAGGGCGCCGCCTTCACCGGGCGCAAGCTGCCGGTGACCATCGTGCCCGGCGAATTGACCGAGAATGATATCGAGGATCTGGCCTGACGCGAGGGCGTGGGGAGGCCTCGAGCCCTTGAACCGGCCGCCACGGCGGCGCACTTACGTCTCATGTTCATTCAGACCGAACCGACTCCGAATCCCAACGCCCTGAAATTCCTGCCCGGCCGGGATGTCGCCTCCGACCCGAGGGATTTCGTCAACCTGGACGAGGCCGCCGCCTCACCTCTGGCCGAGGCCCTGTTCGCGCTCGAAGGGGTGGCCGGCGTCTTCTTCGGCTACGACTATGTCTCCGTGACCCGCGGTCCCGACGGTCCCGACTGGGCGGTGATGAAGGCCCCCATCCTGGCCGCCATCATGGATCATTTCGTCTCCGGCGCGCCGCTGATGCGCAGCGGGACGGAGATCAACGACGCCGGGGCCGGCGACGACTCGGAAATCGTGATCGAGATCAAACAGCTGCTGGACAGCCGGGTCCGTCCGGCCGTGGCCCAGGACGGCGGCGACATCCTGTTCGATGCCTTCGACGAGTCGACAGGCGTCCTGACCCTTCGCATGCGCGGCGCCTGCGCCGGCTGCCCCTCGTCCACGGCCACCCTGAAGTCGGGGGTCGAGCAGATGATGAAACACTACATCCCCGAAGTGACCAGCGTCGAACAGGTGATCTGATTTTTTCGACGCTAACGTTCGCGACGCGGTCGCTCGCTGCTTGAGCGCCCTGAGCCCGCGCTCAAGCAGCGAGCCGCCGCGCGGCGAGCGATAGCGCCCTGACAACCTGAAACGAATCCGTCCTCGCTTCCGGGAGCGGACGGCGCCATCATCGGTCCATGCCCCGTTTCCAGAGCGACAACGATGCCCGGCGTCTCGGCGAGGCCCTGGCGGCCCTGCGCCGCGATCGCGCCCTGTCACAGGCCGAGGCCGGCCGTCGGGCAGGCATGACCAGCCAGGGTTGGGGTCTGTATGAGACCGGCAAACGCTCCGGTCTGTATCGTCCCGATGTGCAGCGCCGGCTGACCGCCGCCCTGGGCGCGACGCCGGAGGAGTTGCTGGCATGGCAGGGGGCCCCCGGCATGGCGAGCGAAGGCCGGGCCTTTGACCATGGGGCTGCGATCCCGCGCCGCCTGCAGCTGTCCAATGACGATCTCGCGCCCTGGGCGGCCTCGGGCGTGGTGGTGGAGTACGAGCCGGGCCGCTGGCCGCGGCGCGAACAGGGCTGCGTCATCGAGATGGCCGACGGCGAGATCCGGGTCCGGGTCTATGAGGGGGCCGGGGCGGACGTTCTGACGGTGCGCGGCGGACCAGGCGGTCTGGAGACGCGCGAAACAATTATCCGCTCCGAAACCCGCGCCGTATCGGCGGTCGTGGCGCGACTGGAGCCTTGAATGAAACGAATTGATTGCAACGTTTACGTTTCCATGAAACAGTTCGCTCTCGAACGGGAGGTGACGGACGACCATGGCGAGGATCGGCGGACGGGACGAAGTCGACGCCTATGTCGGCGCGCGCATCGGGTTGAGGCGGTCGGCGCTGGGCCTGTCGCAAAGCGCCCTCGCCCAGCAGTTGGGGATAAGCTTCCAGCAGGTCCAGAAATACGAAACCGGTCAGAACCGCATTTCGGCCTCGCGGCTGCACCGGGCAGCGACAGTGCTCGGGACCTCGGTGGAGACCTTCTTTCCGCCGGTCGAGACGGCGCGCGGCGCGGCCGACGACGGCTGGGAGCAGATGCGGTTCATCACCGCGACCGCCGACGGCCGGACCGTGGCGGCGGGGTTTCCGCTGATCGAGGATCGCGATCTGCGCAGGGCCGTGGCGCGCATCGTCCGGGCGCTGGCGCGGGACGACTGACGGTTCACGGCGTCGGAGCGACGTCGTGAGGTTGATGGTCATCGATACGACATTGGGCCTGTGCACCGCCGGGGTGTTCGAGGTCTGCGGCGCGGCCGGGGCGGGGGGCGCGGACCCGCGCCGGCTGGGCCTGCGGTCCGAGCCGATGGTGAAGGGCCATTCCGAGCGGATCGCCGGCTTCGCCCGGGATGCGGCGGCCGAGGCGGGCGTCGGCTTCGCGGACCTTGACCGGATCGGCGTCACCGTCGGGCCGGGGTCGTTCACCGGCCTGCGCGTCGGCCTCGCCTTCGCCCAGGGACTGGCGGCGGCCCTGAACCGGCCGCTGGTGGGCCTGTCGGCGCTCGACGCCCTGGCCGCCTCGGTGGACGCGGCGCCGGCCTCAGCGGCCCTGATCGACGCCCGTCGGGGACAGGTCTACGCCCGCTTCTGGCGCGACGGCGTGGCTGAAGGGCCGGCCGAGGCCCTGACCCTCGAGACGGCGGCGGACCGGATCGGACGCATGGGGTCCGGCGCGGTGCTGGTCGGGTCCGGGGCGCCCCTGTTCGCCGAAATCGCCCCCGGCGCGGCGCGGCGGGCGCTGGAAGGCCCCGCGCCGGAAGCGCTCGCACGGCTGGCGGCGGCGGCCGATCCGAGGCTCGGCCCGGCCCGCCCCCTGTATCTGCGCGCGCCCGACGCGACGCCGCCCACGCGCCTGCCCGGTCAGGCCCGGACCCCGGCGACGATGTCATGAACCGGCAGGCTGACAGGGCCGCGCGTCTGGCCGACGTTCACGCCGAGGCCTTTCCCGCCCCCTGGGACGCCGCCGCCCTCGAGGCCCTGCTGGACCAGGACGGCGTCTTCGCCCTTGAGGATCCGGACGGCTTCATCCTGCTGCGCGCGGTCGCAGACGAGGCCGAGATTCTGACGCTCGCGGTGCGGCCCGCGGCGCGTCGGCGGGGCCTCGGCGCCCGGCTGGTCAGCGAGGGCGGGACGGCGGCGGCGCGCGGCGCTGCCCGGCTGTTTCTGGAAGTGGCCGATGACAACGCCGCCGCCCTTGCGCTCTATGCGCGGGCCGGCTTCGTCGGGGCGGGCCGTCGGCCGGGCTATTACGCCCGCCCCGACGGCGGCCGGCAGGACGCGCTGATTCTGGCTCTCAACTTGCCCGTAACGCTTCCCTAGCGCGGTCGGCCCGCCTATCCTGCCCGCCATGGACCGGATCGAGAGACTCTGCGCCGACCGCGGCATGCGCATGACCGAGCAGCGGCGGGTGATCGCCCGGGTGCTGTCGAGCGCCGATGACCATCCGGACGTCGAGGAGCTGTATCGCCGCGCCTCGGCCATCGATCCGCATATCTCGATCGCCACCGTCTATCGCACCGTCCGCCTGTTCGAGGAGGCCGGGGTGGTCGAGAAGCACGACTTCGGCGACGGGCGCAGCCGTTACGAAGAGGCGGGCGACGACCATCACGACCACCTGATCGACACCCGCACCGGCGAGGTGATCGAATTCTTCGACGCCGAGATCGAGCGGCTGAAGACCGAGATCGCCGAACGGCTGGGTTTTGAACTGATCGGCCACAAGCTGGAGCTTTACGGCAAGGCCATTGAGGGGGCGGAGCCGTCCAGTCGTGACGGCCTGATCTTCACCCGCCACGCCCACCGGGTCGATCCGGACAAGCTGGATATCTAGGCCGACGGCCCCGATGTGGCGCGTGGCCCGTCGCCGCGCTATCAAGCCAGCCTCATGACAGAAACCTTCGCTCCGCTGCCGGACGGACAGGTCGCGCCCAGGCGTCTGTTCATCAAGACCTACGGCTGCCAGATGAATGTCTACGACAGCGAGCGCATGGCCGATGTGCTGCGCCCGCTGGGCTATTCGACGACGGACACTGCCGAGGGCGCGGACTTCGTCATCCTCAACACCTGTCACATTCGCGAGAAGGCGGCCGAAAAGGTCTATTCCGAGCTCGGCAAGCTGCGCGAGATGAAGGACGCACGGGCGGCCGCGGGGCAGGGGGCGATGACCATCGCCGTGGCCGGCTGCGTCGCCCAGGCCGAGGGCGAGGAGATCATGCGCCGGCAGCCGGCGGTCGATCTGGTCGTCGGGCCGCAGGCCTATCACCAGCTGCCCGAGTTGCTGACCCGCACGGCGCGGGCGCGGGGCGAGCGGATCGGCGCGGACTTCGCCCCGGTCGACAAATTCGACGCCCTGCCGGGAACGCGGGGCGTGGACGGGCCGACGGCCTTCCTGACGGTTCAGGAGGGCTGCGACAAATTCTGCACCTTCTGCGTCGTGCCCTATACGCGCGGCGCCGAGTGGTCGCGACCGGTCGCGGCCGTGCTGGCCGAGGCGCGGGAACTGGCCGACAAGGGCGTGCGCGAGGTCACGCTGCTGGGACAGAACGTCAACGCCTATGACGGCGAGGGCGCCGACGGAAGCCCCTCGACCCTCGCGCGGCTGGCCCATGAGCTGGCGGAGATCCCGGGCCTCGACCGCATCCGCTACACGACCAGCCACCCCAACGACATGTCGGAAGACCTGATCGCCGCCCATGCTGAACTGGACGCGCTGATGCCGTGGCTGCACCTGCCGGTTCAGTCGGGCTCGGACCGGGTCCTGCGGGCGATGAACCGCAAGCATGGACGGCAGAAATATTTCGAACTGATCGACCGCATTCGCGCGGCCCGGCCCGACATCGCCCTGTCGGGGGATTTCATCGTCGGCTTCCCCGGCGAGACCGACGCCGATTTCGAACAGACGATGGATCTGGTGCGGCGGGTTGGTTACGCGTCGGCCTTCTCCTTCATGTATTCCCCGCGCCCCGGCACGCCCGCCGCGACCATGGGCGCGCAGGTTCCGGCTCCGGTCGCCCGCGAGCGGCTGCACGCGCTGCAGGCCTTGCTGTGGGAGCAGCAGACCGCCTTCAACGCCGCCACGGCCGGTCGGACCATGGATGTGCTGTTCGAGAAGAAGGGCCGTCACGGGACACAGGCCATCGGCCGCTCGCCCTGGCTGCAGTCGGTCCATGTCGAGGACGCGGATCATCTGATCGGCCGGATCGTTCCGGTCGAGATCGAACACGGCCAGCAGAACTCCCTCAAGGGTCGGCTGGTGAAGCAGAAGGCGGTTCATGGCGCGTGAGAGTGAGTTCCTGGCCCTGGGCGACACCGCCCTGCGCGCCGTCATCGGCCCCAGCAGCCGCCACCTCGCCCTGATCGAGGACCGGTTCAAGGTGCTGGTCGAAACCCCCGGCGGCGGCGTCTCGATCAATGGCTCGGCCCGCGACCGGGCCCAGGCCAAACGGGTCATCGAGACCCTCGTCACGCGCGCCGACGCCGGCGCCGAGATCACCGAAGCCGATGTGCGCACCGCCCTGGGCGCTGCTGTGGCCCAGCCGCGGGCAGGGCAGGGGAGTGTGGCGCCGGACGCCGTCGCGCTGCCGGTCGGGCGGCGCGGGGCGATCGCCCCCAAGACGGCGGCCCAGGCCAATTATCTGTCGTTGTTGAACCGCTGCGAACTGACCTTCGGCGTCGGGCCGGCCGGCACGGGCAAGACCTTCCTGGCGGCGGCCTATGGCGCCTCCCTGCTGCGCCGGGGACAGGTCGACCGGCTGGTCATCACCCGGCCGGCGGTCGAGGCGGGCGAGAAGCTGGGCTTCCTGCCCGGCGATCTGAACGAGAAGGTCGATCCCTATCTGGCCCCCATCTGGGAGGCGCTGAATGACATCCTCGGCCCCGACGACGTGCGCCGCCGGCGCGACAAGGGCGAGATCGAGGCCGCCCCGATCGCCTTCATGCGCGGCCGCACCCTTGCCCATGCCTTCATCATCGTCGACGAGGCCCAGAACACCTCGCGGCTGCAGATGAAGATGGTGCTGACGCGGCTGGGCGAGGGCGCGCGGATGGTGGTCACCGGCGATCCGTCGCAGGTCGATTTGCTGAATCCGCGCGACTCCGGCCTGAAACACGCCCTGCGCATCCTCGAGGATGTGAAGGGGGTCGGCGTCCAGCGGTTCGAGGCCCAGGACGTGGTCCGCCACGCCATGGTCGAGCGGATCGTGCGCGCCTATGACGCCGACGCCGCCAGCCGCCGCCCGGCCGCCGACCTCGAGGACCCGGATTCGTGATCGAGGTCGAAATCGAGGAAGAGGCCTGGACCGCCGCCCTGCCGGACGCCGCGGCGCTGGTCGAGCGCGCGGCGGCAGCCGCCCTTGGGGCGGTCGAGGGCGATGTCGTCGTCCTGCTCACCGACGACGCGGCGGTGCGGGAGATCAACGGCCGGTACCGCGACCGGGACCAGCCGACCAATGTCCTGTCCTTCCCGGCTGCCGAAAGCGCGGCCCCACACCTGGGCGATCTGATGCTGGCCCATGGCGTTTGCGCCGCCGAGGCGCGGGCGCAGGGCAAGACACTGTCCGACCACCTGACCCATCTGGTCGTGCATGGCGTGCTGCATCTGCTGGGCCGCGACCACGAGGCCGATGAGGAGGCCGAGGCGATGGAGGCCGAGGAGCGAAGCCTGCTTGCCAGCCTCGGCGTCGCGGACCCATACAGACCCGATGAATTTCCTGACAGCGACGCTTGACGACAACGGTCCCCGCGCGCGGCTGACCCTGCGCCTCGGCCGGATCGGTCTGGCCCTGGCGGCCGGTGCAGCGGCGGCGCTGGCGCATCCGCCCTTCGGGTTTTTGCCCGGTCTGCTGGGCTACGCCCTGCTGATGTTCCTGGCCGAACGGGCGACGTCGGTGCGCGGCGGCTTCTGGATGGGCTGGCTGGCCGGCTTCGCCTATTTCTTCATCAGCTGCTGGTGGGTGGCGGAGGCGTTTCTGGTCAATCCGGCCCAGGCCTGGATGGCGCCGTTCGCGGCGTCGCTGCTGCCGATCGGCCTGGGCCTGTTCTGGGGGACGGCGACGGCCCTGTATCGCCGCTTCCTGCCGGCCGGGGTCAAGCGGGTCCTGTTCTTCGCCGCCCTGTTCTGCCTGCTGGAATGGTTGCGCGGCCACGTCCTGACCGGCTTCCCGTGGAATCCCGCCGGGGCCAGCTGGAAGGCCGGTTCAGCGGCCTCGCAATTCGCCTCGATCGGCGGAGTCTATGGCCTCAGCTTCGTCACTGTGGCCGCCGCCGCCGCCTTCGGACCGCTGCTGGGCGCCGGACCGCGCAAGGCCCGCATCGGGGCGGCCGTGCTGGGCGGACTGGTGATCGTCGGCCTGCTGATCGGCGGGGCCGTGCGCCTGTCCCAGGCGCGGCTCGATCTCACCGACACCCTGGTCCGTATCGTCCAGGCCGACGTCGACCAGGAGTCCAAATGGACGCCCGAGGCCTATCGCGGCATCGTTGATCGCTATGTCAATCTGACCGCCCGGCCCGGCGCGGCGACGCCCGACCTGATCATCTGGCCCGAGGGCGCCCTGCCGGCCTCGGCCAACCGGGTGTTCGCGCCCGGTTCGCCGGAAGCCGCAGCCATCGCCCGCGCGGTGCAGCCGGGCCAGAGCCTGATCATGGGACTGGGCCGCGGCCTGCCCGATCCCGCCGCGGCCGGCGGCGCTCGCTATTTCAACAGCCTGTTCGTGCTGACCGACCAGGGCGGCGACGGCCTGACCATCAGCGCCGTTTATGACAAATACCGCCTGGTGCCGTTCGGCGAATATTTGCCGGCCGGCGGCGTGCTCGGCGCGCTGGGCGTGCGCAGCCTGACCCATATGCCGACGGACTTCAGCCCCGGTCCGCGCCCCGCGCCGATCGACATTCCGGGCGCGCCGCGGGCCCAGCCCCTGATCTGCTACGAGAGCCTGTACCCCGGCTTCACCCCCGGCGCCGGAGGGCGGCCCGAATGGATCGTCAACATCTCCAATGACGCCTGGTTCGGCCGCAGCTCGGGTCCGCTCCAGCATCTCAACCTCGCCAGCTATCGCGCCATCGAGACGGGCCTGCCGATCGTGCGGTCCACGCCGACCGGGGTGTCGGCCATGATCGATCCGTGGGGCCGGGTGGTCGGCGACCAGAGGCTGGAGCCGGGCGAGAGCGGGGTCATCGACGCCCGTCTGCCGCGTCCGGCGAAGGTGACCTTCTACGGTCGCTTCGGCGACCTGCTGTTCTGGCTGGCGGCGCTCGCGGGTTTGTCGACCGTGGTTCCGTGGACGCGAATCGCTGAACGCCGAATCAGCCCTGAAAACCCCGGCGCCGCCTGATTCGCGCCATGCGGGCGAGGTAGAACCGGTTACGCAACCCCTGCTGGGCGGGGCGCCGCTGTTTTTGCATTTTTTGATGACAGGGGCGACTCCGGGGCGCATTCAGGCTTTGCGGTAACGTAACCGAAGGACGAACGGACGATGGCGAGAGGCAAGGGCGAGGATGGTCCTCATCCCGTGGACCGGCATGTAGGCCGGCGCGTATGCGAAAAGCGCCTGGCGCTCGGTTATAACCAGAGCGATCTTGGACGGGCCCTGGGGCTGACCTTTCAGCAGATCCAGAAATACGAGAAGGGCGCCAACCGGATATCGGCCTCCAAACTCTGGGACATCGCGCGCTTCTTCAAGGTCGACATCGGCTATTTCTTCGAAGGCCTGACGGGCGCCCAGATCGCCGGCATGGCCGAGGGCGGCTCCGCCTTCGAGCACGACTTCCCGGCCACGCGCTACACCATCGAGATCAGCCGCCTCGCGCCCCAGCTGTCGACCCGCCAGCAGAAGCTGGCCCTCGAGCTGATCCGCGACATGGCCGAGCGCAAGGAGACGGACGAGGCCTGACGCCTCGCCCGATCCGGCTTCTATCTTTCCGGAGACTCTGCCCGTCGCCGACCGAAATCCGGCGCGGCGGCCTTCTGTTCGGCCCAGTAGGCGGCGCCGTCTCGCGGCTTGAACATGGTCTTGGCCACGCCGTCGCGCGACACCACGGCGAAGGTGTTGGTCGAGGCCTGGTACAGCAGAACGTCGCCGTTGGGCCGCTCCACGCGGTCCGTGCCGGCCGGCGGACGGGTTGTGAAGGCCTGGACCTTGGCCAGGTAGTCCTCGGCCGTCCTCGCATCGAAATCGGCGCCGTTGCGCTCGAACAGGCGAGCGATCTTCGCATCGACCGTCTCGCGCCGGTTGGCGGTCAGAACGGGCCGCGCCTCGTCGCGGGCCGCCCCGCCCGCACCGGACGGCGCGCCCGGAGCCGCGGTGATTGTCGCCGCCGCGCCCTCCGCCACGCGGTCGCGCGTTTCCACGGCCGAGCCGCCGTTGCCGCATCCGGCGAGACCCAGCAACGCCGCTGTGAGCCACATCAAACCCTTGTTGGCGAACACGAATCCCTCCCATGGTTGAAACCCGCCACAAGCAAGATAACCACAGGTCATGTGTTCTGGCAATGTTCCAGTTCGGCCGGCTTCCTCTCGACGACGAGGGGCTGCATCGCTAGATCAGCGGCATGACCACCGCCTCGCTGTCCGGACGCAAGATTCTGTTGATCGTCGGCGGCGGCATCGCCGCCTACAAGGCTCTGGAGCTTACACGGCTGCTGAGGAAGGCCGGGGCGGAGGTCCGGACGATTCTCACAGCGGCCGGCGCGTCCTTCGTCACCCCCATGTCCCTCGCCGCCCTGACCGGCCATCCGGTACGCAGCGAGCTGTTCATGCCCGAGGACGAGACGGCCATGGGCCATATCGAACTGTCGCGCTGGGCTGATGTGGTGGTCGTGGCGCCGGCGACGGCGGGGCTGATCGCCAAGGCCGCCAACGGTCTGGCGGACGACCTGGCCTCGACCACGCTTCTGGCCACCGACAAGCGGGTGCTGCTGGCCCCGGCGATGAACGTGCGGATGTGGCTGCATCCGGCGGTACAGGCCAATGTCGAGCGGCTGAAGGGCTTCGAGGGTTTCCATGGCGTCGCTGTGGTCGGGCCGGACGAGGGCGAAATGGCCTGCGGCGAGTTCGGCCCGGGCCGCATGGCCGAGCCGGCCGCTATCATGGACGCCGTCGAGGGCCTTCTGGCGGGGCCGGACGGCCGGCCGCTGGCAGGGCGCAAGGCCGTGGTCACCGCCGGCCCCACCTTCGAGCCGATCGACCCGGTGCGCGGCCTGACCAACCGCTCCAGCGGCAAACAGGGCTACGCCATCGCCGAGGCCCTCGCCCGGCTGGGGGCCGAGGTGACGCTGGTCTCGGGTCCGGTGTCTCTGGCCGCCCCCGCTGGCGTCGACCGGGTGTGGGTCGAGACCGCGCGGGAGATGCAGGCTGCCGTGGCGACGGCCCTGCCCGCCGATATCGCGGTGATGAGCGCCGCCGTGGCCGACTGGCGCGTCGACGGCGTCGCCTCGGGCAAGATCAAGAAGGCGCCGGGCGGCCCGCCGTCCCTGTCGCTGATCGAGAACCCGGACATCCTCGCCGGCGTCTCCGCGCCCGGGAAGAAACGGCCGAAACTGGTGGTCGGCTTCGCCGCCGAGACCGCCGACCTCGAGGCCAACGCCCGCTCGAAGCTGTCGCGCAAGGGCTGCGACTGGATCGTCGGCAACGACGTGTCCGACGACGTCTTCGGCGCCGACGGCAATACGGTCACCCTGTTCACCAAAGGCGGTTCGGCGGAAGCCTGGCCCCGCCAGTCCAAGGCCGAGGTGGCGAGGAAGCTCGCAGCCCGCATCGCCGACCATTTCAAAGCCTGAAAGCCCCGTCCGCATGACCACCGTCCGCGTCGAACGCCTGCCCCATGCCGAAGGCCTGCCGCTGCCGGCCTATGAGACCGGCGGCTCGGCCGGGATGGACCTGCGCGCGGCGGTGCCGGACGACGCGCCGCTAACCTTGGCGCCGGGCGCCCGGGCGCTGGTGCCCACGGGGCTGAAGATCGCGCTGGAGCCCGGCTACGAGGCCCAGGTGCGGCCCCGCTCGGGACTGGCGCTCAAACACGGCCTGACCTGTCTGAATTCACCGGGCACCATCGACAGCGACTACCGCGGCGAGGTCGGGGTCATCCTGATCAATCACGGGCAGGAGCCCTTCATCATCCGGCGTGGCGAACGCATCGCCCAGATGGTCATCGCCCGGCATGAGCAGGCGGTCCTGGTCGAGGTCGGGGCGCTGGACGAAACCGTGCGCGGGGCGGGGGGGTTCGGCTCGACGGGCCGTTAAGCGGAGCCATTCCGGCGGAGCCGCGTTAACCCCGGGTCCGGCCAAGCTTGGGCCGCATCCAGGAGGTTGGCGTATGGAGTCCCTGTTCGCTTCGATCGGCGTGTTTCTCACCGGCCTGTTCGGCCTCGCCCAGGGCGGGTTCGACACCATCAATCAGGTCACCGGCCTGATCATCGCGGTGATCGCGACCCTGATGATGCCCGCCTGGAGCCGGCTGTGGGCCACGGCCCTGGGGTCGGCCTTTGTCTTCATCCTGGTGGGCCTGGTGCGTCCGATGCTGGACGGCGGCGCCTTCGTCATGCCGCCGCTGCTGACCGTGGGCTTCTGGATGACGGTGCTGGCGCTGTTCCTCGGCTTTGCCGTGGTGATCGCGGTGATGTTCTTCATCAAGTCGCTGTTCGTCGGTCGCGGACACGGTCACCGCCGGCACGCGCATTAGACATCGTTCCTTCTCCCGTTGGGAGAAGGTGGCCCGGAGGGCCGGATGTGGGTCGGCTGGTTGAAGCGGCGAAGCCGCCCCGGGACGGTCGACCCACACCCTTTCGCCTTGCCGGTCGCTTCACTCCCGGAGGCTCAAGCCCTCTCCCAATGGGAGAGGGTTCAATCAGGCCTGCCGAAACCCCAGTACATCCTGCATGTCGTAGAGACCGGGCTTGCGGCTGCGGACCCAGGCCGCGGCGGCGACGGCGCCCCTGGCGAACAGGGACCGGTCGATGGCTGAATGGCTGAGGGTCAGGGTCTCGTCCTCGGAGGCGAACAGGACGGTGTGTTCGCCGATCACCCCGCCGGCCCTCAGCGAGGCGAAGCCGATCTTGCCCGGTTCGCGCTCGCCCGTGATGCCGTCCCAGGGCGCGGTGCGGACATCGACCAGATCCTCGCCCCGGCCGTTGGCGGCGGCCTCGCCCAGCATCAGGGCGGTGCCGGACGGTGCGTCGACCTTGCGGCGATGATGGGTCTCCAGCACCTCGATGTCCCAGTCGGCGGCGTCCAGCCGCTGGGCGGCGTGTTCGACCAGGCCGATCAGGATGTTGACGCCCAGCGAGAAATTTCCGCTGCGGACGATGGCGATCTTCTCGGCCGCCTTGTGGATGTCGGTCTCCTGCTCGGGCGTCAGGCCGGTCGAGCCGATGACCAGGGCCGGGCCGCCGCGTTCGGCGCAGATTCGGGCCAGCTCGACCGAGGCGTCGGGGGTGGAGAAGTCGATGATCACGTCGCACAGCGACAGGTCGGGCGTCTCGCCGCGATCTAACCGGGCGGCGACGACGACGTCCTCGCGGGCGTCCAGCACGGTTGAGACGGCCCGGCCCATCCGGCCGCGCGCGCCGGAGATGCCGGCGTGGAAGATGGCGCTCAACTCAGACCCCTGTCAGTTCGCGGCGATTGTGACGGCATTCGTGCGCGCCGTCATCAACCGGCCTACTGCGGCGTTTCCGAACCCAGTATGTCGGCCCAGAAGCGTTTGGCCTTGCCGGCGAAGGAGGAGTTGCGCGGGGTCTGGCTCTCGCCCAGCGAGGCGGCCAGTTCCTGCAGCAGTTCCTTCTGGTGCGCGGTCAGCTCGGTCGGGGTCTCGACGAACAGCTCGACCACCAGATCGCCGCGCTGGCGGCCGTTCAGGTGCGGCATGCCCTTGCCCTTGATGCGGACGGTCTTGCCGGTCTGGGCCCCGGCGGGGACGCTGACGGGCGCGCGGCAGCGGCCGTCGCAGGCCTCGGAGGTCAGGCAGGGGGCGTCGATCTCGCCACCCAGGGCCGCGGTCGTCATGGGGACGGGCACAGTGACCAGCAGATCGAGACTGTCGCGCTCGAACAGCTCGTGCGGCGTCACCGACAGGAAGACATAGAGGTCGCCGCGCGGCCCGCCGCGGGCGCCGGCGTCGCCCTCGCCCGACAGGCGGATGCGCGAGCCGTCGTCGACCCCGGCCGGGACCTTGAGCTGCAGCTTGCGGGTCTTGCGCACCTGGCCATGGCCGGCGCAGGCGGTGCAGGCGTCTGCTGCGGCCAGACGGGAGCCGGCGCCGCCGCAATGGGGGCAGGTGCGCTCGACCTGGAAGAAGCCGTTGGCGGAGCGGACGCGGCCCTGTCCCTGGCAGGTCGAACAGGTGGAGGCCTTGGCGCCCTTTTTCGCGCCGGAGCCTTCGCAGGCCTCGCAGGCAGCGGTGGTGGGCACCGCGATCTCGACGTCGGCGCCCTTGTAGGCCTGTTCCAGGGTGATCTCGAGGTCGTAGCGCAGGTCCGAGCCGCGGCGCGGTCCGTGCTGGCGGGCCCCGCCGCCGCGGGCGCCGAAGACGTCGCCGAACGCCTCGCCGAAGACCTGGGAGAAGATGTCGTTAACGTCGGTGAAGCCCTGCCCTTGGCCGCCGAACCCGCCGCCCCCGTTGACTCCGGCGTGGCCGAACCGGTCGTAGGCGGCGCGTTTCTGGTCGTCCGAGAGCACGGAATAGGCTTCGGAAATTTCCTTGAAGCGCGCCATGGAGTCTTCGCACCCGCCGTTCTTGTCGGGATGGTGCTTCATGGCCAGCTTGCGATAGGCCGACTTCAGGCCTGCGGCGTCGATGGTCCGTTCGACCTCGAGAACCTCGTAATAGTCACGCGTCGCCATGCGGCGTTCGTCCTCTTACCCTTGCCGACGGGCCCCGCCTCTTCGTGGGCGATCGAACCGTAGCGGCTGACCGGGCTGACATGGGCGCCCGGCAAAATGATGCAAGTTTCGTGAAACGGCCCCGTCTGTCTGCGACAGACGGGGCCGGGGTCACTACAGGCCCGTGGCCTAGGCGCTCTTCTTGTCGTCGTCGCCGGCGTCGGGCGAGACTTCCTCGAACTCGGCGTCGACCACGCCGTCGTCGGCGGGGGCGTCAGCCGCATCGCCGTCGCCGGCGCCCTGTTGCGAGGCGTACATGGCCTCGCCCAGCTTCATCGAGGCCTGGACCAGGGTGTTGGTCTTGGTCCGGATGTCTTCCGGGTCCGTGCCGTCCTTCGCCGTCTTCAGCTCGGCAAGGGCGGTTTCGATCGCGGCCTTCTCGTCGGCCCCGACCTTGTCGCCGTGCTCGGCCATGGCCTTTTCGGTCGAGTGGATCAGGCTGTCGGCGGCGTTGACCGCCTCGACCATTTCCTTTTTCGCCTTGTCGGCCGCGGCGTTGGCCTCGGCTTCCTTGACCATCTTGTCGATGTCGGCGTCCGAGAGGCCGCCGTTGGCCTGGATGCGGATCGACTGTTCCTTGTTGGTCGCCTTGTCCTTGGCGGTCACGTGCACGATGCCGTTGGCGTCGATGTCGAAGGCGACCTCGATCTGCGGCATGCCGCGCGGCGCCGGCGGAATGCCCATCAGGTCGAACTGGCCCAGCACCTTGTTGTCCGAGGCCATCGGGCGCTCGCCCTGGAAGACCCGGATGGTCACGGCCGACTGGTTGTCGTCGGCGGTCGAGAAGACCTGGCTCTTCTTGGTCGGGATGGTCGTGTTGCGCTCGATCAGCGGCGTGAAGACGCCGCCCAGGGTCTCGATGCCCAGGGTCAGAGGCGTCACGTCCAGCAGCAGCACGTCCTTGACGTCGCCCTGCAGAACGCCGGCCTGAACGGCCGCGCCGAGGGCGACGACCTCATCGGGGTTCACGCCCTTGTGGGGCTCCTTGCCGAAGAATTTCTTCACGGCTTCCTGGACCATCGGCATGCGGGTCATGCCGCCGACGAGGACGACCTCGTCGATGTCCGAGGCCTTCATGCCGGCGTCCTTCAACGCCTTGGCGCAGGGCTCGATGGTGCGCTGGACCAGGTCGTCGACGAGGGCTTCGAGCTTGGCGCGCGACAGTTTGATGTTGAGGTGCAGCGGGCCCGAGGCGTTCATGGTGATGAACGGCAGATTGACCTCGTACTGGGTCGTGGAGCTGAGCTCCTTCTTGGCCTTTTCGGCCTCTTCCTTGAGGCGCTGCAGGGCCAGTTTGTCGGAGCGCAGGTCGACGCCCTGCTCCTTCTTGAACTCGTCGGCCAGGTAGTCGACCAGACGCAGGTCGAAGTCCTCGCCGCCCAGGAAGGTGTCGCCGTTGGTCGACTTCACCTCGAAGACGCCGTCGCCGATCTCGAGGATCGAGACGTCGAAGGTGCCGCCGCCGAGGTCGTAGACGGCGATCTTCTGGCCGTCGTTCTTGTCCAGGCCATAGGCGAGGGCGGCCGCGGTCGGCTCGTTGATGATGCGCAGGACCTCGAGGCCGGCGATCTTGCCGGCGTCCTTGGTCGCCTGACGCTGGGCGTCGTTGAAATAGGCCGGGACGGTGATGACGGCCTGGGTCACGGTCTCGCCGAGATAGGCCTCCGCGGCCTCCTTCATCTTGCCGAGGGTGAAGGCCGAGATCTGCTGGGGCGAATAGTCCTTGCCGTTGGCGCGCACCCAGGCGTCGCCGGTCGGTCCCTTGACGATCTCATAGGGGACCATCTTCTTGTCCTTGGCGACCACGGGGTCGTCGAACGAGCGGCCGATCAGGCGCTTGATGGCGAAGAAGGTGTTGGTCGGATTGGTCACGGCCTGCCGGCGCGCCGGCTGGCCCACAAGGGTCTCGCCGCCGTCCTGGATGGCGATGACGGAGGGCGTGGTGCGATTGCCCTCGGCGTTCTCGATGACCTTGGGGTTCTTGCCGTCCATGACGGCGACACACGAGTTCGTGGTGCCCAGGTCGATGCCGATGATCTTGGCCATTGGTGGTCTTTCACTCCATTTCGGCGGGCGATGCGGCGGCCTTTTGAAGCGAAGCGCCGCGCATGACCGCCCCCGGTGTCAGGGTATTCAGTCGGTTGGTACGGTTCCGGCCGCAAAGCCCCACGAACTTCGGGGATTTACGGCGGTTGAGGCCGATATGGGAAACACCCCCCGGGCTGCAAGCCCCAAACGCCATGGGCGGGCGATTCTACCGTCAGGGTCCGTCAGATGCTTCGGCCCCTGGCGGATGGCATAACAGCGTCATCGCCGCACCGATGGTGGTCCGGCCGCTGGGAGAGACTGACGTGAAAACCTTCAAGACTATCGCCCGCGCCGCGCTGATCGTGGCCGCCATGGGTTCCGCTTCCGCCGTCGCCGCCGCCGAACCGGTGGTCGCCGTCGAAAGGACCGCCGTTTCGGCGCCGGCCCAGTCGCGCGACGGCCTGAACCGCCGGGTGCGTATTCACAACAACACCGGCTGGACCATGCTGCGCTTCTATGCGTCGGACTCGCGCGTCACCAGCTGGCAGGAAGACATGCTGGGCCGCGGCACCCTGGCCGCCGGCCGCAGCATCATGATGAACATCGACGACGGTTCGGGCGCCTGCCTGTATGACTTCAAGGCCGAGTTCACCAACGGCCAGGTGCTGACGCGCTTCAACGTCAACGTCTGTCAGATCGCCGACTACTATTACACGCGCTGAGGCGCGGAGCGCCTCAGCTTGGTTGTTGGGCCTAACGCCCTTCGGGCTACTTGAGGCCGGGCCTCGCGTTCCTACCTTTCGGGGGTGAATGGGCCGCGCGAGATCGATACGGGAATGGAGGGCTTCCGGTTCTGGCCGGGAGCCCTCTGCGCGTCCGGACAGGCGGGTCTGCTGGCCGAGGCGCTGCAGACCGCCGAACAGGCCCCCTTCTACCGGCCCGTGACGCCGGGCGGGCGGCCGTTCTCGGTCGAGATGACCGGCATGGGGCCGCTGGGCTGGGTCTCGGACCGGGCCGGCTATCGCTACCAGCCCACCCACCCGGTCACCGGCGCCCCGTGGCCGCCGATGCCGGAGCGGCTGACGGAGCTCTGGCGTGAGCTGACCCGCTGGCCGGAACCGCCGGACGCCTGTCTGGTCAACCTCTACCGGGGACCGGCGAAGATGGGGCTGCATCAGGACCGCGACGAAGAGGATCCCAGCGCGCCGGTGCTGTCGGTTTCGCTCGGCGACACGGCGGTGTTCCGGATCGGTGCGGCGGGAGGCGGGCCGACGCGGACGGTCCGGCTGGCCTCGGGCGATGTCTGCGCCCTGACGGGTCCGGCGCGGCTGGCGCGGCACGGGATCGACCGGGTGATCGTGGGCTCCTCGACCCTCATTCCCGGCGGCGGCCGGATCAATCTGACCCTCCGCAAGGCCGGCCCCGCTTCACGGCAAACGTGACTCGACGGCGGACGGCGTCGCGGTCAGAGTTCCGTCCTCGCCCAGACCGGAGCCGCTTGATGCCGACCCTGATCCGCCCCGAGGGACCCGAACCCGAAGATTTCCGCTTCAGCCGCCGCGCCCTGGCGACCGGAGCCCTCGGCGGACTGGCCTTCGCCGGCTATGCCCCGGCGGCGCTGGCCCGGCAGGCCGCGCCGGTCACCACCCCCGATGACGGCCTGACCATCGAACAGACGACCTGTCCCGCGCCGGACGGATTCGACCTGCCGATCTATGTGGCGCGCCCTGCCGGCGACGGCCCCTGGCCCGTGGTGATCGTAGCCTCCGAGATCTTCGGCGTTCACGAATACATCCGCGATGTTTGCCGCCGCCTCGCCCGGGCCGGCTATGCGGCCATCGCTCCAGCCTTCTTCGTGCGGGTCGAGGACCCGGCCCCCCTGGCCGACATGGCCAGGGTGCAGCAGATCGTCGCCGCCGCCGGCTATGAACAGGTCATGGGCGACATCTCGGCCTCGCTCGACTGGGTCAGCCAGCAGCTGTGGGCCAATGCCGACAAGGTCGGCATCACCGGCTTCTGCTGGGGCGGCAAGGTCGTTTGGCAGGCCTGCGCCCGGTTCGCCGTTCTGGACGCCGGGGTGGCCTGGTACGGACGCCTCGCCCCCGCGCCCACGGCGACGCCGGAACAGGTCGCCGGGGGGCAGCCCTGGCCGGTGGATGTGGCGGCCGATCTCAAGGCGCCGGTGATGGGCCTGTATGGCGAGGCTGACCGCGGCATCCCCCTGCCCAGCGTCGAGGCCATGCGCGCGGCCCTGCAGCGCGCCGGGCAGACCGACAGCGGCATCCATGTCTATCCCGAGGCGCCGCACGGCTTCCATGCCGATTATCGCGACAGCTATCGCCCGGCGGACGCCGCCGACGGCTGGGCGAAGCTTCTCGCCTTCTTCGAACCGCGGCTGAAAAACTAAGACCCGCTCATCCCGGCGAAAGCCGGGACCCAGTGCTTTGGGTGATGCGGCGGAGCCAAAAATCCGCGCCCGCCAATCCCGAAACGCCGGCGTCAAGCTGGACAGAACTGGGTCCCGGCTTTCGCCGGGATGAGCGGATCAAGAAATCAGGCCTTGCCGTCGAACTGGCCGCCGGTGTCGCCGGCGGCGGCATAGGCCGCACTGCCCGCCGCCGCGTCGGCGGCGTTGGTCCGGGCGCCGGAGCCCCTGGCGGCGACCACCACCATCGCCGGGCGCACGGTGCGGCCGAACAGGGCGTAGCCGGCCTGCAGCGTCTGGATCACCTGACCGCCCTGGATGGTATCGGACGGCTGTTCCATCATCGCCTGATGCAGATGCGGGTCGAAGGCCTCGCCCGGCTCGGGCGCGACGCGCTTGAGGTTGTTCGACTCGAAGGCCTGCAGCAGGGATTTCTGGGTCAGCTCCAGCCCGGTCACCAGACCGGCCTCGCCGGCGTCGGCGTCCCTGGGCGCCGCCGCAAGAGCCCGTTCCAGATTGTCGGCCACGCCCAGAAGGTCGCGGGCGAAACGCTGGATGGCGTAGGCGCGGGCGTCGTTCGACTGGGTCTCGGCCCGCTTCTTCGTGTTCTCGGCCTCGGCCACGGCGCGCAGGGCGCGATCCTTCCACTGGTCGCGCTCGGCGATCAGGGCGTCGATGGGACCAAGGCCGTCGTCCAGCCCGGCCTCGGCGTTCGCCTCGGACTCCGCGATATCGGCCGCCAGCTCTTCGGAGGTGGGGAAGTCGTCGTGTGTGTCGCTCAAGTCTCTTGTCCGTCCAGAATTCGCCCCAGCACCCGGGCGGTATAGTCCACCAACGGGATGATGCGGGCATAGTTCAGTCGCGCGGGTCCGATCACGCCGATGGCGCCCAGAACCCGCTGGCGGCCCGTCATATAGGGCGCCGCGATCACGGCGGAACCCGAAAGCGAAAAGAGTCTGGTTTCGGCGCCGATGAAGATGCGCACGCCCTGGGCCGCGGAGACCCCGTCGAGAAGAACGATCAGCTGTTCCTTCTGCTCCAGGTCGTCGAACAGGATGCGGACCTTCTCCAGGTCCTCGGCGGTCTCGCGGTCGTGCAGCAGATTGGCCCGGCCGCGCACGATCAGCGACCGCTCGCGCTCGGCCCCGCCGGACCAGGCGGCCATGCCGTCCTCGACCAGGCGGGCGGCGGTCTCGTTCAGTTCGCGCCGGGCGGCGTCCAGCTCGGTGCGCATCTCGGTGCGCGCCTCATGCAGGGGCCGACCCTTGAGCCGGGCGTTGAGGAAGTTGGACGCCTCCTGCAGGGTCGAGGGCGTGACCCCGGCCTTGAGCGGCATCAGCCGGTTCTCGACCGAGCCGTCGTCGCCGACCAGCACCGCCAGGGCCTGATCGCGGCCGAGGGCGACGAATTCAACATGCTTGACCCCGGCCTCGCGGATCGGGCTGGCGACGATGCTGGCCCCCCCGGCGAGACCGGACAGGAGGGATGAGGCCTCGTTCAGAGCCTCGTCGAAGCTGCGGCCGCGGCCGGCCAGCCGGGCGTCGATCTCGCGCCGCTCTTCGGTTCCGACGTCGCCGATCTCCAGCAGACCGTCGACAAACAGCCGCAGGCCCGCATGGGTGGGGATCCGCCCGGCCGACGTGTGCGGCGCCCCCAGCAGACCGGCCAGGGTCAGGTCCTGCATGGTGTTGCGGATCGAGGCGGGGGAGAGCGAGACCCCGGTCATGGACAGGGTCCGCGAGCCGACGGGGTCGCCGGTCTCCAGATAGGTCTCGACGATGCGCCGGAAGATGTCGCGCGCGCGTTCGTCCAGGGCGGCCAGACCGGCCGGGCTGCCGCCGAACGGCGAAGGGTTGGGGGCATACAGGCTCACGGTTTCAGGATAAGCAGCGCCGCCGCCTCGTCCAAGCGGCATCCGAGGAAATCACCCCATGACTGCCGCCACGCCCACCGCCCGCCCGTCCGAACGTCTGCTCGACCAGCTCCGCACCGTGACCCTGGAGACCGGCGTCAATCGCTATGCCGAAGGTTCCTGCCTGGTGTCATTCGGCCATACGAAGGTGCTGGTCACGGCCTCGGTCGAGGAGAAGGTCCCGGGCTGGATGCGCAACAGCGGGCAGGGCTGGGTCACCGCCGAATACGGCATGCTGCCGCGCGCCACCCACACCCGCGGCCGTCGCGAGGCGGCCGCCGGCAAGCAAAGTGGCCGGACGCAGGAAATCCAGCGGCTGATCGGACGCTCGCTGCGCGCCGTCGTCGATCTCAAGGCCCTGGGCGAACGTCAGGTGTCGCTCGACTGCGACGTCATCCAGGCCGACGGCGGCACCCGCACGGCCGCCATCACCGGCGCCTGGGTCGCCATGGCCAGCGCGTTTGACTATCTGCGCGCCGAGGGCGTGCTCCAGGCCGACCCCATTCTCGATCAGGTCGCGGCCGTCTCGTGCGGCGTCTGCAACGACCAGCCCGTGCTGGACCTCGACTATGAGGAGGATTCCACCGCCGAGGCTGACTCCAACTTCGTCCTGACCGGCGCCGGCGCCATCGTCGAAATCCAGGCCACCGGCGAAAAGCGCGGCTTCTCCCGCGCCGAGTTCGATCGGCTGTTCCAGCTGGCCGAGGGCGGCTGCGCCGAACTGTTCGCCCTGCAGCGGGCCGCCCTCGGACGCTAGTGCCCGGGCGCGGGCGCTTCCGTGGAGCCGGGAACCGTGTCTATGCTGCGGCACCCCGCGACTGATCGGAGCGCCTGATGTATCGGACCGTCCTCGCCTGCATGGCCGTGACCGCCCTGGTCGCCGGCTGCGAACGACCTGCCGGGCCCGCCGCGGACAGGCCCGCCGAGGCCGCGGCGCCGACGCCGGAGATGCCGGCCGACGCCCCGCCGCAGGAAGAGGTCGATCCGGCCCTGGTCGTCACCCCGGCCGGTGCGCCGGTCTCGTGCCTGAACGACATCGGAGCCGAGGCGGCGCAGCGGCTGGTCGATCGTTGCATCGCCGTCAGTCCGGCGACTCACCCGCCCTGCAACGTCGCCAACCCCTGCGAGATGATCCAGGGCGAGATCGACCGGTCCTGCGAGATGTACGGGCCGGACGAGGAGAAGCCCTCGCAGTGCGCCGCTTAACGGTTCCTAGAGCCTGACAGCCTAGTCTGGCGGCATGACGCCTGTCCCGACACCGCCCGATCTGCGCGCCCTCACCACCCTGCGGTTTCTCGCCGCCCTCTGGGTCGTCCTCTACACGGCCTGGCCGCATCTGGATGTCGGCTTCGTTCCCGTGGCCGTGACCAAGGGCTATCTGGGCGTCGAGACCTTCTTCATCCTGTCGGGATTCATTCTCAGCCACGTCTACCTCGAGGCGGCGGGAGAGAAGCGGTTCCGCTATGGCGGCTTCCTGTGGGCGCGGATCGCGCGGGTCTATCCGCTGCATCTGGTCACCCTGTTCGGCATGATCGGCCTGGGCCTCGTCGCCGGGATCGCCGGTCTGGGCATTGACGGCAGCCTGACCGACTGGCGGTCGTTGCCAGCGAACCTGACCCTGACCCATGCCTGGGGCCTCGCCCCGGGCTCGGCCTTCAACCATCCGTCATGGTCGATTTCGGCGGAGTGGTTCGCCTATCTCAGCTTCCCCGCCTTCGCCTTCGTAGCCTGGCGGCTGAGGGAGCGGCCGATCCTGGCGACGGTGCTGGCCGCGGGGTTCGCGCTGGGCCTCTACGCCGCCTTCCAGCCGCTGGCCGGCTATTCCCTGACCGAGGCCACCTTCCGCTGGGGCGCGCTGCGCATCGTCCCGTGTTTCGCCCTCGGCTGCGCCCTCTATCTGGTCCATCGCCGCGGGGGCGTTCCGCTTGCGGGACCGGTCGCCCTGGTCAGCGGCGCGGCCGTTCTGGTCAGCGCCTCCCTGGGCCTGTGGGACGCCCTCACCGTGCTGTCGGCCGGCGGCCTGATCCTTGGCCTCGCCTCGCTCGAAAACAACCGCGCCGGGGTGTTCGGCTCGAAGGCCGGCGTCTATCTCGGCGAGATCAGCTATTCGATCTACATGGTCTGCGCGCCGGTCCTGCTGCTGATGACCAATGTGGCGGCGCTGATCACAGGCGCGGACGACAAGCGGTTTCCCATCATTGTATGGCTGGCGCTGGTCGCGACGATTCCGGTGGCGGCGATGCTGACCTATCACCTCGTGGAACGCCCGGCCCGCAAAGCGATGCGCGGGTGGTCCGACCGGCGCGCAGCGCGGTCCACTGCGGCGAAAGCGCGCACGGATTCGCCTGAGAGGGTTCTTCAACCCTCGGAAACTATCGTCTAAGGCTAGCGCGACGAAAACAGGTCGGGACTTTCGCCAGCATGATGAAACGGATCACAGCCGCTGCGGTTGCAGCGACCCTCGGTTTTTCTGTGCTGGGCTATGCGCCCGCCGCGAAGGCCGATGATCCGTACTGGCAGTGCGTGACCTTTGCCCGCATGTTTTCGGGCATCAACATCTTCGGCGACGCCCTGACCTGGTGGCGTCAGGCCCAGGGCAAGTTCCGCACCGGCGAGCGTCCGGAGACCGGTTCGGTGCTGGCCTTCCAGCCCAGCGGCCGGATGACCCGCGGCCACGTCGCCGTCGTCTCCGAAATCCTGACCGATCGCGTCATCCGCGTGACCCACGCCAACTGGGGCGGCAGCCGCGGCCGGGTCGAGGAGAATGTCACCGTCGTCGACGTCTCGAACCGCGGCGACTGGACGGCGGTCAAGGTCTGGTACAATCCGATCAACGACCTGGGCACCTCGGTCTATCCGACCTACGGCTTCATCCACAAAGCCCCGGCCCAGCCGTCCGACGGCATGCTCATGGCCTCGGCCCCGCCGGCCAGCGGCCAGCCCTGATCGCCTGAGCCCCGGATCCGGACTTGACCCCGAGGGGGCGTCCGCGCTTCCTGCCGGCGAACCCGGAGTCTCCCATGCGTTCTGTTCTCGCTGTACTCTCCGTCCTTTCGGTATGCGCCTGCTCGCCGTCTGAAGAGGCGGCGCCGCCCGCCGCGCCGCCGGCGCCGGCGCCCGTGCTGGGCGGCGTCGACCTGACCGGGCCGGTCCGCGCCCTCGGCACGGAACCGTTCTGGAGCGTCGAACTGACCGGCACCGGGATGGTTTATACGACCCCCGACCTGCCCGAACAGCGTGCGCCCCGGCCCGCTGCCGTCGTCCAGGGGACGACGGCGACCTTTACGGGCGAAACCGCCGACGGGACGGCGCTCAGCGTCACCCTGATCGCGACGGAATGTTCGGACGGCATGAGCGACCGCACCTATCCGCTGACGGCCATGGTCACGGTCGGCGAGCAGGAGCTGACCGGCTGCGCCGCCGCCTCGGCCGCCATCATGTCCAGCGGCGAAAGCGGCCCCGTCGTCTGACGGCTCAGCCGGCCGGATCGCGCAGGGTCCGCAGGGCCCCCAGCCGGCCGAAGGCCACGATCAGCGCCTTGCGACGGGCGGGCGCCAGAGGGCGCGACGGCGCGTCCCGCACCACGGCCCCGCCGAAGCCGTCGGCCACGATCAATCCCGGCTCATCGGGCAGGATGTCATTGGGAAACTCGGGCGCGACGGCGAAATAGAAGGCGTCGCAGAACGGCCCGTATTCGCCCCATTTGCGATCGACGCGGTAGTCCTCGACCCCCGACTTGACCTCGCAGATGACGATGTCGCCGCGCGGGCCCAGGGCCATGACGTCGGCGCGCCGGCCATTGGGGAGACAGACCTCCAGCAGGGGCGCATAGCCGAGGTCGACCATCAGCCGCGCCGCGCCGCGCGTCACCGCCAGCGTCGTCTGCGGACGGCTGAAAACCAGATCGATCTCGAGCAGGGCGGCGGCCATGCCGTCTTTATGTTCGGCATATGTTCCGATTTCAAGCCGGGTTCTGTCCGGGTATCCGCGCTCCCGTCCAGCCGCCGCACAGAGTCCGCTGGCGACCAGCCTATCGCCCGGTGTGGACCACAGTCCCGGTGTTGAGGCCGAGGCCGCGGGCGCGGGCGATCAGCCGGGTCCGTTCGGATTCGGACGGGCTCTGGTTGCGGTGCCAGACCCACCAGTCGGACTTGTTGGGCAGGGCCATGATGGCCCAGCTGTAGTCGGGCGCATGGTCCCAGATCCAGTAGTTCTGGCCTGCCAGGCCTCCCACGCCGAGCAGCCCTGTCAGGCTGAAGCGGAAACGGGCGTTGGTCCCCGGATCGGTGACCCGGGCATTGGCCCGCAGGGTCTCGACCTCGCCGTCGGCCCGGCGGGTGCAGGTCACGATGACCGAATAGCGGTTCGGCCGGTCCTGCGGATTGAAGTCGATCTGGGCCCGGCGGCAATCCTTCTGGACGTCGTTCGGGCTGCGCGCGATCTCGAACCAGCGGCCGTCGAACTGGTCCAGCGCCACATTGCGCGACTGGGCCGCGGCCGGTGCGGCGACGACGGTCAGGGCGGCGGCGATGAGGGCGGATCGGATCGGGTTCATGGGGCATCCTTCGGTTCGGCGACGCGCCAAGATACGGTCGAAATGCCCGCGGGGTTGCTCGATTACAGGATAAACCGGCTCAGATCCGCGTCGCGGGCCAGTTCGGCGACCAGGTCGCGCACCCGTTCGCCGTCGAAGGCGACCGTCTGGCCGGACAGGTCCGAGGCCTTGAAACTGGTCTCCTCCAGCACCCGTTCCAGCACCGTCACCAGCCGGCGGGCGCCGATGTTCTCGACCGCGCTGTTGGCCGCCACGGCGGCGTCGGCCAGGGCCTCGACCGCGTCCGGCGTGAAGGTCAGGGTCACGTCCTCGGTGGCCAGCAGGGCCTGGTTCTGACGGATCAGATTGGCCTCGGGTTCGGTCAGGATGCGCACGAAGTCGTCACGCGTCAGGGCCTTCAGTTCAACCCGGATCGGCAGACGGCCCTGCAGTTCGGGCAGCAGGTCTGACGGCTTGGCGACATGAAAGGCGCCCGAGGCGATGAACAGCACATGGTCCGACTTCACCGGCCCGTATTTGGTCGACACCGTGGTGCCCTCGATCAGCGGCAGCAGGTCGCGCTGCACGCCCTCGCGGCTGACGTCGCCGCCGGTCCGGTCCGAGCGGCCGGCGACCTTGTCGATCTCGTCGATGAAGACGATGCCCTCGTTCTCGGCCAGCAGCAGGGCCTCGGTGGTCAGGCTCTCCTGATCCAGCAGCTTGTCGCTCTCCTCGTTGATGAGGGGGGCCACGGCCTCGCGCACCGTCAGCTTGGCCGTCTTCGTCCGGCCGCCGCCCAGCTTGCCCAGCATTTCCGACAGATTGATCATGCCGACATTGCCGCCGCCGGGCAGGTCCAGCCCCTGCATGGGCGAGGCGGTATCGGCCAGCTGAAGCTCGATCTCCTTGTCGTCGAGCTCGCCGGCCCGGAGCTTCTTGCGGAAGCTGTCGCGGGTGGCCGGCTGCGAGCCCGGGCCGACCAGGGCGTCGAGGATCCGTTCCTCCGCCGCGGCCTCGGCGTTCGCCTTGACGCCGGAACGACGCTTGTCGCGCACCATGACGAGGGCCGCCTCGACCAGGTCGCGCATGATCGAGTCCACGTCGCGGCCGACATAACCGACCTCGGTGAATTTGGTCGCCTCGATCTTGAGGAAGGGCGAACCGGCCAGTTTGGCCAGCCGCCGGGCGATCTCGGTCTTGCCGACGCCGGTGGGGCCGATCATCAGGATGTTTTTGGGCGTGACCTCGTCGCGCAGCTCGGCGGGCACGCGTTTGCGCCGCCAGCGATTGCGCAGGGCCACGGCGACAGCGCGCTTGGCGTCGTTCTGGCCGACGATGAAGCGATCCAGTTCGGAGACGATTTCGCGGGGGGAAAGGTCGGTCATGGCGCTCAGATGGGTGGGCGGAGGGGCGTTGGCGAGGGGGCGAGGTTCATCACCAAGAACACCAAGGATGCACAAAGGGCACGAAGGTCAGAGTACGATCCGGCGAAGCCCGTTCTTGAGCAAGGCAGTGTTGAAGTTGATGAGGTAGCCGAGGCGTCGGCCGGAAAATCTCAGATACGTCAGAACTTGCGCCGTATGGATCGACGCCAAAGCGTCGATCGATTTGATCTCCACCACCACGACCCCCTCGATCAGAAGATCGAGCCGCAAGCCGACATCCATCCGAACGTCGCCGTAGGCGACAGGAACGCCGACCTGCCGCTCCACCCGAAGTTTGCGTCGCCGGAGCTCCTCCGCGAGACAGGCTTCGTAGACCGACTCCAGCAGGCCTGGCCCAAGCGTCCGATGCACCGTCAAGGCGGCGTCCACAACCATGCGGCCCGTGCGATCGATCTCGACGGGCACAGGCTCGGTCCCTTCGTGTCCTTTGTGCATCCTTGGTGTTCTTGGTGATGAACCAGCCAACGTCAGCCGATCTAACACAACCATAAATCATTTCAACGATTCAACCGCCAGGTTGCCGTTGGTGTAGACGCAGATTTCGGCGGCGATCTCCATGGCGCGGCGGGCGATGGTTTCGGCGTCCATGTCGGTGTGCTCGATCAGGGCCCGCGCTGCCGAGAGGGCGAAATTGCCGCCCGAGCCGACCGCCGCCACCCCGTGCTCCGGCTCCAGCACATCGCCGACGCCGGTGACCGTGAAGATCGAGCTCTTGTCCGCCACCAGCAGCATGGCCTCGAGCCGGCGCAAATAGCGGTCGGTGCGCCAGTCCTTGGCCAGGTCGACGCAGGCGCGGGCCAGCTGGTCCGGATACTGCTCCAGCTTGGCTTCCAGCCGCTCGATCAGGGTGAAGGCGTCAGCCGTAGCGCCGGCGAAGCCGGCCAGCACCTTGCCGCCGGCCAGCGTCCGCACCTTGCGTGCGGCGCCCTTGACGATGGTCGGGCCCATGGAGACCTGGCCGTCGCCGGCGATGACGGTCCGGCCGTTCTTGCGCACCGCCAGGATGGTGGTGCCGTGCCAGTCGGGGAAATTGGAGTGCGCATTCATCATCCATCGCAGATGGAGACCGAAATGCGGCGCGGCAAGCGGAAAACGACGGAATTACAACAGCTGAGCAGGGCCATATTCTAGCCAATGGAACCCGTTACATTGACAAACTGTACCCCATAACTTGCCATAAAAGGGAAGCATCGTGCTTCATCGCGTGATTTACGCCAGCGAAGCCGTCGGTGCGACCGGCGTCTCGACCCTGTCGGTCGCCCAGATTCTCGGCGTCTCGGATCGCAACAACCGGCGCGATCGCGTGTGCGGCTGCCTGATGTTCCATCAGGGCCATATCCTCCAGGCCCTGGAAGGCGAACGCACCGATCTGGACCGGCTGATGCGGCGCATCATCGCCGATCCGCGCCACACCGGCCTGCGGGTGCTGTCCGACATGCCCATCCAGGAACGCCGCCTGCAGGAGCCGATCGCCCTGACCGCCGATCCCGCCGCCCTGCTGGAGCGGATCGGCCTGCCCTGCATTTCCCGCCTGTCCGCCAATGAGGCGGAAGTTCTGCTGGATATCCGCAAGGCGGCCTGACGACGTGGACGTCGCGCCGCGCACGCCCTAACTGGGGCGGTGACCTTTTCCGACGATGAAATAGAGCGCTACGCCCGCCATCTGGTGCTGGCCGAGGTCGGCGGCCCCGGGCAGCAGCGGCTGAAGGCCGCGCGCGTGGGTCTGATCGGCCTGGGCGGGGTCGGCGCGCCGGCGGCCCTCTATCTGGCGGCGGCGGGGGTCGGAACCCTGCGTCTGATCGACGACGACGCGGCCGCCCTGTCCAATCTCCAGCGTCAGATCGCGTTCGATACGAACGACGTCGGCCGCCCCAAGGTCGAGGCGGCGGCTGAAGCCCTTTCCGCGCTCAACCCTCACGTGCGGATCGAGCCGGTCGCTGAGCGGCTGACCGGCGCCAACGCCGGGCGCCTGGTCGCGGGCTGTGACGTGGTCATCGACGGGACCGACGATTTCGCGACCCGGTTCGCCGTCAACGCCGCCTGCGTCGCCGCCGGCGTGCCGCTGGTCTCCGGCGCCCTGGGCCGCTGGAGCGGCCAGGTCGGCGTCTTCGCCGGCCGGCCCTGCTACCGCTGCCTCGTGCCCGCCGTCCCGCCGGAGGCCGAGACCTGCGCCCGGGTCGGGGTGGTCGGCGCCCTGGCCGGCGTGGTCGGATCCATGGCGGCGCTGGAGGCGATCAAGTGGATCGTCGGCGCCGGCGCGTCGCTGACGGGCCGGCTGCTCATCTACAACGGCCTGGCCGGAACGGCCCGGACGGTCGGCGTCGCCGCCGACCCGACCTGCCCGGTCTGCGCCTAGGCGAAGGCCCGGCGCAGCAGGGCGACATAGCGGGTCATCAGGTCCTGCTCCTTCGCGTCCTCCCAGTCCGCGTGTCCCGCGTCCTCGACCTCGATCAGCTCGACCGGCTTGCCGGCGCCGCGCAGGGCGTCGCGCATGCGGCGCGACTGGATCACCGGGAGGACGGGGTCCTCGACCCCGTGCACCAGCATGACCGGACAGGAGATCTCGCCCGCCCGGCGGCGCGGCGACGCCGCCTCCAGCGCGGGGCCGATCGCGGACCGGTCGCCGATGCGTTTGGTCCAGAATTCGTAGATCGGCTGGCCCGGATTGTCGTCCGTGCGGTCTTCCCACGCCAGCACGTCGGGCAGGTCGTAGACGCCGCAGATGCCGATCGCCGCCTTGTACAGGTCCGGCCGCTTCACCGCCCCCATCAGCGCCGCATAGGCGCCGTAGCTGGTGCCCATGATCGCGACCTTCGACGCGTCCAGCCCCCTGGCGGCGACGGCGTGGGCGACGGCGTCCTCGACGTCGTCCTGCATCCGGTCGCCCCAGCGGGTCCAGCCCTGGCGGGCGAAGTCCTGGCCATAGCCGCCCGAACCGCGGAAATTCGGTCGCAACACCCACCAGCCCTGCGCCGCCAGCACCTGCACCTGACGGTCCCAGCTCGGCGTGTCGCGCACCTCGGGGCCGCCGTGCGGTAGCACCACCAGCGGTCCCGGCGTCCCGCCCGGAGGCGCGGTCAGATAGGCCTCGATGGCGGCGCCGTCGCGGGTCCGGACCTGCAGCACCTCGCTGGCGCCCAGTCGCGCCGGATCCAGATCGCGGGCCTGGCCGAGATTGACGATCGCCCGGGCGGTCTTGTCGTAGAAGAACCAGGCGCCGGGCTCCGCCGGGCCGTTCACATAGGCGATGAAGCGGTTCCGCGCCTGGTCGACGTCGGTGAAATGCACATTGCAGCTGTTGTCGAAGAACCGGTTCAGCGCCCGGTGATGCACCACCAGGGCGGGGTCGACGAACTCATATTCCAGCCGTTCGCCATAATAGGCCGCGCCCAGATAGGCGCCCGCCGAGTCCGGCAGGCCATAGGCCACGTCCCGGCCCGGACGGGGATTCAGCGGCGGGCCCAGGGCGGTCGTCGTCAGGTCCATTTCGCGGACGCTCTGGACGTCCTCGGTGTCGAAGCGCGCGATGACCAGCACCTTGCCGGGGGTCTCGCTGGCCCCGACCCACAGGAAGTCCGGCGCCTCGCGCACGCGGGTGCGGCGCGCCATCTTCCACTCGGTCTCGCCCGGCGCCCGGACCAGGATGGTCTCCATGGTGCCGCGGCTGTTCATGTCGTGACGCAGGACCGGCACGCCGTTGACCGCCCGCCAGTGATAGGTGCCGGATCCGCCGCGTTCGATCCGGGTCGCCGCGCCGCTGATCACATTGACCCGGTGCAGCCCCATCACCCCGTCGGACTCCCACGCGGCCATGAGCACATGGTCGGGGTCGCCCGGCAGCATGTCGATGATGCGGCCCATGTCGAAGGTGCTGCGCATGCGGTTGCGCTGGTCGCTGAACAGCAGCACCATTTCGCCGGTCGTCGCATGCACCGAGACGACGCGGCGCATATAGTATTCGACGCCCTCCACCCGGCGGTTGGAGCCGGCCTGGGACCGCGCCGAGGTCTCCGCCTTCAGGATCACGCTCACCAGAAGCCGGTCGTCGTTCGCCCAGCCGATGGAGTCGACCTGGACCGGGCCCAACTCCACCCGGCGGCGCTGTCCCTCGGGGTCGGCGGCGTCGAGGAAGTCGACCGCGCTGCGCCAGGTCTCGTCCGTGCCGAGGTTCTCGGCCACCGCGATCCGGTTTCCGGACGGCGACAGGGCCGCGCCGTTGCTCATCGTCGGCTTGAAGAACTCACCCAGCGGATAGGCGCCGGCCTGGGCCCGCGCCACGCCGGGCGGCAGGGCGACCATCCCCGCCAGCGCCGCGGTTCCGGCCAGCAGGCCGCGCCGCGACAGGGCGGCCTTCGCCGCCCTGGTCAGTCCGATGGTCATGATTCCGCCCCCGAAACGCTACTGTGCAGCCTACCAACCCAAGGTTTTGCAAGGCGTCAAGCGCAAGGTCTCAGAGCATGGCCGGAATGACCCGGTCCGGCGGGCGGTGGCCGTTGGCGAAGGTCTGGATATTGGCGATGACCCGGTCGCCCATGTCCTGACGGGCTTCCAGCGTCGCCGACCCCAGATGGGGCAGCAGAACGACATGGGCATGGCCCAGCAGGCCGGGGTGGATGGCGGGCTCGTGCTCATAGACGTCCAGTCCCACGCCGGCGATCGCCCGTCGGTCCACGGCCCCGGCCAGCGCGGCCTCGTCGATCAGCTCGCCGCGGGCGGTGTTGATCAGGATGGCGTGCGGCTGCAGCCGGGCCAGCCGCTCGGCCGACAACAGATGGTGGGTCTCCTTCGTCGCCGGACAGTTCAGCGAGATCAGATCCATCCGCGCCAGCATCTGGTCCAGATCGTCCCAGTATGTGGCCCCCAGCTCCTCCGCGATCATGGCGGAGACCGGCTTGCGGTTGTGATAGTGGACCTGCATCCCGAACGCCCTGGCGCGTCTCGCCAGCGCCTGACCGATCCGGCCCATGCCGACGATGCCCAGCCGCTTGCCCCACAGCTTGCGCCCGGTCATCCAGGTCGGGGTCCAGCCCTCGAACCGGCCCTCGGCCACGACCTGGGCGCCTTCGACGATGCGCCGGCTGACCGCGAGGATCAGGGCCATGGCCAGGTCGGCCGTGTCCTCGGTCAGGACGCCCGGCGTATTGGTCACGATCAGACCCCGTCCCACCGCCGCGTCGATATCGATGTGATCCACGCCGGCGCCGAAATTGGCGATCATCTTCAGCTGGTCGCCCGCCGCTGCGATCAGGCCGGCGTCGATCGTGTCCGTGATGGTCGGGACCAGCACATCGGCGCGCTGCACCGCGGCTTCCAGCGCGGCGCGGTCCATCGGCCTGTCGGTCAGGTTCAGCTCGGCGTCGAACAGTTCGCGCATGCGCGTCTCGACCGCGTCGGGCAGCCGTCTGGTTAACACGACCTTAAGTCTGGGCGCGGACATTGGCGGCCTTCGGTTTCAATCGCTTCGGCTTATTGGCGCATCCGGTGTCTGGCAAGGCTCGCTCCCCCATCCAACGACTGGCCGTCCTCGGCGCGGTGCTGGCCGCGGCCGTTCTGGCCGGCGCCGGCCAGGCCATGCCCGACGGGCGCCCCACCCCCAGCGGACAGCCTGTGCCGCGCTGGCTGTCGCTGAAGTCCGACGAGGTGCGGGCGCGGCTCGGCCCCGGTCTCGACTACCGCATCCTGTGGGAATACCGGGTCTCGGGCCTTCCCGTGCAGGTGATCGCCGAGACCACCGAATGGCGCAAGATCTGCGATCCCGAGGGCGCGGTGGCCTGGGTCCACCGCAGCGTGGTGTCCAGCCGCCGCAGCGCCTTCAACGCCTCGGACGCCGAGATTCCGATCCGCTCGGCGCCATCCGGAACCGCGTCCCTGCGAGCCCGGCTGACGCCTCACGCCCTCCTGGCCATGGAAGACTGCGAGGACGGCTGGTGCGAAGTGCGGGCGCGCCGGATGCGGGGCTTCGTCCGCCAGGGCGACATCTTCGGCGGCCAGGAGCGCGCCCTGTGCAGCGCCGCCCGTCCGGCGGGTCGGGGACGCTAGACCTTCAGCGCCCCGGACGGAGTCCTTCGGCCGCTAAGATGTTGAGCCGTCGGTTCCCGTCGTGTAACCCCACGGCAACACCCGCTGGAGGCCGCCTTTGAGCCAGTCAAAAAATCCGTCGTCGTACGACTACGAGGCCCTTCTGGCGGCGGGCCGCGGCGACCTGTTCGGGCCCGGGAACGCCAAGCTTCCGGCGCCGCCGATGCTGATGTTCGATCGGATCACCACGATCAACGATGACGGCGGCGCCCACGGCAAGGGCTATGTCCAGGCCGAGCTGGATATCCATCCCGACCTCTGGTTCTTCCAGTGCCACTTCATCGGCGACCCGGTCATGCCGGGCTGCCTCGGCCTGGACGCCATGTGGCAGCTGGTGGGCTTCTACCTCGGCTGGATCGGCGGGCCCGGGAAGGGTCGCGCGCTCGGCGTCGGCGAGGTCAAATTCACCGGTCAGGTCACGCCGGATATCAAGAAGGTGGTCTACAAGATCGATCTGAAGCGGGTCATCAATCGCCGTCTGGTCATGGGCATCGCCGACGGGGTGCTCGAAGCCGACGGCGTCCCTATCTATACAGCGACCGATATGCGGGTCGGCCTGTTCGGCGCGACCGAACCGGTCGGCGGCTGATCCCCCTCGTTACAGACCGCGGTCAACGCGGCGAATTCGGACTTTAGCAAGGAAACCACCATGCGGCGTGTCGTCGTCACCGGTCTGGGCATCGTCTCTTCCATCGGCACCGGCCAGGATGAGGTTTCGGCCTCGCTGCGCGAGGCGCGTTCGGGCGTCGTCGCCGCCCCGGACCACATCAAATACGGCTTCCGCTCCCAGGTCTGGGCCCCGCCGGCGCTGGGCGTCACGGCCGAGGACTGGGCTCCGCACGTCGACCGGCGCGCCGCCCGCTTCCTCGCCAACGGCACCGCCTGGGGCCACATCGCCTTCGAGGAGGCGCTGAAGGACTCCGGCCTGACCGCCGAGGAGATCCAGTCCGAGCGCATCGGCCTGATCGTCGGCGAGGGCGGCCCCTCGACCCAGGTCATCCTCCAGGCCGCCGCCACCACGGTCGAGAAAAACTCGCCCAAGCGCATCGGGCCGTTCGCCGTGCCCAAGGCCATGGCCTCGGGCCCCTCGGCCGTGCTGGCCACCTGGTTCCAGCTCAAGGGGATCAACTATTCGATCAGCTCGGCCTGCGCGACCAGCGCCCACTGCATCGGCGCGGCCGCCGAACAGATCGCCTGGGGCAAGCAGGACGTGGTCTTCGCCGGCGGCTGCGAGGACATCGACTGGTCGATGTCCAACATGTTC
>JAHKAM010000083.1 GCA_018826515.1 Alphaproteobacteria bacterium
CCTCGGCCCAGTCGAGGACGGTCAGCCGGTTCACCACCAGTTCCTTGGCGGTGCGTTCGGTCCCGTCCTTGGCGGCGTAGGCCGTGTCGATGAAGGCGCCGACGACGACGGCTTCGCAGCCTTGGGCCAGTCCGCGGGCGATAACCTTCTCGTTGAGCCCCTTCGACCAGCTGACGCAATTGACCCCGACGAGCCGGTCCTTGCCGGCGGCGTCGACGCCGCGCTTTTCGAGCAGCCGGAACACCGCCTTGGCGAAGTCCGGGCTGATCTGAGGGTCGGCCGCGAGGCGGCCGGTGAACACCATGGTCTGCATGTCAGTCTCCTATTGATCCGAAGCGCCGGGGAGCCGATCTCCCCGATCCCGCTTCACCCGGGACCTCCCTTCCTCCAGCCCCTCCTGTCCGGACGGGGCCTCCGCCCCGCCCGGCGCATGCCTCAGGCGGCCGCTCCGTCGAAGACGGTCTGGACGGGATGGCGGCGCAGCACCGCCTCCACCACCTCAGGCCGATCCGTCGGCGCGAACACCCGGGGCGTAAAGGCGATGATCTCGACGAAGCACCCGAGCGCGACCAGGGCGTCCCGGTCCGTCCGCCCGCCGACGACCTCGATCCGCCAGCGGTCCATGACCCGCGACCGCTTGAGCCACAGGCCGCCTTCCAGCGAGAGCTGGACGTTGCGATCCAGCAAGGTGGCGACGGTCCTCGCCCCGTCCGACCACGCCTCGCCGACATCGGTCAGGCCGAGGCTCGCCTTGAGGCTCCGGGCCTGGACCTGGTCCAGCACACGCCCCAGCCAGCGCCGGCCGTCCGGCGCCCTGACCCGACGCACAGAACAGCCGCGCGCGGGCATCCGACCCCAGATCGGCAGCAGCAGACCGGTCGCGAGCGTGAGCTCGCGCGTCCGCCAGGGGTCGGTTCCCGCCACCTCCTCATCCCAGATGCGGCGCCATTCATCGACCGCCGCGGGCTTCCAGGCCGATTCCTCGAAGGTCCTCTCCGGCAGGGTCTGACGTCCATCCGGCCGGACCAGGCGAACGGCGGCGACCAGCCGGTCCTCGTCCGTGGCGGTGGTCAGGCCGAGCTCGGCGACCGCCGCCCGGCCGGATTTGGCGTTGACGACCAGCTGATGGGCGACGTCGGCGGCCCGGGCCAGCGCGTCATGCGAGAGCAGGATGTCGCGACGAACCCTGAGCGAGAAGGTCACCAGGGCGGTTTCAGCGCCGGTCGAGACATCGGTTCGGATGGTTTCCTGGTGCAGAACCGCCAATTCCTCCGCCTCGATGTCTTCAAGTCCACGGTCCAGATCCCCCGACGCGGCGGCGCGCTCGAGGATGCCCGAGAGAATGCGGTCGAAGTCCTCGAACAAGGCGTTCTGATCGGCGATCCTGAGCGCCAGCAGGCGGTTGAGGAAGGTGTGGATCGGCGGCAAGTCGTCGGACGGCTTGAGCCCGCCGTCGGCGTCGAGCAGCTTGAGACCCGTTTTGGTCATAAAGGTCTCGAGCGTCATCGCAGCGAGTTCACCGAACGCCAGGGCCCCGTAGAAGACCAGCAGGGCCCGGCGCGCCCATGGGCTTTCCAGATTGTCCTCGGCCCGGAAGAGGCCCGCCCCGGCCGTCCGGCGCTCGCCGCGCGTGAGCGCGCCGAGCGTGTCCAGACGGCGGGCGATGGTCGAGGTGAAGCGTTTTTCGCCCTGGATGTCCGTCGTGACCGGCCGGAACAGCGGGGCCGAGGCCTGGTGGGTGCGGTGGCTCCGGCCCAGGCCCTGGATGGCGGCGTCGGCCCGCCAGCCCGGTTCGACCAGATAGTGGACCCGGCGCTGCCGGTTCGCCGCCGACAGGTCCGCGTGATAGCTGCGCCCGGTGCCTCCGGCGTCGGAGAAGATCAGCACCCGCTTGCGGCCGCTCATGAAGGCGTCGGTCTCGGCGCGCGCCGCCGAGGCGCCGCGCCGTTCCACCAGCCTGCGTCCGTCGCGCACGACCACCCGCCGGGACCGCCCGGTGATCTCGGCGACGGCGTCCGCGCCGAGGGCCTCCAACAGGGCGTCGAGCACCCCGGGCACGGCGGGCAGGCAGGCCATCTGTTCGATCAGGCTCCCGCGCCGGGCCAGCGCCTCCTGGCTGACGGCCGGACGGCCGTCGTCCATGACAGGAACGAGGACGACCTCGCCGTTCTCCCCCTCGATCGCCTCCATCAGATGCACGGGAAATGCCTCGCGCAGATAATCGAGGACATATTCACGCGGGGTCATGTCGATCGCAAGGTTGTTCCATTCCTCCGGTGGGACGGACGCCAGCCGCCGCTCCATCACCGCCTCATTGGTCGAGACGATCTGGACCACGGCCGAGCGATCGTGGCCCAGATCCTCCCGGATCGAGGCCACCAGGCTCGGCGCCTTCAGCCCCGCGAGCAGATGGCCGAAGAAGCGCAGCTTGGCGCCCTCGAAGGCGGAATGGGCCGCCGAGGCGGCCTGGCCGCTCCTGGGCTTGCCCGCCTCGTCGTTGACGCCGACGGCCTTCAAGGCCTCGGCGAGATTGGCGTGGATCAGTTGGAAGGCGTCGGCCCAGGCGTCCCAGATCGCGATGTCGTCGGACGTCAGGGGATGGACCAGCGGCTCGTATTCGACCCCCTCGAACGACAGGCTCCGCGCCACATAGAGGCCGAGCGCCTTGAGTTCACGCGCCACCAGCTCCATCGCCGCCACCCCGCCCCGGTCCATGGCCTCCAGGAAATCCGCCCGCGACATGAAGGGCGCCTCCGGCCCGCCCCACAGGCCCAGCCGGGCGGCATAGGCCAGGTTCTCGGCGGTGGTGGCGCCGGTCGCCGAGACATAGAGGACCCGCGCATCGGGCAGTCGGTTCTGCAGCGCCAGACCGGCCATCCCCTGCAGCGACGCCTTCTTCGTTCCCCGCGCGCCCTTGCCGCCACCCGCGGCGTTGGCCATCGCATGGGCCTCGTCGAAGGCGATGACGCCGTCGAAATCCGCGCCGAGCCAGGCGATGATCTGGTCGAGCCGCGATTGACGGGCGCCCCGCGCCGGTTGGCGAAGCGTCGCATAGGTCGTGTACAGAATGCCCCGGTCGAGCCGGATGGCGTCCCCCTGTTTCCAGCTCGAAAGGGGCACGATGTCATGAGCGCCGCCGCCGATCGCCGCCCAGTCGCGCCGCGCGTCCTCCAGCAAGGCGTCGTTCCGTGACAGCCATAGCGCGCGCACCCGGCCCTGGCTCATGTTGTCGGCGATGACGGCGGCGATCTGGCGGCCTTTGCCGCAGCCGGTGCCATCGCCCAGGAAGAAGCCGCGCCGCAGCTGGACGGCGTCCTCCTGGTCCTCGGGCGCGAGCACCATATGGTGGGGCGCCGTGTCCAGCCGCCACTGTCCGGGCAGATGCGCGGCGTGGGCCTCGCCGGCGTAGATGACCATCTCGGTCTGGGCGTCCGAGATCCAGCCCTGGTCGCGCATGGCCGGAGGGAGGACCGGTCGATAGGTCGGCGCCGGCGGCGCCACCGAGGCCATGGGCCCGGACTCGACCAGAGGCGACGGATGCGGGCGGGGCTCGGGCAGAACGATCCGCCCCAGGGCGTGGGCCTGGTATAGCCCGACATCGCGACCCTCCCCCGTCCAGGCGCGAACCTCATAGGTCAGGGCCGCAGCCCCACCCAGAAAGGCCAGCCGGCCGGAGGGCAAGGCCAGGCCTCGCGCGCGTGGTCCCAGCAGGGCGTCTATCGTCACCGGCAGGCGTGTTCGCGGCCTGGCGCCGATCCGCGGCGAAATCGCCCCTGTCATCCGCGCCGCGCTCTGCAGGTCGTCGGCGGTCTGGAGCGGCGCGGCGCCCGCGGGACCTTCGGCGCGGTCGATCACCAGCAGACCGGTCTCAACGGAGGTCCCATGTTTGGCGAAACCGCCGGACGGCAAGGCGATGCGGCTCACGACGACGCCGACCTCGCAGAGGCGGCGAAGCAGCGCGGCGTCCGTCAGGGCGTTCAGGGGGACGATCGCGGCCAACCGGCCATGGTCGGCCAGGGCCTTCAGGGCCGCCGTCAGATGGGCGGCCAGGTTCGAGAACGGCGGATTGCACACCACCACGTCGAATTCGCCCGAGCCCGCGGACAGGTCATGGATATGGCGTCCGTCGTGGCGCGTCCGGTCCGCGCCCGGAAAGAGCCCGTCGAGGAGGTCGGCCCGACCGGTCGCGAGCTCGTTCAGGCTCAGCAGCCCACCGCAGGCCTCCGCGACCGAGGCGATGAGGCCCGTTCCGGCCGAGGGCTCGAGGACGCGGTCGCCGGGACGCACCTGGGCGGCCAGGACGGCGAGCGCGGCCAGATGAGGCGGCGTCGAGAATTGATCGAACGCGACCTGCGCCTCGCTGCGCCGGGACTGGGTCAGCCCGAGCGCCGAGACGGCCGCCAGCAGGGCGGTGATCTCCGCCGGCGCATCTTCCAGGCGGCCGATCTGGGGCGCGAGACGCCGGACCTGCAGGACCGTCGCCGCCTCTATCGCGTCATAGGCGTCGCGCCAGGCCCAGACGCCCTCGGCGTCGGACCCGCCGAACGCGGTCGTCATGATGGCGGCGACGAGCTTGCGGTCGAGCGGACGGGACCGCGCCAGATGCGCCGCCAGCGCCCGGGCGGCAGCGAGGATATTGGCGGCGGCATCGCCGGCGGCCGGATCGGCGAACAGGGACAGGTTGGGGGTCGAGGACATGGCGAAGGCTCCGGCAGCCTGGAGCGGAGGGCGCCTCCCTCCCGGTCCTGCAGGCTCGCCTCGCCCCGCCCTTTCCTCGCCCTTTCCCACGCCAGGGATTCGCACGACTACGCCGCCCCGGCTGAGCCGGGGCGGCGTCCGTCAGGAAGACTGGCGGTCAGGCGGCGGCGGGATCGAGCGCGGCCTCACCGGCCGGGGTGACGGCGAACGCCCCAACCCCGTCGTCGTTGAACGCAGGGTCTTGCTCGTCGATGGGCCGGTCGTCAGCTTCGTCGGCATCGTCCTCCGGCGAGCCCGCCCAGGACAGGCCGGCCGGCGCCCAGGTCCGCGACGCCGCCTGTTCGGCGACCCAGTCGACCAGTTCGCCCTTCTTCAGCGACCTGGCGCGGTCGTCTTCGGCCCCCATGGCCTCGAGCATCCCCAGCAGCAGCCCCTTGGAATGAAGCTGAAGGAAGGGCGCGTCAGGCGTCCAGTGCAGGGTGATGTCCGCCGCGCAGAGCGCGGCCAGTTCAGCCGCTTCCGCGCGGGCGCTGCGCCGGATCAGGGTCGTGCGTTCCTCGCGGACGTCGAGGCTGATCGCGGTCAGTTCGGCCAGCAGACCCATCTTCTCGCCATGCGGCAGCGCATGAACCCAGGCGATGACGGTCTCGCCCGAAGCCTGCCAGGTCGCGCGGCGATCGTCCAGCCGCTGGCGCACCTCTCCGTCCAGGGGTTCGATCACCCGCCCGCCGGCCGGATTGAACCCGGTGGCGAGGATCGCCAGAGCCGAGTCCGGGCGCGCCACATGGGTGCGCAGCACCAGAACGGTGAACAGGCGCGCGATCAAGGCGGTCAGGGCGGCGCCCGGGTCATCGGCCAGGGCGCGGATCAGTCCCCGCGTCGCGACGTCGGTGCGCACGCCGTGCAGGGCATGGTTGACGCCGTCGATCTCCGGCGCGGGCGTCGCCACTTCGGGAGGGACATAGGCCGGCGGAGCCGACGCCTGGTTCGGTGGACCGCTCCCGGTCGAACCGTCCTCCTCGATCTCGGGTTCCTCGGGCGTGTAGCAGCGCACATCGACGCCCGTGCCGGAGGCGGGCCACATAACCATCGTCGTCACCACCCGCCCGCCGCAACCCGTCTGGTCCGCCGTCACCCGGGCGCGGATCATGGCGATGATGGCGGCGTCCACAGTCTCGGGGTCGCCGGCCTCCGAGAGAGCCCGCCGGGCCGTCTCCGCCCGCTCATTGAACACCTCGCGCTGGGCCCGGTAACGCGCCATGTCTTCAGCCGGAAGCTGGCCGCCGTAGACATAGCCCAGCGCTTCCAGGTCATCGGGCAGTTCAGGCTCGGGTCCGGCGGTGACATGCACCGCGATCCCCTCGGCCTCGAAGACGGCGGCGATGGCGCGCGCCCGTCGGATCCACAGGTCGGTCAGGATGTCGGGATCGAGCAATACGGGCGCCAGCTCCCCGAACAGATCCGCCTCGGTGCGGCCGCCGGCTTCTCCATAGCGGACCGAATCCACCAGGGCGCAGCGGCGGTCCCGGGCGGTGACCCGCCCTTCGTCGAGCCGTTCCGTGATGCGCCAATCCTGAAATCCATGCCCGTCCAGCGCCGCCTCGGCGAGCTCGGCCTGCTCCGCCTTGTCCGGCAGACGGGCCAGCAGCCGGGCCTGTTTGAGGGTCATGCGCCCGGCCTTCAGGGCCGCGAGGGCGACCGGCGGCAGCCCGGCCAGGGCGGCCAGGCGTTTGACGTCGATCTCGGCGTAACCGAGAGCCCGGGAGATCACGGACACCGTCAGCCTGGATTTCAGCATCCGGCCGATGGCGGCGATGATATCGGCGACATGGACGGGCACGGCCGTGTTGGTCAACAGGACGGCCGCCGCCTGGCGAGCCGGATCGGTCTCGACATAGACCGTGACCGGGTAGGTCTCGTCGATCTCCCCCGCGTCCAGCAGCAAGCCCAGGGCCAGGCGCCGACGGCGGCCGTCCAATGCCATCCAGGGCTCCTCTTTTCTGCCGCGGCCGGGGCGGACGGTGAGGCGCTGCAGCTGGCCGGCGGCCTTCATCGTGGCGGCCAAGGTCGGGATGTCGTCATCCGGCGGCTCATTGAATCGCAGATTCTCGCGGGCGATGCCGATGTCGCCGAGGCGGACGGTGCGTTCGTCGCGCGCGACGACGACCGCGGGCATGCTGACAGGAACAAGGTCGGTCATGGGGACTCTCCTGCCGGGCGCCGGGGCCCATCCCCGCCGCTCCGGCGCCCATCAAGACCCTCGCTCCTCTCCTTTCGCCGCGGCGACGGCCACCTCGTTCCAGTCGCCGAACGGCGGGTCTGGAAGGACGATACGGACCTCCAGACCGCCGGGCACGAGGCGGCCTCGAAGCCGCGCCGCGCAGCCCTCGCCCGCGGCTCCCCGGTCGGCCGCGATCAGCACGCGGCGCACCCGCGCGGGCGGCGTCCAGGCCGCGAGGTTGTTCGCCGCCATCAGGGCCCAACCCGGAAGTTGGAAGCGGTCCATGGCGCACAGGGTCGTGACAACGCCTTCCCCGACCAGCATCTCCGCAGCCGCCGAAGCCAGGCGAACGGCGGCGCCGGCCGGAACCAGGCCGACCGTCTTTCGCGTCAGTCGCAGGCCCGAGGCGAGACGCCCGTTCCGGTCCAGATAGGTCAGCTCCACCGCCGTCAGCCGGTCCTCTCTGTCGCTGATCCGCGCGATCAGGGCGGGGCGACCCCGGCCGCTGGGCCGGTAGACAGAGATCGGCGTTTCCGGATGGAAGCCGAGGTTCGACGCGGCGGCGACGGCTTGAACGGCGCGGCGACGCAGGTAGCGATCGGCGGGGCCGCCGCCATCCAGCCCCCGACAACCGGCCCAGAGATCCGAGGCCGTCCGGAGACGAAGACGGGGATCGGGCCTTGGGACCGGCGGACCCGGCGGCCCACCGCCGGTCAATCGGCCGGCATCGTCGATGAAGCCCCGGTCGTGCAACTGATCGCGGACGGTCCTCCAGTCCGACCCGCCGAAGCCGTGAATGACGACCCGGTTGTCGGTCAGCAGCAGCGAGACCGAACGATCCCGCGCGCTATGGCCGGGCGCAGGGACATTGGCGCGCCGTCCGCCGGAATAGAGATCGCCGCCCAGGGCGGCGACGATGCGATGCAAGGTCATGGCCGCCTCAGATCAGGCCGAGGGCCTTGAAGCTGGCCGTGCCTTCCCGGCCGACGACGAGGTGGTCATGGACCTGCAGATTGAAAACCCGCGCCGCCTCGACGATCTGTCGCGTCATCTGGATATCGGCCTGCGACGGCGTCGGGTCGCCGGAGGGATGATTGTGGACCAGGATCAGGGCCGACGCCGAAAGTTCAAGCGCCCGGCGAATGATTTCGCGCGGATAGACAGGGGCATGGTCAACTGTCCCGTCGGCGACGAGTTCGTCCCGCATCAGCTGGTTCCTGCGATCCAGAAACAAGGTCCTGAACTGCTCGCGCGGCTCGTGAGCGAGCGCCGCCCGCACATAGGCCACCAGCGCGGTCCAGGACGTGATGACCGGGCGGCGGCTGGCTTCGGCGCGCGCAAGACGGACCGCGAACTCGCGCACAAGCGTCAGCTCGGCCCGGAGGACGGCCCCCACGCTGGACGCCTGCGCCAGATCGCCGGGCGCCGCGCCGGCGACGCCGCCGAGGCTCCCGAACTGTTCGAGCAAGGCGGCGGCGAGCCGCGCAGAATCCGTCTCCGGATCCATCCGCTCCAGTATCAGAGCCAGCAAGGTCTGATCGTCCAGCGCCGCAGGGACCAGGGTCGGCGACGCGGGACGGCGCCCGCGTGGTTCGGGGGCCGGCGCCCGGATCAGGGTCGGGGTCGGGGTCGGTCTCATGGCGGTCTCCTTCTCCGCTCCACCACGGAGCGCCCGCCGTCCGGCCTTCCTTTCTCTCCACGCCGGGCTTGTCCCCGGCCCGGCGTCGCGCCACCACGGGCCGATGAAATGGCTTCTGATCACCGCCGGACTCCTGCTGGCGCCGGCCGTCGCCCGGGCCGATCCGTGCGAGGGCCGGCTGCCCGCTCGCGCCGGGGAAGCCTTTGAGGGGATCGTGCGCTAGTCGGCGACGGCGACAGTCTGTGCGTGGGTGACGCCGTCGACCCGGCCGCCTGGATCGAGGTGCGCCTTTCGGACTTCGACGCCCCCGAACTGCACAGCGCCACCGGCCGCGCGGACCGTGACCGCCTGGCTCGCCTCGTCGCCCGCCGCCGGCTCGATTGCGTCGCGGTTCGGGGCCGGAACGGCCGGGTCATCGTCCACGACCGCGTGATCGCCTCCTGCAGGCTCAACGGACGTCGGGTCGGCGACCTCCTCCGCGCCGCCGGGGGCCGGGAGGGTGGAAACTAAAGCCCCGATCTCCGGTCGCCCGGAGGGACCGTTCCGCGGATAGACAACCTGTCGAACCCGGGTGGCGCGGCGTGGAGCAGCTCCCGCCTCACCGCGTGGGTGGTCAGGAAAGGCTGGGCTGCTGCGTGGGCTGCGCCAGATCACGCCAAGCCGTCAGTCGTGAACATCTCCGGCTCAATTGGCCGATTGTGCAGAGGCCGGGCTCTGCTTCGATGCGGCCTCTGTGCGGCGCCGGTGCTGGACAAGGAGGTCGAGGAGCTCGCCTTGGCCACGGCCCGCTACAGGGTGCATGCGTCTGTTCACCTTCCCGCCGACCAAGTCGTCGAGATGCCAGCGGGGCGACGGCGCGGGCCGTCGGCGCTTCAAGCGGCCGGGCGATCAGAGGCCCTTCACTCGGCGCATGACGGCGGTCGCCGGCGAATTGCGCCAATCCGGCTCCGTCCCGGATCTCAAGCTGCGGACGGAGCCGGTCTGGCGCGCCGGATCGCCGTTCTCAGCTCAGGCCTTCGCCTCGGCCGGCGCGTGATGGTGCCGCTGTTGGGCCGCGTGGCCTTCATGGCCGGCGCAGGTGCCATGATGAACCTGCAAGTCGCTGGGCGCGGCTGACTTCAGCAACACCTGAACGCGCTTGATCTCTTCCGGCGCGCCGTGGGCCAGGACCAGGAATTTGTCCGCCTTGACTGCTTCCTGGTAGCGGATGACCGAGTCCTTCGGGTTGCCGATGCCAGCCAGGGCGCCTGCGAGAGCGCTTACGCCGCCGACCAGGAGCGCGCCCTCGACGGCGCCCAGGAGCATGGCGGCGAGATGCCCCAGCACGACCACGGGACCGATCAGCGGCACTGTCATGAAAACGCCGCCCACGAAGAGGCCCCATAGGCCGCCCCAGAAAGCACCGTTCGTGCCCCAGAGCTTGATTCGATCGCCGACGTTGTAGAAGCCGATCACCTTCTCGTCGCTGTGATAGCCTTTACCGATGATGGTGAGTTGCCGAACTGGAAAGTCCGAGCGGCCGATTTCACGGACCGCTCCCTCGGCCTCGGCATGGTTGTCAAACACCGCGACAACAACATTTTCTTCGTTTATTGCTCCGCCCTTCGATCTTGCTGTCTGACCTTCTTGGTCGTGACCGGGATTAGATGCGCAGGGGTCCACGGCATTACATGGTCCCGGTCGTTCAGCTTAGACAAGCAACCGGCGTTCCTCGTCGATCATGTAGTCCCGCGTGGGCGGAGAAGCCTTGATGCTTCGCGTGAGCTGAATCTGGAACACCGTCATATTGCCGCCCCTGAACGCCGCTTCGCAGGCTGCGAGGTAAAACTCCCACATCCGACAGAAGCGCTCGTCGTAAATCTCGGCCGCGCGGGCCCGATGAGCCCGGAACCGTTCGGACCAGCACCGAAGGGTCTCGGCGTAGTGGAGCGGCAGGAGTTCCACATCAGTCACGCGGAGCCCGCTAGGTTCGATGGCGGTGAACACTTCCGACAATGCCGGGCAGTATCCGCCGGGAAAGATATATTTTTCGATCCACGGGTCACAACCCGACGGCGGACCCGTTCTGCCGATCGCGTGGATGACGGCGAGCCCGTCCGGCGCCAGCAATCGATGTACGATATCGAAGAACTCTCCATAGTGCGTCGGGCCGACATGTTCGAACATCCCGACCGACACGATCCGGTCGTAGACCCCGGTCTCATGACGGTAGTCGCGAAGGTGAAACCGCACATGCGGTACCAGACCGCCGTCCGCCACACGGGCGGTGGCGACTTTGAACTGTTCCTGTGAGAGCGTCAGACCATCGACTTCGACGCCGTGCCGGCTCGCCAGCTCAAGCGCCAGGCCGCCCCAACCACTTCCTATATCGAGCACGCGGGCGCCGGTCTCCAGACGCAGCTTCGCGGCGATGTGACGCTTCTTCTTGGCCTGGGCCAGTTCAAGACTTTCGTCGCCATCCTGGAAATAGGCGCAGGAGTACTGCAGGTCGGGGTCGAGGAAGAGGCGATAGAATTCCTCGGAGAGGTCATAGTGGTGGGCGACATTGGCGCGAGCCCGTTCGACCGGGTTGGGCCGTTGGGGCTTTTGGGACGGGCTGGCGAAATCACCGGCGATGGAAACACCCATCATCAGGAAATCGCGCAGCGAACCCTGTTCCAGGACAAGCGTGCCGTCCATGTAGGCTTCACCCACGCCCAGCATGGGGTCGGCCAGGACGCGCCCCGGGATTCGCGGATCCGTGAGCCGGATTGTCGCCGTTGGCGTGTCGTCCGGGCCGAAGACATGGCGCTGTCCCCAGGGATCGACAACCACGAGCGAGCCATGCTGTACGGCACGCCCGAGCGCCGTGGCGAGAAGGTGGAATGCGGTGCGGTCGGGCAGAATTGACCGGAGGGCTTCCTTGATCATCAGGCTCACCGTGGTGGAGAGGGGGCGCACGGTGAGACGCCGGAGTACGGGAGACATTACAGGCAACGCGGTTTGCGAACCAAACCCGACGTCCAACGCCTGACTTGCTCTTTGGGACCCAGGGGGCACGCCGCTCCGACCTGTAATGGAAGGGCCGCTGGGGCGTCCCTTGTAATGATTGGAGCGTTCCGCCCGGTCGTCCCGTGAACGGAGGGTCTCGTGCCTACGCTGCGTTCACTCGCGTTTGGCGGTCTGTGGGGACTCTGGACCGCGCTTTTTGGTCTGGCGATCCCGTTCGTATCGATCGCCGGGTCCCCGCCGGCGGCGGTGCGAACGCTGTCGCGGGTCTGGGCCCGCGGCGTGCTGGCCCTGCTGGCTGGCGTCGTCGGTTTGCGGCATCGGGAGCGGGGCCGGGAGCACGTTCATCCTATGCCGGGCCTGATTGTCTCCAACCATCAATCGACCTGGGAAACCTTGGCGGCCCTCATCCTGTTTCCTGATGTTGCGATTGTGGCCAAGCGCGAACTCCTGCGTATCCCGGTGATGGGCTGGTACCTGAGGCACTCGCCCATGATCCTGATCGATCGGGCATCGGCGGCCGCCTCCCTCCGGGAGATGACATTGCAAAGTCGGGCGGCCCTGGCGCTCGGACGCCCCGTGCTGATCTTTCCGGAAGGCACCCGCAAGGGGGTCGGCGAACCGATCGAATTCCGGCGTGGCGTGGAGTTTCTCTACAAGGCGCTCGGCGTCCCAACCCTCCCCGTTGTCCTGGATTCGGGGCGCTTCTGGGGTCTCGGCGGCCTTCCCGACCGGTCAGGGGTCATCACCGTGTCGCTCCTGGAGCCGATCAATCCCGGCCTCAGCGCAAAGGATTTCACCCGGACGGCGCAAGCCGCCATGCAAGCCGAGGTCGGTGCGATCGAGAAGCGGCGGGTGGCGGCGCCCGGCTTGTCGGCGGGTTGGCTCGCATCTCCTCAAATGCCGGAGCTCCGTCCATGAAGATCGCCCAGGTCACGCCGCTGTACGAAGCCGTGCCACCCAGGCTGTATGGCGGCACCGAGCGGGTCGTCGCCCACCTGACCGACGCTCTGGTCGATCTGGGCCACGACGTCACCCTGTTCGCCTCGGCCGACGCCGAGACGCGCGCGCGGCTCATCCCCGTACGCGATCAGGCGATCCGGCTGGATCCGGCGCCGTTCAAGTCGGACCTGGCCGCACACATGGTCATGCTGTCGGAGGTGCTGAAGCGCGCCGACGACTTCGACGTCATCCACTTCCACACCGACATGATCCAGTTCCCGATGTTCGAGCGGTACGCCGATCGGACCCTCACCACCCTGCACGGGCGCCTGGACATGAAGGATATCGGCGGCGTCTACGAGCGCTGGCCGCAGTTCGGCCTCGTCTCGATCTCGGACGACCAGCGACGCCCCCTGCCCTTCGCCAACTGGAAGGCCACGGTGCACCACGGCATGCCGGGCGAACTCTACCGGTTCTCGCCGAAGCCGGAGGGCTATCTGGCCTTCCTGGGCCGGATTTCACCCGAGAAACGCCCCGACCGCGCCATCGAGATCGCTACCCGGCTGAACAAGCCGCTGAAGATGGCCGCCAAGATCGACGCGGCCGACAAGGTCTATTGGGAAACCGTCATCCGGCCGCTGGTCGAAGGCAATCCGCTGGTCGAGTTCGTCGGCGAGATCGGCGACCACCAGAAGTCAGCCTTCCTCGGCGGCGCCGAGGCCCTGCTGTTCCCGATCGACTGGCCGGAACCCTTCGGCCTGGTGATGATCGAGGCCATGGCCTGCGGCACGCCCGTGGTCGCGTTCCGCTGCGGTTCGACTTCCGAGGTGATCGAGGACGGCGAGACCGGCTTTTTGGTCGACACCCTGGAACAGGCCGTGGCCGCCGCCGGGCGGGCGCATCTGCTGGACCGGGAGGCGATCCGGGCCCGCTTCGACCTGCGCTTCTCGGCCGCGGCCATGGCGCGGCGCTATCTGGACGTCTATGGCGACCTGTCGGCGCAACGGCCTTTTGCCGAGCAATCGACCGACCGCTACGCGGCGCCCCGGCATGAACAGTTGAGCTTCGCAGTCCTCGCTCGAGACAAGCCGCCAGACTCGCCCTTGCCCGGGCCGGCGATCCGGCCCGAAGACAGACCGGCGCGCCGGGTCATGCTGCTGTCCTGACCTCAGGTGGTCGCCGACCCCTTCCACGCCCCGGCGCCATCACCGCGTTGGCGGCATGACCGTCGCGAGCGTGACACCGGCGCGGGCAGGTCAGAGGCGAGTTTGTCCCAGGATCCGGCACAGGATCGGCTCGAGTTAGAGGACGGTTCGAAGGACCGCAGACGCCGGAGCGTGGCGCAGACCCCTTCCCCTGCTTCACAAAGGCCTGGCTCTGGCTCCAGCCGGAGCCCGCATGTTTCGAGCGTCAGCCGCTGTCAGCGACCGCCCGCCTTTCGCGCCGCATCCGCAATGCACTGTCATACAGCGGGCGAGCGAAGCTGTGAGGTGGGCGGTCGCCGAGGAAAGTGCAGCAGCACGATGACACTGAGCACCGCCGCGAAAAAGCACCACACGGAGATTAACCATACGGCGTAAAAAACGTAGGCCCCGACGAAGGCCACGAAGGCCGCGAGACCAAAAAGCCTGACCTTGGAGTGGCTCGAAAAGAGCATGCTGACGCAGGTGCCGAGGACGTAGAGCAGCATTACAACGGCGGCATAGAAGTGCGGGGACACATAGGCGATGTGCCCGCCCTGCACCTGCGAAACGATCGGCAGGCTGACGATGAAATACAGGAGGTAGAGACCCACTGCGCCCCCGACGAACGCGATGGCCAGCAACACCCGGCGACGCCACGGTATGGGCTCAAGCAGCAGAACCGCGATCGGAACATAGATCGGCCAAAGCACGTGCGAGAAAACGGAATAGATCACGGTTAGAACTGTGTTCAACAGGGGAGCCTTGTCGGGAAACGTCAGCCAGATGGCTCCCTCGATCAGCTGTTGAATGCCGAACAGTACCGGAATCAGGGAAAAGGGCAGCTCGGCGCGCCGCCGCGCGCGGCGGACCGTGACGGCGCCGACGATCAGCAGCGCCGCTCCGGCTGAGAAACTGGCCGTGGCTGAAAAGCACATGCGTGTTCAATCCCAAACGCTCGACAGTCTCGGGGACAGGTTGGCGGGACTATATCCCGCCGGCCAATAAAGTCCCGAGCCAAAATCGGCGATGATCGATCTCAGACGTCATTACTCCGGTCAGATGCCGGAGACCCGATTTGTCCGTGCGATACCGACCAGGCACCGGGGCTTCGGAAAGCGGCGGCGCCAGAAGCGCTCCGGCGTGATCGCATCGGTTCTGTAAGGAGCCTGGGTCGGCCGCGTCATAGGTTTCATGGGAGCGATCCTGACAAGACTTCGGCCATGCCGGAGCTCGGACCGAACGCTCCAACGAAAGATCCAGGAAAGACCGATGAATTGGGTGGTGGACAACTGGCCTTGGCTCCTGTTCGGGGCGGCCTTCGTAGGGCTGCACCTCGTGGGTCACGGCGGGCACGGCGGGCACGGCGGGCACGGCGGCCATGGGTCGCGCCGAGCCGAGGAGGACAGCGATGGCGGCGTTCCGCGAGAGAACGACCGACAGCCGCCCCATGTCCACTGAGCGGAATCGGGCCCGGCCAGGTTGCAGAACCATCGAAGGAAACGCCGCATGATCGACACAAAAATAGTGAGCTGGGCCCTCGGCATATGGGCGTCCGTGACGTTCCTCCTGTGCGTTGTCTACGGTTTGATCGCGCCCGAGAATTTGCATGCGCAGGCTCTGCTGGAGCAGCTGCTGCCCGCCTTCCAGTGGCTGACATGGCCCGGATTCCTGTTGGGCCTTGCCGAGAGCTTTCTCTACGGGGCCTACGCCGGATTGGTTTTTTGCCCCGTCTACAACTGGCTGAACCGGCGCTGGGGTCGGGGTTAGATACGGAGGGCCATGGGGCTTTCGGGACTCCCAGGATCGGGGGACGCTTACCGCGCGGGTCACGGGCCCGTTGCAGACCCGATAAGAGAAGCACGAGTGGAAAACCACTGACTGGCGTCGTCATCGCGCCCGTGTCACGACCGTTCACCCTCACCCTCGTCGATGCCGGGTGGCGGCCCGTAAACTCCAGGCCCGCCGCGCGTCATGGCCAGCACGGGCCGACGATTGTCGACGACCCGACCAACCTCAAGGAGGATCGCCATGACTGAAGCCAAAGTCCTTCCGGGACGCACCCGCCTGCGTGTCCTTCGCGTCGCGAGCACGGGCGCATTCGCGACACTATGGCTCTTTGTTCTGGGGTGGATATGGGCCGCCCTGGGCCTGCCCGGAGCCGACGCCTTCATCGGCCTGTTCACAACGCAACTGACAGACCAATCCGGGGGTTCTGTCGCGGCGCTGGGGATCGGCAGCCTGTGCGCCTTCATCGTGGGCGGAATTTTCGGCGTGCTGATAGCCCACTGCTACAATCTGGCGGGACGGGTGCTCGGCGAATAACACCCGTTGATCCGCCTCAGTGAAACAAATGTGCTGGAGCACGCCGCCGAACCCGATGATCAACGGGTGGTGGACTGGGCGGTGATCCATTCGGCCAGCAGAAGCCGCAATCCGGCTCATCCTGCACCGGAGAGGCGGGTTCGAAGCGGTCGTCCGGCCGCGCGGGACGGAAGCCTTGTAATGTCGGGGCGCGGGCGCGCGTCAGTCATCGATGAGCGTTCAGTTCAGATCACCGCGAAAAGGCCGGAAGATGTCTGTCGTCCATTCCTTGCGCCACAAGGCGCGCCCGTTCCTGCTGGGCGTCGCTGGGGCGCTGTCGCTGGCGTCCTGCCAGGCCGAGCCCTCCCGTGGCCCCTCGCAGACCGTGGACGGCCAGTCGCAGACATTTGACGGTCAATCCCAGACCGTTGACGGGCTGCGACTTGAGTACGGCGTGGTCGATAGCGCCACCGTGGCCGCCCACCCCCGGTCCCACCCCGAGTCCGGGATGCACGACGGGCCGCCTTCGGGGACCGATCACGTCACGCTCGCTGTGTTCGACGCCGCAACAAACCGGCGCATCGATGACGCCGAGGTGTCTCTGAGCATCAGCGGGCCACATAACCCCGGCCCCGGAGCCGGGCCGCTGGAACTCATGCCCCTGGACGGTTTCGCCACCTACGGCGGCTATGTCTCGTTTCGGCGACCCGGGCGCTACCTGCTGACCTTTCACGTGGCGCGCCCTGGTCGGCGTGATGATCCGGTCAGGGCCGTCTTCGCCTATGAACGGTCGTGACAGGCCGCGCCGGGTGACGGTTTGACGGCGCCGGGGCACTCATCAATGTTGGCCACGGCTGCCGGCAGAACGAGGACCGGCGCGAAACCACCGCCCGGCGTGCGCATGTTGGTGGTCTGCCCCTGGTAGAGCCGGGCGGCCGCGAGCAGCATCCTCCCCCCGTAGGTGTAGAGGCGCACATCGACCTTCAGACTGACCGGCTCGGCGGCGGGCGGGATGCGTCGTTCTCCCGGAGCGGCATAGGTCTGGGCGACGTAGGTGGCGTTCTTGATCTCTTCCCAGACCCGCCGGGTGAGTTTGTCGCCGCGGTAGGCCGCCTTGCTGGCGTGGCCCCGGGCCGGCTTGAAGAACCAGTTGCGCCGGTCCGCCCAAAGCTCGGCGGCGTTTTCCGGCCGTACGAGGATGGTGCGGGGAACGGCCGCCGCAAGAACCGCGGCCGGCTCCGCCGCCAGTCCCCAGCTGCGCAGGCTGTCGGGGTCGGACAGCAGGGTGAGGTTCTGCTTGTCCGCGAGGCGGCTATAGATGTGCGGGTTGGGCGTGACCACCACCAGGCCTCGCTCATAGGCCTGCCTCAGGACCGCATGGGTCGGCTGCTCCAGCAGAAAATCGACGAGGCGATTGTAGACGATGTCCACCCGGACGCCGCCGAGCATCAGCGCATCACCTACGATCGTCAGATCGCGAGGGTCCGCGACCAGGGCTTCAAGGCCGGCCGCCCGAAGCTGAGCCTGGGCGAGCCTGAACTCCGGGTACAGCGGCTGCGCCTGCGGATCATCATCGAGGATGGCCACCGTTGCGGGCGTCCCTTTCCCGTTTTGCAGTCGCCACTCTTTACGGAACATCTCGCCGACCTGCTGCTGGAACGCAGCGGGTCCGGGCGTTTCGACACCGGCGACGACGCCGGCGCAACAGATCTGCTGCGAGCGGGCGAGAACCGCGTTCAGGAAGGCGCCTCCGGCGTTGGTGTTGATCTCGATGAGCTTGGGGCCGGACGGCGTGACGTGGAAGTCATACCCCATGAAGACACCATGAGGACCGGGATCCCGACGTGCGAGCGGGGGCGTCCATGCAGCCGCCGCTTCGCGATAGCCGGGTAGCATTACCGCCGTTTCCGCGGCCGCGACCACGGCCATCATCCGGTCGAGCGTCTCCGCGGGCAGGAAGACGGGGGACCGCGCGAACAGCCAGGGGTGGGTTTCCGCCAGGTCCGCGGCAAATCCGGGGATCCCCGTCTCACGATCAAGCGCGGCCGCGAGGGCCGTCTGATCCACCCCCACGCAGAAGCAGCCGCCGTTTAGCTGGTCTGCGCGTACGGAGCCGGCCGAGGGCGACAGGTCGGACATCAATGAACGGGCCTCCTTGTGGTGGCGAACCGGCGTGAACCGCGCCGGGTCACCGGTCAAGGCCGAGCAGCCGCGACGTGTGGCGGGCGATCACGCGTTCTTCATCTGTGCGGATCATCCGGACGGTGACGGGAGCGCCGACCGGGCTCAGGCGTCCAGAACCGCGACGATTGGCGGCCGGGTCGAGTTCGACCCCCAACCAGGCGAGCCGTGCGCAGGTCTCCGCGCGGATCCGCGGCGAATTCTCGCCGATGCCCGCGGTGAAGACCAGACCGTCGAGACCCTCCAGGCTCCCCGCCAGGGCCGCGACCTCGCGCGCCGCCCGATAGACGAACAGATCGACCGCCTCCCGCGCGGCCGGGCTGTCGCTTTCCAGCAAAACCCGCATGTCGCCACTGAGACCCGAGACGCCCAGCAGGCCGGAGCGCCGATAGAGCAGATCGACCAATCCGGCGGCGTCGAGGCCCCCGGCTTGCTGCAGATAGAGCACCACCCCAGGGTCCAGGCTCCCACAGCGCGTGCCCATGACCAGGCCGTCGAGCGGCGTGGCGCCCATGGTGGTGTCGATGCTCCGGCCGTTCCTCAGCGCGCAAAGGCTCGCGCCCGAACCCAGATGGGCCGCAACCACGCGTCCCTCAGCCATCGACGGATCGAGCATCGCAAGCTGTCCGGCCACAGACTCGTAGGACAGGCCGTGGAAGCCGTAGCGGCGAAGCCCTCTGGCTTCCCAGAGCCGGGGCAGACCCAGCCGATCCGCCACCGGTTCGTGACCGCCATGGAAGGCGGTATCGAACGTCAGGACCTGAGGCAGATCGGGACACGCCTTGCGGAGCGCCCGGACCCCCGCAAGTCCTTGCTGCTGGTGCAGGGGCGCAAGCGGGGCAAGGGCCTCAAGGCTCTCGAGAACCGGTTCGGAGGCGGCGACCGCCTGGCTGAAGTCGGGGCCGCCGTGGACCACGCGATGTCCGACCGCGGCCACGGGCCCGGCCAGTCGCGCCTCCACCCAACGCAACAGATCTGACGTCGCGTCGTCGCCCCCGGCGACCCAGGGCGTTTCGGACAGGACGCCGCCGGCGGCGTCCTGGCTCACGAGCCGTCGACCCGCGCCGTTAGATTCGATCCGGCCCCGCAACACCGGTGCAAGGTGTCCCCGGGCGGCTTCGAACACGCCGAACTTGACCGTGGAGGAGCCGACGTTGAGGGCGAGGACAGGCGGCATCCTGGCGTTGACCTCGGGCTGGCGCACGCCGGGCGTGCTGTTCACGTCCTGACGCAGCCAATCCTCGCCCGTTACAGACCCGACCGCGCCGGCCGCCTCGCCGCCCTCACCCTCGATCCGGGCGCGGCGTAATACTTTGCCGCCGGCGGCGTCTGACAGGCAGCGATGTTCAGTCTCTCCCGAAAGGATTCAGCCCCATGGCTTCGAACCGACCAGGACGCATCCTGAATCTCCTCACCTTCGCAGCCTTCGGCGCAGGGTTGGCCTATCTGCTCATCGGGGAGCATCGTGTTCATCTCCTCGGCTGGCTGCCGTTCCTCCTGATCCTGCTCTGCCCGCTGCTGCACATGACCATGCACGGCGGTCATGGGCGCGGGCATCGTCAGGGACCGCCGGGCCCTTCGGCCGCCGATTCCTCCCGTCCGCACCAATCCTGAGCGAGGTTCCCATGCCCGAACCGCAAGCCTACGGCCTCTGGTCCCTGGTCATCCTGAACTCGGTCCTCTTCATCTTTTTCGCCTTCACCTTCTTCAAGCCGAGGACGGGCCGGGACTGGCGCTCGTTCGGCGCCTTCAGCGCCTTCCTGGTGGCGCTCTTCACCGAGATGTACGGCTTTCCGCTCACCCTCTATTTCCTGTCCGGCTGGCTGCAAACGCGCTTCCCCGGCGTCGATTGGTGGTCGCACGACGCCGGCCACCTCCTGGAGACGATGTTCGGCTGGAGGGCGAACCCCCATTTCGGACCCTTCCACATCCTCAGCTTCGCCTTCATCGGCGGCGGCTTCTGGCTCATCTCCGCGGCCTGGCCGGTGCTCTATCGCGCTCAGCAGGAAGGCGCATTGGCCGCCAGCGGACCCTATCGGTCCATCCGCCATCCGCAATACGTCGGCTTCGTCCTGGTGATGTTCGGCTTCCTGTTGCAGTGGCCGACGGTTCTCACCCTGGCCATGTTCCCGGTCCTGGTCTTCATGTACTGGCGGCTGGCAAGGAGCGAGGAACGCGAGACCGAAGCCCGCTTCGGCCCGGAGTACGCAACCTACAGGCGGGCCACGCCGGCCTTCATTCCGCGGCTGCGCTCCCGGGCGGCCCCGGCGCCTTCCCGCCTCTGATATTCCGTTCGGGTCCCGATCTCAAAGCTCCCTACGCCCATTACAGGTCGGCGATTGGCGCCGCCTGCATCCGAAGGGCGCTCACCACACGACCGCAGGATTCGTTTCAGCTTTCGCCGGACGGCCTTGCCTCGCTCACAGCGCCAATACGCGCCGCAAAGGACAACCCCTCGGAATATCGGCTGCAAATATTCTTGATCTGACCGTTTGATCTATCGCATCCCGGCCGACATTTCCGGACCGATCCTGCCTTCATGTTGAAGAGCGGGACTTGTCAGATGAGCCTGAATTGCGCCTCCATATTGACCGCGCCCGGGACAGCGCGCGCTCCGATCCGCCTTGTCCCGGCGTCGGCCCGTCCCGAGGACACTCACCAGTTCGTGGAACTCCGGCTTCGAAAGGGCCGGGCCGGCCATTTGCGTTTCCTCAGGCGACGCCTCCGGTCCCAGGAAGACGCCGAAGACGTTCTGCAGGAGTTCGCCCTGAAGGCCACCCAGGGTGCAAGACACCTGACCAACCCCGGCAAGATTGATGCATGGCTCGGCATCGCGCTGCGCAACGCCCTGTTCGACCGCTACAGGCGCAATGCGAGCCGTACACGGCTGAATGAGGCCATGCTGTCGGAGTTTCCTGTACCCGCCGCAGATGATGCGCCCGAGGGTCTGGACCGGGCTTTGCAATGCCTGGCGGGAGCACTGGACGACCTGGGGCCGGAGACCGCCCAGCTCCTGCGGCGCGCCGAGCTCCAGGAGACGCCGCTGAAGGTGATCGCCGTCGAGATGCAGCTGACCACCAACAACATCGGTGTTCGGGTCCACCGCGCCCGGGCGGCGCTGCGTGAACGCATGCAGGCGCGTTGCGGCGCCTGCCCGGAGCCCTGCGCCCTCGCGGCGCGGTGGAGGCAAGCCGTCGATACGGCGGTCAGGCCTCGATATCGATCATCTCGCCATGCGACGCCGCATAGTCGAGCGCATAGGCGAGTTCGCCCGCCGTCTCGGCGTGCACCGTCAGCAATGGCTGGCCCGCTGAGACTTCGGTGCCCAGGCGCACCTGCATCTGGACGCCGGCGGCCTTGCGTTCAGGCGCGCCAGCCAGCTTGGCCAGCGTAGCGACCTGGCGGTTGTTGATGAGGATGACGCGGCCGGATCGGGTCGCCTGGATGGGCGCCCGCTGGGCCGCGACCGGCGGTGTGCGCATGCCCCCTTGCGCCTCGCAGATCCGCTCAAATCGCGCCCAGGCGCGACCATCAGCGAGAACAGCCTCGGCCGCTTCGGCGCCCCGACCGGCTTTCGCCACGCCGGCAAGTTCGAGCGCGGCGCCCGCCAGCAGGCAGGCGCGCTGGCGCAGGTCCTGCGGCGCTTCGGGTCGGTTCTGCAGCACCGCCAGAACATCAAGCGCTTCCAGCGCCGGGCCGATGCCGACGCCGACCGGCTGCTCCCCGTCGGTCTGAACGCAGAGGGCCTTCAGGTCGAACCGGGCCGCGATCTCGACGAGCCGTTGCGCCAACTTCGCGGCCGCCTCTCTCGTCCGCACCTTGGCGGTGGCGCCTACGGGAATGTCCAGCACCACATGGGTGGAACCCGCCGCGATCTTCTTGGACAGGACCGAGGCGATCAGCTGGCCTTCGGTGTCGACGTCGAGGACCCGCTCCACGCGGATAAAGATGTCGTCGACCGGGCTGAGCTTCACAGCCCCGCCCCAGACGACGCAGCCGTTCTCGGCTTCCACCACGCGGCGCATGGCGGGCAGATCGAGATCGACCGGCGCCAGGGTCTCCATGGTGTCGGCCGTGCCGGCCGGTGAAGTGATGGCCCGCGAGGAGGTCTTGGGCGTGACCAGGCCGCAGGCGGCGAGGATGGCGACGACGATCGGCGTCGTGCGGTTGCCGGGAAGTCCGCCGATGCAGTGTTTGTCCATGACGATATCCGACGGCCAGCTCAGGCGGTCGCCGACGTCCACCATGGCCCGGGTCAGCGCCCCCGTCTCGGCGTCGTCCATCGGCAGCACCGATGTCGCGGTCAGAAAGGCCGCGAGATGGATCGGCGTGTATCGCCCGGCGGCCACGTCCCTGACGACACCCCGGATCGCGGCCTCATCCAGCCGCGCTCCATAGATCCGGCGGCGAACGCTGGACATGGATTCGATGGCCGGAGCGTGTCGCACGACGACGGGATCGCCCGGCGCCACCGCCAACTGCCGCCAGGCCTCTTCGGAGAGCGCCGCCTCGTCGAGGCCGAGAACGTCGCCGTCCATCTGGTACAGGGTGGCGTAGACCTCCCGGCCGGCGGCCGAAAGCACCACCTGGGAGCGGGACGACAGGCCTTCGGAGCGGCAGACGTGGCAGTCGCGCCGCATCAGCACGATCGACTCGTGCTGGGCGTACAGGCCGAAGCGGCGCGCCTTGAGGGGCGCCGCCGCATGGGGTGCAGTCTTGACCACTTTGCTCACAGCTCGTGCCGCTCCATCATCTGCGGGATGACGCAGTCCCATCCGAGCCGGTCCTGAATCCGGACCCGTAGGGCGTCCGCCGCATGGGGCTCGCCGTGAACGATGAAGGTCTTGCGCGGCGGTCGCTTGAGGCCGGAAAGCCAGCGCAGGATTTCCTCGTAGTCGGCGTGGGCCGAGAGCATCGGCAGGTTGGCCACCTCCGCTTTGACCTGAACCCACTGACCGTGGATCTTCACCTCCTTGGCGCCCTCGACCATCGAACGCCCGCGGGTTCCCGCCGCCTGGAAGCCTGAAAACAGGATGGTGTTGCGCCGGTCCGGGCCGAAGGCCTTGATATGGTGGAGCACCCGCCCGCCGGTGGCCATGCCGCTGGCCGAAAGGATGACCTTGGGCATGGGGCTGGCGGTGAGTTTCTTGGAGGCGTCCACATCGCGCACATAGGTGGCGATGCCGCAGGCGGCGTCGCACACGTCGGCCGGCATGCGGTGGTCCTCCAGGTGCGCGCACAGGAGGTCGGTGGCGTTGATCGCCATGGGGCTGTCCATATAGATCGGCGTCAGGCCGATCCGCCCCGCCTGCTTCAGCCGCCAGATGTGGTACAGCAGCGACTGGGCCCGGCCGACGGCGAAGGTGGGAATGACCACGGTCCCGCCGCGCGCGGTGGTGCGTTCGATGATCTCGCCCAAGGCTTCCGTGGGGTCCTGGGGGTCATGGAGCCGGTCGCCATAGGTCGATTCCACGACCACATAGTCGGCCTCCGCCACCGGCTCGGGATCGACCATGGTGGCGTCGCCGTAGCGGCCGAGATCGCCGGAAAACAGGATCTTCGTCCCGTTCCAGGTCACCTCGGCGGTGGCCGCGCCGAGGATGTGCCCGGCGCGCCGCAGCGTCAGGCTGGCTCCGCCCGGCAGCTGGACCGACGTGTGGAACGCGATCGGGGTAAAGCGCTCCACCGCGCGTTCGGCGTCGTGCACGCCATAGAGCGGCAAGGCCGGCTTGTGTTTGCCGTAGCCGTAGCGGTTGGCCTGTTCGGCGTCCTTCTCCTGGATATGGCCGCTGTCGCGCAGGATGATCTCCGCGACATCCCGCGTCGCGGCGCTGGCCAGGATGGGCCCGCGAAAACCGTCCTTCACCAGTTTCGGCAGGTAGCCTGAGTGGTCCAGGTGGGCGTGGGTCAGGACCACCGCGTCGATGCTTGAGGGCTCGACCTGGAGGGGGGCCCAGTTCTGTTCGCGCAGGGTCTTGAGGCCCTGGAAAAGGCCGCAGTCGATCAGGATGCGGCGGCCATCGGCCTCCAGCAGGTGTTTTGATCCGGTGACGGTGCCGGCGCCGCCGAGGCTGGTGAGACTGATCACGATGGAGATCCTTCCGGGGGTGAGATTTGCAGGATGCGGGGGTGTGCTTCGCCGCGGACGGCGGCCATCTCCCCGGGTGTCAGGACGTCGGCCGCGTCGGCGCCGAGGAGGTCCGCACAGGCGACCGCGGCGTGAGCCCAGGTGCACCGGTTGGCGAACAGCATGCCGGGGGTGTCGAGCGTCCCGCCACGGCTGAGGTAGCCGAGCGCCCGGGTGCGCTCGGGCCCTCCGTCGAGGCGGCGCAGCAGTCCGAGCATCGGCTCCGGGCGGGTGTGGGTGAGGATCAGACGGGGCAGGCGTTGGGGAAAGAGCGCTTCCAGCGCCTCGGCCGAGACCACGTGCGCCGCCTCGATCTCGTCCCTCGGGGCCCGGAATCGTCCCGGTTCGAGCAGAGCCGTGACACAGGCGCGGCGGCCATGATGCGTGAGTCGCGCAGCCGCCGCCAGCGCCTCCCGCGCCTGATAGGCGCCGACCGCAACGATCTGGATCTCGGCCCTGTCCAGGTCCCCGCCGATGAGCGCCGCGCCGCGCTCCCAAAGATCCTGGGCCGCGGCCCCGTCGAGCACCTGCGGCAGCGTCCGTTTGGGCGTGATCAGACACGCGACCTCTCCGCGCCGGCCATAGACCCCGCGGAGCGCGGCGACGGCGCTGTTGGCGTCCACCGGGAACAGCACCCGGGCGGTGTCCGACATCTCCCCGAGCAGGGCCTCGGCGAGCGTGGGATCCTGGTGCGACTGTTCGTTCTTGCCGTTCTCCCAGGTGTGGGATGTGGCCAGCAACGGGACGGCGAGCCATCCCGGGACCTGGCCGCTCTCGCGCTGATGGCGCGCGAAAATCACCTCCTGGCGCAGGAGACCCAGCATCTTCACCGCAAACGCTTCGTAGCTGACGATGAGATTGAGCCCGCCCTTGTTGCCCAGCGCGGCGCCGGCCACCGCTTCTTCATTGAGGGCGGTGATCACCGCCCCGTCGATCGCCTCGGGAACGCCGGGTTCCGGTCGGTTCACCCGGTGGCCAAGCCGGTCGAGCGTACGCCCCATGCCATTGCTGCGAAGCTCGTCGGGATTGCCGAGGCGGACGCGCAGGCCCGGGTTGGCGTCGACGAATTCCACGAACCAGGCGTCGATCGCCTCCATCGGGGACCTCGCCCTGTCCGACCAGTCCGGAATGGGCCGCACGGGCGGCGGCGGCGCCCGTCGCGCGGCCGGATGGCGGCTTTCCAAAGGCCGGCGCTGCAGGTCATGGGTCGTGAGAACCCCCAGGGCGGCGTCGAGCTCGCTTCCCTGCACGAACAGCGTCGCCGCCGCGGCGTTGAACGCCGCCCGCGCCCCCTCGTCCGTTCGGGGATCGCCCTCCAGTGGCAGGTTGTGGGCGCGGTTCGTCCCGGCGCCGGGAAAGCCGAACCCCTTGACCGCCCGCGCGATCACATAGGGCAACGGCGCCGGATAGACCCGGTCGGGATCCGCTGTGAAGCGCTTCAATCGCTCCTCGGAGTCGAGAATGGCCCACGCCACGGCGGCTGGATCGTGACCGTCGATCTGGATCGGGTCGAAACCGTTCAGGCGCAGGTGTCGTTCGAGCCAGCCCGCGCCGCCGTCCTGGGCGATCTCCGTGCGCTCCTCTATGCGCCGCCCGTTGAGGATCATGAGGGGCGTCACCAGGCCGCTGTCCTCCGCCCGCCACCATCGCGGCGACCAGTCGGAGCCGCGCTGCTCTTCGAAGGCGCCGTCGCTGAGGAAGGCGACCAGACTCTCGCCGGCCAGCGGCATATGGACATATTCGAGCTCGGCGAACCCGAGATAGCCGCCCTCCGAGACGGCCCCGGCCGTGTCCGGCCCGGCATGGCTGCCAAGCGGCGCGGCGGGCCGGCCGTCGGCGCCAATGGCGTAGCTGTAGAAGTCCGAAACGAGCTGGGACAGGCCGGCGTCCGAGCGGCTGTACCGACCCTTTTGCCGGGCAGAGACATCGCCGGTGAGCGCGTTGACCGCCTCGATCGCAGCCACGCAGTGCCCCTGGCCCATGATCCAGGACCGCGTGACGCCGGACAGGGCGTTCGCCAGCAAATAGCCGACGAAGGCCGGGACCATGTTCAGCGAGCCGCCGGTATGGCCCTCCGGCAAGTCCTTGAAGGCTTCCGTCGGCAAGGGCGCTCCGGACAGATCCACCCGGCGTACATAGGTCATGTGCGCCACCAGCCACATGCCGGCGCTCGCCAGCCGATCGGCGGCGGCCACCAGACGGTAGACCGACTCCTCGTCCGGCCAGACGCCTCGGCGCACGAGACGCTGCGCCATGTCCTCGATCCGCGTGACGGTGTCGGCTTGCCGGACCAGAGCCCCATAGCCGGGTTTCCACGTTTCAGCCCAGGTGATCGACACGATAGCGCCTTGCCACGAACAGACGGGCGCCGTGCCCGCTCCGGAGATATGACGCCCGCCCCCCGGAACGCTTACATCTGGCGGATAGACGGCCGACAGGATCACCGGCTCCAGGACCGGCGCCTGCCGCCTGAGTGACCGACCCCGGTCCTGACATCCCGGTTTTCATCGCCCACGCCCGGCGCGCCGCGACAGCTCATGCGCCTGGGTCCATGCGCCTCGCGTCGGCCCGGGACAGCGCAAGGGCCACCACCCACGGCAGGGTGAAGGCCAACAGCATGCGTAATCGGGCGGTCCTGCGGAGGGGCAAGCTCCCATAGGGTTCTCGGCTCAGTCCGAGACGAAGGAGACGACGATGTTCTACGCTGCATTGGATGTGTCGCTGCGCTCAGTGGCGGTCTGCGTCATCGACGAGGAAGGGAAGGTCCGCCTCGAGCGGTCCGTGCCGTCGGATGTCCCGGACCTGGTCCGCTGCCTGAACGAGTTCGGGGAGCCGATCCATCAGGTCGGTCTGGAGGCCGGCACGCTCACCCAGCACCTGACCTATGGGCTTCGCGAGGCCGGCTTCGACGTTGTGTGCATGGAGGCGCGACAGGTCGCGGCGGCGCTGTCGGCCATGCGCAACAAGACGGACAAGCACGACGCCCGCGGCATCGCCCAGATTCTTCGCTCCGGCTGGTACAGTCGGGTCCACGTGAAGAGCGTCGAGAGCCACCATCTGCGGGCCCTGCTGACCAGCCGCAAGGTGATGCAGCGCAAGTGCATCGACCTGGAGAACGAGATCCGCGGCCTGCTGAAGGTCTTCGGCGTGAAGTTGCCGATGCGCCTGTCGCGCGGGGCCTTCGACGTCGCCGTGCGCGAGACCATCGAGAGCGATCCGGCGCTGAGCCGGGCTCTGCTGCCGATGCTGCATGCGCGCCAGATGCTGTTCGAGACCTTCATGGAGCTGGACCGGCGCGTGAGGAAGGCGGCTCACGAAGACGAGGTCTGCACCCGGTTCATGGGCATCCCCGGCGTCGGCGAGATCACCGCCCTGAGCTTTAAGGCCGCCGTCGACGATCCCGCCCGCTTCAAGAGCTCGCGCACCGTCGGCGCGCACTTCGGACTGACGCCCAGACGCTTCCAGTCCGGCGAGAAGGACAATCCCGGCCGGATCTCCCACGCCGGCGACTCCGACGTGCGCGCCACCCTCTACGCCGCCGCCAACGCCATGCTCATGCGCTCGATCGCGTGGTCCAGCTTGAAGGCCTGGGGCATGCGGCTGATGAAAACCAAGGGGCGCCGGCGCGCCATCGTCGCGGTGGCCCGCAAGCTTGCTGTCGTCCTGCACCGCATGTGGGCCGACGGCACTGAGTTCCGGCACGGATCGGAGGCGGCGGCATGACCTGACCTACCGCACCACAATCCGATCCTGGCCGGATCGTCCCACGCGGACGACGGGATGGATGAAGCCGAAAATGTCTGCTGCGCTTCGAGCGCGACCAATAGCGAGGCTCTCCAGACCCTGATCCCATGCATGCGTGCAGCGGCTCCGCTCGCAAGGAGCCATCCAGACTGCGAAGAGAAGCGTGACCCGCGTGATCGATCAGGCCGACGACCAAACCAGCTTGACCCTCATGCCCGATTAGAGAAGCAGCCATTTGAAATCGGAGTCGATGGCGAAGTTGGTGACGGCCATGCCGCCGATCGATACCAGCCCCGAGACGGCCGCGACCATCGTCGCCCCGGGCCGGGCGGACCGGAAAGTCGTCATCGCGACATGGACGGTCAGCAGACCGGTGGCGAGCATATAGCCCCCCAGCACGCCGAAGACGCGCCGGAGCCACGGGGCCAGCCGGGGCAGGATGTCCTGGATCTGCGCCACGGTGGACCCCATGTATCTGGCGTCTTCAGGCAGCAGCGCCGGTCGCAGGAAGACGAACCAGAGTCCCATGCCGATGAGGATCATTCCCCCCAGGGCGAGCGCACCCGTCGCGAGCGTGCGCAACGTCATCCCGGTCACGGAAGCCGTTCGTCCCGGTGATCGGGCGAGGCTTGACGGTCACCCAGCTCGATCAGATCCGTCTGACCAAAGGATCGGCTGTAGTCCAGAAGCGAGACGATGGTGGGGCGCAGGCGAACGACCGCCACACCCTCCAACACCCCAGCCGGCGCGGGAGGCCCCGGTCGGGGAAACTTCTTCAGAACCAGTCCAGCCACGTTCAACAGCTCCCCGGGGTCCGTAACCCGCTGCGCCACCGCCGCGAGCGAGATCGCCTGGATGGGTTTCGACGTCTCATGCTCGGGGGTGACGGTCGCGGACACCCGGGAGTCCCGGGCGATGTTTTCCAGCTTCTGCGAGTGAAAAGTCGTCCCGAAATAGAGGTCGAGGTCGTCGTTCACGAAACTCACGACCGTCGCCTGCGGCCAGCCGTCTTCACGGACCGTCGCCACGGTCAGGGTGTCTGCCCGGCTGAGAATGGAGAGGATCAACTCCCTCTGTTCAAGGTCCAACTCAAATCCTCCAGATTGCAAGGGGCGTCGGACCGCGAAGGCAGAGGGTGTCGGACACCGCCGCACCGCCCTCAAGAGTTCAACCGGGATGGCGCTCAAGCCAGGATTCGAGTTCCGCGATTTCCCGTGTCTGCGCGTCAATGACCGCCTGGGCCATGCGGCGGGCTTCAGCATCGGTGGCATCACTTCCCAGCAGAGCCTGCGACATCGCGATGGCCCCCCGGTGGTGGGCGATCATCTTGCGGGCCCACGTGCGCTGTGTGTTCACGTCGGTCGCCATCATCATGGCGCGGTGCATGCCCATCTCGGCCTCGGAGAAGACGGTCCGAGGCATGTTCATCCCCGGCGGCATCGCATGATCCTGGCCCATCATGCCACCACCGGAGGCGGCTTGCGGCATGCCCATGCCCGGCGGCATCGCGTGACCCTGGTTCATCATGCCGCTGCTCGAGGCTGGCTGTGGCATGTTCATGCCGGCCATCGGCCGATCCGGCATCGCCATATCGGCGTCTGACGCGGTGGCGGCGCACCCGGCGGCGCCGAGCAGCGAAAGGATCGACAAGGCGATGGCCGTTCGCCTGACCGAGCGTTCTGTGACGTTGAACATGGCGGTGGGTCCTTTGGATCGAGCCGCCAGCCAAATGGACGTGACGTCCGGACCGCGGCGACTGTCATTTCAACGAACACCGGCGCCGTTGGTTCAGTTCGCCACGCGAGGCGCGCCTGGACTATCAGCGGGGTCGGCGCGCTGGCCCAGCATCCGGGGCAAAACGAGGCTGAGCACCACGCCCAAACCGGTCACCGCGGCCATGACGAGGAATGACGCATCGGGCAACCAGGCGAGATCGTACAACAGCCCTCCCGCCGCCGAACCCACGGCTGCCCCCAGGCTTGCAGCGGCCGTCTGCTTTCCGAGTTGCGCACCCTGCGCCTGGCCGGCCTTGCTGGAGGTCCAGTAGGTCAGGATCGGCGCCAGGATGCCGGCGCTGGCCGCCACTGCGCCGATCACCGCAAGCATCAGGTTGAAATCGGTGGCGCGCGGCAGCAGAAACAGCCCGATCCCCAGGACAGCCAGCGCCGGCGCGATCAGCCAGCGGGTCGTCGAGGGTTTGACCCAGGGCGAAAACACCAGGGCCTGCACCACGAGCATGACCAGGCTGCACTCCGTGAACATCAGGGCGATCTGGGTGGGGGTCATGCCCAGTTCCTGTTTCCCGCGCAGCGCCAGCCCGACCTCGAACACACCGACTCCGGCGGCGACGATGAACCCCAGGATCAGGAGATTGGGGATCAGCCATCGGCTTGTCGGCGATACGGTGGGATCCGGACTGGCGAGCCAACCCTGGCGCCGGGTTCGCGGCAGGGCGACGACGGCGGCGCCGGCGATGGCAAACGCCAGAACGGCCGTCGCGGCCAGCGGAAACGTCAACGACGCCAGCGGATCGGCGGTCGCGACCATGTCGGCGCCGGCGCGAGCGATGAAGACGCCCAGCATGGGTCCCAGTAGAAATCCCGAAATGCCCGCCAGGCTGACGAAGGTCAGGCGGCGCGCCCGCGCCTCTTCGGTCGCCGCCAGATCTCCGATGGCGGCCAGCGCCACCGGCGTGACGGCTGCGGCGAACAGGCCGCTCAGGACGCGCTCCGCGTAGACGGCGAAGAGGCTCTCGACGAAGGCGAAGACCAGCATGGTGGCGCCGAAGCCGATCAGGCCGATCAGCAGGACGACACGGCGTCCATACCTGTCGGACAGGCGTCCCCACATGGGCGCAAAGAGAAACAGCGACAGCATGTAAAGGCCGGTCAGCAAGCCTGTCGCCCGGGAGATTTGTCCTGCCTCAGCCCCCCCGCCAAGCAGGCGTTCAATCAGGAAGGGCAGCAGGGGCAGGACGACTCCGAAGCCCATCGACACCGTGAAGGCTGACGCCATCAACACGGCCATCGCCGCGGAAGAGAGGTTTGATTGAGCGCGGCGTTTCACGCCGCCGCCTCCCCGCGAGACGGCTTCGCCCCGGCGGCTGCGCTCCCGGCATGCCCTCGATGCGCCTCGGCCGCCGCGGGTTCGACCGGCTCGGGGGTGCCTTCGGCCGGCGCCGGGTGGTCCTGGCAAACATGTTTGGGCAGGGCCCCTCCGGCGCAGTGAAAGCCGCAGGCCTCGATCGCGGCCCTGATATCAGACAGGCTGGTCCTGGCCGCGTCATAGGCGACCGTCGTGGAGCCCGAAACCGGGTTCACCGATACGCGGCCGACACCGTCGATGCGGCGCAGTTGTCGCTCTATCCCGCGCGCTCCAAGGACGGAAAACAGATTGCCGACGTCGAGTGTGCGGGTGGTCATGGCTGCTTTCTGACTGGTGACGGGACGTCCGAAGGACACCCCGCTCGATTATCTTCCCCCTCCCTGACGGCGACGACCCGGATATCGTTACAAACCTGCTCGGACAGCGGCGACTCCGACGTTCAGACCCGGTTCCCGGCGAACAGGTCGTTGTCGATCCCCATGGCCAAATCCGTCGCGGCGATCGACCGGCGGCCCGATGTCTCGCGTCCGTCTAGAGCCCTTATGGCGTCGATGGTCTCCGGCACGACGATCGCCTGATTGTCGACCATATAGGCGTAGAAGAGTTCATCGCCCTGCACCGTGAGCATGTCGGCCCAAAGCGCCACCTCGTAAAGGTCGCCGCGGGATCGGCCCCGATCCGCCATCAGCTCCTTGACGGCGTTGAGGGCGTCCAGACCATACGCGTCCTTCATCAGCAGGATGCGTGACGAGGATCGGAAGGCGTCGAGCACCTCCTCCTTGTCCACCGGTCGGGTCATCTGGACCGACCAGTAGTGGAGGTGGGCGATCGTCTCAGGCACCTTGACCGCCATGGTCACCACATCGAGGTCCGGATCGACGGTTTGGGCGTCGGGACCCTGGTGACTGGGGATTTCGGGCTCGGGAACGAGGGTGTTCATGATGCCGCCCTTGTGGCTTTCCCACGGATCGGTCGCGCGTCGAAGCAGGGTGCCCCGGGCCCGCTGAAGCAGCCCGGCGCGCTTCAAAGCGCTCAGAGTGCGCACCGTCGCGGTGGTGTTGCACGACACGACCCGGGTCGCCTGACGGCCGACCGCCGTCTCGAAACTGGCCTCCGCGACGAAAGAGTGTCCCGTCACGGCGTGCTTCTCTCCCCCCTGAAGGATGAACTTCAGGCTCCGGGCCCGGTAGAGGGGAACGTTGTCCGCCGCCACGTGCTTGGGCGTGCAGTCAATGATGACATCGACCTCGCCCAACAGATCGTCCAGCTGACCGGCCGTTCGGCGTCCTGCGGCCCGGAGTTCGTCAAATGCCTTGGGCGTGGCGGCAAAGAGCGGCACGCCCTTTGTCTGAAGGACCCGGGTGCGCCAGTCCGTCGCGACGTCGGCCACGCCGATCAGGGTCATGTCCTTCTGAGCCTTGACCGCATCGGCGACGCGTTTGCCGATGACGCCATATCCGTTCACGGCGACCCGTATTGGTTTGATCATAAGGAACTCTCGCTTGGGAGACATAGAACAGGCGATGCACGGCCGGCGCGTTGATCCGGATCAAGGTTCGGCGCGCCGATGCATGTCATTCTGGACGGATGGCGGATGAAGCGGAAGCCCTACACGAATGACCGCAAAAGCCGGATCGTGGGCGGATCGCAGCGAATGCTGACTGCGGGCATCTTCGACGTGGATGGGGTCCTGCTCGCATCGCCTCACGAGCGAGCGTGGCGCGACGCGCTCGGCAGCTTCGCTGAACGCGAGCGCTTCACGACGGCGATGTATCAGTCCCAGGTCGCGGGCAAGCCGCGTCTCGACGGCGCCCGTTCCGCCCTTGAGGCCCTGGGCGTGAGCAAGGCTGAACGCCACGCGGCCATTTACGCCGAACGAAAGCAGGCACGGCTTGAAACGCTGATCCAGACCGGCGCGGTCGCAGCCTTCCCGGACGCCCTGCGTTTCGTCGAGGCGGTCGCGGCTCTCGGCTGGCCCATGGCGGCCGCTTCATCGTCCAGGAACGCCACCGACATGATGCGGCCGATCATCCTCAGCACCGGCCAGAGCCTGCTCGACATCTTCCGCGTCAATGTCTCCGGTCGCGATCTGAAGCGCGGCAAGCCGGACCCGGAGCTTTTCCTGATCGCGGCCGCAGAGCTCGGTGTTTCGCCGGCGCAGTGCTTCGTGGCCGAGGACGCGCCTGCGGGCATTCAGGCGGCCCGCGCCGGCGGCATGGCGGCGCTCGGCGTCGCCCGGCTGGGCGACGCGGACCAACTGTGGGCGGCGGGATCGGACCTGGTCGTCAAAACCCTGGACGACGTCGCGGTGGTCGATCTCGCGCTGGGCCGTCTCAAGGCTCGGACACCGTGAAGGAACCCAGGACCATGAAACAGGCGCTGGAGCCGACGGCGGATGCCGCATGGGTCCTGAACGACGATGGCTGCGATCCGCTCCGCGAGAGCGATCGCGAAACCCGCTTCACGGTCAGCAACGGTTTTCTCGGGGCCCGGGCCTCCCACGCCGTCAATCGATCGTTCCGGCGCCTCGTTTCGCCGAACTCCTATGTCGCCGGGCTGTTCGATACGCCGGACACGGACCGGCCGGTCCCGGAAAGGGTTTTCGCTCCAGACTGGTTGGACGTCCGCATCGGCCTGGCGGGAGGACCGCTTGTCCACCACTTCGGACAAGGGCCCTCACACCCACTGACGCTCGACATGAGGCGCGGCCTGGCGCTCGCCGAATGTCGCCTGGTGGAAGGAACAGCCGTGAGCGTCCGACTGGGTCTCCTGCGCTTCGTCTCGCTGAGCCGGCGGTCGCTCGGCCTGCAGTTGCTGCATCTGGAGGTCGATCAGGGCGCGACTGACATCACACTGGAAGCTTCTTTCGAAGGCGGCGATCACGACCTCATTTCCGAACGCCTCGAGACCGAATTCGGCCTGTGGCGCACTCATCACTCCGGCAAACGTCTCGCCATGGCGGCAGCCGTGGCCTTGCGGATCGACGGTCAGGATCTGCCGCCGACGGCGCTCGCCCCGCTCAAATGGTCGTGGACCTGGCGCGCCCGCCCGGGGCAAGTCGTCTGTCTCGAGCGGATCGTGACGGTGGCGCGAAGCGACGGTCCCGATCAGGATCCTGGCGCGATTGTACGGAAAGAACTTTCGGACGCCCGACGGTCAGGCTGGCGAAGCGTGATGGAGCAACACGAAACGGCATGGGCAAATCGTTGGTCGTGCAGCGACGTCGAGGTTGAAGGCGACGCCGCGGCGCAGAAGGCGATTCGGTTTGCGGTCTACCACCTCAACAGCGCCGCCAACCCGGACGACCCGCGTGTCTCGATCGGCGCTCGGGGCCTGACCGGCGCCGACTATCGCGGGCATGTCTTCTGGGACACCGAAATCTTCCTGCTGCCCTTCTATATCCTGACCTGGCCCGAAGCAGCCCGGTCCTTGCTGATGTACCGCTTCCATACCCTGGACGGCGCGAGAGCGAAGGCGGCCGAGAGGGGCTGGCGGGGAGCATTCTACGCCTGGGAGTCCACCGACACCGGGCTGGAGGCGACACCTGAGCAGGCCGTCGGTCCGGACCGGCAGATCATCGACATCCTCACCGGCGCCCAGGAGCAACACATCAGCGCCGACGTCGCCTATGCCGTCTGGCAATACTGGCAGGCCACGGGCGACGACGAATTCCTGGTCGCGGCCGGCGCGGAAATCCTTCTCGAAACCGGACGCTTCTGGGCCAGTCGGGCCCAGCCCGAGGCGGACGGCTTGCATCACATCCGCGGCGTCATCGGCCCCGACGAGTATCACGAGGCCATCGACGACAACGCCTTCACCAACGTCATGGCGCGCTGGAACATTCGTCGGGCGCTCGAGGTCGCGGCCATGCTGGGCGAGCGGTGGCCCGCAGAATGGACCATTCTCTGCCGGCGCCTCGACCTGGATGAGGCCGACCTCGGGCACTGGACCGGCGTCGCCGAGACGATGGCGACCGGCCTGGATCCGGACACGGGCCTGTTCGAGCAGTTCACGGGCTATTTCGATCTCGAAGACGTGGACCTGTCAGCTTATGCGGGCCGTTCCGTTCCGATGGACGTGGTGCTCGGCCGCGAGCGAACCCAGCGGTCCCAGGTCATCAAACAGGCCGATGTCGTCGCCCTGCTGGCCCTGTTGCCCGAAGAGTTTGCAGGCGAAACCGGAGCGACCAACTTCCGGTACTACGAGCCCCGTTGCGGTCACGGCAGCTCATTGAGCACCGCCATGCACGGGCTCGTCGCCGCCCGTCTGGGCGATGTCGAGATGGCGCTGGACTATTTCCACAGAACCGCGGCGATCGATCTCGCCGACACCAAGGTGGCGATCGGCGGTGGTATTCATATCGCGGCGCAGGGCGGCCTGTGGCTGATGACGGTCTTTGGGTTCGCCGGGCTGTCGCTGCGAAGCGACGGCATCGGCCTCGCCCCCCATTTGCCGGCGAGTTGGCTCAGCCTGGGCTTCGGCCTCCAGTGGCGAGGCCGAAGCCTCGCGGTCAGGATCGACCAGACCAATCAGAAACTCGACGTCTCGCTGGAATCCGGACAGCCGATGATCATCACCATCTATGGACAACCGCACAGTCTCAGCCTCGACCAGGCCCTTGTCACAGACATCAAGCGACCCCGCCAAAGTGATGATCGTTCGCGGTAACCATCGGCCAAGGCGATATGGATCAATGCGAGGACGCGCGGACTGGCCCTCCTGGCGTGGTCCTCACCGCGCCGCCTCCCTGAACGGCTGCCGGCCGGCTAAGGTCTCGAATGGTTCTGGACGTCCTGAAGATAGGCGATCAGATCCGTAATCTGGTCGCCCTCCAGGGTGATTTCCGGCATCTTAGGATGTCCGTTGGTTAGGCCCTCGGCGAAGGCTTCCTGAAGATCCGTCACGGGATAACGGGTTCCGAGGTGACGGAGCGGGGGCGCGGCCGCCACCGGGCTTTCGCCGGTCGGCCCGACCGAATGGCACCCCGCGCACCGGCTCTGTACGAGCGCTCGCCCCCGCGCCGCCGAGGCGAGGTCCACAGCCGGTTTGGGATAGTATTTCGCCGCGTCAGCCGTGCCAGCAGCTTCGCGATATTCGGGACCAGCTGTGCATCCCATCAGCATCAACACGGCAGCAATCGCGATCAACCTCAAGACGCTCTCCATACCGCACATTCGACCAGCCTGATCCTCGACGAAGCGCCCGGCATTGATTTCGATCAATGTCATCGTGGCGCACCCGTTGGACCTTCGATGCTTGTCGGGAGCGGAACTCCGTGAAAAAATGTCGTCCTCGCTGGCGCGCAAACCCCGCCTTCCGTCCAGGACTCACCTGACCCCGAAGACCTGGTGAGGGCCTTGGTAGAGCGAGGCTTCTACGTCTTCCGTCGGCTCAATGCTCAGCACGCCGGCAAGCATGCTCCGCATGCCGGCAAGGGTGAAAAGATCGTCGCCTCCACAACGCAGGACGTTGCATGGGGCAGACGAGCCGAACCGGTTCCGCCATTTGAGCTGGGCACAACATCGGTGGCCGGCCCGGCGCCATCCTCCAACCTGATCGATGGACCGTCCTCATCGCATGACGCTCTGAGGATCAATGGGGGTAGATCGCCGTCACCTCTCCGGCTCCGTCCCGTACCGTCAGGTCGAACTGGATGCGGTCACCAACGGCGGCCTCCTGCAACACAGCCGGCGAAGCCTTGAACGTCATGGTCATCGCGGGCCACCCGATTGACCGGATGGCTTCGTGGTTGATGGTGATCGTCGCCGCCGCCGGGTCCACGGCTGTGATGACGCCCGCGCCGTCTGCGGTCGTGGCGTCGGCGGCCGGGGACGTCGAGGCGCCACCCGCGCCAACCGTCGGTGATCCGGGCTGGGCCATCGGGATCGCCGGGCTTACGGGTTCCGCCTGCTGACCGCAGGCGGCCAGAACGGCAGTGATACCGGTCAGCAGGATTATACGGCGCTTCATTGTGCGTCTCCTCGAAGGACGGGGGTCGAACGGAACCTGCGGCGTCTCAGCAGCAGATAGCCCGCGGGGATAACGAGCATCGACAGCAAAGGCGCCGTGATCATGCCGCCTATAACGGGCGCGGCGATCCGGCTCATGATCTCCGACCCGGCGCCGTGGCCGATCAGGATCGGGAACAGGCCCGCCAGGATCACGGCCACGGTCATCGCCTTGGGCCGAACCCTGAGCAGAGCGCCTTCCCGGACCGCTTCCTCGACCTGCAGGGCGTCAGGGTGGGGCCCCCGATCCCTGAGCGCGTGCTTGAGGTAAATCAGCATCACCACGCCGAACTCGGCCGACAGGCCGGCCAGGGCGATGAACCCCACCCCGGTCGCGACCGACTGATTGAAGCCGAGCAGGTAGAGCATCCATACGCCCCCGGTCAGGGCGAAGGGCAGCGTGGCCATGATCAGGGCGGCTTCGTCGAATCGGCCGAAGGTCAGGTAGAGCAGCAGGAAGATGATCGCGAGCGTCGCCGGCACAACGATCTTCAGGCGGTTGGCGGCGCGCTCGAGATATTCGAACTGGCCGGAGTAGGCGATGCTCACCCCGGGACCGAGATCGACCTCCGCAGCGACCGCCCGCCGCAGGTCCCCCACCACCGACGCCAGATCCCGGCCTCGCACGTCGATATAGACCCAGGTCGAAGGCCGTCCGTTCTCGGACTTCAGCATCGGCGGCCCGTCGGCGATACGGATGTCGGCCACCGCGCCCAGGGTGATCTGCTGGCCCGCCGGGGTCAGGACCGGAAGATTCCGCAGCTGTTCGGGATTGTCGCGCAGCTCGCGGGGGTAGCGGACGCTGATCGGATAGCGCGCCACCCCCTCAATGGTTTGACCGATGGTCTCGCCGCCGATGGCGCCGCCGACGATCGACTGGACATCGGCGATGGTGAGCCCGTAGCGGCCGGCGGCGGCGCGATCGATATCGACATCCACATACCGGCCGCCGGTCAGGCGCTCCGCGATCGCCGAGCTCACCCCCGGCACATCCCCCGCGACCTCGGCGACGCGGCCGGCGATGCGGTCGATCACGGCCAGATCGGCCCCGGAGACCTTGACGCCGATGGGGCTCTTGATGCCGGTCGCCAGCATGTCGATGCGGTTGCGGATTGGCGGCACCCAGACGTTGGCCAGGCCCGGAACCTGAACCGCGCGGTCGAGCTCCTCGACCAGCTTCTCCGGCGTCATGCCGGGGCGCCACTGGTCGCGTGGTTTGAACTGGATCGTAGTCTCGAACATCTCCAGCGGCGCTGGATCGGTGGCGGATTCCGCCCTCCCCGCCTTGCCGAACACGGTGGCGACCTCGGGAATGGTGCGGATCATCCGGTCTGTCCTCTGCAGCAGCGCTGACGCCGCCGCCGCCGACAGACCCGGCTGGGCGGACGGCATATAGAGCAGATCGCCCTCGTCCATGGCGGGCATGAACTCGCCACCGATCTGGCTGAGCGGCCAGGCCGTGGTGGCGAACGCGATGACAGCGATCGCCAGGGTCGTCCGCGGTCGCCGGAGCACCCAGTCGAGCGGGGCGCGATAGATGTGCGTCAGCCATCGGTTGACGGGATTGGACTGCTCCGCGGGGATGCGCCCCCGGATGAGATAGCCCATGAGGACGGGCACGAGGGTGACCGACAGGATGGCCGCCGCCGCCATGGCGTAGCTCTTGGTGAAGGCCAAGGGCGCGAACAGCCGCCCCTCCTGCGCCTGCAGGCTGAACACCGGGATGAAGGACAGGGTGATGATCACCAGGCTGAGGAACAGCGCCGGCCCCACCTCCGCCGCAGCGTCCGTGATCACCTTCCAGCGGGTCTCTCCCGCGAGTGGTTCGTCGGGGTGCTCATGCTCCCATCGCTCGATATGCTTGTGGGCGTTCTCGATCATGACTACGGCCGCATCGACCATGGCGCCCACGGCGATGGCGATGCCGCCCAGCGACATGATGTTGGCGTTCACCCCCTGCAGGTTCATGACCAGAAAGGCGGCGAGCACGCCGAGCGGCAAGGTCAGGATGGCCACCAGGGCGGACCGGGCGTGCCACAGGAACAGACCGCAGACGAGGGCGACGACGATGAACTCCTCGATCAGCTTTGTGCTGAGATTGGCGATGGCGCGGTCGATGAGCTGCGAGCGGTCATAGGTCGTCACCACCTCGACCCCGGGAGGCAATCCGGCCTTCAGGGTCTCAAGCCGGTCGGCGACGGCGGCGATGGTGGCCCGGGCGTCGCCGCCCGAGCGCAGGATGACCACTCCCCCGGCCACCTCGCCCTCGCCGTTCAGCTCGGCGATCCCGCGCCGCATCTCGGGACCGACCTGAACCGTGGCGACGTCGCCGAGGGTGACGGGCACGCCGCCCGCCGCCGTGCGGACGGGGACGGCACGGAAGTCATCGAGACTGGTCAGATAGCCGTTGGCTCTGACCATATATTCGGCTTCGGCCAGCTCCAGCACCGACCCGCCGGTCTCCGAGTTGGCGCGCCCGATCGCCTCGACCACGGCCTGGTGGGTGACGCCATAGGCGGCCAGCCGGACGGGGTCGAGCACCACCTGATACTGCCGGACCATGCCGCCGATGCTGGCCACCTCGGCCACGCCTGGAACGGTTTTCAGCTCATATCGGAGGAACCAGTCCTGCAGGCTTCTCAGCTGGGCCAGGTCGTGGCGGCCGGAGCGGTCGACGAGGGCGTACTCATAGACCCAGCCGACGCCGGTGGCGTCCGGACCCAGGGCGGGACGAGCGCTCTCAGGGAGGCGGGCCTGCACCTGGTTCAGGTATTCGAGAACCCGCGACCGCGCCCAGTAGAGGTCGGTCCCCTCGTCGAACAGGACGTAGACGAAACTGTCGCCGAAGAAGGAGTAGCCGCGCACCGTGCGCGCGCCAGGCACCGACAGCATGGTGGTGGCCAGCGGATAGGTGACCTGGTTCTCGACGATCTGCGGCGCCTGCCCGGGATAGCTGGTGCGAATGATGACCTGGACGTCGGACAGATCCGGCAGGGCGTCGACCGGGGTCGTCCGCACCGCCCAGAGGCCCGCCGCCGCCAGGGCGACGGCGGCCATGAGCACAAGAAAGCGAGCGCGAACGGAGGCGCGAATGAGGGCGGCGATCATTGCGCGGCTCCCCCGTGGCCGGCGTGCCCGTTCGTCGCGGCCGGCGCAGGGGGCGTGGCGGATGGAGCCGGAGGCACAGCCGGGCGCTCGCCCGAAATCGCCCGGGCCGCCATCCCGGACAGGTTGGCTTCGGAATCGATCAGGAACTGACCGGAGGCCACGAGGCGTTCGCCCTCCGCCAGCCCGGCCACGACCTCGGTCATCCCGCCGGATTCCCGTCCGGTCCGGACCTCGGCCGGCTGGTAGCGCCCCTCGGGCAGGGCCAGCATGACGAGGGTTCTTTCGCCCGTTCGGATCACGGCCTCGGACGGAACCACCAGCACCTCTCCGCCGCCGCCGCCGAAGGTGATCTGCCCGTACATGCCGGGCCGCAGGAGTCCCGCGCGATTGGCCATCTCGATGCGCGCCGTGAGCGTGCGGCTGTCCCCGGAAACCTCGGGCAGCAGCGCCGTCAGACGTCCGCTGAACCGCTCGCCGGGGAAGGCCGAGAGCGCCACCTCGACGGATTGGCCCAGGCGCAGCCGGCCCGCCTGGAGCTCGGGTATGGCGGCATTCAGCCAGACCGTCGACAGTCCGCTGATCTCGGCCAGGGTCATGCCCGGGGTGACGCTCATTCCGGCCCGAACGCCCAGGGTGCGGATGGCGCCGGCGGTCGGGCTGGCTATTGTCACCGTGGTCCTCGGCCGTCCGGTCCGTTCGACCTGGACGATCAACGCCTCGGACATCCCGAGCAACAGGAGCCGCCGCCGGGCCGCCTCGATCAGGGCCGCGTCACCCGTCCGGCGGACGGCCAGATACTCGCCCTGGGCCCCGGCCCACTCCGGGATGAGCAGGTCGACCAGGGGGGCGCCGGCGGCGATCACGTCCCCGGGCGCGCGGCTGTAGACCCGCTGGACGAAACCGGCGGCGCGGGCCTGGACGACGGCCACGTCGCGCTGGTTGTAGTCGATGACAGCGGAGGCGTTGAGATCGCCCTCCAGCGACGCCCGGCGCGCCGTCGCCAGACGCATGCCGAGATTCTGGGTCAGGGAGGGATCGATGCGCACGCCGGGCGCGCCGTCCGCCTCGTCGGCGTATTTCGGGATCAGCTCCATGTTCATCGAGGAGCGGCCCGGACCCGGGTAGCGTTCATTGGGCAGCATCGGATCGTACCAGTAGAGAATCTCGCGCTCCGCGGATGCGGTCTGGCCGGCGGCGGCCCCATTCGCACGCTCCAGCATGGGGCGGCCGATCAGGCCGGCCGCGAGGCCCACGCCGAGGACCAGGACAGCGCCCGCGACGAGCGCGACGCGAGGGTTGGAACCGGTCATTGGTCGTCGCTCCTGTAGGCGAGGGTGATGCGGACGGTGTCGCGAGCAACGGCGGCTTCGCGGTCGAGGGCTTCCAGACGCGCGTCGGCCAGGGCGGTGAAGGCGTTCAGGACATCCGCCAGGCCCGCCCGCCCGGCGGCGTAGCTGGCGGTTTCCAGATCGGCCTGCTGGCGGGCGGCCGGGACGATGACATCGCGCGACCGGACCCACTGGTCGCGGCGTGCGGCGAGATCGGCGAGGTCGGCGTCCAGGGAGGCGCGCAGTTCGCGCGCCGCGGCCTCGCGCTCCAGCCGGACGCCCAGGGCGTCGGCCGAGCGGGCGGCGATCAGCGGCTCCTGGCGCTGATTGGCGAAGAGCGGCAAACGGACACTGGCGCCCACCGACAGCATGTCTCCGAACATCGGATCGCGGCGACCGTAGCTGACCTCGAAGGCCCAATCGGGCCGTCGCCCCGATCGGGCGAGGGCGACCTCGGCATCGGCGCGGCTTCCAGCCGCCCGCCAGGCCTGCAGGGTCGGAAGGCGCTCAAGACCCGCCCTCAGACCGGTCGGGTCGATCTCGAGGTCGGGAGCCGGCCCGCTCGCCGCCGGGTCCGCGTCGCCCGTCCAGCGCGTCAGTTCGGCGCGCGCCCTCGCCACATCGGCCATGAGCCTGCTGTGCCTGTCCTGCAGGGCGGCCTGCAGCACGACGGGGGCCAGGGCGCCGGCCGGCCGGTCCGTTCCGGCGGCCACGCCCGCGGGGGCGGCCTCCCAGAGCGGCTCCAGCGCCGACAGCACCTCCTCGAGCGTCGCGAGCCGGCGCCCGGCGTAGTGCAGATCGAGCCAGGCCACGCCGGCGGCCACCCGCGCCTCGCGGCGCGCGATCGCGTCGGCGGCGGCGGCCACGTCGATGTCGGCCTCCGCCATGGCGCGTTCCGCCCGTCGCCGGGCGCGGCTGGGGACCTCCTGCATGAGGCCGATGCGGGCCATGGTCATTTCGTCGTCGCCGAACCGCCCGGCCATGGGGCCCGAGACCGGCAGGTTGTCGATTCCGAACCGGAGCTGTGGATCCGGGAGCCGACCCGCGGCCGCCGAGGCCGCCGAGGCCGCCTCCACGCCGAGGGCGCTGGCCCGCAGCTGCGGAGCGGTGGTTGCGGCGAGCGCGAGGGCCTCGTCGAAAGTCATCGGCTCCGCCGCAGCGGGCATGCCAATGGCGGCGAACAAGCCGATGGCGGCCGCGGCAGCGGCCACCGTTCCCCTGGGGGCGATCCTGGCCAACTGGAGTGGTTTTCCGCGATCGGGATCGACCGCGGCGCTCGACATGTGACGGCCTGGAGCCGTCCGATAGCCGGAGTTCATGGGAATGTCCTCGAGCCCCGCGTCGATCACCTTGGTGCGACGCGGGATGCTAGTCGTTCGATCACCGCCCACGCGAGCGCGGGCCATGGTCAGCGAAGTCGGGCTATGCCGGAGACTTGGGAGGGTCGCCCAGGGGCGTCGGCCGCTCCCCTGCACGGGTGTCATCGGCGCTCAATGCGACCTGCTGGCGATGCGGCGCCGACGGCCGGGCCGTGACGCCCGCGTCGGACGGAAGAGGAACCGCGACTGCCGCGCAGGCAGCGAGGCCCAGGCAGTGGGGCCCAGAGTCATCGCAGGGCGCCGGACCTTCGGCGCCTGCCTGCATCATCATTTCGGCGCAATCCGGCATGGCGGCCATGGCGTCTGCGGTCACGCCCGGCCGCTGGGGCGCGGCGAACGCCGACGCCTGGCCGATGGAGCCAGCCAGGGCGAGGGCGAACAAAAGCGTGCGAACGATGCGCCACATGCCATCGACGTTCCGCTTCGCTCTCCGGCGTGTCAAGACGGCGAGCGCTCCGCTCAAACCCCGGCTTGACATTCCGAACGAGAGGGGTCTGCGGCCGTGCCGCAAGCTCGCCGGGGCGAGCCTCCGGGCGCCGATGAAGTGGGAACGAACCAGGTTCCACTGTCCGCGTCTCATTCGGCTCTCCCTTGCGAGATGTTCATCCCGGACCCTCGGTGGTCACGGCGCCGGAATCGGACCGGCGGCGGCGGGCCGGCCCCGCTGCGTCAGGTTCCCGCAGCGCCGACGCCAGCAGCGGCGCCAGGGAGATGGCGTTGCTCGGGTGCGGCACGCTGTCGGTGGACACCACCTGATCGGATACCCGGGCCAGTTCCTCGAAGGCGTTATCGGCGAACACAGCATGCACGACCACGCAGACCGGCGGCTTCAGGCCCTGGGCCTGCAGCCGTCGCGCGGCCTCGATCAGGGTCCGACCCGAGGAGGCGATGTCGTCGATCAGCACGGGCCGTCTGCCGGTCCAGGCGCCGAGATCGGGCAGAACGATCTCGACCTCGCGATCGCCCCGGCGGATCTTGCGCAACACGATGTGCGGGGCTCCCACCCTGGCGGCGACGGCCGCGACCCATTGTTCGCTCTCCTCATCCGGACCTATGATCAGGGCATCCGGAACCTCGGCCGCGATCCAGTCCGCCAGCACGGGCGCCGCATGCAGCGTCGCGGTCGGAATGGCGTACAGCGCCGCCAGATCCGGATAGCGGTGCAGATGGGGATCCACCGTGATCAACCGGTCGAACGCCCCGGACAGCAGACGCGCGAACGGGCGCGAGGTGACCGCCTCTCCGGGCTTGAACCGCCGGTCCTGGCGCATATAGGCGAGGTAGGGCGCGACCAGGCTCACCTGCGCGGCGCCGAGATCCCGCGCGGCGTCGGCCGCGAACAGCAGGCTCAGAAAGCCGGGGTCCGGGCGAGCCAGGCTGCAGACCAGATCGACCGTCCGACCCGCCATATCCGAGAGGTGACGGATGTAGCTCTCCCCGTCCGGAAAGCGCCGGGTTTCGAGACGGCCCAATTCGAACCCGCCGGCCGTGGCGAGCCGTTCGGCGAAGGCCTCATTTCCAGGCAGCGGCACGATCAGTCGCACGAGAACCTCCGATGGACCGGCGGACGGCCGGCAGGCTCTCCGACAGACGCCGGCGCGCGTGAAATCTTACGGCGGCGCCGGAGTGATCGCGAAAGCGGGTGTCGGCGAGCGCGGAAGGATGCGGCTCCGGCGGTCGGAACCGCATGTCCGACGACGCTCAGGTCGGCCCCCCCGGCGATGGTGAGGCCGGCGTGACCGCCGTCACCACGTTCCGGGCCGCGCCCGCGGCATAGGCTTCGATGTTGCCAAGGGTGGTCTCGATGATCCTGTCGACCGCCTCCTGGGTATTGTAGGCGATGTGGGGCGTGACCAGGACATTGGGCAGCCGAACCAGGGCGTGATCCGCCAGCAAGGCGCGCAGCCGGGCGGGGTCGACCTGGGCGTCCTGCCGGAAGATCTCCGCCTCATCGCCAAACGCCTGCTCCTCGGCGATGACGTCGAGGCCGGCGCCCGCGAGCCGGCCCGACGAGAGCGCGCGAAGAAGGGCGGCGGGATCGACGGCTCCGCCGCGCGCCGTGTTGATGAGCAGGGCGCCGGTCTTCATGAGTGCAAACTCCGGATCCGACAGGCGCAGGCCGGAGCCGCCCGGGGCGTGCAGCGAAATCACGTCCGAGGCGGCGAGAAGCACCGGCAATGAAACAGCGTGGAAGTCGGGATCTTTTCGCGCTGCGGCGTCCGGAGACGGGTCGGAAGCGAGCGTCCGCATGCCGAAGCCGCGCGCGATCTGGAGCACGCGGCGACCGATCCGGCCGGCGCCGATCACGCCGAGGGTCTTTCCCGTAAGCTCCACCCCGCGGAGGTCCCGCGCCCGGACATCGCCCCGGCGCACCCGCTCCGTCGCCTCCGGAATATGTCGGCACAAGGCCAGCAGCAGGGCGAAGACGTGCTCGGCGACGGTATGATCGCCGTAGTCCGGCACATTGCAAACGGTGATTGCGGCCTCTCGGCAATAGGCGAGATCGACATGGTCGTATCCGGTCGATCGGGTGGCGATCAGCCGCAGCCGGGGCATGCGGGCCAGAACGGCGGCGCCGAGGTTCGAATGGACGAAGGGACTGATCACCTCCGCATCGGCGAAGCGGGCGACGTTGTCCGGGCGGAGTGGTTCCGGAGTGCAGGCCAGGGCATGGGGCCCGGCGAGGCGGGCGCAGGCGGCCGCCTCCCACTGCTCGGTTTCGAAAATCACGATCTTCATTTCGGGCCCTCCCTGTCCTACCAGCGGCGCCTGAAGACCAGCCAGGCGCTCAGAAACATAGCGCCGCTGATGGCCCCCAAGGCCAGCGCCTGCCGCCACAGTTCGGCCAGTCCCGCCCCCTTCAGGAACAGCCCCGATACAATCTCGACATAGTGGCGTTGGGGACTGGCCAGCGAGGCGGTTTGGAGCCACGGCGGCATGCTCTCGATGGGGGCGATGCTCCCGGACAGGAAGAGAAGCGGAAACAGGCCGAAGAAGCCCACGAGCATCGCCTGCTGCAGCGTCTGGGTGATGGCGCCCACGAAGGTGCCGAGCGAGACGGCGCTCAACAGGTAGACGACCGTGAGAATAAGCAGGATGAACACATCGCCCCGCATCGGCACGCCCATCAGCGTCATGATGACCAGGGCGGGAAACACCGCGCCGGTGCAGATCACCAGGGTCGGCGTGATCTTGGCGATGAACAATTCGTGGGCGCGGATCGGAGTAACCCGAAGTTGCTCGATGGTGCCTTCCTGCTTTTCCCGAACGATCGCGGCCGCCGGCAGGACCACGCCGAGCATCAGACCGGCCTGGGCCAGCATCGACAGGGCCATGAACCGGGTGTTGGTCAGGTCCGGATTGTACCAGACCCGCACTTCCGGCCGGACGGCGGCCCGCCGATCCCCGGCCGGACGCCGGCTCTCCACGAAGCGGGCGCTCTGTTCGATCACATAGGCGCGCGCGCGCGCCGCGACATTGCCGTTGGATCCGTCGACCACGACTCCGAACGACGCCGGGCGTCCGGCGGCCAGCCGGGCGCCCATGCGCGGCGGTATTTCGACGACCACGTCGAGCGCGCCGCGCCGCAGCCGGTCTTCCGCCTCGCGCAGGCTGGTGAACTGATCGGCGAGCACGAAATTGTCGCCCGTGGTCAATTCCTCGATCAGGGCGCGGCTGACGGCGGAGCGGTCGTGATCGACCACGGCCAGCTTGAGATGCTGGACGTCGAAACCCAGGGCCATGGTGCACATGACCAGTTCGGCCGTGTAGAGAAAGATCACCACGAACAGCATCACCGGGTCGCGCAGAAACTGGGCGAATTCCTTGGTGATCAATCCCGCGAGACGGCCGGACAGCATCAGGCGATCCTCTTGCGGAACCGCCAGGCGGCGAGCGCGAACACCGTCGCGGTATAGGCCGCCAACACGAGGACGTTGGGCCAGAGGTCCCCGAGCCCCGCGCCCCGCAGCACGACCCCGCGTGAGAACTCGAGAAAATACCGCGTGGGCAGGGCTGAGGCGTAGGCCTGAAACGCCGGCGGCATGGTGAAAAGCGGATAGACGAAGCCGGAAAACAGGAAGGCCGGCATCAGGGTCACGATCAGGGCCGTCAACATGGCGGCCAGCTGGGTGCGCACGAGGGTGGAGACGAGCAGTCCGATGGAAACCGTGCAAAGAACGTAGAGAAGCCCCACGGCGAGGAGCAGCCCCACGCTTCCCCGTACGGGCACCTCGAACCAGACTACCCCGCCAAAGACGACGAGGAGAAGTTCCGCATAGGCGATCACGGCGTAGGGCAGCAGTTTGCCGGCGATGAACTCGCTCCCGGTCAGGGGCGAGGCGTAGATCTGGGCGATGGTGCCCAGCTCCTTTTCGCGCGCCACGGCCAGCGCCGTGAGCAACGGCGGAAAGGCCATGAGGATCACCGCGAACAGGCCCGGTACGATGAAGTTGCGGCTGCGCAGTTGCGGATTGTACCAGACGCGCACCTCGGGCCTGAGAGGAAGGCGCACCTCCTCCGGATAGGCGTGGAGGATGGCCCGGCCATAGGCCGACAGGATCGCCGCCGTGCTGGCGTAGGTGCCGTCGACCACGAACTGCACGGGCGCGTCCTCGCCGCGTCCAAGGCGGCCGGAGAAGCCCGGCGGGATGAACAGGGCCGCCCGGGCCGTCCCGCGCATCAGGGCGTGTTCGGCCGACCGTTCGTCCTCCGGCGCCGCCTGGAGGATGAAATATCCCGAGTTGAGAAACCGGGCCTGCAGCTCCCGGCTGGCGGCGGTCCGGTCATGGTCCACCACGATCAGCGGCGCCCGGTCGACATCCAGCGATATGCCGTAGACGAACAGGAACAGCATCATCAGGGGCATGAGCAGCGCCACCCCCATGGTGAAGCGGTCGCGCGAGATCTCCAGCACCTCCTTGCGGGCGAAGGCCAGAACGCGCCGCGCCTTCACGCCGCCCTCCCCTGCCCGGTGCGTTCTCGCTCGATGAAGCCGAGAAAGACCGCCTCGACATCGGGCGTCACGAGTCCAAGCTCGTCGGTCAGCCTCGTCAGCGGGCCCAGGGCGATGAGCCGGCCGTCCATCATCAGCCCCAGACGATCGCAGAACGCGGCCTCCTCCATGTAGTGGGTGGTGACGACGATCCCCACGCCGTCGGCGGCCAGGGCCGCGATCAGGCGCCAGAACCGGAATCTGGACAGGGGGTCGACCCCGGAGGTCGGCTCGTCGAGGAAGAGCACCCTGGGCCGGTGGACGATGGCGCAGGCCAGCGCCAGCCGCTGGCGCGTGGCCCCGGACAGGTCCCGCACCGCGCCCTCCCCCGCGTCCTCGAGACTGGCGCGCGCACTGGCCCAGGCGATTCGGCCGTGCAGTTCGGATCGGGGCACGCCATAGGCGCGCGCGAAGAATGTCAGGTTCTCGCGCGCGCTCAGGTCGGGGTAGAGGGAAAACCGCTGGGACATGTAGCCGATGCGCGCGCGCACCGCCTCGCTCTGGCGCGCCACGTCGAACCCCGCCACCTCGGCGGTCCCCTCCCCGGGCGAGAGCAGCCCGCACAGGATGCGGATCAGGGTGGTCTTGCCGGCGCCGTTGGGGCCGAGCAGGCCGAGGATCTCCCCCTCGGCGACCGTGATCGTCACATCGTCCACAGCCTTGAAATCCCCGAACCGAACGCTGACGCCGCGCGAGACGATCACGTCATTCCGGATGCGCGGCGGCGGCTGCGGGGGCCCGGCGGAGGCCGCGCCAGGCGGCGCGGGCGGGGGCGCCGAGGCGAAGGTGAACACGTCCTCCATGGTGGGAACGGCGGCCTCCGCCACGGCCGCCTCGATCGGCGCCAGCCTCGACCCGTCCCGGACCTGCGCTCGCACTTCCCGGCCCGCGCGGCGCTGGAAGCTGATCACGCCGACGTCGGTCTCGAGCGCCGCCTCGATCCGGTCCAGGGCCGGACCGGTGATCCTGTAGACCTGCCCGGCCACGTCGCGTCGCAACTCCTGCGGGGCTCCAAGCGCGAGGGGCTTTCCATCCCGCAGAAGCAAGACGCGGTCGCAGGCGTCGGCCTCGTCCATGTAGGAGGTCGCGAACACGATCGTCCGGCCCTCGGTTCGCGCCCGGTCGAGGATTCGCCACAGCTCCCGTCTCGACAGCGGGTCCACGCCCAGGCTGGGCTCGTCGAGGATGAGCAGCGGGGGCTCGTGCATGAGGTTGGCGCACAGGGCCAGCTTCTTGCGCATGCCCCCCGACAGTTGCCCCTCGCGGCGGTGCTGAAAGCGGTCCAGCCCGGCCATGCGGAGCAGCTCGGCGCCGCGCACGGCCCGGTCCGGTCCGGTGACGTCGCGGATGTCCGCCGCGAAGGCCAGGTTTTCGGCGACGGTGAGGCGATCGTACAGGGAGAAGCCCTGCGACATGTAGCCGACGCGCGCCTGCACCCCGGCCGGATCGCGCCGGACGTCGCGCCCCAGAACCTGGCATGTCCCCGCGCTCGGGCGCAGGATGGCGGCCAGCATCTGCAGCAGGGTGGATTTGCCCGCTCCGTCGGGGCCGACCACGCCGAACACCTGCCCGGCGTGGACGTCGAGGTCGATGTTCTCCAGCACGCTACGGGCGCCGTATCGGCGCCCCAGTCCGCGGGCCTCGACGACAGCCTCGGCCATCCCCCTACTCCGGAACGGCGAGACGGTCGGGCCAGCCGGCGGAGGCGTCCCACAGAATCCATGCATCGGCCGGCATGCCGGGCTTGAGCAGCCCGTCCGGATTTTCAGCCTCCAGAGTGACCCCGTAGACGGTCCGGCCCCGTTCGTCCTGCATGTGAATATCGCGGGGGGTGAACTGGGCCTGGGCGTCGACCCGGGCCACGCGCGCCGCGAAATCCCGGCCGGGAAAGGCGTCAACCCGCAGCCTGGCGGGAGCCCCCAGACGGACCTTGCCCAGGTCCGGCTCCCGAACGAACACGCGCAGCCTCACCCGAGACAGATTGGCCAGCACCACCACGGGCTGGCCGGCGACGATCACTTCGCCGGGCTCGGCGAGACGCTCCAGCACCGCCCCCGATATCGGCGAGGCGATATGGGTCCTGACCAGCTGCGATCGGCCCAGGGCCAGGGTCTGGGACGCCGCCTCGGCCTGGGCGACGGCCTCGCCCCGGCGAGCCTCGAGCAGGCTGATCTGATCCACGGCGGCCTGATGGGCGTTGCGGACAACGTCGAGGCGTTGGGCCGTGACATATCCCTCGCGCGCCAAGGCCTCATAGCGCGACAGATCCGCCCGGGCCGAAGCGGCGTGATGGCGGGCCAGATCGATCTGGCTGCTCACCTGGGCCACGGTCTGCCCGGCGGCGGCGCGCTGGGCGGCGGCGCGATTCATGAGCAGACGGGCGTCGGACGGGTCGATCGAGGCCAGCGGGGCTCCGGCCCGAACCGGGGCGCCTTCCAGGGCGTGGTTCTGCAGTAGACGGCCGGACAGCTCAAACGAGACACGCACCTCGTCGACCTCGATCCGCCCGCTGCCGTAGATGACCTGCGCCGGCGCCGGAGCGGTCTGCAGCCGCCAGAAGGCGACGGCGGAGCCGGCGGCGACCAGAATGAGGCCGACAGCGACCAGCACCGTCAGACGTCGCCCCTGAATCCTCACATCCCGCCTCCGGACGCGCTCGCCTGTTCGATGCGCTGATCCTGAAGACGCCGGCTGGAAGGATTGCTTACGCGCTTGGAAAGCCGCCCGCGACGGCGGCTGTGCGCAAGGGGCAGCCGCGCTTCGAGCCGGGAGAGGAGATCCGGCGCCGAAGTCCCCCCAAGCTTCGTCGGACATGATCGCGCCAGCCGGGGGCCCCGCGGCGTGCGTCTCGATCCGGCCGCGCAGACAGGGCGCCAGTCCGCCCGGCCCCTTGGCGAAGACGCCGAATTAGCAGGTCGAGGCCCGCTGTTGGGAGCGACGATGAACGGCTTGCCACGACTGGATCCTTGATCGGACAATGACCTGATGGCCCAGGGTCTGACGCCGGCGACCGGCGGGTCTTACGACCGTCGGCCTTCCGCGTCGGTAATGATCGGTCGGGTGAGGCGTCAGACGGCGGACGGTGTTCAGAACGGAAGGGGCCTCGCATGACCTCCAATTCCCCCGGGATCGGCCGGGTCTTCACGCGGCGAGTTCTGGCTCATCTCCGCCTGGCCGGTGCTTCATCGCGCCCAACGCGAGGGCAGGCTGACGACGACCGGTCCGTGCAAATCCATCCGCCACCCGCAGTAGGCCGGCTTCGTGCTGATCATGATCGGCGTTCTGCTTCAGTGGCCGAGGCTGCTCACCCTGGCGATGTTTCCAGCGCTCGTTGTCCTGTACTGGCGCCTGGCCGTGGAGGAGGAGCGCGAAACCGCCGCCCGCTTCGGCCCGGCCTGGGCCGGATACCGGCGGGCGACGCCGGCGTTCCTCTCCCGACTCGGTCCCGTGTTCCGGCCCGCCCGGCCTGAAGTTTGATTTTCACCGGAGTTCTTCTTGATGCGCACCACCACCATCGACGTTTCCGGATTCCGCACCCCGCTGGATCCGCTCGTGATCGAGAAACACCTGCGGGGTCTGAAGGGCGTGCTGGACGCCGCCGCCAGCTTCGGCTCGGCCACCGCCACGGTGCGCTACGACGAGGCCCGTCTCAGCCAGGCCGAACTGGAACAGGCCGTGCGGGACTGCGGCTTCCATTGCCGGGGCGAGGTCGTGCCCCGACACGTCTGCGTCCCGCATGAGGACGCCGTGGACGCCCGCGCCGCGCACCCCCGCCATCCGGCGGCCCCTGCCGCTCCCGACGATCATGCGGCTCGCCCCGGGCACGGCGCCGCAGCCGGTCCCGACGACATGGCCGAGATGGGGCACGGCCCCGGCATGGACATGCAGGCCATGGCCCGGGACATGCGCAACCGCTTCCTGATCGCGCTCGGCTTCACCGTTCCGATCTTCTTCCTCGCCCCGATGGGCATGGACTTCATGCGCGTGGCGCCGCCGTTCGGCCTGCCGCTGAAGCCCCTGCTGTTCGTTCTGGCCAGCGCCGCCATCCTCTACCCCGGCTGGCCCTTCTACATCGCCGCCGTCCGGGCGCTGCGTCGCGGCGTGCTCAATATGGCGGTGCTGGTCCTGCTCAGCGTCGGCACCGGCTATCTGTTCAGCGTCGGCGCGACCTTCCTCTACGACGCGCCGGACTTCTACGAGGCCTCGGCCCTGCTGCTGGTCTTCATTCTCATGGGGCACTGGCTCGAGATGCGGGCGCGGGCCGGCGCCTCGGACGCCATTCGCAGGCTGATGGACCTGGCGCCGCCCACCGCCCGGGTGCTGCGCGACGGCGTCGAGGTCGAGGTCCCGACCTCCGCCGTTCTGGTCGGCGACCGGGTGGTGGTGCGGCCGGGCGGCCGCATCCCCGTGGACGGCGTCATCGAGGACGGCGGATCGGAGGTCGACGAATCCATGCTCACCGGCGAATCCCTGCCGGTGATGAAGGGGGTCGGCGATGCCGTGACCGGCGGCGCCATCAACAAGACGGGGGCCTTCCGCTACAGCGCCACCCGGGTGGGCGCCGACACCGCCCTGGCCCAGATCGTCAAGCTGGTGCAGGAGGCGCAGAACTCCAAGGCCCCCGCCCAGCTGCTCGCCGACCGCGCCTCCCAGTGGCTGGTGCTGGCGGCCATCGTCATCGGCCTGCTCACCTTCGGAATCTGGTTCTGGGTCCTGGGCCAGACCCTGCTGTTCGCCCTGACCCTGACCATCACCGTCTTCGTCATCGCCTGCCCCGATGCGCTGGGCCTGGCCACGCCCATGGCCATCATGGTGGGCACCGGGCTGGGAGCCCGGCACGGCGTGCTGATCAAAAACGCCGCCGCCCTCGAGGATGCGGTCAAGCTGGATGTGATCGTGTTCGACAAGACCGGCACCCTGACCCTCGGCGCGCCGAAGGTCGTCCAGGTCACCCCGGCCGCCGGGGTGGACGAGACCGACCTGCTGATCACGGCCGCGGCCCTCGAGCGAGGGTCGGAACACCATATCGCCAAGGCCGTGCTGGAACGGGCGAAGGAGCTCCCCGAAGTGGCGGCGGCGGGCTTCGAATCCTTCGGCGGCAAGGGGCTGCGGGCGACCGTGGACAGGCGCACCGTGCTGTCCGGCAACCGCATGCTGATGGCCGACAACGGCGTCGAGCTCGGCGAGCTGGCCGCGGAATCCGAACGGCTGCAGGGCGCCGGCCGCACCGTCGTCCACATCGCCCGCGACGGCCGCGTCATCGGCCTGATCGCGGTGGCCGACGCCGTGCGGCCGACCGCCGGGGCCACCATCCGCCGGCTGCAGGGCCTGGGCGTCAAGGTGGCCATGATCACCGGCGACAACCTCGGCACGGCGCGGCGCATCGCGGACGAACTGGGCATCGACATCGTGCTGGCCGAGGTCCTGCCCGGGGACAAGGCGCTCAAGATCAAGGAGCTCCAGGGCGAAGGCCACAGGGTCGGCATGGTCGGCGACGGCGTCAACGACGCCCCGGCCCTGACCCAGGCCGACGTCGGTTTCGCTATCGGGGCCGGGACCGACGTGGCCATCGAGAGCGCCGACGTGGTGCTGATGCGCAGCGATCCCGCCGACGTGGTCAAGGCCATCGAACTGTCACGCGCCACCCTGCGCAAGATGCATCAGAACCTGTGGTGGGCCGTCGGCTACAACGTCATCGCCTTCCCCCTGGCCGCGGGCGTGCTCTATCCCTTCACCCTCAGCCCCGAGATCGCCGCGCTGTCGATGTCCGGCAGTTCGGTGCTGGTGGCCGTCAACGCGCTGATGCTCAAACGGCTGCGGCTCGGCGCCGGCATGGGCGCCCGGCAGCCCGCTACGTCAGGGGCGGCGCCGATCTAGCTTCGCCAGTACCGCGTTGTCCCTGGTGACCGAGGCCCGCTGAGCGCCGCAGCGGACAGGGCGGCTCCTCCAGCCGGAGATGCTCCAGCGGTTCGGCGGACGGTGAGGTCGTCCGGGCGGAGCTGATCCGCCACACCGCCCGGCGCCGGTTTGGCTTGACGGGGAACCTCCTGCGGAAAGAGCAGGCGGGGCATCCGACGACATCGGCTGGTGGAAACCGGGTGAAGCGGATGTCTATACGCATCGCCGCTCCGTATCCCTCAACAAAACAGGAGTCGAAGGGACTCTTTTTAAGCACTTGATTCAGCACAAATCTAGACGTTGCTTACTCAGGAATCTTCCCTGACTTCATGCAAGGGACCAACCATGAGTTTACAGAGCCTCGTCACCGCTTCCAGCCGGGGAACACCGTCCACATACCCCCGGCTTGCCGCCTCCGCGACGCCGGCGGCTGAAATTCGCCGCCTCGTCGAGCGCCGTCTGCGCGAGGATCGTCCGACGCATTTGCGCTACCTCGTCAAACGGCTGCGCTCGCCCGAAGACGCCGAGGACGTCCTGCAGGAATTCGCTCTCAAGGTGACCCTGGCGGCGGGCCGGCTGACCGACTCTGGCAAGGTGGACGCCTGGCTCGGCATCGCGTTGCGCAACGCCCTGTTCGATCGTTACCGCCGAAACGCGGCTCGAGCCCGGTTGGCGAACGCCCTGGACGCCGAGCCCCGATATGACGAGGGGAACGGAACTGACGACGACGTCCACCGCGCGCTGCACTGTCTCGCGCAGGCCCTCGCCGAGCTTCCGCCGGAAACCGCTCGCCTGCTGCGCAAGGCGGAAATGGAAGATGTCCCTTTGGCGGCGATCGCCGGCGAGATGCGACTGACCGCCAACAACGTCGGCGTGCGGGTGCACCGGGGCCGCGCCGCGCTGCGGCGGCAGATGCTGGCGCACTGCCAGGCCTGCCCGGAGCCCTGCGCCCTGGCGGCCGCGGCCACCGCCCGCGCGACGCGGGCCGGGACTTTGGAGCATCAGACATCGACTTCGATCCGGTCGCCATGCGACGCCGCATAGTCCAGGGCGTAATCCCGTTCGCCCGGGGTTTGCGAATGAACCGTGGCCAGGGCGTCGCCGGCCGTCCCTTTCATGCCAAGGCGGACGCGCATCGGCCCGTGCTGGCGGGCAAGCTGTTCATCTTCGCGCGCATGCTGGTCCTGGCGGCCGCAAATCGCGTCCACCTGGCCCCGGATCTCGCCAGCGCCCGTCACATTACCAAGGACTTCCGGCGCGGTCGGACGTCTGAAGCGCGACCTGGTGATGGAAACCCTGCTCGCTCTGGCGCTCCTCGTCGTGGTCGTGGTCGCGGTGGCGCCCTGGCTCCGGTCACGCCCATCACCATGGCGAAGTCGGCATGGCGGCTGGCGCGCGACTCCCTTGCCAGACGACCCCCGCCGGGCCCCGGCGCCCAGCCGCCGCCCGCCTGGCGCCGGTGGCGCTCACGCACCAATCTGACTAGGCTGGGACGGAGATGGAATCCTGAGGGGGCGGCGTGCCGGATCGACTTCAAGAGCTTATCGAGCAGTGGCGCGACGACCCTTCGGCGACTTATCAGACGTGGTTCCTGTGGGATGAACGGCTGAAGAATTTCCGGTCCATCCGCCGGGGCATCGGTCAGGTCGTCGAGGAGATCGAGGCGGGCCGGTTCGGCGTCGCCTATCGTGGCTCGTCGCTGGAGACCATCGTCCATTCGGTCGCCGAACAACGCCAGATATTCAGGGGCGCCGACCACGCGTTCCTGTGGAAGCCCAAGCTCCGGATTCCCGACATCTACGAGAACCCGCCCAACCAGCGCGCCTTTGGCCGTCTGCTGCATCACTGCAGCTGCTGTTCAACCGGCGCCGAGATCCTGTCCGGCATCCGCACGATCGATCAGCTCAAGATCAAGGGCCTCGGGCCGGCCGTGGCGAACCTGATCTACTTCCTGCATCCCACGCACGCCCCGCCGTTCAACACCGCCATCGTCAATGGCTACAACGCAATCACCGGGTCGAAAGTGAAGCTGGGCAGCTGGGAGCACTATCTGGCCATGCGAGAGGGAATTCTGGAACTCAACGCCCGCTATCGCGACCTGCTGTCAAACGACCTGGGCGCCATCGCTGGCTTCCTGTTCGATGTCGGGTCAGGACGATACCCCGCTCCGCCCCTGGAAAGCGAAGATCTCTCTGACCGTGACTGGGATCGGCGGCTGGCTGAAGCCCGGGCTGAAGCGGTGAAGTTCGAGAAGACCGCGCTGCAGCAACGCGACACTGATCGCACCCACACCGAAGTTCAGGCATGGATCCGGGATCTGGGGCGAGCGCTCGGCTATCGCGTGTGGATCGCCGCCAATGACCGCAGCCGGCCTTATGACGGCGCGCGTCTCGGTGAGGGTTGTCTGGACCAGCTGCCCGCGGCGCTGGCGAACGGCGCGGGTGCAGAGTCGATCCGCCTCATCGACGTCCTCTGGCTGGAGGCCGGCGCGGATCGCGTGACAGCCGCCTTTGAGGTCGAACACTCCACCACGATATATTCTGGCGTCGTGCGCATGCTGGACCTCGCCCTGTCTGGCGAGCTACATGCCTCCGCGGGCCTGTTCCTGGTGGCGCCAGACAGCCGCGAGGGCGATGTCCGCGCCCAGTTGCGGCGGCCCGCCTTCAGCCGGATCGCGGACCTTGACGTGCGCTACCTTCCCTATGGCGAACTGGAACGGCACCGGGCTTCAATCGCCCGCTTCGGGACCGACCTCCGGGCGCTGACCGAAATTTCGCACCGTCTGATCTAGATCGGCATAGGACCGACAAGGAGACCGCCGCGAAAAACGCCGACCTGGCCGAAGGCGAGCGGCAGGATGGCGATCTCAGGCGACGCCAACCAATGGTTGGGATGCCGAACCTGGCGTCGCTCACAATCGCGGGCCAGTAATCGCGCACGACACGAATGGGTCGGAACACATAGCGATGCGGTCGCCGTCACCCCCCGTCCTTCAACCGAGCTCGGCCTGTGTTTCCAGTGGCGCGCGAAGTCGCTTCGGCGACTACCTTCTCATGCTGAGCACATATGCGCGGCCAGAGAGCCGCGGCTTCGGGGCAGACGATGCCGAACACCCGCCGAAGACTGGCGACGTAAGCCTCTGCACCGTCGAGCAGGCGCACGGTTGTTCGCTGGCCTTGCAGCCGGCATAGGCCGCGCCCCAGAAGCAGCACTATGCCGCCGTCGAGGTGCCGCTGGCAAACAGCGTTGCGAAGGTGGGGCGAAGCGGAGGACGTCCGCATCCATTCCGACGCAGCGATCAGACGCGCGCGATCTACGGGCTCCAGGGTAAAGTCGTAGTAGGGGATGCTGGCATTCGCGTGATTGTGAAGCCGCCACCATTCTGAATCGAGAGGTTCGAGCCAGAAGTTCAGTTTTCCTTGTCGATGCAACCCAGAACGAAGTGGAATGGGCTCGCGCAGGCCATCGCCAAAGCCGACATCGGCCAAGTAGGGTTGGTCGAGATCAATACGAAGGAGCGGATGTACTCCCTCTTCGGAACGGTTCCATCGATCACGCTTGATGACGGCCGCCAAGGTTCTCACACGATATCCCGCCGCCTCGAGCGCACCCGCGAACAATGCGTTCATCTCGAAACACCAACCGCCTCGATTGCCCCTTACAAGCTTGTCAAAAGCTCTGTCACCATCAACGCTTAGCTCGCGACCGAGCAGCACATCGAGGTTTTCATAGGGGATAGTCCGCAGATGGGCGCGATGCATGCGCCGCAGGAATGCCAGGTCCGGCGCACAGCGTCGTGGAATGCCGATACGTTGCAAGTAGGCGTCGAGGTCCACGGGGCTGAAATCCTTTTATGTTTCGATCCGGAGGACCCAGACCAGCATCGGGAGAATGGTTAATGGGATCGCTGGGCCGGGCCCGCATCGACGCCGGGTCCGCCAGCGCCAGGGCAGGCGCGCTGCGGCCAGGCC
>JAHKAM010000089.1 GCA_018826515.1 Alphaproteobacteria bacterium
CGCGCCGCTGCGGGGGCCGGGTCGGGACGCCCGCCCGCGCCGCCGAACCCGCAGGGGCCGTCGACGCCGAAGCCCTCGAACGACAACCCGCCGCCGTCCGGTCCGCGCCGTTCGTCAGGCGCAGCCGTGACCGCCTCGGCGGGGACGAGCGGTGTCGCCGAGCGCGCCGTCGCCTGGCGACCGCAGACCGCGTCGGACAGCGCCGCGGACCGAACGGCCGCGGACGAAACCCCGCCGGCGAGCGGGCCGGGGGCCACGAAGGACGCCCCAGGCCGTTCGCCCGGGACGATTGCCGGGGAGGCCCAGGCCGCCAGGGCGGACTTTCACCGGGCCGCGTCGAGGCCGGCGACGGCCACGGGCGGAGGCCCGCGGGGGCGGTCCGCGGCCCTGCAGGCCTTCTTCGTCGCCAACACCGGCCGCGGTCTGCTCCCGGCCGGGGAAACCAGCGGCGTCCTGTCGCCCAATCTGAAGACCGAGGAGTCCTGAGATGCATCCCTTCTTCCGACCCCGACGAGCCCTGGCGTCCGCGCCCGACCAGACGCCGTACCAGCGCGCCGGCCAGGTCTGGGACGACCGGATGGGCCTGTCCCTGGCCCATGCGCGCAATTGGCGCCGCATCGCCCTGGCCAATCTGGCGCTGGCCGGTTTCCTGGGCGCCGGCTGGTGGGTCCAGGCGGACCGGGCCGTGGTCAAGCCCTTCGTGGTCGAGGTGTCCGACTGGGGCGAGACCCAGAGGATCACCGCCATCGGCGGGCGCTATGAACCGAACGAGGCCCAGATCGGTCACGCCCTGGCCGGCTGGGTTCGCGATGTCCGTTCCAAGAGCATCGATCCCATCGTCATCCGCCAGAACTGGCTCCGGGCCTATGACCTGATGACGCCCAAGGCGGCGTCCTTTCTCAACGCCTGGGCCCAGACCCACGACCCCTTCGCCGAGGTCGGGCGCGAAGCGGTCAATGTCGAGATCCTGAACGTGGTCCGCCGGACGGACCGGACCTTCGACCTGCAATGGCGCGAGACCCGCTTCGTCAACGGCCAGTCGGCCGGGGCCGAACGCTGGCGGGCCCTGATCACCACCACGATCCAGCCGCCCCGCACGGAGGCCGAGCTGATGAAGAACCCCCTTGGACTGAAAATCGAGGACGTATCATGGACCCCCGACGCCTCCTGATCCTGGCCGCCCTGGGCCTGTCGCTGTCCGGCTGCGCGGTCTTTCGCGATGGCCTGCGGCCGGCGGCCGCCCTGATGGGGCGCACGACCGCTTCGGCGCCCATGGACGCCCTGGCATCGACGGTGGTCATCGAACCCGAACCGGCCCTCGCGGTGGCCGAGGGTCCGCAAGGCCGCTCGCCGACGGAGCGGGCCTATGAGACGGCGCCCGTCCGCCCGGCGACGGCCGCCACGGTCCCATCAGGCGCAAGGGATGCATCGGCCGGCGCGACCGGGCGGCGCGCCATCGCCGCAGCCAATGCGACGGCGCGCGCGCCGTCCCGCGAGGACGCCTTCGTCGGCGGGGTCCAGGTCTTCACCTGGTCGCCCGGACGCGTGTTCGAGATCTGGACCGCGCCCCTTCGGGTCACAACCCTGACCCTGGCGCCGGGGGAGACCCTCGTGGCCAAGGCGGCGGGGGACACCGGCGCTGGCAGATCGGCGAGGCGGTCTCGGGCGAGGGGGCGGGCCAGCGGACCCATGTGCTGCTCAAGCCCCTCGAACGGGGCCTGGAGACCAACCTCGTCCTGACGACGAACAGACGGGTCTATCTTATTGATCTGAAGAGCGGCGCGACCGACGCATTCAATGCCGCCGTCGCCTGGGACACGGACGCGATCCTCGCCGGCGGCGCCCCGGAGGCCGCCATGGCGTCCGTCCCGGCGCGCGGCGGCGAGCCCGTCGTGATGCCGGAGGGCGAACTCGACGCCCGCTACCGGATCGATCCCCAGGGCCGGCGTCCGCGCTGGACCCCGACCTCGGTGTTCAACGACGGCCGGCGGACCTTCATCACCTTCGACGCGGACCTTCAGGTGGACGAGGCGCCTGTCCTGTTCGTCATCGCCCCCGACGGAGAGGCCCAGATGGTCAACTACCGGCAGGTCGGCGGCCTCTATGTCGTCGACCGGGTGTTCGACCGGGCCGAGCTTCGCCTGGGCGGCCGCCGGCCCCAGATCGTCCGCATTCGCCGTCTCGCAGGAGTCCGGTCATGACCAACCTCGATCCTCTCCAATCGGCCCGCCCCGACGTTGCGCCCAAGGAGCCGGCGCCGGGTCTGAGCACCCGGGCGCCGCGCCCCCACGCCGTGCGCCTGCGCAAGTCCGTGGTCCAGCTGATCGTCATCGGCGGGGCGGTGCTCGTGTCGGGCTCCCTGGCCTGGGCCTTCGTGGTCCAGCCGGAACTGCGCGACAGCGCCCGCGCCCGTCAGGCCGAGGCGAGGGAGGACCAGGCGCGCGGCGTGGTCCGCCCCGCGGAAGCGGTGACGGACCAGCCGGCGACCTACGATCGCCTGCCCGAGCCGCGCACGGCGGACCACCCGCCGGCGACCGAGGCCGCCGCGACGCCGGGCCCGTCCAGACGGCCCGCCGACGCCTATGCGCCCGCCTATCGGCCCGCGTCGGCGCCGAATGTCCGCGGACCCAGCCCGCGCGAGCAGGCGGCGCGGTCCGGGCTGTTCTTCGAGGACGCGCGAGCCCAGGCGGCGGGCTCAAGGACGGCCGCGCCGGCGCCGGGCGGCGATCGGTCGACGGCCGCCAACCCGGACTATGGCGCGATCTACAACGGCCATGCGCTCGTGGCGCCGCTTTCGCCGTTCGAACTCAAGGCCGGCGCCATCGTGCCCGCGGCGCTTCTGACGGCCGTGGACACCTCGCGCGCCGGACCCGTGATCGCGACGGTCACGCAGAATGTCTATGACTCCGTGAGCGGCCGTCACCTGCTGCTGCCCCAGGGCACGCGGCTGGTCGGCACGTCCGAGGGCGAGAGCGCCTACGGGGATCGGCGGGCCTTCCTCACCTGGGAACGGTTGATCCTGCCAAACGGCAAGAGTCTGATCCTGACCGGCGAGCCTGGCGTGGACGCGCAGGGCGCGATCGGCGTCCGGGGCCAGGTTGATCGGCGGCTGTGGCCGCTGCTGGTGGGGACGCTGTTCGCCGGCGCCATCACCACGCTCGGCCAGATCGCCCGCGACGACGACGGGGGCTCGGGCGGCCTGCTCGGCGACGCCGGCGACGCGGCGGCCATCGAGGGCGCCCGGGTCGGGGGGCGGCTGGTGGACCGCGAGCTGGAGGTCCGGCCTTCGATCCGGCTGAGGGCCGGCGCGCCGGTGCGGGTGATGATCACCCGGGACCTGATCCTGGAGCCCTACCGTCCATGACCCGGCCCCTGAAATCGGTCCGGCTTTGGGGGGCGATCGCCGCCCTCGGGCTTTTGGCAGGCGCGGCCAAGGTCGCCGATCGGAGCCCGGCCTTGGCGCTGGTCAACGAGAGCCCGAGCCTGCCCCGCGGCGTCTATCTGAGGCGGCCGGGGGCCGAGCCCGGCCGGGGCGCCGTCGTGGCCATCCCGCAGCCGGCCGGGGCGCGGCCCTATCTGGCCGCGCTCGGCATGCCGGCGGACGTGCGCCTGATCAAGCGGGTCGCCGCGGTCGGCGGCGACGAGGTCTGCGCTGACGACGGCGTGGTCCGCACGCCGGCGGGTCGGGTGCGCGCCCTGGCGCGCGATCGTCGGGGCGCGCCCCTGGCCGCCTGGGCGGGATGCCGGCGGCTGGCCGACGGCGAGCTCTTCCTGCTGGGCGACACCGCCGGGAGTTTCGACAGCCGCTATTTCGGGCCGGTCGCGCGGTCGGGAGTGGACGGCGTCTATCGGGAGGTTCTGACATGGTGAGACTGGCCTGCCTGGCCGCGATGGCGGCGGCGGTCGCGGGGCCGGCGTCGGCCCAGGCCGTGAACTGGCGCGACGCCGGCGGCGATCTGTTCGGCCGGCCCGCCGAGGCGGTCGCCGAGGAGGTCCCGGACAGCCTTGAAGCGGCGTGGATCGCGCCCCTCAGCCAGCCTTTCCAGGAGGCCGTCGCCGCGGCCGCGGCGAGGCACGGCCTGGATCCCAAACTGCTCCACGCCCTGGTGGTGACCGAGAGCGCCTACAGGCCCGACGCCCTTTCGCCCGTCGGCGCGGGAGGACTGACCCAGCTGATGCCGGGCACCGCCCTGGAGCTCGGCGTCCGCGACCGCTTCGATCCCGTCGAGAACCTGCGCGGCGGCGCGGACTATCTGGCGCGTCAGATCCGGCGGTTCGGTGATCTGCGGCTCGCGCTGGCGGCCTACAATGCGGGTCCGGCCCGCGTCGCGCGGCTGGGGCGAGTGCCGGATATAGCCGAGACCCAAGCCTATGTAGCGACGGTCGTGGACTGTTACCTGGCGCTGACGGCGGGGCAGGGAATCACCAGCTCGACCCAGTGTCGCCCGCGCGGAGCGGGGCGTTGATCGGGGAAACGGGGACGGAGGCCGGACCCGGGGTCCCGACGTGCGGGGACGAGGACCTGCTGACGCGGGCGGAGGCGTCGGCCTTCCTGGCCCAGTTCGGCATCCGGCTGAAGCCGTCCACCCTCGCGCGGCTGTGGTCGACCGGCGGTGGCGGTCCGCCCTGCCGTCACGTGCGGTCCAGGCCCCATTATCCGCGCGGCTTGCTGCGGGAGTGGGCGCGATCGCAGATCACGGACGTCCGCACCGCCGCGCCGCCGGCGGCGAGAGGGCGCCGCCGTGGCTGACCATGGGATCAGAACGCCGCCGCCGCCGCCGACGGTCGCCGGTCTGCTGGCGGACCCGGCCGCCAGCTTCGCGATCAAGGATGTGGCCCGGCGATGGGCGGCGCGCGACTGCGTGGACGCCGCGACCGACGCCCGAGTGCTTTGTCAGGTGTTCGAGGCGGCGGCCGACCGGATGTTCGGAGGCGCGTCGTGACGTTCGAACCTGAAGGCGGGCCGGTCGAGACGGGCGGGCCGGAAGACCGCTTGCTGCCCTGGGATCGGGTCCGCGACGTCACGGGTCTCAGCCGGTCCACCGCGTGGCGTCTGCAACAGGTCGGGGATTTTCCCGAACCCGTGCGCATCTCCCCCAATCGGGTCGGCTGGTGGGAAAGCGAATTGACCGCCTGGAAGGCGACACGCAAGACCCGCGGCCTGCCCTGTCCGAGGCCGCTGGCCCGGCCCCGGGAGCCCAAGCTGATCCAGACCGCGCGATCGCCGCGTCGTCAGCCCGACAAGGCCGCTGCCGCCCCGGCGAACGTCGTGCCGGAGGCTGCAAGCCCTGTGACGCCGGCGGCCCCGCCCCGACGGAAACGGCAGGCCTCCGCCGACCAGATCGATTTCGGATTCTAGGGCGAAGGGCCTGGCGACGGGCTCAGAGGCCGCCCCTGCGGATTTTGCCCATCACAATCGCACAAAGAGAGCCTGGCGGACATTTCAGCGCGATAAGGGAGTTTTACGGACATTTTGCCTTTGGCTGGCCTCCTAAGAGAAACTACGTTAAGTGACTATAGCGGACATTATTGCGATTTAAGGGACTGTGACGGACATTTCCTGTATTTCGCGCGGTCTTGGGAGACGGTCATGGCTGACATCCTCTTCACGCCCTCGGGCAGCGAAGCGACCGACAGGAAGATCCGCCGCGATCATGAAGGCGGCAAGCTCGTTCGCATCGCGACCGGCGTCTATGTCGAACCCGGCGCCGAGCCGGTCGACGCCGTCGTGCGTCGAAAATGGTCCACCATCCTCGGCAGGCTCGTTCCCGACGGCGTCGCCACCGACCGGACGGGCATGGAAAGCCAGCCGTGGAGGGACCGCTCCGGCGGCGCGCCGACCGGGGTCGGCCACGTCTTCGTCAGCGCGCCGCGGACCCGGGACGTGATCACCCTCCCGGGTCTTGAGATCCACATCCGTCAGGGTGTTGGACCCGTCGACGGCGACATCCCCTATCTAGGCTCCTGGCTGGCGGGACCGGTCCGAAAGCTGCTCGACAACCTCAGTCCGTCGCGCGCCCGGAATGGACCGGCCCGCACCCTCGGCAAGGCAGGGGTCGAAGCGGCTCTTGAAAGCCTGTGCTCGACCCACGGCGAAGAGGGCCTGAACCATATCCGGGACCAGGCCCGGGTTCTGGCGCCCGTCCTCCAGCGGGAAAAGGAATTCGAGGTCCTGAATGGTCTGATCGGCGCGCTGCTGCGGACCCGCCAGGACAAGCTCAGCACGGTCCAGGGACGGGCCCGCGCCGCCGGCGCGCCTCTGGACTCCGCCTGCGTCGGTCGCCTGGTGACACTGGCGGACCATCTTCAGGCCCGGGCTCCGCTGTCGATCCCCAATCGCGACGCGACGCCGGGCCGCAAGACGAGTGGCGCGTTCATGGAGGCCTATTTCTCCAACTTTATCGAAGGCACGGAGTTCGCCGTCAGCGAGGCCGTCGAGATCGTCTTCGAAGGCAAGATGCCCGATGCCCGGCCGGAAGACGGGCACGACGTCCTGGGCGCCTACCTCCAGCTCGTCGATCTGGGGCCGCGCGCCGCCGGGACGCGGGGGGCGGAAGCGTTCATCGCCGAGATCCGGGAGCGGCACCGGATCCTGATGGACGCCAGGCCGTCGGTCCGGCCGGGCGAGTTCAAGACGCGGACCAACAAGGCCGGGGATACGACCTTCGTCGCCCCGGACCGGGTCGAGGGGACGCTGCGGGAGGGCGTATCGATATTCGAGACCCTGACCGACCCGTTCTCCCGCGCCGTGTTCGTCCATTTCCTGCTTTCGGACGTCCATCCTTTCAATGACGGGAACGGGCGCCTGAGCCGCATCATGATGACGAAGGAGCTCATGGCTGGCGGCCTGTCCCGCATCGTGATCCCGACGGTGTTCAGGGAAGACTACCTCGACGCCTTGCGCGCCCTGTCGCGGCGGAACGACCCCTCCATCCTGGTGCGGTCGCTCGAATTCTGCCAGCGCGTGAGCGCCGCCTGCTCGGAGGAGACGACGGAGGCCGCGATCATGACCTGGGCGCGCGCCTATGCCTTCTGCGAGAGTCCGCGTCACGCCCGGCTGACGATGCCGAACCCGGCCCTGGTCATCGAGACGCATGACGGCACGCCGGCGCCTGCAGACTATTGGCAGGCGCTCAGGCGCGACCAGGGCGCGCCGATGCCGATCTGATCCGTGAACCGTGTCGACCAGGGTTCTGCCTCGCGCTTGGGAGCTCGCCATTTAGCGGACGCCGGCAGGCCCTACGAACCGGCCCGCCGGGCCAATGTCCGCTTACGACCGCCCTGAGCGGAGATCGCCGCTGGCGCCGCCGGACGTCTAGAACTGACCTTTCGCGACGTCCGCTGCCCGAAAAGCGCTCGCCTCGGTCCTGGAGGGCGTTCTTAAGACGTGCCCTACGGCCTGATCTGGCGCAGCATAATGTGACGCTCACCGACCTCAGGCGTTGATCCTTCGGGACAGCTGATTCAATCTCTGTCAAACGGACTTCAGAATGAACCTGGCATTACGTGCAGATGGAGCGGCCCTGGCGCCCATTTCGCCGCGCCTCGAGCTGGGCGCGTACGAATCGTTGTGGCTGGAGCAGGGCGCGACCTTCAAGACGCTCGCAGACCGTTTCGCTCGGGACCCGTCGGCTCTTCCGTCCGATTTCGTGTCCCGCTCCGCCGCCGAGGCGGCTGCGGACGAGGTGTTCGCCCGGCTCAAGAAGTCGGGCGTCCATCGGTTCGGCGTCCGGATCAACCATGCCGGCGACTATCCCGAACGGCTTCGCGACGCGCGCCACCCGATCGAAGTCCTCTACTACCAGGGGGCATGGGAGCTCACCGAGACCCGCTCCATCGCGGTCGTAGGGGCGCGGAAAGCCACAGAGCAGGGCACCCAACGAGCAGCCCAGATCGCCAAAGGCCTGGTTGAGCGTGGGTTCACCGTCGTGTCCGGGCTGGCCGAGGGTATCGACCGCGCGGCGCACACCGCCGCCTTGGGATGCGGTGGCCGCACTATCGCCGTCATCGGAACACCGCTTGGACAGTACTATCCGAAGGCCAACAGGGACCTTCAGGACCAGATCGCCACGGATCATCTGCTGATCTCGCAGGTGCCGCTGTTGCGCTACGGCAAACAAGGGCCCCAGCAGAATCGCCTGTTCTTCCCCGAGCGAAATGTGACGATGAGCGCCCTCACCGAGGGCACCGTTATCGTGGAGGCGAGCGACACGTCCGGGACCCTCACTCAGGCACGGGCCGCCCTGCACCAGGGCCGCAAGCTCTTCATCCTCGACAGCTGTTTCGACCCGTCGCTGAAGCTGACGTGGCCCCGGAGGTTCGCAGACCTGGGCGCCATTCGCGTTCGATCGATGGATGACATCTGGAACGCCCTTGCATGACGATCCGCTTCAGGCAGATCGATGACAGCAACCGCGGCGATCACTACCACCTGACGCCGGCGGACGCCTGCCTGTACCTCCTCGAGTTCACGTCGGGGCAGGGCTATTCGTACAGCAAGGCGAACTCCCTGATTTCCAATCTCAAGAAGAAGCCCACGGCATCAGCGGCCGAGCTTGGCTACAAGCGGGAAGCGATCGGGAAGTGCGCCGGCGCGCTCGGAAAGGCGCTGAACCACGACTGGATCCGGCAGTCCGTCATCGTCCCTATTCCGCCCTCGAAAATGGTGGGCGACCCGGCTTACGACGACCGTATGTTCGACATGGCAGCGGCGATCCAGCCTGCCGCTGATGTTCGCCGGCTCATCCGCCAAACCCGGTCCATGACCGCTTCTCATGAAGCGGGGAGCGTTCGAAACACGGTCGAGGATCTCCTGGGAGCCTACGAGATTGACGAGTCTCTTGCCGTCGCGCCCTTCGGCCAGATCGGAATTCTGGACGACGTCCTGACGGCCGGCACCCATTTTCGGGCGGCCCACACGATCCTGTCGCGCAGATTTCCAGGCGTGGCTATCACGGGCATCTTCATCGCGCGCCGGGTCTTCGCCAATCCATTTGCCGCCGCCCAGGGCTGAGGGTCTGGAGCCGGCCGCCGGAACCGCCGGCGGATCGCGCGTCTGCGAAGCCTTCCTTAAAGGGCTGTCTCTCGGCCGGAAACGCCAGCGAGTTCGTTGAAGCGAAGGCGGGCCTTGGCTTCGTCGTAGAGAATCTCGCTCTGCCGGGGCGGCGCGACGACATAGTACATCGTGACCGGCGCCAACGTCAGACGCTCGCGACGCCAAAGCGCGAACCCCTCCCGACCCTCCAGGCGGGTCCAGGTTCCGGCGTCGTTGGGATGGTCCGGGATCAACGCCATGGGAGCTCTTTCGATAACGGGTCGCGGTGGATGGAGGCCGGGAGACGGATTTGGATGAAACGCCCTGCAAAAGGCCGCGGCCGAGCGGGGTCGAATCAGCCCCGGTCTCGGTTCCAATCAATGCTTTTCAGGGCGCTTTGTCTCGTTTCGGGCGGTAGCTTTGCGCGGCGACTGCCCCACTACTGCCCCACTAACTCGATTTTGCCCAAAAAATCATCCGTATGCGGAGGGTGGCTCTCCGCCAGATGTATGTTTTTGTTCAGGAAAAGTGGTGGATGCGACAGGGATTGAACCTGTGACCCCCTCGGTGTGAACGAGGTGCTCTCCCGCTGAGCTACGCATCCGGCCGATTCAGGAGGCGGGGACATAGCCCGGTCGTTCGGGGCTGGCAAGCCGTCAGATGGCGGCGGGGGCCTGGGTCCGGGTGAAGGTCTCGACGGCGCCGATCAGGTCGGCGAAGCAGTCGATGACGATGTCGCCGCCCAGCTCGGACAAAGGCGCATCATTGTAGCCGAAGCCGGCGACGACACAGGGCACGCCCGCGGCACGGGCGCTGCCGGTGTCGGTGGTGGCGTCGCCGACCATCACAGACCGGGCCGGATCGCCGCCGGCCAGTCGCACCGCCTCGCGAACATGGGCGCCGTCGGGCTTGCGGGCGCTGACCCGGTCGGGGCCGGCGATCACGACGAAATGACGGCTGAGGCCGAGGGCTTCGATCAACGCCTCCGCCAGGTCGGTGCGCTTGTTGGTGGCCACGCAGAGCAGGGCGCCGCGGGACGCGAGGTGATCAAGGGTCTCGACCACGCCCTCGAAGGGACGGCTGTCATCGGCGATGTGGGCGACATAGTCGTCGATGAACAGGTCGAACAACTCCGGCTCGGCGACCTCGTCCCAGACGGCGCCGGCCTCGGCAAAGCCGTGGCGCAACAGGGCGCGCGCGCCGTGACCGACCAGATGCCGCGCCGACGACAGGGGGACGGCCGGATAGCCGCGCGGGGCCAGCATGCGGTTCAGGGTGCCGATCAGATCCGGCGCCGAATCCACCAGGGTGCCGTCCAGATCGAAGGCGATGGTCCAGCCTTCAAGGTCGCGCACGCTCATCGACATCTCCCGCCGGTCGCCGGGATGGGCTAGACCGCTGGCGACGACTAGCCGCCGGACCGATTCATGACCAGTACCCAACCCCGCGCCGCCATCATTCTCGCCGCCGGCCAGGGCACGCGGATGAAGTCGCCTGTCCCCAAGGTGCTGCATCCCGTTGGCGGCCGCGCCATGCTTGACCACGCCATCGACGCGGCCGAGGCGCTGGGCTGCGAGCGGATCGTGGTGGTGGTCGGGGACCATTCGCCCGAGGTCCGCGCCCATGTGGTCAAGCGGCTGGGCGAGGCGGCGATCGCGGTGCAGGACCCGCCGCTGGGCACCGGCCACGCCGTCCGCGCCGCCGAGGCCGCCATGGCCGGGTTCGAGGGCGACGTCATCATCACCTATGGCGATGTGCCGCTGCTCAAGGCCGGCGACATCGAGGCGGCCTTCGGCGGCGGCGACGGAGTCACCGTCGTCGGCTTCGAGGCCCGCGATCCGACCGGTTACGGCCGCCTGCTGATCGACGCCGACGGCGGGCTGGAAGCCATCGTGGAGCACAAGGAGGCCTCGCCTGACCAGTTGAAGGTCGCCCTCTGCAACTCCGGCGTCATGGCCGCCCCCTCCGCACTCTTGTTCGAACTGCTCGCCGGCGTCCGCAACGACAACGCCAAGGGCGAATACTATCTGACCGACGTGGTCGAACTGGCCCGCCGGAAAGGCGCGCCGACCCGGACGGTGATGGCCGGCGAGGACGCGGTCATGGGCGTCAACGCCCAGGGCGAGCTGGCCATCGCCGAGGCCCTGTTCCAGAAGATCCAGCGCGAGACCTTCCTCGCCGCCGGCGTCACCATGCCGGCGCCCGAGACCGTGCATTTCTCGTTCGACACCGAGGTCGGGGGCGGCGCGACGATCGAGCCCTATGTCGTCTTCGGCCCGGGCGCGAAGATCGCCGGCGGGGCCCGCATCCGCAGCTTCAGTCATATCGAGGGGGCGACGGTCGCGGCCGGCGCCGAGGTCGGCCCCTATGCCCGGCTGCGCCCCGGCGCGGACCTGGGCGAGGGGGTCAGGGTCGGCAATTTCGTCGAGGTCAAGAACGTCCGCATGGAGGCCGGGGCCAAGGCCAACCACCTGTCCTATCTGGGCGACGGGACAGTGGGGGCGAAGGCCAACATCGGCGCGGGGACGATCTTCTGTAACTACGACGGCTTCTTCAAACACCGCACCACGGTGGGCGAGGGGGCCTTCGTCGGCTCCAACAGTTCGCTGGTGGCGCCGGTGACCATCGGGGCCGGGGCGATGGTGGGGTCCGGGTCGGTGATCACAGCGGATGTCGCGCCGGGCGACCTCGCCCTGGCCCGCGGCACGCAGACCACCAAGCCGGGCTGGGCGGCGCGCTTCATGGAGACGATGCGGGCGAAGAAGGCGGCGAAGACCAGAGCCTGAACCGTCGGTCAGCGGTCATCCCCGACCCGCTGATAGCCCGGCGGTGTCTTGATGCACTCGGGCGACAGGCCCATGACGGTGAAGTCGTCCGGCGGTTCGCCGGTGGCCGTGTCCGTGACCGCGGCCTCGCACCGTCCGTCGTTGAACCGCTGAATGATACGGTACCGCCCGCCCGCCGCTGGCGTGAACCGCACGAGGTTGGTGCAGGCCGTCACCACCTGGAAGCCTGAGCGCGGGTCGCCGTAGATGTCCGCGAGGAGGTGCGCCGTCTCGCCGCCGGGCAGACGGAACTCCGCATCGGTGACGCCCCCCAGGATACGGCTCATGGGATCGAAGGCGGCGATTTTCATCACGTTGGAACAGGCCGCGTCCGCGGACCAGGACAGCAGCTGGCCTGTGCCGAACGTGCCCAGGTGGGGATCGCGGTCCAGCGTGACGACGGCCACCGTCGGCCCCGCAGGCGGCTGGGCGTAGATCGTCTCGCAGCCGGCGAGCGCGAGGCTCAGCAGGATCAGGGGACTCAGTGTGCGTTTGAACATTGTCTTCTCCCCCGATAAAGCCGGGCCAGCTAATCCTCCCTCCGCCCTGTTCGCAAGCGAGCCCGATGTCCGAAAATCACAAGCGACTGGCAGGCGAGGCCGCCGCGCTCCGCGTCGAGGCCGGCATGGTCGTCGGCCTCGGCACCGGGTCGACCGCCGCCTGGTTCGTCAAGGCGCTGGCGGCCCGCAACCTGACCGGTCTGCGCTGCGTGCCGACCTCGGAAGCCACCGCCGAACTGGCCCGCGAGCTCGGCCTGACGCTCTCGACCCTCGAGGACACGCCCCGTATCGACCTGACCGTCGACGGCGCGGACGAGGTCGGGCCCGGCCTGGCCCTGATCAAGGGCGGCGGCGCGGCCCTGCTGCGCGAGAAGCTGGTCTGGGAGGCGTCGGCCCGGTGCATCGTCATCGCCGACAGGGCCAAGGTGGTGCCGGTGCTGGGCGCCTTCGCCCTGCCGATCGAGGTCGTGGCCTTCGGGCACAAGACCACGGCCAACCGGATCGCCGATGTGCTGGCCGACCATGACATCGCCATGCCGGCGCGGGTGCGGACGGCCGACCGGGGACTGGTCCGGACCGACGGCGGCAATCTGATCTATGACGCCAGATGCGCCGTCATCCATGATCCGGTGCGGCTGGCCGACGACCTGAAGCTGATCACCGGCGTGGTCGAGCACGGCCTGTTCCTCGACCTCGCCGACGAGGCGATCATCGGCGGGGACGACGGAGTCGAGGTGCTGACGCCCTGAAGGCCTATTCGGCGGCGGGCTCTCCGGCGTCCTCTTCGTCACGCAGCTGTTCATGCGACCGCCGGATCGAGCCGATGATCTCGCTGCGGCCGGCGCGTTCGCCAAGCTGGTTGCGTTCGGCGGCATACAGGCCGCCGAGATAGGCCAGATCCCAGTCCGTCAGGCTGTCGCTGGCCTCGGGAGTCTCGAAGACATTGAGGATTGAGGCATAGCTGCTCGTGTCCGCTTCCGGATCGATCTGCGCCAGCGACACCATGGCGATGTAATCGGCCAGTTGCAGGGCGGACAGGCCGGTGACCTGGTCAACATCGACGATGACGATCGTGCGGATCAGGTTGTCGACGATCTGGGTCCGGAGCCGGGAGGCCGCGAACACCGCGATCTGGGGGGCATAGTCGGCCGCTGACGTGCAGGCGTTGGTGCAGTCCCCCGGAATCCGCACGGCGGTGTCGCCGGTCTCGGAGTCCACCGGCATGCTCATCTGCCACCAGCGCACGGGCCGGTCGGTTTCCACGAAGTCCCGGAGCGCCGCGCCGCCGCGATCCATGCCCGATCCGCCCATGCGGAAGGCGCGGCGACGTTCCTCGGTCAGCTGGCGGGCGAGGCCTTCGGCGTCGGCGGCGGCGATGACCAGGATGTTGGGGGTGCAGCCCGGCGACCCGGCCGCGAGGCCCAGGTCCGTGGCGACGGTCGATATCCGGTCGGAAAGGTATTGGGCGGTCTCACCCCTGAGGTTGGCGACGCCGACGCAGATGCGATCCTGCCAGCGGGCCAGGCCGCGGTTCCGGTTCGGTTCGGCGACTTCGCCGACGAAATCGCTGATCAGACTGTCCAGCGAACGCCCGGAGATGATCACGTCTTCGAGGGCGATCGGGTCCTGGCCGCCGGCCGGGGGCGGCGGGGTCTGGGGCTGCGTCGCGAGCAAGGCGCCGGCGAGGAACAGTTCGATCATGATGCACGGCCTGACTGGATAATCCGGCAGATACTAAGAGCGCGAGACGGGACACGGTCAACGCGAAAAGACCGGCGCCGACATCTCCGGCGTGGAGCGAGGTTCGCGCGACACGGCGGCGGTCCGTCGAGGGCGCGCACGGCGACCGTTCGGGCGCGGCGGCTTGCCGCCCGGGGACGGGATGGCTACCTGCGGGGCTGATCATTCGGGAAATGCACAGTGGCTGACACCTACGACTACGACCTGTTCGTCATCGGCGCCGGTTCGGGCGGCGTGCGCGCGGCGCGGCTGACCGCCCTGGGCGGCAAGCGGGTGGCGATCGCGGAAGAGCATCGGGTCGGCGGCACCTGCGTCATCCGCGGCTGCGTGCCCAAGAAATTCATGGTCATGGCCAGCGACTTCGCCCACCAGTTCGAGACCGCCGAGGGTTATGGCTGGACCGTCGAGGCCCGTTTCGACTGGCCCGAATTCCTCCAGGCCAAGGATGTCGAGATCGCCCGCCTGTCGGGCATCTATGCCGCCAATCTCGGAAAGGCCGGGGTCGATCTGATCCACGGACGGGCCGTGCTGAAGGACGCCCATACGGTGGAGATCCTCGGCAAGGACCAGACGGTCACAGCCGGGAAGATCCTGATTGCAACCGGCGGACGTCCCTGGGTCCCGGAAGATCTGCCGGGCATCGAGCACGCCATCACCTCCGAGGGGGCCTTCCACCTGCCGGAACTGCCGAAGCGCATCCTGATCGCCGGCGGCGGCTATATCGCGGTGGAGTTCGCGGGCATTTTCGCCGGTTTGGGGGTCGAGACCACCCTGATCTATCGCGGTCCCAACATCCTGCGCGGCTTTGACGACGACGTCCGCGCCCATCTGGCCGGGGAGATCGAAAAGCGCGGCATCACGGTCATCCTGGGGTGTCAGCACGAGGCCATCGAGAAGACGGAGACCGGGCTGGTCAACGTGCTGGAGAACGGCATGCGGCTGGAGACCGATGTGGTCATGTTCGCCACCGGCCGGGTCCCGCACGTCAAGGCCCTGGGGCTGGAAACGGCCGGGGTTGAGCTGAACGAGGATGGGGCCATCAAGGTGGATGCGCTGTCGAAGACCACGGCCGACAGCATCTGGGCTATCGGCGACGTCACCGACCGGATGAACCTGACACCCGTGGCGATCCGCGAGGCCGTGGCCTTTCATGAGACCGTCTATCGCGACAATCCCCAGGCCTTTGACTATGAGGCGGTCGCCAGCGCGGTGTTCAGCCAGCCGCCGGTGGGCGTCGTGGGGCTCACCGAGAGCGAGGCGCGGCACAGCTGTGCAGGCGAGGTCGATGTCTATGTGACCCGCTTCCGCCCGATGAAATACGCCTTCACCGGTTCGGACGAGCGGGTGCTGATGAAGCTGGTGGTCGACGCCCAGAGCCAGAAGGTGGTCGGGGTGCATATCGTCGGGCCCGAGGCGCCGGAGATGATCCAGCTGGCCGCCATCGCCGTGAAGGCCGGCCTGACCAAGGCGCAATGGGACGCCACCTGCGCCGTCCATCCGACCATGGCCGAGGAGCTGGTGACGCTGAAAGAGAAGCAGCAACCGGGAAATATGTCGGCGGGGTAGTGCGGCGTCCTGTCGCCCGGCGGCAAAAAGCGGTGAGTTCATCACAACGGACACAACGAGGTCACAACGGACACCACGACAGCCAGCCCGCTTCATCACGTTCCGAGCTCGAACCGGCCGGCCGATTCCCTTCGGGCCGAAGGCCCAATATCCTGCCCCCGACCTGGCGCATCGTCCGACCCGAGAGGCCCCGGCCCCGTCGTGTCCTTTGTGAACCCGTTGTGTCCGTTGTGAAGAACCTCGGCTCTCTGAAGGCGTCCGCGCCTTTTGACGCTCCGCTGACAATCCGCCGAATGTCAGCATATCCCGCGCCACCAAGTCGCTGACTCCGCTAGCCTTTCAATAAATACAGCGTCATCAGCCCGCCATAGCTGGCTCCCGTCCTAGACTCCTGCCCATCCCGTCGGTGGGGAGGGCGTCGGATCCAGCGCCTCGATGTCGGCGGGCTGTGGTCGAGCGCTGAAGCCCGGGGGAAGGATACCCCGGGGGTCCTCGCGGAGGTCGATGGATGGCCTTCCGCTTGCTCGCCGCGCGCCAAAGGAGCGGACTGCTGGCTACGCCATGTCCCTCCCGCGTCGCAGCCAGCAATGTCTGCGGCGGAGATCCGGTAAGGCCCGAAGCAAGGGCCGCCAGCCGGAGGGCGCGTGGAAAACGGCCGCGCGGGGCGGTCTGCTTCGTCGAAACGGTAAAACCCATATGCACCGGGCGAGGCCCGGCCGCCCCGCACCCTTCCCGACCGCCTGCACCGGCGGCGAAGAGTCATGCCGTATCGTTCTCCCTCCCCTTCAGGGGGAGGGACGGCGAGGCGCAGCCGAGCCCGGGTGGGGAACGCCAGTCCCGCACCGCCGGCGCCCCGCTTCGCACTTCCCCACCCGGTCGCTTCGCGACCACCCTCCCCCTGAAGGGGAGGGAGAACGAAAAAGGGACCACACATGCGTCACCTCTGTTCATTGTCCGGAGACCATGGTCCGCCTATCTTGCCGCCATGAGTACGCGCTGGACGCCTGAAAGCTGGAGATCGAAGCCCGTCGTGCAGATGCCGACGGACTATCCCGACATGGCCGCCCTGGCGCGCGTCGAGACCGAGTTGCGCGCCCTTCCGCCGCTGGTCTTCGCCGGCGAGGCGCGGCGCCTGACCGCCAAACTGGCCGAGGTCGAGGCGGGCAACGCCTTCCTGCTGCAGGGCGGCGACTGCGCCGAGAGCTTCAAGGAGTTCTCGACCGACAATATCCGCGACACCTTCCGCCTGATCCTGCAGATGGCCGTGGTCCTGACCTTCGCGGGCCGCAAGCCGGTGGTGAAGGTGGGCCGCATCGCCGGCCAGTTCGCCAAGCCGCGGTCGTCTTCGCTGGAGACCATCGGCGACGAGACCTTGCCCAGCTATCGCGGCGACATCATCAACGGGATGGGGTTCACGCCCGAGGAGCGGCTGCCGGATCCCCAGCGGCTGTTGCGGGCCTACAACCAGTCGGCCTCGACCCTGAACCTGCTGCGCGCCTTCGCCGGCGGCGGCTACGCCGACCTGTACAACATCCATCGCTGGACCATGGGGTTCGCGACCGACAGCGCCTACGGGGCCAAATACCGCGAACTGGCCGACAAGATCACCGAGGCCCTCGCCTTCATGGAGGCCGTCGGGGTCACGCCCGAGAGCCATCCGGACCTGAGCCGGGTCGAGGTCTTCACCAGTCATGAGGCCCTGCTGCTGAACCTCGAGAGCGCCCTGACGCGACTGGACGGGGCGACGGGCGAATGGTTCGACACCTCGGCCCACATGGTCTGGATCGGCGAGCGCACCCGGCAGCTGGACGGCGCCCACATCGAGTTCGCGCGCGGCATCCGCAATCCGGTCGGGCTCAAATGCGGGCCGACGATGGAGCCGGACGACCTGCTGGCCCTGATCGATGTGCTCAATCCCGACAACACGCCGGGCCGGCTGACCCTGATCGGCCGTTTCGGCGCGGACAAGGTCGCCGATCGGCTGCCCCGTCTGATGCGGGCGGTGAAGGCCGAGGGCCGGCGCGTGGTCTGGTCGATCGACCCGATGCACGGCAATACGCTGAAGGCCGGCAACGGCTACAAGACCCGGCCGTTCGAACGGATCCTCGGCGAGGTGAGGGGCTTCATCGATGTGGCCGAGGCCGAGGGCGTCCATCCCGGCGGCGTCCATCTGGAGATGACAGGGCAGAACGTCACGGAATGCCTGGGCGGGGCCCAGGCCCTGACCGAGGACGACCTGTCCAGCCGCTATCACACCCATTGCGACCCGCGGCTGAACGCCGACCAGGCCCTGGAGCTGGCCTTCCTCGTGGCCGAGCGTCTCAAGGCCGGGCGGCGCGCCCAGTCGGAAGCCGCCTGAGATGGAAGGCGTCGGCCGGTCGACGGCGGACGATGCCGGGCTCGAAGACGGAGGCGGACGGTGCGCCTATCAGGGCGCGCCGGGGGCCTTCAGCCATGAAGCCTGCGTCGACCTGCGCCCGTGGGACGAGGCCGTGCCCTATGACACCTTCGAAGCCGCCATCGGCGCCCTGAAGGCCGGCGACGTCGGCTGCGCCCTGATCCCCGTCGAGAACAGCACCATCGGGCGGGTCGAGCCCGCGGCCACCCTCGTCGAGGCGGCGGGCCTGACCGTGGTGTCCGACGTCTGGCGGCCGATCCGTCTGGCCCTGATGGCCCCGGCCGGCGCCAGCCTGCGGACGGTGAAGACCGCGGAGAGCCACCCGGCGGCCCTGCGTCAGTGCCCGGCCTCGATGGCGGCTCTGGGGATCGCCCCGGTCGAGGCCTTCGACACCGCCGGCGCCGCGCGGGCCGTGGCGGAGGCGGGCGACCTCAGCCGGGCCGCCATCGCCCCCGCCCGGGCCGCCGAAGTCTATGGATTGTCGATTCTGCGCAACGACATCCAGGATTCCGAGGACAACCGCACGCGTTTTGTCCTGTTGAGCGCCAATCCGGCTTGACGCCGCACGATCCGTGCGTCCTTTGGACGACATGGTCCGATCGCAAGCCATCGCTGCGACTTCATTCGCCCGCTTCAACGCGGCCGCGGACCTGTATTTCTACGGCTTTCGATACGCCGGCTGAGGCGTCGGGGACTGCGTCCTGACGGCCTCGCCGGCGACCGCCCCGGGATGGGGCGGCGGCTCGCAAACCCCTTTGCCGTCCATCGAATTCGAAAGCCGAAACCGTGTCCCCTTCCTGCACCCAAACCGCCCTCCAGCAAGTCTGGCCCGCCGTAACCGACATCTCGCCCGAGCATATGGCGCTCGCGGCCCTGCGCCATGAGATCGACCAGCTGGATGATGAGATGCTGGCGCTGTTCGAGCGGCGTCTGGCCATCGCCGCCCGTGTCGGCCAGGCCAAGGACGCGCCCGCCGGCCCCCATGTGAAACTGCGCCCCGACCGCGAGCAGGCGGTGCTGGCCCGGATGGTGGAATGCGCGCGTCCCGACAATCGCGAGGCCGTCGAAAGCCTGTGGCGGCAGATCGTCGGCTGGGGTCTGGCCCGTCAGGGACGGATCAAGGTGCAGGTCTGGTCGCCGGTCGAGCCGACAAGAGCGTTCGACGGCGCCCGGTTGCGCTTCGGCGCGGCGGCCGACATGCGCGCCGTCCGCGATCCCCGGGCCGCCCTGGCCTGGGCGGCCGAGGGGCATGGCGTCGCCGTGCTGGCGGTCAACGCCGACGACGCCTGGTGGACGGGTCTGCGCGGCGAATGGGCGATGCTGAGCGTGTTCGACGGCTTCGGCGGCGAAACGCCGACGGCGCTGGCGGTCGGCCGGATCGACCCCGCGGCCCTGCCGACGGGGCGCAGGGTTCTGGTTGACGCGGGCGGCGACGCTGGCGACGGCGGAGGCTTCCGGCGTCGGGGGTTGGCGACCAACCACGGATGGACGCTGTCGCTGACCGACGCGAACCTGCCGGTCGGCGGCGACGAAGGCTGCGTCGGCGCGATCGGCTGACGCCGTCCGCCTAGCGGGCCTTGGCCGCCCGGATGGCGCGATCGATGTCGGCGGGCTGGATGCTGGCGCTGGCCCGGCCGTTGATGAAGAAGGTCGGCGTGCCCTGAAGCCCGAGATTGACCGCCGTCATCTGGATGTCGGCCAGATGGCGGGCGATCTCGGGTCCGGCCATGGCCGATCGCGCGGCCGGCATGGCGACGCCGTTGGCGGCGAGGATGCGGTCGATGGCGGCCTTGTCCAGCGCGGGTTCGGCCATCAGGGCGCGGAACACGGGCAGGTATTTGCCCTGCCGGTGGGCCGCCTGGGCGGCGCGGGCCGCGTAATGTGAGGTGTCCTCGCTTCCCCGGTCGAGGATCGGCCAGTCCTTGAACACGAAGCGTACGTCGGGATGGGTCTGCATCAGCTGCAGCACCTCCGGCGCCGTCGCCTTGCAGCCGGGGCAACGGTAGTCGAAGAATTCCACCACGGTCACCCGGGCGTCCGCCGGGCCGAAGGTCGGGTCGCGCGGGTCGATGGCCAGAAGGGCGGGGTTGGCCGCGATCCGGGCGCTCATCTGCTCGGCATGGACCCTGACCTGGGCGATCTGGTCCTGCTCGGCCTTCTGCTGGAGCTTGTCGCTGACCTCCTGCAGGATTTCCGGATTGTTGAGCAGATAGGAGCGGACGCGACCGTCGAAGTCGCCGCCGGTCGCATAGGGCGCGATGGCGAGGGCGAGCGCGACCACGGACAGGGCGAGGGCTGCGAGGCCGAGGCGCGGTCCCGCGAAAAACTGGCCCAGGCGAGAGGTCGCGGGGGTCGGGTCGGAGGTTTCAGTCATTCGGTCTCTCGGTACGGAGCGTCAGCCGGCGGGAATGACGCCGCCCCGGTCGCGGCGGCTGTTGCGGCGATCGACGTCGTCGATGTCGTCCTGGGTCGCGCCGGAGGCGAAGACGATGTCCATGGCGCGGGTCCATTCCAAGGTTCCGGGGCTCAGCATGTCGCGGGCGCGAAGGGCGAACTGGGTGGCTTCCCGTTCGGAGCCGGCGGCGAAATACATCTCGGCCGAGGCCAGGCGCGCTTCGCCCTCCTTGCCCTGGCTGGCGTAGGCCTGGCTCAGCAGGCGCCAGCCCATGGTGTTGTCGTTCTCAAGGGCGGTGGCTCGCTTCAGCTCGAGGACGGCCTGATCCAGCTTCGTCGGATCATGGGTCTCGATCAGGGCGTGGGCCAGGTTGATGCGGAGCAGGGGGGCGTCCGGCAACAGGTCGACCGAGCGCTGGTGGGCGCCGATCGCTTCGGCGGGGCGGCCTTCCTCGAACAGGATCTGGCCCTTCAGCTCCCAGAAATACGGGTTCTCCGGCTGTTCGGCCAGAAGTTCATCGACGGCAGTCAGCGCCTTCTCGGTCTGCCCGTCGCGATACCAGGCGATGGCGCGCGCGTAGCGGCCGGTCACCGTGGCGTCACTTTCGGGATATTCCCTCAGGGTCTGGTTCGGCTCGTCCATGAAGGCGTGGATCTTGGCCAGGATGAGGGCGTGCTGGGCGATCCGTTCCGGACTGTCCACACGGTCGTAATTCGACTGCTCCCCCACGAAGCGACGCAGGTTCTCGATCCGGTCGGAGGACAGGGGATGGCTGCGGAAATAGGGGAAACGGCGGGCGTCGGAGAACACCTCCTGCGAACGGAAGTTTTCGAAGAAGCTGACCAGGCCGCGGCCCGATTCACCGGCGTTCTCCAGGGCCCGGGCGCCGGTGTTGTCGGCCTCGCCTTCCTGATGGGTCATGTAGCGCAGGGCGCTGAGGGTGCCGAAATACTGGCTGTTGCCCAGCAGGACCGCCCCGGCCTGGGGCGCGCCCGCGGCGATGGCCAGGGCGCCCAGCGCCATGGTCATCAGCATCGGCTGCATGCCGGCGCCCTGGGCCCCGTCACGCAGGGTGTGACGGTTGCGGATATGCCCCGCCTCATGCGCGATGACGCCGAGCAGTTCGTTGGCCGAGCGGGTCTTGCGGATCAGACCGGTGTTGAGACCCATGATCCGGCCGCGGGTGGCGAAGGCGTTGAGGTCGTTGTCGTTGATCAGCAGGATCTCGACCTCGGACGGCTCCAGACCCATGGCGGTGAACACCGGGGCGGACCATTCGTGAATGATGCCCTCGATCTCGGTGTCCCGGATCGCGCTCTGGGCCGAGGCGGGCGAGGCAGCCGCCAGCACAAGGCCGACGGCGGCGACGACGCCGGTCGTGCGGGAGGCGGTGCGGGACAACCAGTTCAATCCGAACTCCTCATACCTGAACCCACCCCCGCAGCGATCCTGCCTATCTAATCACGGCCATTCAACGGCGCCACCATCCGCGCTTGGGCTTCTCGGGCGGGGCCACGATCTGGTTCGGGTCGTCCGCGATCAGGGCGGCGACGTCGATCTCGGGCTGCGGCGCAGGCACGGGCGCCGCCATGGCGGCGGCCTCGGGCTCAGGCGAAAGCTCCACGACGGCGTCCTGCTCGTCGGCCGCGGCTTCTTCCGGCGTGACGTCGAGGACGGCCGGTTCGGCGTCGGGCTCGATCTCATTGGGCTCGACGAAGGAGGTCGGCTCCGAGGCTGATTCCGCCGTTGCACTGGCCGAGACCTTGCGACGCACGCGGCGACGCTTGGGTTCCTCGGCGATTGCGACAGGAGGCGTGTCCGCGACCTCGTCGGCGACCACGGCCATCGGCGTGTCGGGCGAGCCGTCGGGCGGCATGCCTTCGCTGGTGGCGCGGGTTTCGACCTTGACCTCGTGGGTCAGGCCCTGGTCGCCGCCACGGTCCCGGCCGCGGCCGCGACCGCGCCGACGGCGCGACCGTCCGGTGCGCTCGCCGCCATTCTCGTCCTCGGGACGTTCGCCGTTCACCTCTGTGACATCGCCGGCCGGGCCGGCAGAGGCGGGCGCCTCGGCGCGGGGCTCGTTCCGTTCCGGATTGATCGGGTCGAACCAGACGTAGGGATCCTCAAGCGAGGGGGTGCGGCCCCGCACCCAGTTGAAGCCGTCGCGCTCGCCGCCTTCCTCACGCACCCGGCGTCCGCCGCGGCGACCCCGGCGACGGCGGCGGCCGCTTTCGCTGTCGTCATCGTCCTCGCCGGCGGCGAGCTCGGGCGAAGCGGGCGCGGCCTCATCCGTCGGGGATTCGGCTCCGTCGCGGCGGCCGCCGCGGCGACGACGTCCGCGACCGCGACCGCCTTCGCCGTCGTGGCGCTCGGACCGTTCGCGCGGCTGGTCGTCATCCGCGTCTTCGCCGTCGAGGGCGGAGTCGTCATCGTCGGCGATGAATTCGTCGCCGTCCTCATCCTCATCCGCATAGGCGCTGTCGTCGAAATCGTCGTCGAGGTCGATGAAGGCTTCGGGGCGTTCCTCGGGGACGAAGTCCTCATTGGTCTCGGTGCGTTCGACGGCGTGTTCGCCCTGGCCGAGGCTGTCGTCGATCAGGATGACGACGTTGAGACCGCGTTGGGCCAGCAGGCGCTGAAGATAGTCGCGCTTGTGGTTCAGGATGTAGAGGGCGACAGCGGTGCACAGGCGCAGATTGATCGAACCGGCGCCGTTCTTTCCGGCCTCGATGTCCACCGCGCGCAGCGTCATCAGGGCGGCGCTCTCGGCCGAGCGGACGCGTCCGGCGCCCTGACAGTGCGGGCAGGCCTCGGTGGCGCCCTCGATGACGCCGAGGCGGCGGCGCTGGCGGCTGATCTCCATCAGGCCGAAGCCCGAGATGCGCCCCATCTGGATGCGGGCCCGATCCTTGGCCAGGGCATCCTTCAGCACCTTCTCGACGGTGCGGTTGTTCTTCGACTCATCCATGTCGATGAAGTCGATGACGATCAGGCCGGCGAGGTCGCGCAGACGCAGCTGGCGGGCCGCTTCGACGGCGGCTTCCATATTGGTCTTGGTGGCCGTGGCCTCGACGTTGCGTTCCTTGGTCGATCGCCCGGAGTTGACGTCGATGGCGACCAGGGCCTCGGTCTGGTTGATGACCAGATAGCCGCCCGAGGGCAGGGGCACGACTGGCTGGTGAATCTGGGTCAGCATCTCCTCGATGCCGTTGGTCGCGAACAGCGGCCGGGCGCCCTGGTACAGATGCACCTTCTTGGACTGCGAGGGCATCAGCACCCGCATGAAGTCGCGCGCCTCCTTGAAGCCCTCGACGCCCTCGACCTGGATGCCGTCGAAATCCTTGTCGAACATGTCGCGCACGGCGCGGCGGACGAGGTTTTCCTCCTCATAGATCACAGCCGGGGCGTTGGACTTCAGCGTCGTCTCGCGGATCGTCTCCCACAGGCGCAGCAGATATTCGTAGTCGCGCTTGATCTCGGCCTTGGTGCGCTTGGCGCCGGCAGTGCGGATGATCAGCCCCATGCCCTGGGGCACGTGCAGGGCGGCCGCGGCGGCCTTCAGGCGCTTGCGGTCGGTGGCTTGGGTGATCTTGCGCGAGATGCCGCCGCCCTTGCCGGTGTTGGGCATCAGCACGCAGTAGCGGCCGGCCAGCGACAGCCAGGTAGTCAGGGCCGCGCCCTTGCCGCCGCGTTCGTCCTTGACGACCTGGACCAGCATGACCTGGCGGCGCTTGATGACGTCCTGGATCTTGTAGCGACGCATGAGGCGGCGCTTGAGGCGCTCCTCCTCGGCCATGCCGCCTTCAGACTCGTCGTCGCCCTCGCGAGCGTGCTCGTCGTGATCGTCGTCGTCAGAATGCGCCTCGGCCATGATGGCTTCGCGGTCGGCGACGGGGATCTGGTAATAGTCCGGGTGGATTTCGCTGAAGGCGAGGAAGCCGTGGCGGTTGCCGCCGTATTCGACGAACGCAGCCTGCAGGCTGGGCTCTACGCGAACGACCTTGGCGAGATAGATGTTGCCGCGAAGCTGGCGCTTCGCGCGGGATTCAAAGTCGAATTCCTCGACCTGACGGCCCTCGACGATGGCGACCCGGGTCTCCTCGGGATGCGCGGCATCGATCAACATGGTCTTTGACATGGGATATTTCTCTCTGGCGCGCTCGGCCATCCCCGCGAAGGGGGCAGGCGGCTCGCCGAATGGGATGGGGGGCGGACGCAGGCGCCATCCCGTCGCCGCGGCGAATGCCGCGGGCGAGGTCGGTCAGATCAGACCGGAAGGGAGCGCAGGCGATAAGGCCCATGGGGTACGTATGGTCCTGGGCCCGGACGCCGTCTGGGGCGCCCCGAACCCGGTCGTCGAACAGGCGGGCGGAAACCCGGCCGGCTCTCGGATCAGTGAAAGTCATGCCGCGAAGAGGGCGCGCCCAAGCCTGACGGGTCAGGGGACGCGATCGTTCGCGAGCGAAACAAGCATAGGCATGCCGTTCGGGAATTAAAAGCGGCGCGCACTTTAACGGGTTGGCGACGACGTTGCGTCATGATGGCCCCAACCAAGAAGGTGGGTCTCCGTCGAAATGCACGGACTGTCGCGTATCAACCTGGCTGAGTGGCGCGTTCGCGAATGGGCGATGACGGCCGTGGCCTTCGTCGTGATCTGCGTCGTCCTGCTGACGGCCGGCCGGGGGCTGGCCTCGGGCGCGATGGGCGAGGTGCTGCGCGTCCGCTTCGGCGGCGACGCCCAGCACACGCGCGTCGTGCTGGACATGGACCGGACCTCGCGCGGACAGGTGATACAGGCCGGCGACGACGGCCGGGTGGTCGTTTCCCTGTCAGGCGTATCGCCCCACCGCGGCCTGACCGGCGCGGGCACGGGCCTGGTGCGCGGCTGGCGCGTCACCGGAGCGGGCGCCGCCTCGCGGGTCGAGCTGGACCTGGCCTCCAGCGCCGAGATCGAGCGCCGCTTCCTGCTGCCGCCCGGCGACGGCGTCGCCCACTACCGCTATGTGATCGACCTGAAGGCCACCGGTCGGGCCCCGACGGCGCGTCCGGCCCGCGGCGCACCGCCGCCCCGCGTGGCCGAGCG
>JAHKAM010000056.1 GCA_018826515.1 Alphaproteobacteria bacterium
CGAGGCCCATCAGGAGCGGGCCGCGACGCTGAAGGCCCGGTTCGCCGCCGCCGGCATTCCGGTGATGGACTCGGTCAGCCACATCGTGCCGGTGTTCGTCGGCGATCCGGTCCACACCAAGATGATCTCGGACATGCTGCTGGAAGAGCACGGCGTCTATGTCCAGCCGATCAACTATCCGACCGTGCCCAAGGGCACCGAGCGGCTGCGCTTCACCCCGTCGCCCAACCACACCGACGCCATGATGGACGATCTGGTCAAGGCGATGGACCGGCTGTGGACCCACTGCAACGTGGCGCGCCTGCCGGCGGTGGCCTGATTTCTTCCGCCGGGATGAGCGGGATTTAGTTTCAGTATGGCCAGCGATGAGACTGAACCGGGCGAGGTCATCGTCGAACTGACCCGCAACGGGGCCTATCTCAAATGCGCGGTCATTCACGTCTCCACCGGCGTGGAGGCCTCGGCCATCGGCCCCGTCACCGAGCGGGCCGGGCTGGAGCGGATCGCCCTCGGCAAGCTGAAGCGTGCGCTCGCCGCGCGCTGACCACAAGATGTTGTGGTTGCCGGCCCCGGGGCCTAAATGAACCACCGCACATTTCGGGGACATCACGTGACCGCCTTCACCCACGCCGCCTATTTCTCGAAGAGCCTGGCCGAGGCCGATCCCGACATCTTCGGCGGCATCCAGGGTGAGCTGAGCCGCCAGAAGGAGCAGATCGAGCTGATCGCCTCCGAGAACATCGTCTCCAGGGCGGTGCTGGAGGCGCAGGGGTCGGTCCTGACCAACAAATACGCCGAGGGCTATCCGGGCCGGCGCTACTATGGCGGCTGCGAATATGTCGACGTCACCGAAAACCTCGCCCGCGAGCGCGCCAAACAGCTGTTCGGCTGCGCCTTCGCCAACGTCCAGCCGCACTCGGGCGCCCAGGCCAACCAGGCGGTGTTCCAGGCCCTGCTGAGCCCCGGTGATACCTTCCTGGGCATGGATCTGGCCGCCGGCGGCCATCTGACCCACGGCTCGCCCGCCAACCAGTCGGGCAAATGGTTCCGGCCGGTGACCTATACGGTCCGGCAGGGCGACTGCCTGATCGACTATGACAACGTCGCCGAAATGGCCGAGCGCGAGAAGCCGAAGCTGATCATCGCCGGGGCCAGCGCCTACAGCCGCCATATCGACTTCAAGCGGTTCCGCGAGATCGCCGACAGCGTCGGAGCCTATCTGATGGTCGACATGGCGCACTATGCGGGCCTGATCGCGGGCGGCGTCTATCCCGACCCGCTGCCGCACGCCCATGTCGTCACCACCACCACCCACAAGACCCTGCGCGGCCCGCGCGGCGGCATGGTGCTGTCGAACGACGTCGAACTGGGCAAGAAGATCAATTCGGCCGTCTTCCCCGGCCTGCAGGGCGGACCGCTGGAGCATGTCATCGCCGCCAAGGCCGTGGCCTTCGGCGAGGCGCTGAAACCCGAGTTCAAACTCTACGCCCAGCAGGTGGTCGACAACGCCCGGGCCCTGGCCGCCGTGCTGGTCGAGCGCGGCGCGGCCATCGTCTCGGGCGGCACCGACAGCCATCTGATGCTGGTCGACCTGCGGCCCAAGGGCGTGACCGGCAAGGCCACCGAGGCGGCGCTGGAGCACGCCCTGATGACCTGCAACAAGAACGGCGTGCCGTTCGACACTGCGCCGTTCACGGTCACCTCAGGCGTCCGCCTCGGCACGCCGGCCGGCACCACGCGCGGCTTCGGCGTCGGCGAGTTCCAGCAGGTCGGCCACTGGATCGCCGATGTGATCGACTCGATGAAGGGGACCGACGAGGCGGACGCCGGCGTGTCGCAGCGCGTCGCCGGCGAGGTGCGTGAACTGACCCGCCGCTTTCCCATCTACGGATAGACCGCGATGAAATGCCCCTTCTGCGGACATCAGGACACCCAGGTGAAGGACAGCCGCCCGTCGGACGACGGCGCCGCCATCCGTCGCCGCCGGTCCTGTCCGCAGTGCAGCGGGCGGTTCACCACCTTCGAACGGGTGCAGCTGCGCGAGCTGATGATCCTCAAGCGCAACGGCCGCCGCACGCCGTTCGACCGCGACAAGCTGGAACGGTCGCTGAATGTGGCCCTGCGCAAACGGCCGGTTCAGCCCGAACAGGTCGAGCAGCTGGTCAGCCGCATCACCCGCCAGCTGGAAAGCCTCGGCGAGACGGAGATCCCGTCCTCGACGGTCGGCGACTTCATCATGAAGGCGCTGAAGTCGGTCGATGAGGTGGCCTATGTCCGCTACGCCTCGGTCTACAAGGATTTCCGCCACACCGGAGACTTCGCCCGCTTCCTCGGCGCCGAGGGCCTCAACGAGGGACAGGACGACGAGTCCGGTTCGCGCTGATGCGTCCGAGCGTCACCCTGAAGCTGGCCACGTCTCTGGACGGCCGGATCGCGACCGCGTCCGGAGAAAGCCGCTGGATCACCGGCGAGGCCGCCCGTCTCGAAGGCCACCGCCAGCGCGCCGCCCATGACGCCATCCTGGTCGGCATAGAGACCGTGCTTATGGACGATCCGGAGCTGACCGCCCGCCTGCCGGGCCGGTCCGTCGACCAGCCGCTGCGCGTGGTGCTCGACAGCCGGTTGCGCACGCCCGCCACGGCGAAGGTCGCGAGCGGCGGCGACAGTCTGATCCTGACAGCCTGTGCGCCGGGCGCCGTGGGTTCGGCCGTGGTGGAACAGGTCGAAGCCGTCGAGGGCCGTCCAGGCCCCGCCGCCGTCCTGGCCGCCATCCGCCGTCGGGGCGCCGCCTCGGTGCTGATCGAGGGCGGCGGACAGGTGGCGGCGTCGTTTCTGCGCGCCGGCCTGGTGGACCGTCTGGAGTGGTTCCGCGCCCCGATCCTGCTGGGCGGGGAGGGACGGCCCTGTGTGGCGGCCCTGTCGCTGGCGCGGCTTTCCGACGCCCCGCGGTTCCGGCGCCTTGCGGTCGCGCCCTGCGATGACGACCTGTGGGAGCGATACGAGAGGCTCTGATGTTCACAGGGATAGTCACAGATATCGGTCGCGTCCGTTCGGTCAGGCAGACCGAGCGCGACCGCCGCTATGAGATCGAGACCGCGTGGGATACGGCCGGGATCGATCTCGGCGCCTCGATCAGCCACGCGGGCTGCTGCCTGACGGTCACCGAGAAGGGGCCGGGCTGGTTCGCGGTCGAGGTCTCGGGCGAAACCCTTTCGAAGACCACCCTCGGCGGCTGGCGCGAGGGTGATCCGGTCAATCTGGAGCGGGCCGCGAAGCTGGGCGACGAACTGGGCGGCCATATCGTCTCGGGCCATGTCGACGGTCTCGGCCGGGTCGTCTCGGTGACGCCCGAGGGCGGCTCGCACCGGATCGACATCGCCGCTCCGGCGCCGCTGCACCGCTATATCGCCGCCAAGGGCTCGATCACGGTCGACGGGGTGTCGCTGACGGTCAATGCGGTCGAGGGCGAGGTCTTCGGCCTGAACATCATTCCCCACACCTGGGAAGCGACCACGCTCGGCGCCCTGAAACCGGGCGATGCGGTCAATCTGGAGATCGACATGCTGGCGCGATACCTCGCGCGGTGGCAGGAGACGGCGTGATGCAACTGGCCGCGAACATGAACGACAGCCCGATCAGCCCCATCGAGGACATCCTCGAGGACGCCCGCAACGGCAAGCCCTACATCCTCGTCGACGCCGAGGACCGGGAGAACGAGGGCGACATCATCATTCCGGCCCAGTTCGCCACGCCGGACCAGATCAATTTCATGGCCCGCTACGCCCGCGGCCTGATCTGCCTGGCCATCACGGCTGACCGCGCCCGCCAGCTGCGTCTGCCGCCCATGGCCGCCGAAAACCGCGAGAGCATGGGCACCGCCTTCACCGTCTCGATCGAGGCGAAGGAGGGGGTCACGACCGGCATTTCGGCGGCCGATCGGGCCCGGACCGTCCAGGTCGCCGCCGACCCGGCCCGGAGCGCCGACGACATCGTCTCGCCGGGGCACGTGTTCCCGCTGGTCGCCCGCGACGGCGGCGTTCTGGTTCGCACCGGCCACACCGAGGCGGCGGTCGACATCAGCCGCATGGCCGGGCTGACGCCCGCCGGCGTGATCTGCGAGATCATGAACGACGACGGCTCGATGGCCCGGATGCCGGATCTGGTCGCCTTCGCCCAGCTGCACGGACTGAAGATCGGCACCATCGCCGACCTGATCGCCTATCGCCGCCGCACCGAACGCTATGTCGAGCGCGTCATGGACACGCCATTCGAGAGCATCCACGGCGGGCCGTTCCGTCTGATGCTGTACCGGAACACCATCGAGGGCGCCGAACATGTGGCCCTGGTCCACGGCAAGATCGAGCCGGGCAAGCCGACGCTGGTGCGCATGCACCAGGTCGATTTCGCCGCCGATCTGCTGGGCCATGTCGAGGCCCGCCAAAGCTACATCCCCAAGGCCCTCAAGGTGATCAGCGACCATCCGGGGGCGGGCGTGACCGTGTTCCTGCGCGATCCGGATTTGCACGGGCTGGCCGAGCGACTGGCGGGGGTCGAGAAGCCGGTCGCCGTCGACCGTTCGATCCGCAACTACGGCGTCGGGGCCCAGATCCTGCTGGATCTCGGGGTGCGCGACATGATCGTGATGAGCTCGACCCGCCCCAACCCCGCCGCGCTTGAGGGCTACGGCCTGCGCATCGTCGGCTGGCGCGACATGGACGGAGAAGACCAATCCTGAGCGATCCCTACCGCGTCCTCATCGTCGAGGCGCGCTTCTATGACGACCTGGCCGACGCCCTGCTTGAGGGGGCGAAGGCCGCCCTGCGCGAGCGGAACGTGCAGTTCGACGTCGTCTCCGTGCCCGGCGCGCTGGAAGTGCCGACGGCCATCGCCCTCGCAGTCGAGGCCGGTCGCTATCCGACCGCGCCCCGCTATGACGGATTCGTGGCCCTGGGCTGTGTGATCCGGGGCGAAACCTATCATTTCGAGATCGTCTCGGATCAGTCGGCGGCCGGGATCCGCAATCTGGGTCTGAACGGCGTGGTGATCGGCAACGGCATCCTGACCACCGAGGACGAGGCCCAGGCCTGGGCCCGCGCCCGCGTGAGCGAAGGCGACAAGGGAGGCGGCGCCGCCAACGCCTGCATGGACCTCATTGCCTTGCGCAAGCGGCTGCGCGTAGGACTGGGCGCGTGACCGAACCCGCCAGCCTCCAATCCGTGCTCGAGCAACTCGCCGAGGCCGAAAAGCAACGCGCCGAGCCGCAGCTGACCAGCCGGCAGCGGCGCGCCCGCACGGTCGCGCGCCTCGCGGCGGTTCAGGCGCTCTATCAGATGGAGCTGGCCGGCGAGGGCGTGGACACGGTCATCACCGAATTCTCCAATCACCGGTTCGACGCCGACATCGAGGGCGAACCCCTGGCCGAGGCGGATGAGGCCTATTTCGCCGAGATCGTGCGCGGCGTGGTCGGCGGGCAGAAGGACATCGACACCGCGGTGAAGGCGCGGCTGGCCTCGAACTGGCGGCTGGAGCGGCTCGACTCGACCTTGCGGGCCCTGCTGCGCGCCGGGGCCTGGGAGCTGCGCGACCGCCAGGACGTGCCGCGTGAAATCGTCATCGATGAATATGTCGAACTGGCCAAGGCCTTCTTCGACGACGCCGAGGCGAAATTCGTCAATGCGGCGCTGGACGGCGTCGCCCGAGACGTTCGTCCCAAGGCCTAGGGGAGCCGATGCCCGCGGTCGATGTCGCCGGCGAATTCGAGACCATCCGACGGCTGTTCGCGCCGCTGGCTCATCCGGAATGGGGCCGGGGGTTGGCGGATGACGTGGCGGTTGTTCCCTCGAGGCCCGGCCACGACCTGGTGCTGACCAAGGACGCCATCGTCGAAGGCGTCCATTTCCTGCCTGCGGATCCGCTCGACACCGTCGCCCGCAAGCTGATGCGGGTGAACCTGTCAGACCTGGCGGCCAAGGGGGCCGAGCCGTTCGGCTATTTGCTGGCCTGCCACTGGTCGTCGCGCTGCGGCTGGCCCGAGCGGATGATCTTCGTCGACGGGCTCCGGACCGATCAGAAGGCCTTCGGCGTCGCCCTGCTGGGCGGCGACACGGTCAATACGCCGGGGCCGGCCAGCTTCTCCATGACCCTGCTCGGCTGGACGCCCAAGGGCCGCACCGTCGGCCGGGCCGGAGCGCGCGCCGGTGATCTGGTCTTTGTGACGGGGGCCATCGGCGACGGTTGGCTGGGTCTCGAGGCGGTGCAGGACAAACTGTCTCTGGATCCGGAGCGGATCGCGGCCCTGTCCGACCATTACCGGACGCCGATGCCGCGGACGGAATTCAGCCTGCCGATCCGCGACCTGGCCTCGGCCTCGATCGACGTCTCCGACGGCCTGATCGCCGATCTGGACCATCTGGCGAAGGCGAGCGGCGTGGGGATCGAGATCGATCTGGAGAGCGTGCCGCTGTCGGCGGCCGGCCAGGCCTGGTTCGACAGTCGGGTCGATGAACAGGCGGCGCTCGAGAGGCTGGTCACCGGCGGGGATGACTATGAGATCGCTTTCACCGCCCCGGCGCGGGATGAGGCGGCCCTTCGGCGGGAGGCCGAGCGTCGTCACCTGCGCCTGACCCGTATCGGTCGCGTCACGGCCGGGCAGGGGGTGGTGGCCCGGTTCGGCGGCCGGGCGGTCGCCTTCGACCGACCGGGCTTCACGCACAGCTGACAACGAAATCTCAAGGCCTGCCGGTCAGGGTGGCGGAATGCGCCGTCGTGATCTCATCGCCGCCACCGCCGTCATCTCCGCCGTCGCTCCGGCGGCGTTGGCCGAAGACGCGCCGTCGGGCGGCCAGAGCCTGAGCATGCCCGGCGTGGGCCTTCCGATCATCACGGAAGGCCGGCTGCGCAACTATGTCTTCGTGTCGCTGCGCCTGCATCTCGGGGGGTCGGCGACGCCGGAGACGATGCGCGCCAAGGAGGCCTTCCTGCGGGACGCCCTGGTCCGGGCCAGTCACAGGACGCCTTTCGTGGTGGCGGACGACTGGACCCGAATCGATACCGCCGCCCTGACGGCCAGCCTGATGCGCAGCGCCGCGACCATCGCGGGACGCGGTTCGGTGACCCGTGTCGAGATCGTCAGCCAGGCCCCGCGCCGCCGGACCGGCGTCCAGTCCCGCTGATCCGCATTCGCCTGTTGCGTCGGCCCCCCGCATTTGGCACGTTTCCGCCGCAATTCCCCATGGACGCGACAGGCGTCCGTTGCGCACGGGGGGACCGGAAGGCGGAAAGAGGCGAATAACGCCCGCCGCGCCAAGGAACCGGGCGTCCTTTGATTCACAGGACTTGGAAACGTCATGAGCAACTATCTGTGGCTGGTCATCGCCGCAGGCGCGCTGGGGGTCCTCTACGGACTCGTCCAGACCGCCGCGTTGATGAAGGCCAGTACCGGCAACGACAAGATGCGCGAGATCGCCGCGGCGATCCAGGAAGGGGCCTCGGCCTATCTCCGGCGGCAGTACACCACCATCGCCATGGTCGGGGTGGTGATCCTGGTTGCAGCCTATTTCCTGATCGGTGAATGGGCCGCCATCGGCTTTGTGATCGGCGCGGTCCTCTCGGGCCTGGCCGGTTTCGCCGGCATGCTGATCTCGGTCAGGGCCAACGTCCGCACGGCGCAGGCTGCGTCGGAGAGCCTCGGCAAGGGTCTGGACCTCGCCTTCCGCTCGGGCGCCATCACCGGCATGTTCGTGGCGGGCGGCGCGCTTCTGGGCGTCGCCGGCTACTATGCCGTCCTGACCGCCGGCATGGGCTTCGAGGCGACCAGCCGCGAGGTCATCGACGGTCTGGTGGCGCTGGGCTTCGGCGCCTCGCTGATTTCCATCTTCGCCCGTCTGGGCGGCGGCATCTTCACCAAGGGCGCCGACGTGGGCGGCGACATGGTGGGCAAGGTCGAGGCCGGCATCCCCGAGGATGACCCCCGCAACGCCGCGACCATCGCCGACAACGTCGGCGACAATGTCGGCGACTGCGCCGGCATGGCCGCCGACCTGTTCGAGACCTATGCGGTGACCACGGTCGCCACCATGGTGCTGGCGGCGATCTTCTTCCGCGACCAGCCCTATGTCGACATCATGATGCTGTTGCCGCTGGCCATCTGCGGCGTCTGCATCGTCACCTCGATCATCGGCTCCTTCTTCGTCCGTCTGGGCAAGAGCCAGAACATCATGGGGGCCCTGTACCAGGGGCTGATCGTGACCGGCATACTGTCGGCGGTCGCCGTCTATTTCGTCATCGATGGGCTGGTCACCGGCCCGATCGTCACCAACAGCGGGCTCACCATCGAACCGATGAGCCTGTTCTGGTCCGGCATGGTCGGCCTGCTGGTCACCGCCGCCATCGTGGTGATCACCGAATACTACACCGGCTCGAACTTCCGCCCGGTGCGCTCGGTCGCCAACGCCTCGGTTTCGGGCCACGGCACCAACGTCATCCAGGGTCTGGCCGTCTCGCTGGAGTCGACCGCCCTGCCGGCGCTGACGATCATCGTCGGTATCGTCGCCTCGTATCAGCTGGCGGGCCTGTTCGGGATCGCCATCGCCACCACGACCATGCTGGGCGTGGCGGGGATGATCGTGGCCCTGGACGCCTTTGGTCCGGTCACCGACAACGCCGGCGGCATCGCCGAGATGGCGGGTCTTCCTTCGGAAGTCCGTCACTCGACCGACGCCCTTGATGCGGTGGGCAACACCACCAAGGCCGTCACCAAGGGCTATGCCATCGGTTCGGCCGGCCTCGGCGCCCTGGTGCTGTTCGCGGCCTATACGTCCGACCTGGACTATTTCGCCGCCAATCCGGACCTCTATCCCTTCTTCGCCGGCATGGCCGAGATCGATTTCGGCCTGACCAATCCGTATGTCGTCGTCGGCCTGCTGTTCGGAGGGCTGCTGCCCTTCCTGTTCGGCGGCATGTCGATGATGGCGGTGGGCCGCGCGGCCGAGTCGGTCGTGGCCGAGGTGCGTCGCCAGTTCCGCGAGAACCCGGGCATCATGACCTATGAGGTCAAGCCCGAGTACGGCCGGGCCGTCGACATCCTGACCAAGGCGGCGATCAAGGAGATGATCGTGCCGTCGCTGCTGCCGGTGCTGTCACCGATCGTCCTGTTCGTCGCCGTGCTGTCGATCTCGGACAAGGCCACGGCCTTCGCCGCCCTCGGCGCCATGCTGATGGGCGTCATCGTCACCGGCCTGTTCGTGGCCATCTCGATGACCTCGGGCGGCGGCGCCTGGGACAACGCCAAGAAGGTCATTGAAGAAGGCTTCACCGACAAGAACGGCGTCGTCCACGGTAAGGGCTCCGAGGCGCACAAGGCCGCGGTGACCGGCGACACGGTCGGCGATCCCTACAAGGACACCTCCGGTCCGGCGGTGAATCCGATGATCAAGATCACCAACATCGTGGCCCTGCTGCTGCTCGCAGTCCTGGCCAGCGGCAAGGTGTTCTGATCCGGCCAAGACAAGCCGCCGCGTCCTGATCGGGGCGCGGCGGCGGCCAAAGAAAGAGGCCCCGGAGAGCGATCTCCGGGGCCTTCTTCGTCTTGCGATGGCGGATTGGCTATTCGCGGCGCTGCTGGCCGGGAACGTCCTCATCCGTGCGGGGCAGCTGGCCACGGCCGACGTTGCCGAGCAGTTGCTCCAGAATGGTCAGCTGGCGGCCGCGCGTCGGGGTTTCACGGGCGTTCATGGCGACCCGCTGACCGTCCTCGAGGCCGAGCGTGCGGACCTCCGACACCAGGCCGGCGTCGTTGAAGGTGATTTCCGTCACCGACCGCTGCGTCACCTGGGCCCGGTTGTAGGTGTATTTCTCGGTCACCTGGCTGATGTAGTACCAGATGTTGTCGCGCTCGAAGGTCGAGGTGGTCGAGGGCGTGCCCAGCCGGGTCAGCACCGTCTGTTTGGTGTCGGTGCCGGCGACGATGTCGGTCGGCTTGGCGTCGATGGCCTGGAAGCCGTTCTGGCCCACCACAGGGGCGCAGGCGCTGGTCAGCGCGGCGGCTGAAATAGCGGCGATCAGGAGGTTCGTACGGAGCATTTGCGGCGCCTGCGACTTCAACAAGGTCTTTGACCTAACCGGAGCCGAGCCTTAGTTCAACGGCGCGGCGGAAAAGGGGCCGTATGATCATGCTTCAGAATCTGTTCCGAACCCGTCCCCGCGAGCGCCTGGGCCAGCTTCTGTACGAGGCGGCGGTGCGTCAGGCGCGCGACCCGGCCTTCTACACCCGGTTCGGCGTGGCCGATCGCATCGATGCCCGGTTCGAGCTCTACACCCTGCATGTCCTGCTGTTGGTCATGCGGATGCGGGACGAGGGAGAGCGCGGCGCCGAGGCCGGTCAGGACCTTTTCAACACCTATGTTTCGGCGCTGGACCACGCTCTGCGGGAACTGGGGGTCGGCGATGTCTCCGTCGGCAAGAAGATGCGCAAGCTGGGCGAGGCGATGTACGGGCGGATGACCGCCTATGAGCCGCCTCTTCGCGAGGCCGACGAGGCGGGCCTGGCCGCCAGCCTGGCCCGCAACGTCTATGAAGACGAGGACGCGGCGATCGGCGCCGCCCTCGCCGCCTACGCCATCGCCAGCCGCGCCCGGCTGGCGGCGCAACCCTTCGACGCCGTGGCCGACGCCCCCGCATGGGCCGAGGTGCAGGCATGACCCTTCCCGATCTTCCCTGGAGCGAACCGGTCCGGCTGCATCAGGTCGGCGGCGGCGTGAAGCGGACGCTGGAGCCCGACGCGGCGGCCCGCGCGCGCATCGTCAAGGCGCTGGACCTGGCCTCGCTGGACGCCTTCACCGCCGAGATGGAGTTGAAGCCGACCGACGCCGGCTGGCGGCTGTCGGGGCGGGTGCGCGCCAGCCTGGCGCAGACCTGCGGCATCACCCTGGAGCCCCTGCCGCTCGAGATCGACGCGCCCTTTGCGCTCACCCTCGCCGAGGCGGTGGAGGAGGATTCCGACGAGATCGTCATCACCCTCGACGACGAATCGCCCGACCTGATCGAGAACGGCCAGATCGACCTGGGCCAGTATGCGGTCGAGCAACTGGCCCTGCGGCTGGATCCCTTTCCCCGCAAGCCGGGCGCCGAGTTCGTCCAGCCGCCCGAACCCGCTGAAATCTCGCCGTTCGCGGTGCTGAAGCAACTTCGGCCCTCCGACGAAGGTTGACGCAGGGGCGAGGCGGTTGCATCCCCCCGGTGCGACGCTATCGTCGCCAAACTGACAAGCGCCGGAGTGACGGCGCGACGGAGTCGAAACGGCTTGTCATCCCCGATCCTGATTTCGCTCGACGCCATGGGCGGGGACCACGGTCCGCCGGTCGTGGTGGCCGGCTTGAGCGACTACCGCAAACGCCACGGCGGCGAGGGCGTTCGCTTCGTCCTGCATGGCGACGAGACGGCGATCCGGGCCGAAATGGCGCGGCACGGCCTGACCGAAGACTTGTGCGTCGTGCGCCACACCGACAAGGTGGTGGCCATGGACGAAAAGCCCGCCACCGCGATGCGGCGTGGCAAGGGATCCAGCCTCTGGAACGCCATCGAGGCGGTCAAGTCGGGGGAGGCCGGGGCGGTCGTGTCGGCGGGAAATACCGGCGCCCTGATGGCCATTTCCAAACTGCTGTTGCGGATGTCCGCGCACGGGTTGGAGCGGCCGGCGATCGTGGCCAGCTGGCCGACGCACAGGGGCATCACCGCCGTACTCGACGTCGGCGCCAATATCGAGAGCGATGCGGAACAGCTGATCGAATTCGCCATCATGGGCGAGGCCTTCCATGCGGCGGTGCACGGCGGGGTCAAGCCGACCATCGGCATCCTCAACGTCGGCTCCGAAGACATGAAGGGCCACGAGGAGGTTCGCGAGGCCCATCGCATCCTGCGCGAGGGCGGCGCCCGGCTGAATCTCGATTACCGGGGTTTCGTCGAGGGCACCGACATCGCCAAGGGCACGGTCGATGTGGTGGTGACCGACGGCTTCACCGGCAATATCGCGCTGAAGACCGCCGAGGGCGTCGCGCGGTATATTTCGGAGCTGATGAAGGCCGCCCTGACCTCCAGCCCCATGGCCAAGGCCGGGGCGCTCCTGGCCCTGCCGGCCCTGAAGCGCATGCGCCAGAAGATTGACCCCAGCGCGATCAACGGCGGCCCGCTGCTGGGTCTCAACGGCATCGTGGTCAAGAGCCATGGCGGCGCCGACGCCAAGGGCTTCGGCAACGCCATCCGCGTCGCGGTCGAACTGGGCCGCAGCGACTATCTCAGCAAGGTCAGCGAGAGTTTCAACCGCCTGACCGTCGTGCTCGAACAGCCGCCCGCCGACCCGGCGGAGCCGGCCATGGAGACTCCCCAGTGAGCGTTACCCGCAGCGCCGTGACCGGCGTCGGCTCCTATCTGCCGGAACAGGTCGTCACCAATGCAGACCTCGCCGAATTCGTAGACACCTCCGACGAATGGATCGTTGAGCGCACCGGCATCCGCCAGCGCCACAAGGCCCGCGACGACCAGCCGACCAGCGACCTCGCCGTCGAGGCGGCGAAGAGCGCCCTGATCGACGCCGGACGAACCGCCGCCGAGGTCGATCTGATCATCGTCGCCACGACCACGCCCGACATGACCTTCCCCTCGGTCGCCTCGATCGTACAGCGCAAGCTGGGGACGCCGACCTGCATCGCCTTCGACGTCCAGGCCGTGTGCTCGGGCTTCGTCTATGCGCTGAGCGTCGCCGACGGCTTCGTCGCACGGGGTCTGGCGAAATGCGCCCTGGTCATCGGCGCCGAGGAGATGACCCGGCTGATGGACTGGACCGACCGGTCGACCTGTGTCCTGTTCGGCGACGGCGCCGGCGCGGTGGTCGTCGAGCCGCGCGAGGGGCAGGGGACCAAGGAAGATCAGGGGCTGCTGGGCTTTGCCCTGCGCTGCGACGGGACCAAGACCGACCTGCTGTACGTTGACGGCGGCCCGGCCTCGACGGGGACCGTCGGACACCTGCGCATGGCCGGCAACCAGGTCTTCCGCCATGCGGTGGTCAATATCGCCGAGGCCATCACGGCCGCCTGCGTCGCCTCTAATATTGAAGTCGCCGACGTGGACTGGTTCGTGCCGCATCAGGCGAACCAGCGGATCATCAAGGGGGTCGGCGACCGGCTGGGGCTGGACGAGGACAAGGTCATCTCGACCGTGGCCATTCACGCCAACACCTCGGCGGCCTCGATTCCCCTGGCCCTCGACGCGGCGATTCGGGACGGGCGCATCAAGCGCGGCGATCTGGTTCTGCTGGAGGCCATGGGCGGCGGTCTGACCTGGGGCGCCTGCGCGTTTCGTCTGTAGGGCGATTTCCGGCTTTCCATTTGACGACGCTTGGCCTTTTATGTCCGCCGACCGACCTTTGGAGGGGAGCGGACCTTGACTGAACACCAAACCCTGACGCGCGCGGACCTGTGTGAAGCGGTGCACGAGGAGGTGGGCCTGTCGCGACAGGAGTGCTCCGCCCTCGTCGAACGCACGCTCGAGCTGATCATCGAGTCGCTCGAGCGTGGGGAGACCGTGAAATTGTCAGGCTTCGGCGTGTTTCAGGTTCGCGAGAAGCGCGCCCGCATGGGCCGCAATCCGAAGACCGGGCAACCGGCCGCCATCCATCCCCGGCGGGTGATCAGCTTCCGCGCCTCCCAGATCATGAAGGGCCGGGTTCACGACGCCGTCGTGAGCGCCTGACGCCTGTGGCCAAGAGCCCGAACGCTTTCCGGACCATTTCAGAAGCGGCGACCGAGGTCGGCGCCCCGCAGCATGTCCTGCGCTTCTGGGAGACCAAATTCGTCTTTCTCACGCCGTTGAAGCGGGCCGGCGGCCGACGTTTCTACCGGCCCCAGGATGTCGTCCTGCTCAGGGCGGTCAAGCGGCTGCTGCATGAGGAAGGCCTGACCATCAAGGGCGTCCAGCGCCTGCACAAGGAGCAGGGGCTGAAGCGGCTGGCCCATTACGGCGATCCCGACGGCGCCGTGACCTTCGAGCCCGAGGGCGCCGCCCCGGCGACCGTAGCCGCCCCCGCCGCCCCTGCGGCGCCGGGGCCGTCGTCGATCCGGTTGCGTCAGATGCTGGCCGAACTGGAAGGCGCGCGGGCCCGGCTGGAAGCAGTGCTGACGAGAAGCGCCTGACGGCGGCGTTTTTGGGTTTGCGACGCCGCTGAGGCCGTCTATAGGGAGCGCCTCTCGGAGCGTGGCGCAGCCTGGTAGCGCACTTGACTGGGGGTCAAGGGGTCGCAGGTTCGAATCCTGTCGCTCCGACCATCTAACCTTTTGGTTTCATGGCGGATTTTAAGGGGTCGCTCTCGGGCGGCCCCTTAGCAATTGGCCATTGGGGCACATATGGGGAGCGGCCTCTATCCTTGGTGCTGGACGGGCGCGCGGGGGCGTCCGACAGCGCGTTCATGGCCTCGCACCGCTGTGCAGGCTCGATCAAAATGATTCGGACGGCGAACGTCGCGCGGGCGTCGGCGACCTCAAGGCCGGGCTCCAAGGCACGAAGCCGATGCCCAGACCACGACCGAGCTGGCGCACGAGGTCCTCGGCGACGAAGGCATCGCTGCGATGGGGCCTCGACGGTGCTGGGCCGCATGGGCGACCCGTCGGAAACGGCGGCGGTGGCTGCGTTCCCGGCGTCCTCGGACAGCAGCAGGCGCAGCCGGGCGCCGCCTTCCTCGTCCTGGCCGCCCTGTGCGTCCTCGGAACCCTGCTTGGCCTGGTTGTCTGGCCCGCCCACGATCCGGAGAATCTGGTCCATTCCCATGACGACCTGGACCCTGATGATCCGCACCCGGCGGACGGGGATCCGTGGCCCGAACGCGGCCATGCGCATCCCTTCGTGATTGACGAGCGGCATCGTCGTTGGCCGTCGAAACGGCGCTGAGGATTTCAGCCTTCCCGCCAGTCCCCAAGGCGCCGATAACCTTTCCTTGGCCGGTCCGGGGTTATCAGGCGGCATGGGCAAGGATATCGCCGCGTTGAACGACCGGTCGCCGCCGCGCATCGCCCGTGGCGGATGGCTGGATGCGCTGCGCTTCATCGTCGGGGCGTTGATCATCCTCTACCATTTCCGAGAGGCCTCGCCGGTTCCGCTGCCGCAGCTGCATCCGGTGTTCGACCGGGGCTATCTGCTCACCGACTTCTTCATCATCGACTCCGGCTACGTCCTGGCCCGCATCTACGGCGACCGTCTCGCCGCCGGGCACGCCTCGCTGAGCGCCTATGCGCGCCAGAGGCTGCTGCGGGTCATCCCGGCCCACCTCGTTGTCAGCCTGATCCTCGTGGCCATCGTCGGCGGCGCCGCCCTGGCGGGGGTCGCGCCCAGCAATCCGCGATGGTTCGACTGGTCGCAACTGCCGGCGCAGGTGCTGCTGATCCAGGCCTATGGCGTGCCGGGTGGGCAGGGGTGGAACGCCCCGACCTGGACGCTCTCGGCCCTTATCGGCTGCTATCTCCTCCTGCCGTGGATCTGCCGCGCCCTATGGCGCTGGCCACCGGCCCTGGTGGTGATCGGCGCGGTGACCGTGGTCGTCGCGGCTGATCTCGCCGCCTCGCTGTGGCTCGGCGATCCGATCTATCGCCTGCCGATGCGGTTCGGCATCATCCGCGCCTTGCCGCTCTTCCTGCTCGGCGTTGCGGCGGCCTTCTACGGCGCGCGCGTCTATGTCGCCCCGCGTCTCGCCGGGTCGATCGGCGTCGGCGCCGCCGCGGCGCTCGTCATCTTCCAGGCGTTCGGCGCCTTCAGCCTGCTGTCTCTTGGCCTGATGACGATGATCATCTGGGCCGCTGGCGCCGTCCCGGTGCTCAGGCCCTCCCGCCTGGTCGAACATCTCGCCCTGATGTCGTTCTCGATGTTCCTCACCAACGAGGTGAGCCGCATCGTCTGGTTCGGCCTGCTCGACGCCTTGGGGCAGGACGCCCTGCCGTCCGGCGCCCGCTGGGCGCTGTGGTCTGTCGGTTTCGTCGGCGCCTTCGTCGGCGCCGCCGTGTTCCGCTACGCGTTCGACCGCCCGGTCCAGACCTGGCTCAACCCCTCGCGTACCAATCGGGCCGCCGGAGATCATGCGGCGGTCGCCGCGCCCAGGGCGTCAGGCGCCGTTGTGTCGGCCGAACACGCGGGTTGAGCCGTCATTGAGGATCAGCACGGTCGTGTAGGGCTCGCGCCCGGCGGCCTCCATGCCCGGCGAACCCGCCGGCATGCCTTTCCCAGACGCAGCCATGCCCAGAAAGCATAGCAGCCGGCGATCTCGGCGAGCGCCGCGCCGAAATAGATCGCCAGCGTCGTCGGCGAGATCGTGGAGGTCGTCATCCGTGCCGGGCAAACACCCGGGTGGTGCCGTCCTTCAGGATCAGCAAGGTCTGGAAGGCCTGGGCGCGACCGGCCGGAGCGGGCATGCCCGGGGATCCGAGCGGCATGCCGGGCACCGTCAGACCGAAGACGTCGGGGCGTTCGCGGACGAGCCGCGCCACGTCCCCGGCCGGCACATGCCCCTCGACCGCGTAGGAGCCAACCACCCCCGTGTGGCAGGACGCGAGGGCGTCGGGCACGCCATAGCGGCGACGAACGGGCGCCAGGTCTTCGAGCTCGCGCACCGTCGCCGTCCATCCGGCCCCCGTCATATGCTCGACCCAGGCCCCACAGCATCCGCACCAGGGAGTCTTGTAGATGGTGATGGCTTTGGTCGCCTGGGCCGCAAGCGCCGGCGTGGCGAGCGTCGACATCGTCAGAGCGAGGCCCGGCATGGCCTGGATCAGGGTCCGACGAGACGGCGCGAGGCGGGCGACAGGGGGAGGAGTCATGCCGAAAGCTCCATAACTACACTCTAGCACATCTGCGATCCCTGCCGTCGAGCCCGTCCGGCCTTGGGCAAGGGCGCGAGGATGTCGCGCATGGGCTGTGAAACTCTCCGCCTTGTTGAAGTTTGCGCCGAGGCGGGATAGTCGGAACGCAGGAGTTGCCTTGCCGCCATCGATTCGGACATTCTGTGTGTCGCTGTGCGTCGCCCTCATGGCGGCGCTGAGCATTCATGCGGCTGCTCAGGCTCAGCACGAGGTCGGGCATTCGTCGGGCTGGCCTCCGGTCTCCATGGTGGCGGATGATGACCAAGGTCACGCCCACACCCATGTCGCACCGGCCGAAACCGCGCCGGAAGCGCCTGACCAGGAGCAGGACGGGCAGCCGACCGGACACCACCACAGCGGCGTGGAGAAGCCTTCGGTCTCGCCGACTCTGAACGCGGCCGGACGACCGACCCTGGTCGGCATGGCCAAGCACAGCTTCGGCCAAAGCCGACCCTTGGAAGACGTTCGGCTCGATGGGCCCGAATACCCTCCGAAACGGACACGCGCGATCCTCTGATCCGACGCGGCCGACTGGCCGCGCGCGCCATTCCGTTTCTGGAGAGACCCCTTGCAGACCCCAATATCCGGCATGGCCGGATCGTGGGCGCGTTGGACGACCGTGTCGTTCCTCGCGCTCGCCCTGGCGGCAGCCCTGCCGCCGACCCGCGCCGTGGCCCAGGACGCGACGGCTCAGGCTTCAGCGCCGACCCTGTCGTTGCGCGACGCCCTGTCCCGCGCTTCGGGAACGGACCCGGCGCTGGCCGCGGCCGATGCGCGTGCCCAGGCCGCCGAAGCCTCGGTGCGCCAGGCCGACGTTCGGCCCAACCCCACACTCGCCCTGATGGTCGAGAACCTTCCTACGCTTGGTGGCGGGGACATCCTCGGCCGGACCGAGACCACGCTCAGCTATGAGCAGCGGATCGAGCGCGGTGGCGACCGGCCGGCCCGGGTGTCCCTCGCCCGGAGCGAAGGGGCCCTGGTCGCGGCGACGGCGCGGGTGCGTCGGCTGGACCGGCTCGAACAGGTCCAGCGCGCCTGGGCCGAGGCCCTGGCCACCGAGGCCGAGGTGGCGATCGCACGGGAACGTCTCGGCCTGGCCGAGCAGTTTCAGACGGAGGTCCAGCGTCGCGTCGACATGGCGCGCGATCCGCTGTTCGCGGGCGCACGGGCCGAGGCCGAACTCGCCCAGGCCCAGATCGACTTCGACCAGGCCGAGATCGCGGCCCGGGTCGCCAAGATCACCCTGGCCAAATTCTGGGACGGTACCGCCGAGTTCAGCCTGGGCGAAGCGGCGTTCGAGGACACCAACGCGGCCCGGATCGTCGTGGACGGCGTGGCCGAGGCCGATCTCGACATCTTCCTGGCGCAGCGCGACATCGCCGTGGCTCAGGTCGCGGTCGAGCAGGCCCGACGAACCCAGGACGCGACCGTCAGCGTCGGCGTGCGACATTTCTGGGAGGGACAGGACCTGGGTCTGGTCGTCGGCGGGTCGATCCCGCTGGGCCGTTATGACCGCAACGCGGGGGCCATTGACCGGGCCCGCGCCGAAGGTCTGGCGGCCGAGGGCGACCTGGCTGCCGCTCGCATCGAGCGCGAGCGCGAGATCGCGCGGCTGCAGGTCCAGCTGTCGGCGCGGGCGAGCGAGGCGCGACGGATCGAAGAAGAGACACTGCCCCAGGCGGAGCGGGCCGTGACCCTGGTCCGGTCGGGCTTCAACCGAGGCGGCTTCACCTACAACGACGTCATCTCAGCACAGACCGCCCTGCTTCAGACCCGCGAGCGGCGGGTCGAGGTGCTCAAACAGTTCCACATCGATCGCGCCCGCCTCGACCGGCTGACCGGCGCGCATGGCGACCTGATCCCCGCCCCGGAGATGACCCGATGAACGGTTTCACTGTCTCGCGGCGACTGGTCGCCGTGTCCCTGAGCACCCTCGCGCTGGCGGTCGCCGGGTGCGGGGAGGGCGGCTCCGCTGAAAAACAGACCCCGGAAGCCGCGGCGGCGGCCGCTGCCGACTACGAGCGCGGCCCCCATAACGGGCGGATGTTGCGCGACGGCGACTTCGCCCTCGAGGTGACGATCTTCGAGGAAGGGCCCGAGCCGCTCTATCGCCTGTACCCCTATCTGAACGACAAGCCGGTTGATCCGCGCCAGGTCCAGGCGTCCATCGCCCTGACCCGTCTGGGACCGAGCATCGACCGCTTCGTCTTCACGCCCGCCGAGGACTATCTGACCAGTCCGACTGTGGTCGCGGAGCCGCATTCCTTCGACGTTTCGGTGGCGGCGACCCATGCAGGCAAGCGGTCCACCTGGACTTATGAATCCTACGAGGGCCGCACGATCATCACCCCCGCCGCCGCACAGGCCGGAGGCGTGACGACCCAGCGCGCCGGATCGGCCGTGCTGGGCGAGAGCCTGCCGCTGACAGGTCGCGTCGAGATCACGCCGGAGGGCCAGAGCGAGGTCCATGCCCGCTATCCCGGCCGCATCATGTCGCTGAACGCCGAACTGGGTCAGCGGGTCTCGCGCGGCCAGGTGCTGGCCCGCGTCGAGTCCAGCGAAAGCCTCCAGACCTATTCGGTCACCGCGCCGATCTCCGGCGTGATCATGGCGAAGAACGCCAACCCCGGCGCGATCACCGGCAACGGCGAGCCGATGCTGGTCATCGGCGACCCGACGCGGCTTCACGCCGAGTACTTCCTCTATCCCCGCGACGCCGAGCGGGTGCGCACCGGCCAGCGAGTCGAAGTCACCAGCCTGGCTGGCGACCACCGGTTCAACGGGGTGATCGAGGCCATCCTGCCTGGGGCCGATCCGACCAGCCAGACCCTGACCGCTCACGTTGACCTCGCCTATATGGGCGGTGTCTGGCGACCGGGACTGGGGGTCAAGGGCATGGTCCAGGTCGGGCAGGGCGAAGTGCCTCTGGCCGTCCAGACCAAGGCCATCATGCCGTTCCGGGACTTCCAGGTCGTCTACGCCAAGGTCGGCAATACCTATGAGGTGCGGATGCTCGACCTGGGTCGCCGCACCGACGAATGGACCGAGGTGCTGGGCGGGCTCGAACCCGGCACCGAATACGTCGTCGACGGCGCCTTCCTCATTCGCGCGGACATCGACAAGTCCGGCGCGAGCCATGACCACTAGGGGGCGCGCACACCATGCTTGAACGCATCATCGCGCTGTCGATCCGCTTCCGCTGGGGGGTTATGGTGTTGGTCCTGCTGGCCTGCGCGGTCGGTGTCTGGAGTTTCCAGCGCCTGCCGATCGACGCCACGCCGGACATCACCAACGTCCAGATTCAGATCAACACCGAAGCCCCTGGCTATTCGCCGCTCGAGGCCGAACAACGCATCACCTTCCCGGTCGAGACGGCCGTGGCTGGGGTGCCGGGTCTGCAGTATACACGCTCCGTTTCCCGCTATGGGCTGAGCCAGGTCACCGTCATCTTCGAGGACGGGACCGACATCTATTTCGCGCGCCAGCTGGTCAATGAGCGCCTGCAAGGTGCGTTGGGCCAGCTGCCGCCTGGGATTTCCCCGGAGATGGGCCCGATCGCCACGGGTCTCGGCGAAATCTTCATGTACACGATCGAGGCCGAGCCCGGTGCCCGACGCCCGGACGGCCAGCCCTATACGACCGAAGACTTGCGCACGCTCCAGGACTGGGTGATCCGACCCCAGCTGCGCAACACCAAGGGCGTTACCGAAGTCAACACCATCGGGGGCTATGAGCGACAGTATCACGTCACCCCGAACCCCGACCGACTCGCCGCCTATGGCGTGACCATGGCCGAGGTGGTCGACGCCCTTGGCAACAACAACGCCAATGTCGGCGCCGGCTATGTCGAACGCTATGGCGAACAGTATCTGATCCGCGTGCCGGGCCAGGCCTCGACCACCGAGGACCTGGGCAATGTCGTCATCGCCACGCGCGGCGGCGTGCCGATCCGCATCGCTGATGTCGCCGATGTCGGCATGGGCGAGGAATTGCGGACCGGCGCGGCGACCGAGGACGGCAAGGAGACCGTTCTGGCCACCGTGCTGATGCTGGCCGGCGAGAACAGCCGCGTCGTCGCCCAGGCGGCAGCCGTGAGCCTGGAGGAAGCCGCGCGCGCCCTGCCCAACGGCGTGACCGCCTCGCCGGTCTATGACCGGACGGACCTGGTGGAACGCGCCATCCATACGGTCGAGAAGAACCTGCTGGAAGGGGCGCTGCTGGTCATTGTCGTGCTGTTCCTGCTGCTGGGCAATATCCGCGCGGCCTTGATCACGGCGGCGGTCATTCCGGTCACCATGCTGATGACCATCACAGGCATGGTGCGGACCGGTACCTCGGGCAATCTGATGAGTCTCGGCGCGCTCGACTTCGGCCTGATCGTCGACGGAGCCGTCATCATCGTCGAGAACTGTCTGCGTCGTTTCGGCGAGGCCCAGCACCGTCTGGGGCGTGTCCTGACGAGGGAAGAACGCTTCGAACTGGCGGCCACGGCCTCCAGCGAGGTGATCCGGCCGTCGCTGTTCGGGGTGATGATCATCACCCTGGTCTATGTGCCGATTTTTGCCCTGACCGGGGTTGAGGGAAAGACCTTCCACCCGATGGCGATCACCGTCGTCATCGCCCTGACGGCAGCGCTGGTCCTGTCCTTGACCTTCGTGCCGGCGGCGGTGGCCATGTTCGTCACCGGCAAGGTCGAGGAAAAGGACAGTTTCCTGATGCGCTGGGCGCGTGTCGGCTATCAGCCCGCGCTGGATTTCGCGCTGAAGACAAGGGTCCTGATGATCGGCATGGGGGTCTTCCTCGTCGCGCTCGCGGGCTTCGGGGCGTCGCGGATGGGGTCGGAGTTCATCCCGAACCTGGACGAGGGCGACATCGCCATGCACGCCCTGCGCATCCCTGGCACCAGCCTCACCCAGGCCATCCAGATGCAGACCGCCGTGGAAGCCCGCATCGCTGAGTTCCCCGAGGTCGAGCGGGTCGTGGCCAAGATCGGCACCGCCGAGGTGGCCACCGATCCGGTGCCACCTTCGGTGGCCGACACCTTCATCATGCTGAAGGATCGCAAGGACTGGCCTGATCCCCGCAAATCCCGCGGCCAGTTGGTCGAGGAGATGGAAGCGGCGGTGAACGAGGTTCCCGGCAGCAAATACGAGTTCACCCAGCCCATCCAGATGCGGTTCAACGAACTGCTCTCAGGCGTGCGCGCCGACGTCGCCATCAAGATCTTCGGCGACGACCTGGATGAACTGCTGAGACTCGGCGCCGAGATCGAGACCATCGTGGCCAGCGTCGAAGGCTCGGCCGATCCCCAGACCGAACAGGTCACGGGTCTTCCGGTGCTGCAGATCACGCCGGACAGGACGGCCATGGCGCGGCTGGGTTTGAGCGTGAACGACGTCCAGTCGGTGATCTCGACCTCGATGGGCGGCACGACGGCGGGCCAGATCTTCGAGGGCGACCGGCGGTTCGATGTCGTCGTCCGTCTGCCCGAGGACATCCGTTCCAACACCGACGCGATTGGTCGCCTGCAGGTGCCGCTGCCGGCGAACGAAGGCCAGCCGCGTCAGTTCGTGCCCCTGGCCGAGGTCGCCACCATCGCCCTCACGGTCGGTCCCAACCAGATCAGCCGCGAGGACGGCAAGCGGCGGATCGTGGTCACCTCCAACGTCCGCGACCGCGACCTGGGCTCCTTCATCGGCGAGGTCCAGGACCGGATCGAAACCGAAGTCGAGATACCAGCAGGATACTGGGTAACCTATGGCGGCACGTTCGAACAGCTGATCTCGGCGGCGAAGCGGCTGCAGGTCGTCGTGCCGGCCGTGCTGCTGCTGATCTTCGGCCTGCTGTACGCCTTGTTCCGCTCCTGGAAGGACTCGGCCATCGTGTTCTCCGGCGTGCCCCTGGCGCTGACCGGGGGGGTGGCGGCCCTGATGATGCGGGATCTCCCACTGTCGATCTCGGCCGGCGTCGGCTTCATCGCCCTGTCCGGCGTCGCGGTGCTGAACGGCGTCGTGATGGTGACCTTCATCCGCAGCCTGATCGAGGAGGGCAAGCCCGTCGCCGAAGCCATCCGCGAGGGGGCCCTGACCCGGCTTCGACCCGTGCTGATGACCGCTCTGGTCGCCAGTCTGGGATTCGTGCCGATGGCGCTCAATGTCGGCGCCGGGGCCGAGGTCCAGCGCCCGCTGGCCACGGTCGTGATCGGCGGGATCCTCTCCTCGACGATACTGACCCTCTTGGTCCTGCCCGCGCTCTACAGCCTCGTGCATGGCCGTGATCGGTCCAGCGACCAACCGCGTCAGGCCTGGCTGGATCATCTTCCGTTCCGACCCAAGCGGGGGGCCCGATGACCCGGTCCCCCTCATCCCGTCCTGCAGACCCAACCCCTGAAAAGGTTCCCATGACAGTGGCTTACCGCCCCGACCCCTGGTCGTGGCTCAAATCTCCCGCAACGGCGCTGCTCGCCGTTCTGTTGTTCTTCCTGATTGACGGCGTCACAGCCCAGGCGCTGGCCCATGGCGTCGCGGACGGCGACAAGGGCTATATCCAGGAGACATCCGGCATCGTGTTCTGGCCGTTCGTCTATCTGGGGGCCAAGCATATGGTCACCGGCTACGACCACCTGCTGTTCCTTTTCGGGGTGATTTTCTTCCTCTACCGGATGAAGGACATCTCGATCTATGTGACGATGTTCGCCATTGGCCATTCAACCACGCTCCTGCTGGGCGTGTTGATGGATGTCAGCGTGTCCAGCTATCTGGTCGATGCCATCATCGGACTGTCTGTGGTCTACAAGGCCTTGGACAATCTCGGGGCCTTCCAGCGGTGGTTCGGCGTCCAGCCGAACACCAAGGTCGCGACTCTGGTATTCGGCCTATTTCACGGTTTTGGCCTGGCGACCAAGCTGCAGGACTTCAACATGGCCCCCGACGGCCTGTTCGTGAATCTGGTGGCCTTCAACATCGGCGTCGAGATGGGCCAGCTTCTGGCGCTCGGGGCCATCCTGATCGCCATGGGGTTCTGGCGGAAGACCGGCAGCTTCTGGAAGCACGCCTATGTCGCCAACGTCGTCCTGATGACCCTCGGTTTCGTTCTGACGGGCTATCAGCTCGTCGGCTATTTCGTCCTCTGATCGGAGACTGACCCATGTACAACGCCAACAAGCCCATCGCCTCCGAACTGCCCTCGACGGGCAAGCTCCTGAAGTCCACCGGCGTCGCCGCCGCGATCGCCGCCGGCCTCTTGGTCACGATCGTCATGCCCGCCGAATACGGGGTCGATCCGACCCGCGTGGGGTCGGTGTTCGGCCTGACCGAGATGGGCCGGATCAAGGTTCAGCTCGCCGCCGAGGCCGAGGCCGAGAAGGCGGCGGAAGCGGGTGCGGCAACCTCGGCTGCCGGCCCGGCGCCCGCGCTGGAGTCGACCCCGATCACCCTACCGACGAGCGCCACCGCCCCGGCTGTGGCCGCCACCGGCGCGGCTCCTGCGGTTCCCGCGGCCCAGGCCGGGACGCGTTCGGACCGGACCGTCCTGACCCTGGCGCCCGATCAGGGGGCTGAGATCAAGCTGGTGATGCAGGAGGGGGCCACGGTCCGCTACAGCTGGTCCAGCAGCGGCGGCCGGGTCAACTACGACACCCATGCCGATCGGCCGGGAACCTCCTACCACGGCTATGACAAGGGCTCAGAGCAGCGGGTCGAGGACACTTTGACGGCGGCATTCACCGGTAGTCATGGATGGTTCTGGCGCAACCGCACGGGCCAGCCCGTGACCATCACTCTCGTCACCGAGGGCGCCTACAGCGAAGTCAAACGGGTTGTCTGATCGTTCTTCGATCCCATCGTCGCGGTCGGTCGAACCGATGGCGGCGATGGGGTTTCGTCACGGAGGCTCGGCCTCGGAAGGATGATCGATGTTCTCGCCGCTTCGCCATGCCGCCTACCGGAACCTGTTCACCGCCCAGGTCGCGGCGCTGCTCGGCACCGGCATGGCCACGGTCGCGCTGGGGCTGCTCGCGTTCGATCTGGCCGGAGCGAACGCGGGCCAGGTGCTGGGGGCGGCGCTCGCGATCAAGATGGTCGCCTATATCGGCGTGGCCCCCTTCGCCAGCGCGCTTGCGGCACGGCTGCCACGCAAGGCTCTTCTAGTCTCTCTCGATGGGGTCCGGGCGGGGGTCGCCGTCGCCCTGCCGTTCGTGAGCGAGCCCTGGCAGGTCTATGGCCTGATGACCGTGCTCTATATCGCGTCGGCGGCCTTCACGCCGGCGTTCCAGGCCATGATTCCCGACCTGCTGCCGGATGAGGCCGACTATACCAAGGCCCTGTCCCTGTCGCGGCTCGCCGCCGATCTGGAGAGCGTGGCCAGCCCTGTGCTGGCGGCGGTGCTGCTGGCCTTCATCAGCTACAACAATCTGTTCGTCGGCACGGCTCTGGGCTTTGTCGTCTCGGCCCTGTTCGTGGTCGGGGCCAGCCTGCCGATGTTGACCAAGATCCAGCCCAAACCCTTCATCCAGCGCCTGACGGGTGGCCTGCGCCTGTTCGCCCTCACTCCCCGGCTGCGTGGACTGCTGGCCATCAGCCTGGCCACGGCCGCGGGCGGCGCCATGGTCTTCGTCAACACCGTGGTGCTGGTCCAGTCCCAGTTCGGCTTGTCGGAACAGGCCAGCGCCTGGGCGTTGGCGGCGTTCGGCGGCGGATCGATGACAGCGGCGGTATTCCTTCCGCGGCTGCTGGGTCGCATGACGGACCGGAGGGCCATGGTCCTGGGAGCGGGTGTGATGACCGCCGTCCTGCTCGCGGGGGCTTGGGTCGCGGTCAGTTATCCGGTCCTGATCGGGCTGTGGGTGATCATGGGGTTCGGCTATTCCCTGACCATCACCCCTGCGGGTCGCGCCCTGCGGCGATCGTCGACGGCACAGGACCGACCGGCTCTGTTCGCTGCCCAATTCGCCCTCTCGCACGCCTGCTGGCTGATCGCTTATCCGGTGGCGGGGCTGGTCAGTGCCGAGGCGGATCCAGGAGCGGCCTTCCTGGTCCTGGCGGCGCTTTGCGCGACGGGTGCGGTCCTCGGTCTGCTGATCTGGCCGGCTCGGGATCCCGAGATCCTGGCCCATGATCATCCCGAGCTGGAACCCGACGATCCGCATCTGGCCGACAAGACGGCGAGTGTCCCCGCCGCCGCCCATGCGCATCCCTTCGTGATCGACGAGCGTCATGATCGCTGGCCCACTTCCGGGAAATGATCCCCAACGCCAGGGGCTATTCATTCTGGCCGGGCTGGTCCCCCTGGCCAACCAGCAGAGGGATGAAATTGCGATCGTTCGTCGAGCGCCTGTTGAACCGATCATGCGCGATGAGGGATCTGTTGCACGGCCCCGTCGGCCGATCTGCGGCGACGTCCGCGCGGTTTCTGTGACTGCTGGGGTGCTTTGCCTAGCCCGCTACATCAGAACATCAGCCAGCGCGTGGGATCAGACTGTCAACTGAGACGATCCCGCACCCGGAACGGACGGCCCCGGGCAATCAGCTCGCAAAAACGCGCTGCTGGGCTAGAAGGTCTCGGGAAGGCGCAGCCTGATGCCGCGTTCGTCGGCCTCAGCCGGATCCAAGAAGGCGTTGCAGCCTTCCAGCACCCTCTGCGTCGCGCCGAGATCGACCCAGGGGACGGCAGCCACCCATTTCTGCGCGAAATCCAGGCTTCGGATCAGGGTGTTCGGATTGTCGCTGTTCGAGAGCACCTTCAGTCCCGCCAGGTAGTTGCTGCGGAAGATGGTCGGGATGATGACCCGTTCTTCGCCGGCGGCGACGAGTTCGGCGTTCATCATGATACGGCCGATACGGCCGTTGCCGTCGGTGAAGGGGTGAACTTCCGACACGAGGAACATCATGTAGACCGCCTTGGCGAAGGGCGTTTCCAGGCTGTTATAGAGCTCGAGCCCGCGCGTCAGCGTGCCTTCGACGTGGGCCGGGTCGACGAAGGTCGTCTGGCCGGCCCGGTTGGCCTCCTGCTTGAACGCTCCCGGGTTCTTGTCGGGCCGGGCGGCCATGAGAGCGGCATGTCGGCGTTTCAGGAGGTCGAAGAACTCCGGGGCGTCCCGAGGTGTCTTCGCCATTTCAACGGGATCAGAAACCAGCCTCCAGGTGCCGAGGACGTCATGCGCGTCCGAAGGACGATCACGGGGGATGACGTTCCGAAACACGATGTCGGCCGCCTCGCTGACCTCGAACTCCGTGCCTTCGATGAAGTTGGAGAAATAGGCTTCGAAGAAGGCCAGGCTCGAACGGCCTTGCGGGGTGCGTTCGGCGGTGGGGCGGATGACGGGCGCCGTGGAGCGCAGTTCCCGATGCAGGCGTTCGAAGCGGGCCAGCCGTTCGGGATCGAAGGGGAAGCCAGACCGCCGCGCCCGGGCCTGGTCGGTGACGAGGGGCTCGTCGCGCGTGCCGAGGAGGGCTCCAATCACTCTCTCCAGGGATTCGCATTCCTCCTCTCGTCCGATCATGGGCGCGATCCGGCGGGCTTCGTCCCTTAGCCTGTTGGCTGCTTCATCGCCGCCTCGGCGAATGAGGGTGTCGAGATGGGTCTCGATCTCGCCTCGCGTCAGGGTGCGTGTGACATCGCCGTAGCGCCGACGGGACGGGGCCATGTTGTCGAGGTAGGCACGGGCGGTCGAGGAGAGGAATAGATTGCCCACGAACGGCAGGTCCGTAGGCTGGGAGGGCGCGCCTCGGCGCGTTCGGATCGTTACGCCGGGCAATGCGATATCGCGCTTGCGATCGGACACCACGAAGACCGAACCGTCAGTCGCCGGCTTGTTTTCGATCGCGGTTCGGTCGGCGATCAGCGCGCCTGGGATATAGGCTCCAATGAGGGTCCAGAGATGGCGACCGACGATTTGCTCGGGCGGATCCACCAGATTGCGGGTATAGAGCTTGGATCCGATCTGTCGGAGCTCATTTTGGCTGACCGCGCGTGACACAGCCGTCGCCGTTTCGCTCGTCGAGACGAAGACTTCCGGAAAGGCTTGCACCGGGGATTTGGGCATTAAACGGCTCCTTCTTCTCTGTTTATCAAGAAAGTGGGACTTAGGCGCATAATTTTGAAAGTTTTTGGGGTTTAAGGATGGCTTGCCGCGAGAAGCGCGCCTCGATGGGTGGCGCGCTTCTCAGGCGATCGACGGGCTGCGCACATTGACGCGTTTGTAAGATCGGCCCGCACGTCATCCTTGTGGTGAAGGATTCCGATCTGCTGTGGAGGCGCGGTCACATACGACATCCTCACAGGTGCCAAGGACTGAAGACCGCGACTCTACGAGGCGGACCCCTCCCAGCCATGAAGGCGGTGCCAGTTGACGGCATGGTTGAAACGGAGGGGTGACCATCACTCTGGGTTCATCAAGACGATGGCGTCCATAGCCCCGGAAGACGCGCACATCCGTCAAGACGGCATCGCGGCAGCGATCACACGCGGGATCAGAGGAATGCCCTCTGTCTTATGAATGGAATCCCGGTCGAAACCCACGTCGCTGAAGCGATCCGCCACCGTGGACTCACAGCTCTGAACGACGGAGACGACCCGAACCGGGGCGGTTAAGGATGAATAGAGTATGAACGCCGTGGGTTCATCTCGTTCAGGCCGTAAAGCGCCAACTGATCGTCGACGTCGGCGCTTTGCCCAGATGATTGAACCAAGGACACATCGATAATGAAGATTTTCAGATCATTTGCCATCGGCGGTCTGGCGATGGCGATGCTGGCCGCGACACCCGTCGCCGCTCAGAGTTCCTACTATGGACGTGACCACCACGACAACGGTCGCAACGTTGTCATTGGGGCCGCGGTCGGAGCGCTCGCCGGCGCGGCTATCGCGTCCAGTTCAAACCGTAATCGGTCCTATGGCTCCCAAGCCGGCTACTACGGGAATCAGAGCGGCTACTATGGCAACAATGGTTATTACGGAAACAGCGGGTATTACGACCGGTCGAGAGGGTATGTCTACGGCAACGGCGGCGGTTACTACGACCGGGGCGATTACCGTCAAGACCGGCGGGCGCATCGACAGCACGACCGTCAGCACCGCCGCGAGGACCGTCGGCACGAGCGCCAGCACGATCGCCGGTGGTAGATAACCCCTCTTAGGAGGGTGCCACGCTTTCTCTTTCATGCCGTGTTCGACCGCAGGCGCGCCTGCGGTCGAACGTCGTCTGTGCGGACCGCGAGGCCGACGGGATAGGTTCGCCGGCCTTGGCCCACGAGTTCCTTTTGACATCACCGTCGCCGGGGTGGACGTCCGCCGTGCCGAAGCTTCTTCTGGGTCGATACCTTCTTCGGGGTCGATGACCGGGAGATTGGTTTAGGCCTTCCGGTCTCGGCGCGGCGCTTGAGGGCCTGAAGCGTGCCGAGCATCGGTTGCGGCAGCAGATTCGGAAAATGTTTCGGAAAGATACGCGGGACCAGCCCGCTCACTTCGGCGGTGAACAGGACGTGCGTCCCGGCGCCACGAGGGGTGAGCGCGTAGGACATGGCCAGGAAAACGAAACCCGGAAGGCCGAGCCGCCACGACAGACGTTCGGGCGAACGGCGGATCAGCAGGCGTCCGTTCAGGGTCCAGGGCAGTTCCTTGCCGTTGGGCCGCACGGCCGTCAGTCCGTAGGTGATCAGGTCCGGGGTCTTTGGATCCAGAACGATCCGGGTCGATCGGTTCCACTCCGGGTAGGAGGGGATGTCGGCGAGGATCCCCCAAACGCGTTCGGGGGCCGCCTCGACGACGATTTCGTGGGTGATGCGCTTCACGGGCAGGCTCTCTGTCGGGGGCGTCGGCCTTCCAGGAGGCCTGATCACGTTTACACTCCATGCCGCGCTAAGCGAAAACGTTTGCGCAGGCTGCGTTGCGGCCCGTCGCAATAAATTGCCGGAAGGCGGCTGCATCGGCCGGCCCCATCAGACCCGCAAGCGCTGGGGACGAACATGTTTAGAGTCCGCAGGTCGGCCTCCTTTCCAATGCTTGGCGGAACATCGCCCGGAACACCCCGTTGATCCGGGACGCAATCACGAAAGGAACAAAACCATGCATATCGCGTCGATGATCGGCAGCCATCCCCACGTCCAGGGCGAGACCAACGAGGCGCTTATCCGAGCGATCGAGGAGGCCTACGCCTGCGCCGCGACCTGTCGCATCTGCGCGGACGCCTGTCTGGGCGAAAGCATGGTGTCCGACATGGTCCAGTGCATCCGGCTCGACCTGGATTGCGCCGACATATGCGCGGCGACCGGCGCCGTCGGTGCCCGCCGCACCGGCAGCAACGAAGCCGTGATCAAATGGATGTTGAAGGTCTGCGCCGAAGCTTGCGCCGCCTGCGCCACCGAGTGCGAGAAGCACGCGGGCATGCACGAACACTGCCGGATCTGCGCCGAAGCCTGTCGCCGATGCGAGGACGCCTGTCGCAAGGCGGCCGATACGATCACGCCCTCCAGGGCGTGATGGGCGTGAGCCGAGACTAGGGCTGACAACGACCGGCGTCACCAGATAGGGTCAAGGTTCACACAACGATCTGGAGCCGCCATGTCCCGAGCCCTCTTCGCCGCCGCCGCGACCGCCCTGCTGATGTCGGCGACCCCTGTGTTCGCACTGCAAACAGTCGAGGCAGCCCAAGTCTTGGAGGTCGCGCCCGAAGCCGCGGAGGCCGCGAGCGTCGTGGACGCCTTTCACGCAGCGCTGGAGGCGGGCGACACCGCCTCGGCCCTGACTTTCATGGCCGAGGACGTGATGATCTTCGAGGAAGGTGGAGCCGAACGCTCCCGAGACGAATACGCGTCGCACCATCTGCAGGCCGACGCGTCCTATGCGGCGGCCTCTGAGTCCACGATGACGCGTCGCGCGGGATGGGTCGATGGCGACGTGGCCTGGATCACGAGCGAAGGGAGCACGACCGGCCAGGCGGGCAATAGCGCCACCACGCGACTGACGGTCGAGACCATGGTTCTGAAGCGCGGGCAGGAAGGCTGGCGTATCCAGCACATCCATTGGTCCTCGCGCGCCGCGCCGGCCGCGTAACAGGGGGGGCTTGGCTCAAGACCAAGCCCACGCCTGAGGGTCAAGGATCGCTCGACGGCTGACGCGGGGCGTCGCCCGGGCGAGACCTGCGCGATCATGGACGCGTCTCAGCCCCGCAGTCGGTCGAACGTCTGGAGGCGAACGTCGGGCTGGGCTCGGGCGACTGCGGCTTGATGGCCGCTCGCCTCGTCGCCGGGATCACGACGATGACCCGCTGCGCCGACCGGTCCGCTTTGCTCCGGACCTTCACCGGATCAGCGTCGCCTGCGAGGCTGGAAACAGAACCTCGTGCCGTTCGCAGACCGTGGCCCAGAGACCGGAGGCCGCCGGCAGTACGATCCCGAACTCGGTCTCCAGCGCCCGGGTGAACGCTTCTGCCGATTGTAGAAACGTCACTTCAGGCGTTTCCGAGCGAAGGCTGCAAAGCACGCGCCCCAGGAGAACGCTCACGCCATGGGCCGTGTGCCGTTGGCAGACGAGATTTTGCACATAGGGAGAGTTGGCCGCCATCTGCAAACGCGCCGAGTCGTTCGCGATGATCTGCGGGTCGGCGGGCGCGACCGAGAAGGTGAAACTTCGAACGCTGCTCGAGGGATGGTTGATGAAGCGCCAGACACCCTGGCCCAGCGCCTCAAGCCCAAATTGCCTCTCGCCCTGCCGGTGGATGCCCTCCCGGATGGGAATCGGGCCGAGGAGGCCGTCACCGAACCCCACATCCAGCAGGTAAGGTTGTCCGATATCCACCACGAGCGCGAGGTGAGAGAGCTGTACGGACGCGGCGCCCTGTTCAATCGACGCATGAACCAGGGTCACATCGAAGCCCAACGCCGTGAGCGCCGCGCCGAACAGGCCGTTCATCTCGTAACACCAGCCGCCCCGGCGGTCCGTGACCAGCTTGCGAAAGGCGAGGTCGGGGTCGGTCGGGACGAACCGCCCCAGCTGGATATCGAGGTTTTCGTAGGGGATCGTCCGCAGATGACGCTGATGCAGGATCCTCAATGTCGGAAGATCGATGCGGGGATCTTCGGTGAATCCGATCCGATCCAGGTAGGCGCAAACATCCATGTCGGATCCCGTGGCCTCCCTATGATCCTGGGTCGTCACTCGGCGATCGCGACGACTTTCTTTTGTCGCGGCGCTCGAAGGCCGAGCGGATCCATGACCGACCAGGCTTCTCCACCAGGAGATGCAGGGCAACCGAGGTAAGGGCGGTGACGATGAACAGACCGGCCAGTTCGACAGGCGACATGATGAACCCGCTGTCGATCCCCCTGAGCTCGGCCGCCAAGCCCTTGTAAGCGACGACGATGGGCATATGGACCAGATACAGGGCGAACGAGACCTCGCCCGCGAAGACGAGCGGGGGCGACGCCAGAACGCCCTCGCATTCGGTCTTGGCCAGCATGGACCAGCAGAACACCACGGGCGCGGTCAAGGCCACGACGAGACGGTCATCCAGCGAGAACTGCATGCCCACAAGCAGCAGGGCGGTCGTTCCCACGGCGGCCGCGATCGCGACCGGGCGACGCCACGACAAGCCACGACCCAGGCCGTAGAGCGCCATGCCGATCAGGAAGGCCGGCGCGATCCGGAGAATCCCCATGTCGTCCTCGGCGCGCGGCAGGACCTTCCCGAAAAAGACACCGTAGGCGGCGTCGATGGCGATATAGCCGACCACGCCCAGGGCGAGCAGGATCCAGGGGCGAGCGCGCAGCTTGAGGGCGAGGAAGGCGTAGGCGGGGAACAGCAGATAAGCGAACCACTCGGCGGAAAGGGACCAGGACGGCCCGCTCCAGTTGTAGCCGGTCTCGCTGGGGAACCACGCCTGGACGAGAAACAGGGTCTTGAAAAGTCCGTCCAGCGTATAGGTCGCGGCGTTGAACTGTACTCCGACCGCCGTCGCGCCAGCCACCATTAACACCGCCCCGGCCAAGACGGCGAGATGCAGCGGATAGAGGCGCGCCAGTCGCGCGACGATGAAACGCCGGTAGCTGAAGGTCCCCGCCGCGAAAGACGGTCCATAGACGTGGGCGAGGATGAACCCTGACAGCATGAAGAAGGCATCGACCGCCAGTCTGCTGCGCTCGATGATGGGGCTGTAACCGAGCGCCGGATCCCACTGGAGCTGGTAATGAAACAGCACCACCCCGAGCGCCAGGAAGGCACGAAGGCTGGTGAGGGCCCTCAGATCAGAGGGATAGCCCTCGCTCACCGGCGAAATCGACGTCATGCGCAACCCCAATCGAGGACGTTTCGAAACGTCCAGCCCAATTGGGGTTACGCATGGCTGGGGATTATCCCTCGCCGGCGGGCTCCGTGCCTGCCGGGGAGGCCAGCCAGGCGTCGATCACCGCGATCTCGCGCTCCTGCTCGGTGATGATCTGCTGAGCCAGTTCCTTCGCCTGAGCGTCCTCGCCTTGCGCCAACTGGACCTGCGCCATGGCGATCGCCGTCTGATGGTGGCCGCGCATCTGCTTCATGAAATCGATGTCGGCATTGCCCTCATAGGCGGGCATCTTCTCCATCTGGCCCATCATCGCGGCCTTGTAACCGCGCGTCGCTTCGCTGTCGCCGGCGGCAGGGGCCATCATGCCCATCTTGTCCATCTCACCCATCTTGCCGTCCGCCATCATGGCGTCGCCTGCGGGCATGGCGCTCGCGGTCTCGTCGGCGGCGGGTTCTGCCTGTGGCGAGCAGGCGGCCGCCAGGACGCAGGCGGCGGCGATGAGGGTCAGGCGTTTCATGACTGTGATCCTTGTGCGTTATGCTGCGAACAGCGATCCAGCTTGTCGTTGGTTCCGGCTCCAGAACCGGTCGGACGAATTCGAAGATCATGTCCACGTCGTCATCCAACAGGCATTTCATCATGGGCGACGGCTGGGCCGCCTATTCGGGTCCCTACGCCGACCACGAGAGCCACGCCCATGTCGCGATCCAGCTGATCGTAGCGCGAACCGGCATCGTCAGCGTGATCCTGGACGATCAGGTCACGCTGGCGGGCAGGGTGCTGATCCTCGGCCCGCGTGTGCGCCATCGGATGGTGGACGACGGCGGTGCGGCCCTGCTGCTTTACCTCGAGACGCACACGGCGCTGGCCTCGCGTCTCCTGACGCTGATCGCACCGGCGGACGCAGCGGTCGCCCCGCAGCGGGTCACGGAGCTCTTGAGGCTCCAAGCGCCGCCGGCGTGCGTGATCGCCGGTTTGGCGGCCGGGCTCGGGGTCGCTGAGAGGAGGCTGGATCCAAGACTTGAACACGCGCTTTTGTCGGCGTCCAGGGATCCGGCGCCCGGGGCGATCGGTCGGGCGGCGAGGACGGTCGGCCTGTCGCCCGCGCGTCTCAGGGTTCTGGCCCAGGCGCAGATGCAGGCCCCGCTGTCTCAGTGGCTGCTGTGGCGAAAGCTGCAAAGGGCCGGGCGCGAGATGGCGGCGGGCGCGGGGCTGGCGGAGGCGGCAGTGGCCGGCGGCTTCGCGGATCAGGCGCATCTGAACCGCATCACGAAACGCATGTTCGGCGTGACGCCCTTGCAGGCGTCAAGCGCCATGCGGTCTGAGAGCAATCGGTTCGTTCAATAGGCCGCGACCAAACCGCATCATTGTGGGGTCCCATAGGAGCCCACCCGATGCCTCAGATCCGGTCCGTCATCCGTCTCGCCTATGCGCCCCTGTTTTTCTTGAGCCTTCTATGGGCCGCCGTGACCTTGGCCGACCAGGGCGCGCCGCTGTGGGCCCTGCCGATCTTGCTCGGCTTGGCTCTGGCCGTGTCCTTCATGGCCGAGCGTCTCGTGCCCTACGAGAGGGCCTGGAACTGCTCTCACGGCGACAACGGGCGCGATCTGATGCACGCGGTGGTCAATGAGGCGTCGATCGCCCTGTCGGTGGTGGCCCTGCCGCTTGTGTCCGGCCTGGTCCCGAACTTTGGCTTCTGGCCGTCCGACTGGCCGCTGGTGGGACAGCTGGCGCTCGCCATCCTGGTGGCGGACCTGGGCATCACCGTGGCGCACTATGCCAGCCACCGCATCCCGGCCCTGTGGCGGTTGCACACCGTGCATCATTCCGTCGAGCGGATGTACGGGTTCAACGGCCTGCTGAAGCATCCTCTTCACCAGACGATCGAACTGGCCGCCGGTGTCGCGCCTCTCGTATTGATGGGCATGCCTCAGGACGTCGCCTGGTTGGTGGCCTTCGCCGTGGCGATCCAGCTGATCCTCCAGCATTCCAACGTCGATATGAAGATCGGGCCTCTGGTCTACATCTGGGCGGTGGCCCCGGCCCACCGGCATCATCATCTGGCGTCCCAGACCGACGGCGACGTTAATTTCGGGCTGTTCACCAGCCTGTGGGATCATCTGCTCGGCACGTTCCGGTCTGGCCCCGACACGCCGAGACCGGGCGAGATCGGCGTGTCCGGCCGCCCCGACTATCCCCGGGGCTATCTGCATCAGCTCATCGAGCCGTTTCGCCGGCAGGTCTGACCGAGCGGCCTCTCGCGTTACCGAGACGCGCGGCCGAGAAGCACGATCAGTTCGCTCGCCTTGGCCCTGCGGTCCGCCAGATCGTCGCCGGTCATCGCGCCCATGACGCAGTGGTCGAGGTGATCCTTGAGCACCTCGCTCTCCACCCGCGCCAGGGCGGCGCGCACCGCCTGAATCTGAGCCAGGACATCGACGCAATAGCGGTCATCCTCGACCATCCGGACGATGCCGCGCACCTGTCCTTCGATGCGGTTTAGGCGATTGAGGACCTTGGGCTTGTTTTCAATCTGCATGGATCGACTCCGGTTGGCACCGGTTATACCCCAGGCAGGTACCTTGCGCTATACCCCGCATGGGTATAAGTCGCGGGCTTGCCGACAGGGAGACCCCGCCATGTCCAGTCCACACGCCCCAAACGCCGAAGCCGACCCCAAGCCTGACGGCTGTGCGCACGGTCCCACGGATAAAGCCGGCGCGAAGGCGATCGATCCGGTCTGCGGCATGGCCGTCGATCCGGCGACGGCGGCGCACAGGGCCAGCCACGCAGACACGGACTATGTCTTCTGCTCCGGCGGGTGCCGGACGAAATTCGTCGCAGATCCGGACAGATATCTGGGCGACAGGCCCGAACCCGCGCCCGTGATCCCCGGCGCCATCTACACCTGCCCGATGCACCCGGAGGTGCGCCAGGAAGGGCCGGGGTCCTGTCCCATCTGCGGCATGGCCCTGGAGCCCGAAACCGTGACGGCGGAGGCCCCGGTCAACCACGAACTGATCGATTTCACCCGTCGCTTCTGGGTCGGCCTCGGGCTGACCCTGCCGGTGTTCGCCCTGGAGATGGGCGGCCACCTGACCGGCCTGGCGATACGGATTCCCGGGCAGACCTCCAACTGGATCCAGTTCGCCCTGGCCACGCCCGTGGTGCTGTGGGCGGGCGCGCCCTTCTTCCAGCGCGGCTGGACGTCCTTGCGGACCCGCAGGCTCAACATGTTCACCCTCATATCCATCGGGGTCGGCGCGGCCTGGATCTACAGCGTGATCGCCGTCCTGGCACCACACCTTTTCCCGGCGGCGGTGCGCCGGATAGACGGCAGCGCGCCGGTCTATTTTGAGGCGGCGGCGGTCATCACCGTTCTCGTGCTGGTCGGCCAGATCCTGGAATTGCGCGCGCGCGAACAGACCTCCGGCGCCATCCGGGCCTTGCTGGATCTGTCGCCCAAGACCGCGCGGCGGGTGAAGGACGACGGAACGGATGAGGACGTCACGCTCGACCGCGTCGTGGTCGGGGACCGCCTGCGCGTCCGGCCCGGCGAACAGGTGCCGGTGGACGGCGAGATCCTCGACGGACGCGTGTCGATCGACGAATCCATGGTGACCGGCGAATCCATGCCCGTGACCAAGGAGCCGGGGGCGAACGTGGTCGGCGGATCGCTGAACCGGACCGGCTCGTTCGTGATGCGGGCCGACAAGGTCGGGGCCGACACCCTCTTGTCGCGCATCGTCCAGATGGTCGCCCAGGCCCAGCGCAGCCGCGCGCCGATCCAGCGCCTGGCTGATACAGTTTCGGGCTGGTTTGTGCCGGCGGTGATCGCGATCGCCCTGGTCGCGGCGCTGGTCTGGGGTCTGGTCGGGCCGGAGCCGCGCCTCTCGTATGCCCTGGTCGCCGCGGTGTCGGTGCTGATCATCGCCTGTCCCTGCGCGCTCGGTCTTGCGACGCCGATCTCGATCATGGTGGGAGTCGGACGCGGGGCCCGCGCGGGTGTGCTGATACGCAACGCCGAGGCTCTGGAGCGGTTCGAGAAGGTCGACACCCTGGTGCTCGACAAGACCGGGACCCTTACCGAGGGGCGACCGTCGGTCACCGCCCTTCGGCCGGCGTCGGGGTTCGACGAGGTCGAGCTGTTGCGCCTCTCCGCCAGCCTGGAGCGAGGCAGCGAACATCCGCTGGCGGACGCCATCGTGTCGGCGGCCGTGGAGCGGGGTCTGACGCTGTCCGAGGCGACCGGGTTCGACAGTCCGGTCGGGCGCGGCGTCTCGGGCGTGGTCGATGGCAAGCGGGTCGCGTTGGGTAACACGCGTTTCCTGACTGAGCTCGGCGTGGATGTCTCGGCGCTTGAAGCGGAGGCCGACGGGCTCAGGGGCGACGGTGCCACTGCCATCTTCGCGGCGGTGGACGGCGAGGCCGCCGGCGTGCTCGGCATCGCCGATCCGATCAAGGCGACCACGGCCGACGCCATTACGGCGCTGAAGGCCGCCGGTCTGCGGCTGGTCATGATGACCGGCGACAACCGGACCACCGCCGAAGCCGTCGCCCGTCGGCTGGGCATCGACGAGGTCCAGGCCGAGGTCCTGCCCCAGGACAAGGCCTCCGTGGTCAAACGGCTTCGCGCCGAGGGCCGGGTCGTCGCCATGGCGGGGGACGGGGTCAATGACGCGCCCGCCCTGGCCGCCGCCGACGTCGGCGTGGCCATGGGCGCGGGCTCGGATGTGGCGATCGAGAGCGCGGGCGTCACCCTGCTGGGCGGCGATCTGCAAGGGATCGTTCGCGCGCGTCACCTGTCGAAGGCGGTGATGAGCAACATCCGCCAGAATCTGGTGTTCGCCTTCGGCTATAACGCGCTGGGCATCCCCGTCGCGGCGGGACTGTTCTATCCGGTGTTCGGCTGGTTGCTGTCGCCGGCACTGGCGGCGCTGGCGATGGCCCTGTCGTCGGTCAGCGTGATCGCCAATGCGTTGCGGCTTCGGGCCGTCAGACTCTGAGGCGGTCGGCGTGACTGACGGGAAGGGAGGCGTCCCGGAGCTAATACGCAGTCCGGGCGTCCGTCCCTCGCGTGAACACGCAGGAAACGGGTTTATTTCATTGGGCGGAACCGCAGTCGAAAGCCTTGGATTATGTCGAACGACGGAACGATCCAGCGGGTCATGACACGCACCGGGCGGATTCGTCGGAGCTCAGGCCGCAGAAAACGGGAGAGGGAAAATGACACCCACGCATGACATGCACAGCATGAAGGGCATGAAGGGCAGCTACCGCTCTTTGGCGATCGAACTGACGCTGGACTTCATCATCATGTATCTGGTGATGTACACGATGATCGCGACGCTCGATCATTTCTATCTGAATCTCAACAATGTCTATATGACGCTGATGATGGTGTCGCCGATGGCGTTGCTGATGCTGATCTTCATGCGCTCGATGTACCCGTCCAGACGAACCAATCTACTGATCGGCGGCGCTGCGGTGCTGGTGTTCGCGCTGAGCTTCTATGGCATGCGGACCCAGGCTGCGGTGGGCGACACAGAGTTTTTGAAATCCATGATCCCGCACCATTCGGGTGCGATCCTGATGTGCCGCGAAGCGTCGCTGTCAGACCCGGAAATCGTCAGCTTGTGCGACGAGATCGTGGCCGCTCAGGAACGAGAGATCGCTCAGATGAAGGCTATTCTCGCGCGGCTATGAGCCTTGCGGAGACCTGAACCCGCTCGGACCCCGACTGCGGCACCCTGTCACGAGGGGCCGGGGTGGGGGATGCGTAAACCTTAGAGACGGGTCGCGCAGGCGATCCGCCAACGAACAACCAGGAGAACCGAATGACGCTCGATCGTCGAGCCCTTTTGCGCGGAGCGGCCGCTGGTGGCGGCGCGCTGGCTTTGTCGGGCCTGCTGCCAGCATGGGCTCAGACCGGCAGCCCGGGCCTGAGGTCGGATTTGCCGACCCTGACCGGACCGAACATTGATCTGACGATCGGCCACTCGCCCTTCACCGTCAATGGACGGACGGCGACCGCCACGACCATCAACGGCGTACTACCCGCGCCGGTGCTCAGGCTTCGGGAGGGTCAGAATGCCCGCCTGTCCGTGACCAACACGCTGGACGAAGACACCTCGATCCACTGGCACGGCCTGCTGCTGCCGTTCCAGATGGACGGCGTGCCAGGCGTCAGCTTTCCGGGGATCAAGCCGCGGGAGACTTTCGTCTATGAGTTTCCGATCATTCAGTCGGGGACCTTCTGGTACCACAGCCATTCCGGTTTGCAGGAAGCGCTGGGGCACTATGGCCCGATCGTCATCGATCCGGCCGGGGCGGATCCGGTCGGTTATGACCGGGAGCATGTGCTCGTCCTGTCGGACTGGAGCTTCATGAATCCCCACGACATCCTGCTGAAGCTCAAGCAGAGCCCCGGCTACTTCAACCGGCAGAGAACGACGCTCGCAGGCTTCCTGAACGGCAACGACCGCATGAGCCTCGAGGAACGGCGCATGTGGGGCGAGATGCGCATGGACCCGCGCGATATCCTGGACGTCAACGGCTCGACCTACACCTATCTGATCAACGGACACGGTCCGCAGGAGAACTGGACCGGCCTGTTCCGTCCGGGCGAGCGCGTGCGTCTGCGCGTCATCAACGCTTCGGCCATGTCGATTTTCAATGTCCGCATTCCGGGCCTGGCCATGACCGTGGTCAATGCCGACGGCGAGAACGTGCGGCCGGTCGAGACCGACGAGTTCCAGATTTCGGTCGCAGAGACTTATGACGTCATCGTCCGGCCGACCGAAGACCGGGCCTATACCATCGTGTCCGAGGCCATTGATCGGTCCGGCATGGGCCGGGCGACCCTGGCACCCCGTCTGGGCATGACCGCCGAGGTTCCGGCCCTGCGCGAGGTTCCCAACCTGACCATGAAGGACATGGGCATGGGCGGGATGGACCACGGCGCCATGGGGGGGCAGTCCATGGGCGGCATGAACCACGGCGCGATTGGCGGGCAGCCCATGGCCGGGATGGATCACAGCACGATGCCTGGAATGGCGTCTGGCATGGCGGGCATGGCGGGTATGGCCCAGGGGTCGCAGCCGGGCGGGGGGATGTCCGGAATGGACATGAGCGGCATGAACATGCGCGATCCGGAAAACGCGCCGCCGGACATGGAGGTGGGCGTCGGCGTGGACTCTATCGCGATGGCTCCCACCAATCGCCTGGGAGAGCGCCCGACGGGCCTGGAGAACGTTCCCCATCGGGTTCTTGTCTATACCGACCTCGTGTCGCTTCAGCCCAATAAGGATCAGCGTCCGCCGTCCCGCAACATGGAGATCCACCTGACCGGCAATATGGAACGGTTCATGTGGAGTTTCGACGGCAAGAAGTTCAGCGACGGCGTCGAGCCGTTCCGGTTCGAGCTCAACGAGCGCGTGCGAGTGACCCTGGTCAACGACAGCATGATGGCTCACCCGATCCATCTGCATGGCCACTTCTTCGAGCTCGTCACGGGTGGCCCGGCGGGCCACCAACCGCTCAAACACACGGTCAATGTCCTGCCGGGCGCCAAGGTGAGCTTTGATCTCACGGCGGACAATCCAGGCGACTGGGCGTTCCATTGCCACATGCTGATGCACATGCACGCGGGGATGTTCAACGTCGTCACCGTGCGCCCCATGGATGGAGTCGCTTCGTGATCCGGACCGCTGTTGCCCTTGTTCCACTGATGCTGGCGTCCGCGACGCCCGCCCTGGCCCAGTCCCACGCCGGCCATGCCTCCACGGCTCAGCCCACCCAGGCCGCGCCCCTCCCGCCGGGGTGTGTGCGCCGGGGTGCGCCGACCGCCGACGCCGCCCGCGTCGGCGCGGCCGGCGCGCCGGTCTGTCCGACGGGGGCCGTGCCAGAGCGGGTGGCGTCGCCCGATCCTCATGCCGGTCACGACATGTCGACCATGGGGCAGTCCCAGCCCGCGCCGGCGATGCCGGCCGGTCACGACATGTCGACCATGGGGCAGACCCAGCCCGCACCGGCGATGCCGGCCGGTCACGACATGTCGACCATGCGGCAGATCCAGCCAGCGCCAACGCCGGCGACGCCCGCCGGTCACGACATATCGACGATGGGGCAGGCCCAGCCGACACCAACGGATCCGCATGCCGGCCATGACATGTCGACCATGGGGCAAACCCAGCCCGCGCCGGCGACGCCCGCCGGTCACGACATGTCGACGATGGGGCAGACCCAGCCGACACCAACCGATCCGCATGCCGGCCATGACATGTCGACCATGGGGCAGGCCCAGCCGGCACCGGCTATGCCAGCCGGTCACGACATGTCGACCATGGGGCAGATGCCGCCGGGCCACGACATGTCGGGTATGGCGATGCCGCCGGACGTTCCCACGAGCGCCAACAATCCAGGGCGTCCTCCCGAAACACCCCCGCCGCCCGGCGCGACGAGCGGGCCGGCTCATGCCGCCGATCGGTTGTTTGATCCGGCGGAGATGGCGGCGTCGCGCGAGCAGCTTCGCGTCGAGAACGGCGCCATACGGGCCAGTTCCGTCATCATCGATCAGCTGGAAGCGAGCTTCTCGGACGGCGAGGAGGCATATGGCTTCGACGTTCAGGGCTGGACGGGCGGAGACATCAATCGCTTCTGGTGGAAATCGGAAGGTGAGGGTGAGTTCGATGGCGGGCTGGAGGAGGCCGAGCTTCAGGCCCTCTACAGCCGCGCCATCAGACCCTTCTTCGATTTTCAGGCCGGCGTGCGCCAGACGTATCGCCCCGACGGAGGCGACCGGACCGATCTGGTTGTCGGTATCCAGGGGCTGGCACCCTATTGGTTCGAAGTCGACGCCGCCGCCTTCCTGTCCACGAAGGGCGAGCTGACGGCTCGGGCCGAGGCGGAGTACGACCAGAGGATCACGCAGAAATGGATTCTGCAGCCCCGCGCCGAGGTGTTGCTTTCGGCGGAGGACATACCCGAGTTGTCGGTCGGATCGGGCCTGTCGTCACTTCAGGTGGGTGCGCGACTGCGCTACGAGATCCGCAAGGAGTTCGCACCCTATGTGGGCGTCGAGTGGACCAAGAGCTTCGGCAATACGGCGGACTTCCTGGAAGCCGAGGGGCGGAGTTCGGAAGATACCCGGCTGGTCGTGGGTATCCGGGCCTGGTTCTAGGCAGAACCGCCGCGGAAAGCTCTGGGTTGGCGCGTGTCTTTCCTCAGGGCCGCGGGACAGGGAATCGGCGGGCGGACTGTGGCGCGTCCTGCCCGACCATCCCTCCGGCCGAGCGCGTGCAACAGGCGTGAGGGACTGGCGTGTGGCGGTTCAGACTAGAATCAAAGCGGTCGTCTTTGATCTCGATGACACGCTGATCTCGGCGTATCGTCGACCGGATCTGGTGTGGCGAGACGTCTGCCAGGCCTTCCGCCACGAATTAGGCGAGCTTGCGCCGGACAGGGTGGCGAGGGCGCTGACGGATGCGGGTCAGGCCTTTTGGGGGGATCCGGTCCGTCACGCGCTCGGTCGTGCCGACCCGCTGCGGGCCCGTCGCACGATCGCCGCGGCGGCGTTCTCAGCCCTGCGGCGAGACGGCGTCCGTGTCCCGGCCCCCGACGTCGCCGAGCGACTGGCCGACGCCTTCAGCGTGCGGCGCGATGACCAGATGCACCGCGAAGCCGGAGCCCTGGCTCTGCTCACGGACTTGCAGAAGGCCGGCTATCGGCTGGCGCTTTTGACCAACGGCGATCGTCTCCTGCAGCGTGCCAAGATCGAGCGGTTCGGTCTGGCCCCGCGGTTCCATCATGTCCAGATCGAAGGCGAGGCTGGCATAGGCAAACCCGAACCTGGAGCCTTCACCCGGGTATTCGCCGCTTTGGGCGTCGGAGCGGCCGAGGTCTGTGTCGTCGGCGACAGTGTCGAATGGGACATTCGCCCGGCGAAGGCTCTGGGCTGTTACACCATCCGGTATGATCCGGAGCCCGGCGGAGACATCACCCCCACGGGCGGCGAGGCCGATTGGGTTGTTCAGGCCCTGGCAACCGTGTCCGTCCATCTGTCGGTCCAGGCCCAGGCGCGGTTCGCCTTCCAAAGTCATGCGAGCGTATCCTCTCGCGAGAAACGACCGACATCGAGCATCATCGTCGAGGACTAGTCGCCATCGTCGCAATCGGGGCGTATCCGCGCCGCCGCCGAACCCGGCTCCCAGAGACGCGCATGTCTGTACCGCCGTACAGGCCGGTCCAGAGCTGCCTGGACCGGCCTTGTGTCAGCATGCAGTGTGCCTGCGTGCCCTACTCTTTGGGCGGCATGGTCATGCCGCCCATCTGGGACATGTCGTGATCGGCCATCGGATCGGCGGGCGGGGGTGCCGGGGCAGGCGTGGGCGCAGGCGCCGCCGGGGCCGGTCGGGGTGTCGAGGCCTTCGGGGCTGCTGCGGCCGCGGGCTCTGCACCCTGAGGCTCGGCGACGGGCTCGGGCGTGTCGGCAGGCGGAGGGGTCATCGGCATCGTCATGGCGTCGTCCGGCACCGCCTGGGCATCGACCGGTTCAGGTTCAGCGGCGGGTTGGCAGGCCCCCAGGGTAATGGCGGCAGCGGCAGCAAGGATCAGATATCTCACGTCAGAAGCTCCTGTCAGGAAGGTCGGCGATAGGGATCGACTCGGCACGCCTTCGATTGGATTACGCAGTCGTGCGAGACAGCCCTCGTTTCAGGCACCGATTCGACAGGGCCATGAATTCGCCCCGGGTGCTGCGCACGCGTCGTCGACGATCCCCGCGGGGCCGGGACCGGGAGGTGCCCCTTGCTCCCAGAGCGATCCCGGACGAGCAAAGGCAGACTGCGAACATGACCACGCAGCCCGGTCTCCGGTCGTCAGGGAAGACAGGCCCAGAGACGTTAGGGGGACAACATCCAAAGGCCTGGCTTGCCCAGGAACGAGCGGATCCGCGTCGACTTGAATTTCTGTGCTGGGCCCAGGCGACCCGTCCAACATTCAAAGATCGTTCAAGCGTGGCTCAGCAGCATGTGATGCGCGAAGGCCCTGGCGGCCTGACCGGCCGGGCGGGGGCATTGCTCCCGCGAGCGGCGGAGCCTGGTCCGCTCGGGACTGGCCGTCTTTGGGGTGAGAAGCGCGACCCCCCTGGTTCGCCGTCAGCCGTAATGCAGAGGTGGAGATCCGGGCGACTGGGCCCAGGGGCTCAGGCCGCGCCAGCCGACTCAGGCCCGGACCCCCTCGGCCTCTCATCGACGTGGTTGCCTCGGGCAGACACCGCCACAAAAGTCCCAGCACCAGCGCGGTGAGGCTCCAGGACAGCAGGATGTCCGACAGAAAATGTCCGCCGAACGCCAGCCGGGTCATCGACAGGGCCACAGCGTAGGTGACGACCGGCCAGAGCGCCCATCGTCGCACCGAAGGCGGCAACAAGGCCGCCACCGCCACCATCCAGGCTGCCGACGACGCCTCGCCCGAGACGAAGGAACAATTGCCTGTGCACTGGTCGCTCATCCGCCAGACCGGGACATGGACCGCCTTTCCGCCCCACATCTCCAGATGCACGGGTCGGGGGCGTCCCCAAAGGCTCTTGAGCACGCCGTTCACCAAAAGCCCCGGCCCGGCGGCCAAGCCGCTGATCAGGAACGTCGCCCGTCGCGCCTGACGCGACCCGATCAGACGCCCGGTGGCGGCCCGATGCGCCAGCACGCCCAGGGCACCGATCACCATTGTCCCCATCACCCAGGTCGAACTGGCCCGCAGCGCCTTCAGCATAGGATCCCGAGACAGGGCGAAACCGTCTCCGGTCCGGTAAAACAGGCCCGTCACCGCCAGATCGATCCCGGGGAACGTCCAGAACACCAAGCTCAGGAGGAAGGTCGCGGCCAGGGATAGGAGCAGCGGATCGCTCAATCCTGTCTGGAATCGTCGGGCCGCTCCACGGGCCCCGCAGCAGCGTCGGCGACAAGCGAACATCGGACGTGACACGCTCCTGCACGGAGAGTCGGCTCTGGGAAGGGGCTGAACAGCTGTTCATCTCGATTTACGCGGTCGCCCCGATCAGCCCTCGTCCAGATGCAGGTTTTCGCGTCGTGCCATGACCTTGCCCGACCACCGCAGCAGCAGCCGAGCCCCGGCCTCGCCTTCAGGGCGTTGCTGGTTGTCAGCCCAGACGCCCGACAGCGGGAGCGAGCATCCGCTTCCGCGCGGCAGGCCTTCTATCGGCCAACCGACCAGGTGCGCAGCCCCGCTTCGACACACAGGTGGGCCGTGCGCCACACGTGAGCGCGATCTCGCCTGACGATCGGATCGTCCGGGTCGCCTCGGGGTTCGTCGATCCAAGATGCCGATCCCTCGTTTGGATGACGCGCTCTGCTGGAAGGCGAGGGGATCGCCGCTCCCCTGCGTAGTTAGCTGAAGAGACCGGATGGGAGAGCGGTATGGTGATGCGTCGATTTTTGTCCGGGCTGGCTCTCGTGCTGGCGCTGGCCTTCACCGGACCGGCGTTCGCTCACGAGGACCACGAAAAGGAGGCGGCTGCCCGCGCTGCCGCCACTGCGCCGGCGGGAGCCGTTCCGGAAGGCGGCATGATGGCCATGCCGGGCATGGGCCAGGATATGGACCACGGGGCCATGGCCGCGAGCGAGGGGCCCCGGCCCATGCCCCAGCGACTGTATCGCTGGCTCGGCGCCATGCATCCGGCGGCGGTGCATTTTCCCATCGCGCTGTTTCTCGTCGCGGCTCTGCTCGAGATCGCGGCGCTGGCGCTCCGCCGGCCCGTCCTGACCCAAGGCACACGCGTCATCATCGCCCTGGCGGCGATCTCCTCGATCTTCGCGGTGGCGCTGGGGTGGTTCGCCATGGGGCTTCCCGGCAAGGATGATGCCATCCACGCCTCCCACCGCTGGCTCGGCACCTCGATCGCCGTCCTGGGCCTGCTGAGCTGGTGGGCGAAGGAACACTGGGTTCGCCGACCGGGGCGTGGGCGCGAGCTGATCTACATCGGCCTATTGACGGCCACCGCAGGTGCCGTGATTGTCAACGGCCTGTTGGGCGGGATGCTGACCCACGGCGTAAGGCATCTGATGTTCTGATACGGCCTCAGCGTCCCGCGCTGGCCGCCTCCAGGGGCGGCAGAAAGCTTTTTACATCCTCGATGAACAGGAGATTGATTCCATGTCGTTTCGCTCGGCACTTGCCGGATCGGCGCTCGTCGCCGTTCTCGTGAGCTCGGCTCAGGCCCAGGTCCAGGCACCGGCCCATTCTCACGGCCCGGCGTCCACTCACGCTGCCGGCGAGTCGCAGCCCGGCGACGAGGCACAGGTCCGGGCCGTGGTCAGCGCGTACAAGGATGCGATCGAACGGATGGATGTCTCGCAGACACCCGCCCTGTTCTGGGCCGACTCCGCCGTCTTCGAGAACGGGGGCGTGGAGGGCTCCTTCGCCTATTATCTGGAACACCATCTCGGACCCGAGTTCACGGATCTGGCCGGTTTCGATTTCCGCGACCATGAGACGAAGGTGGAGATCGACGGCGATACCGCCTTCGTCAGCGAGACCTATACCTACCACATCACCTTCAAGGACGGCACGCGCGAGGCCATCGAACGGCGCGGCGTGGCCACCAGTGTGCTTCGCAAGCGCGGCGGTGAGTGGCGGTTTGACATCTATCACTCCTCGGCACGACCGTTGCGTCGCGTCGGCTGACCCCGATCGCGACCGTCCGGCGACAACCTTCACTGAGGCCCCATGGGATCTATGCTGAATTCTTTCTCACGTCGTAGATTTTTGGCTGCGGGAACCGGGGCATTCGCCCTGGCGGCCTGCGCCCCGGTCGCGCACGCCTCGACAGAACTCGCGGTCTACAAGACCCCGACCTGCGGGTGCTGTACGGCCTGGGTGGATCACATGCGCGCCGCAGGCTTCGAGGCGCGGGTCACGGAGCTTGCCGACCTCAGCGCGACCCGCCGCACTGAGGGCGTTCCTGACGCCTTGGCGTCCTGCCACACGGCCCTGATCGGCGGATACGTCCTTGAGGGTCATGTGCCGGCTGAGGATGTGCGCAGGCTTCTGGCCGAGCGACCAGACGCTTTGGGGCTCGCGGTGCCGGCGATGCCGCTGGGATCTTCGGGCATGGAAATGCCCGACGGTCGAAAGGATCCTTATGAGACCCTGCTGATCCTGAAAGGCGGTGGCACGCGCGTCTTCGCGCGTCACGGCTAGACGAGACGCGACCGTGAAGGTTCTCAAGCTTTCGACCCAGCTGCACAAATGGATCGCACTTGTCGTGGGTCTCCAGGTGCTGTTCTGGGTCGGCGGCGGTTTGGTGATGACGGCCATACCGATCGAGACGGTGCGCGGCGAACATCGGGCGGTGGAATTTCAGCCCGGTCCGCTGGCCCTCGCCGCTCTTCCAGGCCCCGAAGAGATCGCTCGCCGCGCGGGCGTGATGCCTGTCCGGGCCGAATTGCGCACCACACCCCGCGGCCCGGTCTGGACCTTGACCCCGGCGGCGGGCGAACCGGTCACCGTGTCCGCCGCCACGGGTCGGCCGTTCGGGCCGATGTCCGCCGGCGAGGCGTCGGAGTTCGCCCGGCGGGCCTACAGGGGCGAGGCGGACATCACGGAGGCTGTGCTTCTGACGACCGCCCCCGAAGAGACCGGCCGCACCGGTCCGTTGTGGCGGGTGGATTTCGCGGACCGGGAGAAAACGTCCCTGTACCTGTCGCCGGACACCGGCGAAGTCGTGACGCGGCGCTCGGGCGTGTGGCGGATTTTCGACTTCTTCTGGCGCCTGCACGTCATGGACTGGAACGACGGCGAGGACTTCAACCATCCCCTGATCATCATCACCACGGCCCTGACCCTGAGCATCGTCGTTTCAGGGTTCATTCTCCTATGGATACGGATATCGCGGGATGTGAAGATCGCGCGCGCGACCCGCAGAACCCGTTGATCGCGGCGGCGATCCGACCCTCGCTCCCGGCCCGGCGATCCGTCATGACGGCGCATCTGAGCGGATCGCGAACGACTGCTGTGCCAACACACCCGGAGGCTTTGGCGAGCGCCGCGCGGATTCTCACCCGCACAGGGGAGGTGTCAGATCAGCCGGTGTGAGATTTCCGCGAGCGCCCGGATATCGGTCCCGAAGCGGGCGATGGCCGCCCTGTGTTTCTCCAGTTCACTATACGGAAGATAACGCACATCGAGGTCTGCGATCCGGCTGAAGGCCGGTCGCTGCAACTGGGCGCGGACGTCACCCTCCCGACTGTCCGGCGCGACGAGAAACAGACCCGCGGACGTGTGGAGTTCACCGGACAGGGCGAGGTCGAGCATGCGCACGATCCCGGAATAGATGGTCGTGGAATGCTCGACTTCGAACGCCGCCGCCACACGATCCGAGCCGGCCTCGAGCCACAGCACATCAATCAGGCGGAACGAGTCCGCACCCGCGCTTGCCGCCAAGGAAGGCGGGAGATCGTTCAGACAGCCCTCGCCGAGACGACCACCCTCGAAACAGCGACCGCGATCATTGGCGGCGATCCATACGCGATAGCCGAGCGCTCGCCCCAGATCGCGCACCCAGGCCTGGATTTCGGTATGGGATCGGTCGGTTTCGCGCTGCTGCAGCGCTGTCCTCTCGAATTTCACGGCTTCGGCCCGGGCTTCGGCAAGCCGTTCCTGCCAGCCACGGTCGGAGAGAGCTTCACTGTCCAGCGGTGGCGCGGGGTATCGTCCGGACCCGATGTCGAACAGAAAGCCCGCGAGGGCACCCAGGTCGTTGGACAGCAGATCGCGATAGCGCGCGTTCAAGGCCAGGATGCCCTCGCGCATCGCCAGATAGTGCTCCCAGCTGCCCAGCTTCACCTTCGATCGGGTGATCGCGTTGTATCCGTTGACGATGGCCGTGTTGAACGGAGGGGCATGTGTCGGATGCAGAAAGTAGATCAGATTCGCGACGGCGGGCCCCAGACCCTTGATCTTGAGCTGGTCGATCGCGCGGATTGCGGACAAGATCTCGGCTGCCGTCGAACAACAGCTGCAGTGGTGCAGCAGGCGGCCGAAGGCACGCTGGTTGACGGGGTTCTCATAGATGTCGGGGATGCGGAGCTTGGGCTTCCACAGAAAGGCATGGTCTGCCCCCCTGAAGATCTGGCGTTGTTCGGCGACGGAATGAACGATCGTCTCGAGCGATGAGCCGCGGTAGGCGACGCCGAACCGGTCCGCTTCGATCTCTTCGACAACCTGACCGATGCCTCGCCGGATGGAGCGGAAATTCTTGAGCCGCTCATCCCACAGGAACCAGGTCTGATAGGTGGCCGAGGGGTCTTCGCGCCACTGGACGATAAGGTCTCGAAGTCGATCTGGCACGCCTAACCCTCAAGAATCTGGACCGTACCACAACTAGGCCGGTTGGAGCCGAAGCGCCACCGGATCGAGGCGGAGGAGCGCCGGTGGATCTCGGCCCGCCGCATGGACCTCTTGGCTGATCGACGTTGGCCTTGGGCGGCAAGATCACCGACAGGCACGTTGGTTCGCATTCCTGATCCCGACGAGGGCGGGGATGAGCCGTGACCGTGATGCAGCAATTGCGCAGCTCGGTGGTCGATCCCTCACGGAGTTGAACGACGCTGGGGTAAATTTGATCACGGCGGAACCGTGGCGGCGGGTCTGGATTATGCTGGCTCGACGTCCCGCGTGGGCACGTCGGGAGAGCGGTGAGACCCGTTCCCCGCCGGCGTCTCGCTGGCCCCACTCATCGTCCGGCCGACCAACGATCTGCCGGCGAGCCCACGAAGCGGAGACTACCGATGTCTGACTCGATTGCGACACGCACTTTGCTGCTGGCGGTGGGCTGTTCGGCCATCGTCTTGTCGGCCTGTTCTCCGGCCGCTGAGCCGCAGGCTGCGCCCGAAGGCGATGCGTCGATGGCGGCGGCGGAGCAGCCCATGCCGATGGCGCAGACGCCTTTTTCGCCGGCCGAGATGAAGATGCATGAGGCCATGATGGCGGCGACCGGGGCGAGCGCGGATGAAACCTGGGCCCGGAAAATGATCCCCCACCACCAGGGTGCGCTCGATATGTCCGAGATCGTGCTGCGCGACACGCAGGACGCTGAGATCAGGCGTATGGCCCAGAAGACTATCGAGATGCAGACCCAGGATATCGCCGAGCTGCGGCGCTGGCTGGAGACCCAGGCCGGGGCCACATCCGACTCACCGTCTCCGACCGGTCAGGACATGCCGTTCGCGGCGGCCGAGTCTAAAATGAAAGACGCCATGATGGGCGCGACCGGGGGGAACACGGATCAGACCTGGGCTCGCAAGATGATCGCGCACCATCAGGGTGCCCTGGACATGGCTCGGGTGGTGCTCGAGCGGAGCCCGGGCGCCGAGATTGAGCAAATGGCGCAAAAAACGATCGAGATGCAGACAGCCGACATCGGCGAGTTGCAAACCTGGCTTCAATCCAATGGGGCCAATGCCGGCTGATCACGGATAGGGAGCAGACTGTGCGGCCGCTCAAATCAACCTCGGGCCCTATGCATCTCCGTCACCGGCCGGCTTGGTCCGTCATCTCGAACAGGTCTGATGCAAAAGCGCCGTGCGGCTGGGCCGCACGGCGCTCTTTCCACATCAGGCGTCTGGACCTCCCAGGGGGATCAGGAGGGCAGAGCCTTCAGTGCACCATGAAGCGAACGGTCCCGTTCATCTCATGGCCGTCGGACCCCGTCGCGGTCCAGGCGGCGGAATAGCTGCCGGGGGCGAGGGTGGGCAGGGGCGTGCTGACAGTCGTCTGAGGCGCTGTGCCCGCCGCGATCTGGACATCGACGGTTTCCGTCGCCGGCCCGGTCAGCTTCAGCGCCTTCAGGGTCATGGCGTGGGGGAAGGTGGCGGTGAAGGTCTTGGGCGCGGCGCTCAGCATCGCATTGTCGGCGGGAGTGGTGATGACGCCGGAAGCGGCGGCAGCCGGCATGGCGGCGTGCTCTTGTGCGGACATGCCGGCGTGCGGATTGCTCTGGGCCTGGGCCGCCGACGAAAGGGCGACTGCCGAGACGAGAGCCAGGCTGGCGATAATCAAACGGTTCATAACGGTCTCCTGAGACGCACCGGGAGGGGGAGCGGGTCCGGTGCCTATAATGATATACGCGCTCCGGCCCGATATTCCTCGTCGGCATGGCGAGCGATCCGGTTTCGCAAAGCTCAAGCCCACGGTCGCCTTCGTCGCGTGCGGGGTTGAAACGCGGTCGGGCGCGGACAGCGCGAGGTCACGCCTCCTTCAGCGCGTCGAACAATCTGCGGCGAGCCCGAGCGATACGCGTCTCCACCGCCTTGACCGAAATTCCGAGGATTTTGGCCGCGTCGGACTGGCTCCGGCCCTCGATTGCCGTGAGGAGAAGGGGAGCCTTGAGATGCGGTGCCAACAGATTGATCTCTTCATTCAGCCTGGCCAGCTTGCCGGCCATCTCGATCTGCTCGTCGGCAGGCTCGGTCCCATCCGGTACCGAGAGGGCCTCCGGGCTGGCAAGGTCAGTCGCGCCGTGAACGAGCCGGCGTACGAAGCGGCGACGGGACCAGTCCCGGCATTTGTTCAGAGCGATCGTCCGCAGCCAGGCTTCGAATGGGCGACTGGGATCATAGCGCCGCAGGCTCAGCCAGGCCGCGGCATAGCTTTCCTGCAGAAGGTCGTGTGCGTCCTGCTCGTCGCCCACATAACGGCGGATGAAGCGGAAGAGAGCGGACTTTGTCTGCCGCATCAGGTCGCTGAACGCCGCCCGGTCCCCGGCGGCGGCGCGAGCCGGCAGGTCCCCAAGAGTGTCCATGCCGAGCCTTAGGACTCTGTCGGCGAAAGGGCTTCGACGATCCGGTCGTTGAAAACGGCGGCCTGCTCCGGTGTCAGGACCGATCGCATCTCGAACACATGCGCGATGGTCTCTTTCTGCAAGGCACCCATGGCGGCGTGGAAATGATCAACGGCGGCCTGGACCTGAGGGCCGTCGCCCTCGCCCTGCTCGATGGCCTGCGCCAGTTCCAGGTTGGCGGCACGGACCTCGCCCTCAAGCCCAGGGCGGATGGCGGCGAACCGCGCCTCGATCACGTCGATTTCGGCGTGTTGCGCCGCGGTCAGATCCAGCTCGTCGTGAACAATGTCGTGCAGGGAAGGGGGCTCACGGCGGTCCAGGACCCAGCTGGCCCCAATCCAGGTTCCCGCCGCGCTGGCGATGGCCGCCAGCACCGCCGTTAGCGCGATCGTGCGCCAGCCTTTCATCATGAGGCAGCATCCAGTCTCAACAGGGGAGACAGTCCGGCTTCGACAGTGAAGATCGACATCTCCGTCGGAACCCTGGGTGAAGCGACGGCACCCACGCCGCCCGCGGTGAGCCCTGCGACGAGGGCGACGGCCACCGCCCCGCCCCGTAGCTGCGCCATCAGTCTCTCCGTGCGCAAGGCGTCGACGCGTGTCCACACCTGCGACTCCAGTGCGTCCAGTGGCCGGTCGACCGGCGTTGCGGCCAGCCGCGCGAGCAACTCATCCAGATCACGTGTCATTCTGAACTCTCCTCATGCCCCCATACCTCTACTACGCGCCAGCCGGCCCGCTCCCTCGTGCACAGCCTCAGCCGAGCGGCGCCTGAATAGCACAAGAGCCGGCAGGGGACAGGGCTGCGGCGTCACATCACGTCGGCAGCAGACAGCGTGTCGCAGGCGCACCGGGTCGCTCGCCCGGAAGGACTACATCGCCATGTCCATCGCCGAAACGGGAGCGAGCGTGCCCATGACGGCCACGACGGCGAGCAACGCCAGAGCGACGAAGGTTTCGACCCTGAGGCTGCGCTTCAGTCGGCCGATGGCCAGGCGCATATCATCCGGATCGTCGAGCGCATCGAGCAGATCAGGGGTCAATTGGAAGCGGTTCGAGGCCGCCAGAGCCAGCATCAGGCCAAACAGCAGCAACTTGAACAGCAGGAGCCATCCATAAGGCGTGGTCACAAGCCCGTCGATCCGGTCGATCCCGACCATGAACCAGCTGTTGACCAGGCCGCTCAGGATCAGGACCGCGACAGCGGCCGAGCCCACGCCTGCGAACCCGTGCAGCGCGCGGTGCAGGACTTGATCGGACCGGAAATCACCGGGACGGTGCCCTGCGGTCATGATCCACAGCGCCACCAGCGCGCCGAGCCACAGGGCCGCCGCCCAACTGTGCAGAATGGTGGACAGCAGGTGGGGATAACGACCCGCGCCTTCCGTTGCCGCGCCATGGCCGGTCCAGGCGAAGCTCGCGCTCACCAACAGGCCGGCCAGGACGAGCAGCCCCCACTGAAACCGCGAGGGTCGACCCAGAAGCACGACGGTCAAGGCCGTCAGGCCCAGACCCACCCTCAACAGAAAGGCGGGGCCCAGGCTGGTGCCGGTGATCATGAAGCCCAGAGAAGCCGGCTTGAGACCTTCCGCGATCGATCCCGCCATGACGGAGGTCTGAGCCACAAGGGCCAGGGCCGACGCCACCGCGACGACGGCACAGGCCCCAATGAGCAGCCCTCTCGCCCAGCTCTGGGCGACGGCATCAGGTCCGCGCAGTCCGTAGAGCAGGAAAAGCGGCGTCCCAAGCAGGATGACGGCACCGCCGTACTGCGCGAGGCGCAGACCGATCACCAGAAGGTCGAGCACGGGTCTTAGCGCACGGTGAAGGCAAAGTTTCCGGTCATGCGGTGACCATCCGCCGAAGCCGCACGCCAGTTCACCGTATAGGTTCCGGCGGACAGAGCGCGCGCTGTGCGGCCCGAGATCGTCTTGCCGTCGTCAGAGACGCTGGAGGTCACGGGGATTTTGGTGCCTGCGGCGCTGACGAGATCGAGGCCAGAGAAGGCCGGGGCGACACGTTCACTGAAGGTCACGGTAATCGCGCGCGTGGAGGCGACCGTGGCGCTGGCGGCCGGCGTGGAGGCGACGACACGCGCGTGGGCGTCGGCCTGGGTCGCGACCAGCAGCAGGGCTCCGGCCGCGCCGACCAGAGAAAGGAATTTGCGATTGGGCATCAAACAACTCCGTAAGTGACAGGTATCTTAGGGATATACGCTCGTTTGCGCCTGAACCCTCGCGCCCGAGGAAAAATTACACAATCCGACCCAGGCCGCCCAGGCCAGCGTCCGTCGAAAAGCGGCTGCGCAGGTGTCAATCTTGACTCGCCCCTATTCAAAGCGCGTATGGTCTCTCGCCATGTGGACCGCCATCCGCACACTTCTGCTCGCGCTCGCCCTGGCCGGTTTTATCGGCCAGGCGACCGCGCATGCCACTCCCATCCAGGTCTTTCAGGCGGCCGGGGTGATGGACGGCATGGAAGACTGCGCGGAGATGGCCGGGATGGCGGGGGTTCAGACCGACCGGCCCGGTAACCCTTGCGAAAACATGACGCCCGAATGCATCGCCAAGATGGGCTGTGCCGCCGTGGCGCCTCCGATCCTTTCGCGTCCGGCGATTCCGTGCGCCGTCTTCCGGCATCCGATCGTCTATTTGCGCCTTGACGTGTTTCGCGAAGGCGTCGGGCCCCCGCCGCTGGTCTTTCCCCCCAAACATCGGGCCTGATACGCAGCGGTCGCGCTGACGCACGCCTGGCCTCCGGGCGCGGGCGTGTCGCGCAGACTTGCGCAGATCAGCCCCAGCGTCGTGCCGCGCGTGGCAGGCGCTCTGATGTTTCACAGGAAAAATCCATGTCCAGCCCCGTCAAATCGGTGGTGAGCGCCACTGCGCTCGCCTTCGCCCTTCTTGCCTTTCCAGGCACCGCGTCTGCCCGTTCAAGCGATCCGGATTGCGTCAGGCGGGTCGCGCCCCCGTCCCCCAATCCTCACGATGTGTTTCGTCGCATCGTGTGTGTGCCCCGCGAACACACGGCCGGATCGTTCAAGGCGTGTCGCGATCATGGCCGCACCGTGCGCGGTCTTCCGAGGACACCCGAAGCCCCCTCCGACACCGTATCACCGCCTAGACAGGGGGCAGAAGGATGAGAACGATCGGAACGGTCGCGGCGCTCGCCGTGACACTGGGCGTCTGGACCGGATCGGTCCGGGCCGAGCCCCTGACCTTCGAAGGCGCCCTCGCCCGGGCCACATTCAACGCTCCGGCCCTGCAGGCCTCGGCGCTTGGGGTCGAGGCGGCCCGGAGCGAGGCGGTCGCCGCCGGTCAACTGCCGGACCCCCGCCTGAGCTTCGGGCTCGACGGGTTTCCCGTCACCGGTCCGGTGGCCGGTCAGTTCGGCGAGGATGATTTCACAATCCTCAGGCTCGGCATCGAACAGGATCTTCCCAGTCGGGCGCGGCGCCGGGCCGAACGGGCCGTCGCCGACGCCCGCATCGGGGAGGCGGGAGCCGAGGATGCCATCGTCCTCAGGGACGTCCGCATCGCCACGGGCCTGGCCTGGATCGATCTGTACTACGCCGATCGTCGGTTGGCGGCGCTGGACGAAGTCCTGACGTCTCTGGAGCCCCTGTGGCTGGCCGCGCCGTCCGGGGTGGCGTCAGGGGTCGATCGACCGGCCAATGCGCTCGGACCCGTCCAGCTCAGGGCGGCGCTTCAGGATCGACGGGCTCGGCTGGTCGCCGATGCCGAAACGGCGCGGGCGGAACTGGCGCGTTGGACCGGCGACGCCGCAGCCGTCGTCGAGGGCGCGCCACCGTCGTCGGGGCTGGACCCTGCGGGATTGCGGGCCGGGCTGGATCGGGTGCCGGCGTTGCGCGCCTACGCCGCCGCCGGTCGGCGGGCCGAAGCGGAGGTCGATCTGGCCCGTGCGGGGCGACGTCCCGACTGGTCGTTCAACGCCAGCTACGGCCGACGAGATCCGCGGTTCGGCGATCTGGTGTCGATCGGAGCGAGCGTGAGCCTGCCCCTGTTCCAGGGTCAAAGGCAGGCCCCGGTGATCGCGGCCCGCGCCGCCGACGCCCTGCGCGTCCGGCTCGAGCGGGAGGACGCGGCCCGGACGCTGGAGGCCGGCCTTCGCGCCGACCTGGCCGAACACGCCAGGGATCACGACCTCTGGCGCCGCGCGCGCGACGTGGTCCTGCCCAATGTGCTGCAGCGATCCGATCTGGAGACGGCCGCCTATGCCGCCGACCGGGTCGGACTGACCGAAGTGATCGAAGCCTTCACCGCCGTGGCCAATGCCCGGCTCGACACCCTGGATCGCGAGGCCGCGGTGATGCGTCATGTGGTCAACATCACCCTGACCTATGGGAGCGACGACCAATGAGCGCGTTTCGCAACAATCGCCTCGGCATCGCCGTGGGCGCCCTGTTTCTGGTCGGAACCGGCGTTGGTGGCGGTCTCGTCATCGCCCAGCGCATGGACGGTGCCGCCGACGTGACCACCGACGGGGGAGGGGAGCGCGAGATCCTCTATTGGTACGACCCCATGATCCCCAACGAACGCTACCCGGGGCCAGGGAAGTCGTCCATGAACATGGACACCATCCCCAGATATGCCGATGAGGGAGGAGACAGCGCCACCCCCGGCGTTAGGATCGACCCGGCCCTGACCCAGAATCTCGGGGTCCGGTATGCCACGGCCCGCCGCGGCGACCTGGAGGGCGACCTCAGCGCCACGGCGATCCTCGACTACAATGAGCGCGACATCGCCGTGGTCCAGTCGCGCGCGGACGGCTTCGTGCAGCGGGTCTACAACCGCGCGCCGGGCGACGTGATCGTCGCCGGCGCGCCTCTGGTCGATCTGCTGATCCCGTCGTGGGGCGGAGCCCAGACCGAGTATCTGGCCGTGCGACGCACCGGGAATTCGCCGCTTATCCAGGCAGCACGGCAACGATTGATTCTGCTGGGCATGTCCGAGACCCTGATCACCTCGGTCGAACGCAGTGGGCGACCCCGCAACACGATCACCATCACCAGTCCGACAGGCGGCGTGATCAAGACGCTGGGCGTGCGCGCCGGGATGAGTGTCACCCAGGGCATGACCCTGGCCGAAATCAACGGCCTGGCCACCGTCTGGGTCAACGCCGCCATCCCCGAGGCGCTGGCGAGCCAGCTGAGGGCCGGGCAGTCCGTCGGAGTGGCCCTGGCCGCGTTCCCGGGCGAGCGGTTCACGGGTCGGCTGACCGCGCTGTTGCCGGAACTCGTAGGCGACAGTCGCACGGTCACCGGGCGGATCGAGATGACCAATCGCGGGGGGCGTCTGCGCCCCGGCATGTTCGGCCGGATCACCTTCGGCGGCGGTTCGACGTCGGCACTGCTCGTGCCGACCGAGGCGGTGATCCGAACCGGAGAGCGCGACATCGTCATGCTCGCCCTGCCGGAGGGCCGCTATCGACCGGCCGAGGTCCGCATCGGACGGGAAGCCGGCGGGCAGACCGAAATCCTGGCCGGTCTCGGGGAAGGCGAACGGATCGTCGCGTCGGGGCAGTTCCTGATCGATTCCGAAGCCAGCCTGACAGGCGTCACGGCGCGGCCGATCGGCGAGACGTCCGGGCCCGTGCGCGCC
>JAHKAM010000057.1 GCA_018826515.1 Alphaproteobacteria bacterium
CCTCCACCGCTTCGCGGTCCCCCTCCCCCGATGGGGGAGGATTGCGGCGCATCAGTCCGGCGCCAGCATGTAGCCGACGCCGCGCACCGTCTGGAGGTAGCGCGGGTTCTTCGGGTCCGCCTCCAGCTTGCGGCGCAGGCGGGTGACCTGCACATCCACGGCGCGGCCGGTGATGTCGGCGGTGTCGGGCGACAGGCTCATGCGCTCGACCGCCGAATGGGCGTGGATCGCCAGGGTCTTGAGCAACTGGGCCTCCGCCTCGGTCAGACGCTGGGGCTTGCCGTCCTTCGACAGCTCCAGCCGCTCCATGTCGAACACCGCCGGGCCCAGCTTGATCTCGCGGGGGGTCAGGGGCTTGCCGCCGGTGCGGCGCAGGATGGCGTCGACGCGCAGGGCCAGCTCGCGGGGATCGAACGGCTTGGACATATAGTCGTCGGCGCCGCGCGACAGGCCCTCGATCCGGTCGTCCGGATCGCCGCGCGCGGTCAGCAGCAGGACGGGGGTCTTCGAGGTCTCGGCCTTGGAGCGGACCCAGGTGGTCAGGTCGAAGCCGCTCTCGCCCGGCATCATCACATCCAGCACCACCAGATCGAACTCGATCAGCTCCATCAGCCGTTTGGCGGCCGCAGCGTGGGCCGCGCCGGTGACGCGATAGCCTTCGCGGGCGAGAAATTCCTTCAGCAGTTCGCGGATGCGGTCGTCGTCGTCGACGACCAGCAGGTGCCGGCCCGCGCCCGCGCCCGCGACGGGTCCCGACCGGCCATGCGACCTGAACTCGCTCATGCGGAAGCGACCCGATCACGCGCACGGGCGTTGACCTGAGCGATTCCGGCGGCTCTAACCCGGTGACCAGCGCGGGAGACGTTATTCAATGGCCTTCGTTCCTATCGATGATCGTGACGGCTGGATCTGGTTTGACGGCGAATTTGTGCCTTGGCGGGAAGCCCGCGTGCACGTTTTGACCCACGCCCTGCACTACGCGTCTTCGGTCTTTGAAGGCGAGCGAATGTACAATGGCCAGATCTTCAAATTGACGGAGCATACGAACCGCCTGTTCCGTTCGGCCGAGGTGCTCGACTTTCAGATTCCGTTCACGGTGGCGCAGATCAACGACGCCTGCAAGGAGACCTGCGCCAGAAACGGCCTGACCGACGCCTATGTGCGCCCTCTCGCGTGGCGCGGCTCTGAACAGGTCAGCGTCCCGGCCCATAACACCACAGTGCATGTGGCCATCGCCGCCTGGGACTGGCCCAGCTATTTCGACCCGGAAACCAAGCGGAAGGGCATCCGCCTGTGCTGGGCGCCCTACAAGCGGCCGTCGCCCGAGACCGCCCCGACCGAGGCCAAGGCGGCAGGGCTGTACATGATCGGCACCATCAATCGCCACTACGCCGACGCGCGTGGCTACGCCGACGCCATGCTGCTGGACTGGCGCGGGTTCGTCGCCGAGGCGACGGGCGCCAATGTCTTCTTCGTGCAGGACGGCCGGGTGATCACCCCGCCGGCCGACGGGGCGATCCTGAACGGCATCACCCGCCAGACCGTGCTGGAGATGCTGGCCGCGCGCGGGCTTGAGGTCGAGGTTCGTCAAATCCGGCCCGAGGAACTGGCCGGGTTCAGCGAATGCTTCCTGTGCGGCACGGCGGCCGAGATCACCCCGGTGAGCGAGATCGGCGACGATCGCTTCACCCCGGGCGAGCTCAGCCTCGGCCTGATGGATGAATACGACCGGCTGGTCCGCGGGCAGGCGTAGGCCGGGCTACCAGCGCAAGGCGAAGCGGCCGACGACGGCTCCGCCCGCGGCGGCGCCCGCCATGCCGAGGGTGTACCAGCTGGCCACGAAGGCGGCCGTGGATTCCGGGCAGTGCAGGCCATAGGCGGTGGCCGCCAGCGCGCCCGTGAGAAGCCCGGCGGCGGCGCCGGCCTGCATCGGCCGCGTCGGGGCCAGCCGGCGCGCGGCGAGAAAGATCAGGGGCGCCGTGAAGGCCGAGACCATCAGGATGTTGGGGACGCAGACCCTCCAGGTGAAGCCCAGCCAATCATCCATCCGCGCCTCGGGCGGCAGCAGGGCCAGTTCGAGCATGCCGGCCAGGCCGGCGAGGCCGACGATGGATGCGACCGTCCAGCCCGGCAGGCCGACGGATGCGCCGGGGCGCCCCAACCGGACGACCAGCCAGAGCGAGGCCGCGGCGAGCGCGCCCGTATAGGCGCCCTTGGCCCAGAAGGCCGGTCCCCGGATCACCTCGCCCAGACCGGGCAGAACGCCCAGAATGACCACCACGGCGGCCACGGCGACGGCGAGGGCGCCGCCGACCATCCAGGGGGACAGGCCGGCGGGCCGGACCGGTTCGATACCGGCGGCGAGGGCTTCGATCAGATCGTCAGTCTTCATGGTGCGTCACGCTGGCGGCCAGCGTCTTCATACTACGGTGAACGCTCACCTTGGCGGCCCCCTCGGTGAATCCGTTGCGCGCGGCGGCTTCGGCGACGCTGAAGCCGCCGACCCGGACGTCTTCCACGAGGCGCCGCTGACGGGCCGGCAGGATCGACAGGACCCGGGCCAGGTCGCGGCGCACGACGCCGTCCTCGACCGTGTGTTCGGCCATAAGGACCGAGGCGTCCTCCAGCGGCACGGTCGCCCGGCGGCCCTGGCGACGCAGGTGATCGATCAGCTTGTAGCGCGCGATCGCATAGGCCCAGGCGGTGAACGGCATGGCGCGATCGAATGTCGCCCGCTTGGCATGGATGGCGATCAGACAGTCCTGCACGAGATCCTCCGCATCGGCCTCACAGCCGATGAGTCGTCGCTTGAGAAAGGCGGTGATGGCCGGCCGAACATCGGACAGCAGGGCGCGCCAGGCCCTGGCGTCGCCGTCCAGGCCCAACAACATAAGACGTTTGAGATGGGCTTCCCGGTCGACCACGCTGTCCCCCCATTCGCGCCCGGCCTGCCCAAGGTTACAGGCCCAGCGCGAAAAAAGGCAGAGATGAAAATGTTCGCTCCCGGCGGTAACCGCGCCGGGCTCATCGACGAAACCCTGACTGTCCGGCCGGCGTCCACGACCGGTCGCCCTCAGGAGCAAACCGATGAACACCCCCACCAAGTTCGCCATTGGCGCCGGCGCCGTCCTGGCGCTCGGAGCCACCGCCGCCACCGCGGCGCAGCAGCAGCCCCGGCCCGAGATGGAGAAATGCTACGGCGTCTCCCGCGCCGGCCAGAACGACTGCGCCGCCGGTCCGGGCACCACCTGCTCGGGCACCTCGACCCGCGACTGGCAGGGCAATGCCTGGAAGCTGGTCGCCAAGGGCACCTGCACGACCATCCGCACCCCGGCGGGCAATGGCTCGCTGACCCCGATTCCGGGTCGCTGAGTCTTGGCCTGCGCGCCGACCGCGGGACTGGGGCTGAAGCCGCGGCACTATGCCGAGGCCGAAGCCTGCGCGGCGGCCGGCGCCCAGGCCGGCCTCTGGTTCGAGGTCCATCCCGAAAACTACATGGTCGAGGGCGGGCCCCGGCTGCACTGGCTGGAGCGGATCCGGCGGAAATGGCCCCTGTCCCTGCATGGCGTCGGGCTTTCGCTGGCCGGCGACGAGCGGCCTGATCCCGGGCACCTGGCCCGGTTCAGGGCCCTGATCGACCGGTTCGAGCCGTTCGTGGTGTCCGAACACCTGGCCTGGTCGCGACGCGGCGGGGTCTACCATCCCGACCTGCTGCCCATACCGCGGAACGGCGAGATGTTGACGCTGGTCTGCGACCACATCGATGCGAGCCAGAGCGCCCTGGGTCGACAGATCCTGATCGAGAACCCGACCGCCTATCTGGCCCTGGCCGGCCATGACTGGGATGAGGTCGAATTCCTCGCGGAGATTGCCCGGCGCACGGGGTGCGGCCTGCTGATCGACGTCAACAATGTCCATGTCAGCGCCAGCAACATGGGTTTTTCGGCCGAGGCGTGGATCGACGCCGTGCCTGCCGATCTGGTCGGCGAGGTCCATCTGGCCGGGCATAGCCCCGATCCGGTCCTGGGCGACCGGCTGTTGATCGACAGCCATGACGCGCCGGTGGCCGAGGCCGTCTGGGCTCTGCACAGGCGGCTGAGCGACCGGATCGGCCTTCGTCCGACGCTGATCGAGCGTGATGGCGCGGTCCCTGAATTCGCTGTCCTGCTGGATGAACAGGCGCGGGCGGCGGACGCGCTGACCGCTGTGAAGCGGTTGGCCGCATGACCGTCTTCCACGCCGCCCTCGACGATGCGCTCAAGGGTCGTTCTGACGCCTCGGCCCTCGGCTTCGGGGCGGGCGATGAGGCGGCGGGACTGGCCGTCTATCGCAACACGACGGTCAAGGCGCGGATCGACGCCCTTCAGTCCAACTATCCGACGATCGCCCGACTGACCGGCGACGAGTGGTTTCGAGCCGCGGCCCGGGTCTTTGTCGACGCGGCGCCGGGAAGCGATCCGGCGATGGTGATCTATGGCGAGGAATTCCCGGTCTGGCTGGAGCGATTCCCGCCCGCGGGGCGCCTGCCTTTCCTGGCGCCGGTGGCGCGGCTGGACCGGGCCTGGACCGAGGCCCACGTCGCGGTCGACGCTGTCGCCCTGACGTCCCTGGAGGCCGCGCGGTCGGGCCTGGCGCTGGCGGGGGCGGTCCTGGCGCTGCATCCGTCGCTGCGCCTGTTCCGCTTTGACTGGTCGGCGCCGTCGTTGTGGCTGGCGCACCGCTTTCCGGATCAGGACGGCGGCATGGAATGGCGGCTTGCCGTGGAGGCCCTGATCGTCTGGCGTCCCGGGCTGGAGGTGAGGGCGCGCCGGATCACCCCGGCCGAACATGCCTTCCTGCAAGCCTGTCGGCTGGGTCGCCCGCTGGCGGTCGCCGCCGCAGCAGCCCAGGGGGCCGCGCCGGGCGTCGATACCTCGGCCCTGCTCGCCGATCTGATTCACGCCGGGGTCTTCGCCCCGCTTGCGCAAGGACCCCGCCCATGATCGCCCCCTCAAACCCCGTCGCCCGCCTTCATCAAAGAATCACCAACCAGGTTCCGGAGGCTCCGGTCGCCCTGCTGATGCGGATCGCTGTCGCGGCCCCGTTTTTCCTGTCGGGCCGGACCAAGGTGGAGGGTTTTCTGACCCTCAAGGACTCGACCTTTTATCTGTTCGCGGAAGAGTACCGTGTACCTCTGCTGCCGTCCGATCTGGCGGCCTATGCGGCGACCTGGGCCGAGCATGCGCTGCCCATTCTGATCGTTCTGGGCCTGCTGACGCGGCCGGCGGCCTTCGGCCTGCTGGTGATGACGGCGGTGATCCAGCTGTTCGTCGTGCCGGCCGGGTGGCCGACCCACCTGCTGTGGCTGGCTCCTCTGGTCTATCTGATCGCGCGTGGGCCCGGCGCCTGGAGCGTGGACCGGTTGCTCAGACTGGACTGACGCCGCTTGCGTGCTTCCCCGGTCTCCGGCAGCAAGGGGGACTACGGGGGGAGCCGTCCATGTTCAGCGTCCTGAACCTTCAGAGCCTGCTGGGGCTCGTGGTCATCGTCGGGGCCTGCTGGGCCCTGTCCGAGAACCGGCGCGCCTTCCCCTGGCGGCTCGCCCTCGGGGCTGTCGCGGTGCAGGCGGGACTGGTGCTGGCGCTGTTCGCCATTCCCGGATCGCAGGGCCTTCTGGCGGCGATCACGGGCGCGGTGGACGGTCTGGCGATGGCCACCAACCAGGGGGCGAGGTTCGTCTTCGGCTATCTGGCCGGCGGCGATCAGCCCTATTCCGTGACCAACCAGCCGGCGCTGTTCACCTTCGCCTTCCAGGTGCTGCCGCTGATCCTGGTGATCTCGGCCCTGTCGGCCCTGCTGTGGCACTGGAGGGTGCTGAAATGGATCACCCACGGCTTCGGCTTCCTGTTCCAGCGCACCATGGGACTGGGCGGGGCCTCGGCCCTGGCGGTGGCGGCCAACATCTTCCTCGGCATGATCGAGAGCCCGATCGTGATCCGGGCCTATCTGGACAAGCTGACGCGGTCCGAGCTGTTCCTGATGATGGTGGTGGGTCTGGCCACGGTCGCCGGCTCGACCATGGTCGCCTATGCCGCCATCCTGGGGCCGGTGATGGCGAACGCGGCGGGCCATGTGCTGGTGGCCTCGATCATCTCGGCCCCCGCGGGCGTCCTGCTGGCGCGGATCATCATTCCCGAGACTCCCGGTCAGGGCGGGGCCCATGCCGACTATGACTCCGCCCTGAAGTACGACAGCGCCATCGACGCCATCGTCAAGGGCACGTCGGACGGCCTGATGGTGGTGCTGAACATCTCGGCGGTGTTGATCGTGTTCGTGGCGCTGGTCGCGCTGGTCAATGTCATGATGGGCGGGCTGTGGCTGTTCGACGGACCAGTGACGGTCGAGCGTCTGCTGGGCTGGCTGTTCATGCCCGTGGCCTGGCTGACCGGGGTGGAGTGGGCCGAGGCGGGCAAGGCCGGCTGGCTGCTGGGGGTCAAACTGACCCTGACCGAATTCGTGGCCTTCATCGAACTGGGCAAGGTCCCCGCGGGGGAGATGAGCGAGCGCACCCGGATGCTGATGACCTACGCCCTGTGCGGCTTCGCCAACATCGGCTCGGTGGGCATCACCGTGACGGGCCTGTCGGTGCTCATGCCCGAGCGGCGGGAGGAGGTGCTGGGGCTGGTCTGGAAGGCGCTGTTCGGCGGCTTTCTCGCCACTCTGATGACCGCCGCCGTTGTCGGGGCCATGCCTGCCGCCATATTCCGCTGAGATCGGAGACCGAACCATGAAGCTCTACACCTCGCATCGCGCCCCCAATCCCCGTCGGGTGCGCTGGGTCATGGCCGAGAAGGGCATAGAGGACGTCGAACTGGTCGAGGTCGACATCCTGACCGGCGCGCACAAGACGCCGGAATATCGCGCCCGGGTCGGGGTGCCGCATGTGCCGGCGCTTGAGCTGGACGACGGAACCACGGTGTCGGAGTCGGTCGCCATCTGCCGCTATCTGGAAGCCCTGTATCCCGAACCGAACCTGTTCGGCCGCGACGCGCGCGAGCAGGCCGTGATCGAGATGTGGACCCGGCGATGTGAATTCTACCTCGCCAATCCGATCATGCTGAGCGTGCGCCATTCGCATCCGGCGCTGGCGGCGCTGGAGGCGACACAGATGCCGCAACTGGCCGACTACAACCGGGCCGCGGCCGAGAAATTCATGAAGACGCTCGACCGCCGGCTCGGCGAACATGAGTTCATCGCCGCCGAGCGCTTCACCATCGCCGACGTCGTCGCCGTGGTCGGTCTGGATTTCGCCCGGCTGATCAAATACCGGCCGCCGGAGGAATTGACCCATCTGGCGCGGTGGCTGGACGCTTGCCGAGCGCGACCGGCGGCGAAGGCCGGCGCCTAGGCCGCGCACTCAGTCCTGATGCTCGACCACGTGGCGGCCGCGGACCATGCGGACGTAGGGGAGGGGCCGGTCGGGGTGGGCCAGCCGCTCGCCGACCTCGCCGAGGACGAAGCGGGTGATGGCCGGCAGGTCCAGCGATCGCGTATCAGCCAGCGGCAGCCAGGCGATCTCGTCCAGTTCGCCCGATCCCGCGGTGGGGTCGGGATGCAGCAGGGCCCGGGCGTCGGCCATGAAGAAGCGGGCGTCGAAACGGCGGGTTCGGCCGGGCGGGGTGATGGCGCGGGCCACATAGGAAAGGGCGGCGAGGTCGGGCAGGGCGCCGGCGGCGCGGAACTCGCGCCAAGGCCCGGCGACGGAGACGATCGGCGCGGGTTCAGCCAGTAGCAGGCCCGTCTCCTCGAAGGTCTCGCGCACGGCGGCCATGGCCAGGGCCCGGGCGCGGCGCGTCGGAACCTCGCGCGTCAGGCGGGCCGTGTCGGCGGCAGGCAGGTCGTTGGCGGCGGCAGCTGTGAAGTCCGACCGCTCGATTCGTCCGCCGGGAAAGACCCATTTGGCGGCCATGAAGACGTGGCCGGGCGCGCGGCGGCCCATCAGCACCTCGGCCTGGCCGTTGCGCAGGCGGGTCAGGATCAGGGTGGCGGCGTCCTTCGGCGTCTGGCGACCGCCGACGCGCGGCGCATCGGTCAGGTCGCGGTCGGAATCGAAGGGGGTGGTCATGGCGAGGCCATAGCACGCCCGCCGCCTCAGTCGTCCATGCGGGTCCCGGTCAGGATCAGCACCGACAGGTCCCGGTCGGGGGTGTAGTTGCGGCGCCGGATCTCGAACCGCGTCGAACCGATCTTGCGCACGCCCTCGCCGCAGAAGCTGACCAGATTGCGCGACGAGCCCTTGTCGACCACCAGCCGGAACTCGCCGATCGGCTCGGCCCAATTGGCCCCGGTGGTCAGGATGTAGTCGACCCAGGTCTCGGTCAGATACAGGCCCCGCGAGCGCATGCGACGAGCGCCCTCCTGGAAGGCGTCGTCGACGCAGTAGCGTTCGACGTCCTCCCGGGCGTGTTCGCCGCCCTCCATCTCCGGATCGCCGAAGATGCTCCCGGCCGAGCCGCCGATCGCCGGCGCATACTGGTGGCGGACGTCGAGTTCGCGCCCGGCCGGGAAGACCTGCGTCCAGTAGTGGGTGGTCTTGAGCGTCCACAGCGGCGCCAGATCCAGGTTGCGGACGCCCCGATCCACCCAGGAACGGTCCTCGATCAGACCCATCTCGATCAGCATTTCGATCTGCGGCCGGGGCAGGGCGGCCAGGGCCTGCATCGTCGCCTCGCCCCGCGGGGAGAACGGCACGCCAAGGCCGCGCATCAGGTCGGAGTGGTCGACTCCGTTCAGCATCGCCTTCTGCTCGACATTGGTGGCCACGCGCCGTCCGTTCACCGTCGTGGTGAAGGGCATCCGCAACGGGTCCTCGAGCGCGACGTCGCTCTCGATGCCGCCTTGAAGATCCGGCATGGGGAAGGCCACCAGGGTGGCGATGTCGCGGTCGGTCCGGTTGTAGAACCGGTAGCGGACGCGGATTTCGGCCGCCGAGACATAGAGGTCCTCGGACCGCATCTCGATGCCGTCGGTGCGCTGCAGGACGAGCCCGCCCGCGCCCATGGAAGCGACGCTGTCGTTCGCGGTCGCCGGCGCCGCAAACAGGATGGCGGCCAGCACGACGACGGCCCGGTTCAGTCTGATCATCGCTTCCTCCCGAAGCGAGACTAACCGATGTTCCGCGGCGAAGTCGTGACGATTTCCACCGTCAGCGGCGCTTGCCCTTGCGCACGCCCTTCAGTCCGCCGGACGGTCGCCCGCCCTTGGGCGGCTTGGGCCCGCCGGGACGCTTGCCGCCGCGCTTGGGAAAGCCGTCGCCGCCCGGGCCGCGGCCGCGCTGGCCCAGTCGGGGGGCGGGGGCGTTGGGATCGCGGGGGGCGGGTTCGGACAGCATTTCGAAGACAAGGCCTCCGGTGATCGGGGTGGCTTCCTTGAGCCGCACCTCGACGGTGCGGCCCAGGGTCCAGCGCGCACCGGTGCGTTCGCCCACGAGGGCGTGGGACTTGTCGTCATGGGTGAAATATTCGGTCCCGAGCGAGGACACCGGCACGAGGCCGTCGGCGCCGGTCTCGTTCAACCGGACGAACAGACCGAAGCGGGTCACGCCGGTGATGCGGCCCGGGAAGGTCGCGCCGACCCGCTCCTGCAGGAAGGCCGCCATGTAGCGGTCCATCGCGGCGCGCTCTGCAGCCATGGAGCGGCGCTCGGTCATCGTCACCTGTTCGGCGATGGCGGGCAGTTCCGTGACCTCGCGATCGGTCAGCCCGTCCTTGCCGAGGCCCAGGGCGCGGATCAGGCCGCGGTGGACGATCAGGTCGGAATAGCGCCGGATCGGCGAGGTGAAGTGGGCGTAGCGGTCGAGGTTGAGGCCGAAATGGCCGACGTTCTCGGCCGAATAGATGGCCTGCATCTGGCTGCGCAGGACCACCTCGTTGACGACCTCGGCGTGCTCGCCGCCGCGGGTCTCGTCGAGCAGTTTGTTGAACCGTTTGGTCGTGGCCGGCTCGCCCTTGGTCCACGGCTTGCCGATGGTCTGGAGGAAGTCGCCGAGGTTGAACAGCTTCTCCTGGCTGGGCGCGTCGTGGACGCGGTACAGCAGGGGCGTCTTCTTCTGCTCCAGCGTCTCCGCGGCGCAGACATTGGCCTGGATCATCATCTCCTCGATCAGCCGGTGGGCCTCGAGGCTGACGCGGGGCTCGATCGAGATGATCTGGCCCTGGTCGTTCATGCGGATGCGGCGCTCGGGACTCTCGATGGCCAGCGGGCTGCGTTTCAGCCGGCCTTTCAGCATGGTGCGGTAGGCGTTCCACAGCGGATCGAGGATGGCCGCCATGATCGGGCCGGTCGTGTCGTCCGTCTGGCCGTCGATGGCCGACTGGGCCTGTTCGTAGCTGAGCTTGGCTTGGGACCGCATCAGGCCGCGGACGAATTTGTGCCCGGTCTTCTTGCCGTCCTTGTCGAAGACCATGCGCACGGCGAGGCAGGCGCGGTTCTCGCCTTCCTTGAGGCTGCACAGGCCATTGGACAGCCGCTCGGGCAGCATCGGCTCGACGCGGTCGGGGAAGTAGGTGGAGTTGCCCTTGTCGCGCGCCTCACGGTCCAGATTGGTGTTGGGGCGGACGTAGGCGGCGACATCGGCGATGGCGACCCAGACGATCCAGCCGTCGGCGTTCTTCGGGTCCTCGTCGCGCATGGCGTAGACGGCGTCGTCATGGTCGCGGGCGTCGGCGGGGTCGATGGTGATCAGCGGCAGGTCGCGCAGGTCCTCGCGGCCCTTCAGCGACGGCAGTTCCTGATCTTCCGCTTCTTTCTCGACGAGTTCGGAGAAGCCCATCGGGACGTTGTGGGCGGCGATGGCGATCAGGGAGGCGGCCCGGGCGTCGCCCTCGTGGCCGATTTTCTCGAGGATCTTGCCGCGTTTGGGGCCGTAGCGCTGGTCGCCCTTCTCGATGGCGGCCAGCACGAGGTCGCCGTCGCGCAGGCCCTCGGCCTGGGCGTGGGGGACCAGCAGGACGTCCTTCGACTTGCGGTCGACGGGTTCGACCCGGACCTCCTTGTTGGACTTGCGGATGACGCCCAGCACCTTGTTGGCGCCGGCGTCGAGTCGCTTGATCAGCCGGGCTTCCCAGCCGTCCTCGCCGCGGGCGAACTTGACCAGCACGCGGTCGCCCATGCCGGGGGCGGGGCCGGTCTTGCCGCCATTGTCGGGAATCAGCAGCGCCCGCGGAGCATCGGCCGAGGCCTCGACCAGACGGACGTAGAGTTCGCCGTCCAGGTCGCGCTCGACCACATCGGCGACGCCGACGGGGGGCAAAGCGCCGACTTCGGAGAAGCCCTTGCGGCCGCGCTTGCCCAGTTTTCCGGCTTCCTCAAGGGCGCGGATCATTTCGCGCAGGGCGCGGCGCTCGCCGCCCTTCAGACCGAAGTGGCGGGCGATATCGGTTTTCTCGGCTGATCCGGCTTCACGGAGGAAGGCGATCAGCGTGTCTTCGTCGGGGAGTCCGGCGACGGGCCGGCGGGGTGATTTGCTCATTTGTATCCTTGATAACGCACGACTGGCCTCTTCGGAGGCGAAATCTTGCACGGCTTGTGATGGGGAGGGGCTGGGCCTAGCTTCCGGCGCGAAGCCCCCAGGAGTGTTTGAATGTCATTGGCCGCCGCCCCCGTCCTGTCCGGTCCGACCGGCTCCCTGCTGGATTTGATCGGCAAGACGCCGATGGTGGAGGTGACGAAAATCGACACCGGCCCGTGCCGTCTGTTCCTCAAGCTGGAGGCGCAGAACCCGGGCGGTTCGATCAAGGACCGCATCGCCCTGTCGATGATCGCGGCGGCTGAGGCGGAGGGATTTCTGAAACCCGGCGGGACCATCGTCGAGGCGACGGCCGGCAATACGGGTCTGGCGCTGACGCTGGTCGGTCAGGCCAAGGGCTATAAGGTGCTTCTGGTCATCCCGGACAAGATGTCCAAGGAAAAAATCCAGCATCTCAGGGCAATGGGCGCCGATGTTCGCCTGACGCGTTCGGACGTGCCGCACGGGCATCCCGAATATTACACCGACATGGCCGAACGGCTGGCGCAGCAGATCCCGGGCGGGTTCTACGTCAACCAGTTCGCCAACGACGCCAACTCCCTGGCCCACTTCCAGACCACCGGTCCCGAAATCTGGGAGCAGATGGATCACAAGGTTGATGCCTTCGTCGCCGGCATCGGCTCGGGCGGCACCATCACGGGCATCGGCCAATATCTGAAGAGCGTCGGTTCGGAGGCGAAGATCATCCTCGCCGATCCGGTCGGCTCGACCCTGGCGGGGATCGTCAACGATGGCGTGCCGGGCCCCGAAGGCAGTTACACGGTCGAGGGCATCGGCCAGAATTTCGTGCCCGACACGGCGAACATGGACCTGATCGACACCGCCTATTCCATCCCGGACGCCGAGGCGGTCGCGACGGTGCGGGAGTTGTTGCTCAAGGAAGGCATTCTGGCGGGCTCGTCGTCGGGCACGCTGATCGCGTCCGCCCTGCGGTGGTGCCGCGAGCAGACGGAGCCGAAGCGGGTCGTCACCTTCGTCTGCGACACCGGGGCCAAATATCTTTCCAAGGTCTACAACGACGCCTGGCTGGCCGATCAGGGACTGGGCGACCAGCCGCTGCATGGCGATCTGTCGGACCTGATCTCGCGCAAATATGAAAAGGGCGATGTGGTCGTGGCAGGACCGGACGATACGCTGGACACCGCGTTCAAACGGATGCGCGGGGCGGACGTCTCGCAGTTGCCAATCATCCAGGACGGACGGCTGGTCGGCATCCTCGATGAGAGCGACATCGTCCATGTGATGAACACCGACGAGATCACGCGCCAGGAGCGGTTCAAAAAGCCGGTCGGCACGGTGATGACCCGCGATCTGGACACGGTGCAGGTGGGCGAGAGCCTCGATGCCCTCATTCCCCTGTTCGATCGCGACCGGGTGGCGATCGTGCTGGACGGCGAGACCTTCGTCGGCCTCATCACGCGCACGGATCTCATCAATCACCTGAGCCTGAACCGGTAGGAGGGAACGGGCCGGCGACCGAGGGCCCATTGTGGCGAACTTGCGATGGAAATGAGGCGAACGGACTGGACGGCGGCCGAATTGTGGTCCTGACTGGTCGCAACCGCTGTTCTCATGCTTTCCGAGGCCTTGCCCGATGACCCGTCTTCCGATCCCTGCCCTGACCGCCGCGATCGCCGCGGCCGCGCTGCTCTGCGCGGGCGACGCCTTCGCCCAGGCCGCCGCTCCCGCAGGCTGCGTGGATGACGTGCCCCAGCGCGCCACGCGCGGAAACACCGAATTCGTCAGCAATTCCGAGACCGTCCGTGGCCTGATCTACAAGCCGACCGGACCCGCCAATGGGGCGGCGGTGGTGCTGCTGCACAGTTCGGAAGGCCTGACGGTCGACGCCCACGCCTTCGATCCGCACGCCATTCAGCTGGCCGCCCGCGGCTATCACGTGCTGGTGCCGAACTATTTCGAGGCCCGGGCGCGCAAGGTGCCGTGGAATGGCCGGGACATTCGGCTGTGGGAAGAAGCCGGCCATGCCGCGGTCGCCTATATGGGCACGCTGGAAGGGGTCGATCCGACGCGGGTCGGCATCTGGGGCTTTTCCCTGGGCGGCTTCATCGCCACGGACGGCTCGGCCCATCCCGACTCGACCGCCCGCGTCGCCATCGGCGTCGGCACAGGCGAGGATATCTTCGAGCCCAGCCGGACCCGCCGGGAACTGCCGATGATGCTGATCGAGGGCTATTCGACCTTCCCGATCATTTCGTCCGCGACGATGCGCGATCTGGCGGCCGACCTTCGCCGCCGCGGCGCGACCGTCGAGGTCCAGATGCTGGAGGCCCCCGAGCGGACGATGACCGGCCCGGTCTGGTGCGAGGTGTTCCAGCACACGCGGCGCTTCCTCGACGCCAACCTGCTCCCCGCCGCCGCAGAAGCGCCCGCCGGGTAACCAGCGGGTGGGTCGGCGCCTCATCGCCCTCGCGGGCCTGCTCGCGACGCTCGCGGGCGGATCTCCCGCCCTCGCCCAGACCGCCGTGGAGCCGCCGCGCGTCGGCATTCCCGGCTGTACGGACGATGTGGCGGTGCGGGCGTCGAGATCGCTGATTTCCTTCGAGAGCCGCGGCCGCCTGATCCGGGCCTATCTCTATACGCCGGCCGGTCCGCCGGTCGGGGCGGGCATAGTGATGCTGCACGGGGGGACGGGTTTCGAGATGAACGCGATCCTGTTCGATGCCCACGCCATCCAGCTGGCGTCGCGCGGCTACTGGGTGATCCTGCCTGCCTATTTCGACGCCGCAGAGCCCGATCGCCGGCGGCGGGTGGTCAATGGCCGGGCGTGGCGGCAGGCGGCGCTGGACGCCGCCGGCCAGTTGGCCGTCCGGTCGGGCATCGCGCCGGACCGGGTCGCGCTGTGGGGCTACTCACGCGGCGCCGGGGTCGCCGCCGACGCCGCCACGGCGCCGGAGAGCCCGGTCCGTTCGGCCGTTCTGGTGGCGGGAGGCGGTTCGGTCGACGAGACCCTGACCGGTCGCGGCCTGTCCTTCCTGCTCCTGCATGCCCGGCGCGACGAGGCCGTTCCGGTTCGGGCGACCCTGGACCTGGCCGACGCGCTTCGCCGGGCCGGGGCGGGGGTCGAGGTGCAGGGGCTTGATTTTGACGGCCATCAGTATGACCTGCCGACCTGGTGCGCGGTCATGGGCCGGACGCGCGCCTTCCTGGAGAGTCGCGGGGAGCGGGACCATGCATCGTCGTAGCCTGTTGGCCGCCGCCGCCGCCTGTCTGACCACGCCGGTTCGGGCCCAGGAGCCGGTTGAGCCGATATGGGAAGGCATGACCTTCCAGAGCCACGGAAAGCCCATCCGCGCCATTCACTACCGGCCGCGGGACGCAGGACGCGGCTCGGCGATCGTCATGATGCACGGCGCGGGCTCCCGGATCGCCAGTCGCGGCCCCTGGCATGACCTGGCCATCCGGTTCGCGCGCGACGGCTATCAGGTGCTGACGCCGCTCTATACCGACGCCTTTCCGGACGACGGCATTCGCCCGCCGGCGATGATGGAAGCCTGGCGCGATGTGGGCGAGCACGCCATCGACTGGTTCATCGACCGGGGGGTGAACCGCCGCCGCACCGCCATGTTCGGCTACTCCCTCGGCTCCTATGTCGCGGTCGATGGGGCGCTGGGCAACAGCCGGGCGGCGGCTGCGATCGGCCTGGCCGGCGGCGTGGATGTCTATACGCCGCGTGTGCCCCGGCGGCGCGTGCCCGTGCTGATGATCCGGGCGGAGAACGACACCCATGTGCTGCCGCGCAATACGGCGGCCTGGATCGACTTCCTGCGGGAACACGAAATCCCGGTACGGGTTGAAGTGATCGCCGGCGCGGGGCACCTGTTCCAGCCGCCGGAGTGGGTCGAGATTTTCAACCACGCTTCGGCCTTTTATGGCGGCAATATCGGCCGCCTCCCACAGTAACCGGATGCCTCCATGACATCGCTGAAGAACAGTCAAGGCTTTTCGACCCGCGCCATCCATGCGGGCCAGCGACCTGACCCGACCACCGGCGCGGTCATGACGCCGATCTACGCCACCTCGACCTACGCCCAGGAAAGCCCGGGCGTGAACAAGGGCTATGAATACGCCCGCGGCAAAAATCCGACGCGCGAGGCCTTCGAGGCCTGTCTGGCCGATCTGGAAGGCGGGACGCATGGCTTCGGCTTCGCCAGCGGCATGGCGGCGACCTCGACGGCGCTGGAGCTGCTCGACGCCGGATCGCACATCGTCACCGGCGACGATCTGTACGGCGGCTCCTGGCGGCTGTTCGAGCGGGTGCGGCGGCGGTCGATGGGGCTGGATTTCGCCTATGTGGATCTGAGCGATCTGGCGGCGGTCGAGGCGGCCATCACCCCGAAGACGAAACTGATCTGGGCCGAAACCCCGACCAATCCGCTGATGAAGCTGGCCGACATCGAAGGCCTGTCGAAGATCGCCAGGGCCCATGGCCTGCTGCTGATCGTCGACAACACCTTCGCCACGCCGTGGAGCCAGCAGCCGCTGGGCCTCGGCGCGGACGTGGTCATGCATTCGGCGACCAAATATCTGAACGGCCACTCGGACATCATCGGCGGGGCGCTGGTCACGGCGAACCCCGAGCTGGCGAAAGAGATCAAGTTTCTGCAGAACTCGGTCGGCGGCGTGATGGGGCCGTTCGACGCCTTTTTGGCCAACCGCGGCCTCAAGACCCTGGGCCTGCGCATGAAGGCGCACAATGAGAACGCCCTGGCCGTGGCGCGCTGGCTGGAGGACCGGGCGGGGATCGCCAAGGTCATCTATCCGGGCCTGATCACCCACCCGCAGCACGAACTGGCCTCGCGGCAGATGAATGGTCGCTACGGCGGCATGGTCACGGTCCTGATCGATGGCGATCTGGAGCGGACGAAGCGGGTGCTGGAGCGGGTTCGGGTCTTCACCCTCGCGGAGTCGCTGGGCGGGGTCGAAAGCCTCGTCAACCACCCGGCCATCATGACCCATGCCTCGGTGCCGAAAGAGGTGCGCGAGGCGGGCGGCGTGACCGAGAACCTGATCCGGCTCTCGGTCGGTGTCGAGGAGGTCGAGGACCTGATCGCGGATCTGGATCAGGCGCTGGCCGCTTAGGCGGCCTTGGAGTCCGGAAGGGCGGTCTGGTGGCCGGTGGCCGGGACGACCTTCTTCTTCGCCGGGGCGCGGGGCTTCTTGACGGCGGTGGTCGTCTTGTCCGCGGCGCGCTTCGCGATCTCTTCGTCGATCAGCGGAATCACGTCGGTGGCGGACGCGATCTGCGTCAGGGAGGCGGTGGTCGAAGCGGACAGGCGCAGGGCGTTGATACGCAGGGCCTTCAGGTCCGGGTCGCTCATGGTGGGAAGCATGTCGGCAAGCGGGGTCATCGAAGTCTCCTGGAGTTGAAAAGCAGTCGGGCCGGCGCCTGTTCGGCGGCCGGCCCTTCCGTCAGCTGGACTTACGTCCAGCAGGGTCGCTTGTCGGAAACTATTCGGCGGCCTTGAGGCGACCGGCCGATTCCTTGCCCGAACGCGAGTCGCGTTCGACTTCGTAGGAAATCTTCTGATTTTCGTTGAGCGTGCCCAGGTCGGACGTTTCAACGGCCGAGGCGTGGACGAACACGTCCTTGCCGCCGTCGTCGGGGGCGATGAAACCATAGCCCTTGGTGGAGTTATACCATTTTACAGTGCCGGTAGCCATTTTGAGACCTCCGTTAGGCGTTGACCGCCGGAAGAGGTTCCGGGTCGGCCTGTCGGGTCTGAATGGGATCGGCTTTGGACCTCGGTGCGCGATGCAAAGGGACAGCGGCGTTTCGCAAGAGATCGACGAGGCCTCAAATGGGCGCTTTGCCGCCCAATAGCAAGCTGTGCGGTATCGAAGCCGGCGGGACGCCTTTGCAGCGCCCCGCCGGAAGGCGTCAGTTGGGCAGGGAGACGGCGTCGGTGACGTGGATCACGCCGTTGGACTGGAATACGTCCGCCTGGGTGACCCGGGCCCGACCGCCTTTTTCGTCGGTCAGGATGACGGAGCCGCCGTCGAGGGTGGCGACGAGGGTATCGCCCGAAACCGTGGTCAGGGCTGCGCGGCCTCCGCCGGCCTGGATGGCGGCGACGACGTCAGCGGCCGACACCCGTCCGGCGACCACGTGCGCCGTCAGGATCTTGGTCAGGGTGGCGCGGTTGGCGGGCTGAACCAGGGACTCGACCGTGCCGGCGGGCAATCTGGCGAAGGCGGCGTCCGTCGGGGCGAAGACAGTGAAGGGGCCGGGTCCGGACAGGGTCTCGACGAGACCGGCGGCGGTGACGGCGGCGACCAGGGTGGTGTGGTCGGCCGAGTTCACGGCGTTCTGCACGATGTTGCGGTCGGGATACATCGCCGCGCCGCCGACCATCACGGTCGCATCGGGCGCAGAGGCTCCGCCCATGTCGTCCATGGTGGTGCAGGCGGTGGTGAACAGGGCCCCGGCGGCGAGCGTGGCGATGAGGACGGCGCGGGTGGGGGTGAAGGTCATGTCGGTGTCTCTCCTGAGCGGCCGTCTTTGCGGCGCAGGCGGAGAGACGGGCGGGTCGCCGGGGCGGATGCGCCTGTGCGGCGTCTGGCCACGGCCTGAAGCCAGAAGGCGTCGGCATACGTGGGGTGGCGCATACGAAAACGGCGGCGAAGGCATTCACCCTCGCCGCCGTCGAAATCATGCGTCGGTCAGGCCGACGCGAGACCTCAGCCTTCGGTCTTCAGCTGACCAGCCGATTCCTTGCCCGAACGCTTGTCGCGCTCGATTTCATAGGAAACCTTCTGGTTTTCATCGAGGCCGCGCAGGCCTGCCTGCTCGACGGCCGAGATGTGGACGAACACGTCCTTGCCGCCGTCGTCAGGCTGGATGAAGCCGTAGCCCTTGGTGGAGTTGAACCATTTAACAGTGCCGGTAGCCATTTTCAGGACCTCCGCTAGCGTTGGCCCCAGGGAAAAGCCCCTGCGGCCTGTCGGGTCTGAATGGAGCGGCTAGACCTCAGTGCGAAAGCAGAGGGTGGCGTTTCGCAGAGAGCTCGACAAAACGCTTTTGGACCGGCGACGCGGCGAAATCAAGATGGCCCGGCGGGCTGGCCTATTCCGCGGCCTCGCCCTCGGGCGTGGCGATATAGTGCTCCTGGCAAAGTTTGCGCAGGGCGGCGGTCAGGGTCGGGCCGTACAGGGAATCCTGGATGCGTTCGAAACCTTCGGCCTGCAGGGCCTGCTTGATCTCGCCGACAGTGCGGCAGCCGCCGCCGCGCGCCAGTTCATAGGCGCGTTCAAGGGTCGTGGGACGATGGTTTGACATTTGTCCTAAATAGGAAGCCTCACGGGAAAAGCGAGGCCTGTTTCGCGGATTCAGAAGGCGAAGCTGACGCCGGCCACCAGGGCGTCGGCATATTGCTCGCCCGGAACGTCGGCGTCGGTGGCGTGATAGCGCAGGTCGGCTTCGATATTCCGGGTCAGGGCGTAGCTGAAGCCGGCGTTCCACCCCGTGTAATCGAGGCTGTTGTCCTGTTCGCGCCGGCCGATGGACGCCGTGCCGGAGAGCTTGTCGGTGAAGTCCCAGCCGACTCGGGCCTCGACCCAGGTCCAGGCCTCGGTCGAGCCGATGCTGTCAGGGCTGTACTGAAGCCGCAGGCGGCCGCTGGCCGGGCCGATCGAGCGTCGGACGTCGGCGGTGAACTCCCACGCGTCATTGTCCGCGCCCGGATTGGCGTCGACCTGATATTTCCAGGCCGCATTCAGGTCCAGGTCGAAGCCGGCGACCTGGGGGCGTACCCCTGCCGAGGCCTTCACCTCCAGTTCCGACCCGGTCGAGCTGCGCACCGTCTCGAAGGCCGGCCCGGCGTAGAACAGGCCCGTATCGCTCTCCCACTGGGCCTCGCCCCAGACGAAGGCGTCGCCGTCGGACTTGGACGCCTCCTTGGAGCGGTTGTCCGTGGCGGCGCCGAAGGCGAAGGCCCACGTTCCGGCTCCGGGCGCAGCGTCCTGGGCGGCGGCGGGAACGGCCACGAGCAGCAGGCCGGCGGCGGTCATCAGGGTGCGGAGCATGGGAGTCGCCTCGTTGGATCGAGGCGGGGTCTAGAGGCGCTTCTTGTCAAATTTGTTACAGGCCTGCGTAAATTCGTCCGTTAGCCGACGGATAAGTTCGGCCGTCGGCAGGACATCGCGCACGCCTGCCGAGCCCTGGCCGGCAGACCAGACGGTCTTCCAGGCCTTGGCCTCATCGGCCATGTCGAGCTTGTGCTCGGGCAGGGATTTCGGGTCGATGCCGTTGGCGATCAGCGAGGGCGTCAGGAAATTCGCCGGGATGCCCGAGACGGCGGGGGTATAGGTGATGTCCGAGGCGCCGGCCTCGACGATCATCTGCTTGTATTCCGCCTGGGCCATCGACTCCGTCGTCGAGATGAAGCGGGTGCCCATATAGGCGAAGTCGGCGCCCATCATCAGGCTCGCCGCGACGTCGCTGCCGGTCGAGAGGCAGCCCGACAGGATAATGGTCCCGTCGAAGAAGGACCGCACCTCCTCGACCAGGGCGAAGGGGTTGACCACCCCGGCGTGACCGCCGGCGCCGTTGGCCACGAGGATCAGGCCGTCCACGCCCGCCTCGGCCGCCTTGCGGGCGTGCCGCACATTGGCGATGTCATGGAAGACCCCCCCGCCATAGCCGTGCACCGCCTCGACCACGTCGCGCACCGCGCCCAGCGAGGTGATGATCAGCGGCACCTTCTCCTCGACCGAGACCATCATGTCGGCCATCAGGCGCGGGTTCGTCGGATGGACGATGTGGTTGACGCCGAAGGCCGCGGCGTCGGGGTTCAGCCGCGCCTTGATCTCGTGCAGCCATTCCCGATAGCCCTCGGTGGTGCGCTGGTTCAGCGACGGGAAGGTGCCGATGATCCCCGCGTTGCAGGCCTCGACCACCAGGTCCGGCCCCGAGACCAGGAACATGGGCGCCGCGATCACCGGCAGCTTGAGACCTTTTTGCAGCGATGCCGGAATGGCCATGGCGTTTCCCCGAGTTGTCTTTGGCTACGGATAGCGGGCTGTCGCGGGGGAAGGCAAATGGAAGGGAGCGGCGACCTCCGGCCCCAACCACCGGGATGACGCCGAACCGTGAACCGTCTACATCCCCGTCATGACCACAGACACCTCCGGCCTGCACCAGCTCGGCCAGCACACCATCCAGCCGACCAGCCCCGAGACGGCCGAGCTGGAGCGGGTCCCCAATCCTCATCCGGGAACGCTGTATCTGACGCGGTTCACGGCGCCGGAGTTCACCAGTCTGTGCCCGGTAACCGGCCAGCCGGACTTCGCCCATATCGTTATCGACTATGCGCCGGGCGACTGGCTGGTCGAGTCCAAGAGCCTGAAGCTCTATCTGACCAGCTTCCGCAACCACGGCGCCTTCCACGAGGACTGCACCGTCGCCATCGGCCGGAAAATCGCCGATCTGCTGCAACCGAAATGGCTGAGGATCGGCGGTTACTGGTATCCCCGCGGCGGCATCCCGATCGACGTCTTCTGGCAGACGGGCGTGGCTCCGGAGGGGCTGTGGCTGCCGGATCAGGGGGTGCCGACGTATCGCGGGCGGGGGTAGGGGTCTAGCGACGCCGTCTGACGCGCGCCCACGCCAAGACCAGCAAGGCCGCCGCCAGAAGTGCGGCGCCAATCCAGTCCCACAGGCCGTCCGCCAGCAGGGCGCCGACGAGGCCGGTCAGGCTGAGTCCCGCCAGCATCAGAGGCGCGCCGAAAATGCCGAGGAGGGAGAAGCTGCCGCGCATCAGACCCGCCGCTTCTTCGTCAGCCACAGGTAGAGACCCGACCCGAGGATGAAGATGGCCGCGAGGTCCAGCAGGGCCCAGACGATCTTGAGGCCCAGCCCGCCATAGTCGCCGAAATGCAGCGGCTGCGAGAGGGACAGGGCCTTCACATACCAGGGCGACCCGGCGACCGCGGCCAGTTCGCCGGTGCGGACGTCGATCAGGGCCGGGGTGGTCAGGTGCGTCGTCAGCGGCGTGTCGCCGTGGAAGAAGACGGCATAGTGGTGGTCGGTGGAAAACTCTGTCCCGGGGAAGGCGACGAACTGCAGGGTGCGGCCGGGCAGGGCGGCCTTGGCCCGTTCGACGGCGGCGTCGAGCGAGGCCCATTCGCCGGGGGCGGCGGGCGCCTCATGCGCGGCGGTCAGATCGGCAAGGGCCGTGTCCTTCCAGTAGGCGAGGATCGGGGTCGCCAGGGTGTTGACGACACCGGTCGCACCGACGACCAGCACCCAGGCCACGGTGACCACGCCGAGAAGATTGTGCCAGTCGAGCCAGCGGGTGCGGGCGGCCTTTTCGAGCCGGAGCGTCCCGAACGGCAGCCGCCGCATGAAGGGGGCATAGAGCACCACGCCCGAGACCACGGCCACGATGAGCAGGAAGCCCATCCCGCCGAGGAACAGCATGCCGGGCAGGCCGAGGAACATGTCGGTGTGGAGTTGCAGCAGGAACTCCATCACCGGGTGCCCGGCGACCAGAGGGGCGGCGTCGCCGCTGGTCTGGTCGATGGGCTGGAAATTGTACTGGCCTGCGGGAGCGCCGGGCGCGCGGCTGGTGACGTTCACCACCGGCCGGTCCTCGTCGAAGCTCATGAAGGCGGGCGCGTCGCCCGGATGACGCGACAGGGCCGTGGCCAGCACCTCGTCGAGGTTCAGCCGCTCCCCGGCGGGATCCGCCGGGGACCATGCCTCGTCGAGCAGGACATGGTTGAGCTCATGGGTGAACACCAGCGGCAGGCCGGTGACGCAGAGCATCAGCAGGAAGGCGGTCGAGACGAGGCTCGACCACTTGTGGACCCACGACCAGACGCGGATGGTGCGGGTCTTCATCCGGCTCAGAAGTCCGTCGACAGCGACAGCCTGAGGGTCCGCGGCGCGCCCAGCGTCAGATAGTTGGCGCCGGGGTAGCCGCCGACAGCGACCCACTGCGCTTCGTCGGCGAGGTTCTCGACGCGCGCGCGCAGGGTGACGGGGCGGCCCGCGATGTCGGCGGCGTACCGAACGCCGGCGTCGAACCGGATCGAGGACGAGAGCTCGACGGTGTTCAGGGCGTTGACCGGCTGTTCGCCCGTATAGACCGCACGGACTTCGAGGGTCAGGCCGGTCAGTCGGGGCGCGTCCCATTCGACATTGACGTTGCCCTGGACTTCCGGCGTGCCGATCGGGCGGTTTCCGTCCAGCGCCCCGGCCGCCGTGCGGGTCAGTTCGGCGTCCAGCCAGGTCCAGCCGCCGAGCACGCGCAGGCCGTCGCGGGGCTCGCCGAAGAAGGCGATCTCCACGCCGGTGTTCTGCTGCTCGCCATTGGCGGCGAAGACGCTGTTTTCGACATAGGCGCTGGCCAGGGTGCTGCGGAACAGGCTGACGCTGCCGCCGAAACGGCCGACGTCATATTTCATGCCCACCTCAACCTGCTTGCCGCGGAAGGGGTCCAGCGCCTCGCCGGCGTTGGAGACCGGCGCGCCGCCGCTCACCGCCGGGGCGATCTGGCCGGGGATCAGGGCCTCGGCATAGTTGGCGTAGAGCGAGATCTGTTCGATCGGTTTGTAGAGAAGGGCGAATACGGGGGTGACGGCGTCGCCCTCGTAGGCCGAGGCCGGCGCGCCGCTGTTGTAGTCGTAGGTCCGGGCCTCGATCGACTGGTAGCGGGCGCCGGCGGTGACCAGCAGCCGCCCGTCCATGAAGGACATCATGTCGGCGAGGGCGACGCTGGCGTTGTCGACGCGCTCGGTCACATTGGGGGCCGACAGGTCGCCGCCGACGAAGAAATCGGGGGTCGGCGGCGCGACCGCGACCGGTGCGTACAGGTCGCTGGCGAAGCCGCCGAAATTGGAGAAGGCGTAGGCGTTGCGCGACGTCGACCGGACCTGCGAGGCCGAGGCGACCAGGGTGTGGCCGACCGAGCCGGTGGTCAGCTCGGCGCGGACGCCCGCGTCGGCGGACCAGACGGTGTCTTCGCGGGTGTTGTCGAACCGGTAGGCGCTCAGGGTTCCGTTCGGCTGGGCCCTGGGATTGGCCAGCACATTGGCTTCCTCGCCCCGACGACCGCCAAAGGCCGCCCATGCGGAGACCGTGTCGCCGAGATCAAACTCCCCGCGGGCGACGCCGAAAAGTTGTTGCTCGTCGGTGAAGGTCCAGGGCTGGGCGAAATTGCCGTCGGCCGGGGGCGGGGCGGGGACGGGGCCGGCCGGGGTCACCGTCGGGCGCGGGGCGTCGATGTGGTGGTCCTGCCAGCCGATGTCGGCGGAGAAGCGGGCGCGGTCGCCGCGGCGGTCCACGCCGAGCCCGATGGCGGTCAGCTGGCGGTCCTCGTCCTCGATCCCGGCCTCGCCGTCGCGGCGGGCGATGTTGAGGCGGCCGCCCCATTCGGCGGCCGGGCCGAAGCGACGCGCGAGGTCGGCGGCGAAATAGAGTTCGCTCTCGCCCTCGACGCCTGCCGTCAGCCGGTTCAGGTCGCGGTCCGGCGCCCGCTTGGGCGTCAGGTTGAAGGCGCCGCCGACGCCGCTGCCGCCGGGGGCCGCGCCGTTCAGGAAGGCGGTGGCGCCGTGGAAGACCTCGACCCGCTCAAGGAATTCCGCCGCCACGAACTGTCGCGGCAGGATGCCGTACAGGCCGTTGTAGGTCATGTCGTCCGAGTAAACCGGGAAGCCGCGGATGACGTACAGCTCCTGGAAATTGCCGAAGCCTTTGGACACGCGCACGGCCGGGTCGTTCTGCAGCACGTCGCCGACGCCGCGGGCCTGCTGGTTGCGGACCAGTTCCTCGGTGTAGCTGGTCGAGGCGAAGGGGGTGTCCATGGCGCTCATGGCGCCGAACAGCCCGACCCGGCCGCCGCGCGCCACCTGACCGCCCGGGTAGGGCGAGGTCAGGGTGACCTGCGAACCCGTGACGATGACCTCATCAAGTTCAGCCGGTCCGGCCTCCTGGGCCAGGGCCGGGGCGCCGAGAACGGTAGCGCAGCAGGAGGCGAGCAGGAGAGACCGGAACATGGAGACGCTTTCGGGGGAAATGAGAACGCGTCGCAATATAGGATGCGTGGCGCGCGTTCAAGTGACAGCCCTGGCCATGGTGACGCAGCGTGATTCTGCATTATTTCGCCGCGAGCCAAGGCGGTTCCCTCCGGCTACCGTGACGCCATGACCGACTCGCGCCGCCTCCCGCTCGAAACCTGGGGTCGCCACTGGCTGGGCCGGTTGCAGACATGGGCTGACCGCCGCCCGTGGAGCCGGTACGGCTTCGAATTCCTGATGTTCGGCATCAAACAGGCCTGGGCCTGTCTGTTCGGCGGGGCGATGCTGGCCCTGCTGCTGGCGACGCATCTTTGGTGGCCGGAGGAGGCGCCGGTCAGCCGCTATGACTGCCTCGTCGTCGCGGCGCTGGGCATCCAGGCGGCCATGCTGGCGCTGAAGCTGGAGAGCTGGGAGGAGGCGAGGGTGATCTTGGTCTTCCACGTCGTCGGCACGATCATGGAGCTGTTCAAGACCCAGGCGGGGTCGTGGATCTATCCGGAGGACAGCCTGCTGCGCATCGGCATGGTGCCGCTGTTCTCGGGCTTCATGTATGCGGCGGTGGGCAGCTACATCGCCCGCATCCAGCGCATCTTCGACATCAAATTCCGCCACTATCCGCCGTTGTGGACGACCTGGGTGCTGGCGGCGGCGATCTACGTCAACTTCTTCGCCCACCACTGGCTGCCGGACGTGCGTCTGGGGCTGTTCGTCCTGACGGCGGTGCTGTTCGGGCGCGGCTGGTTCTATTTCACGCCGGACCGGAAGCGGCGGAAGATGCCCTTCCTGCTCGGCTTCTTTCTGGTCGCGACCTTCATCTGGCTGGCCGAGAATATCGCCACCTTCGCCAACGCCTGGGTCTATCCGTCCCAGAGCGACGGCTGGCACATGGTGTCGGTCGACAAGCTGGGCAGCTGGTTCCTGCTGATGATGATCAGCGTGGTGCTGGTGTCGCTGGTGCACCGGCCGGAGGAGGAAGGGGTGAGTGGCTAGTGGCTAGTGATTGCTGCTTCACTGCCGGCGGAATGGCGGCGCAGACAGCGCTATCGCGCAGGCGGTGGCCAGCCACTAGCCACTAGCCACTCGCGCTCTTGCCCCGCTAGATCAGACCATGACCACCACTTCCACCGACGTCGTCATCCTGGGCGGAGGCCACAACGGCCTCGTCTGCGCATTCTATCTGGCGAAGGCCGGGCTGAAGGTGACCGTGCTGGAGCGCCGCCACGTGGTCGGCGGGGCGGCGGTGACGGAAGAGTTCCATTCGGGCTTCCGCAACTCGACCGCCAGCTACACTGTCAGCCTGCTCAATCCGAAGGTCATCGCCGACATGGAGCTGGCCCGACACGGACTGACCGTGGTCGAGCGCAAGGTCTCCAACTTCCTGCCGCTGGAAGACGGCCGTCATTTCCTCGCGGGCGAAGGGCGAACCCAGGGCGAGCTGGCGAAATTCTCGACGCGGGACGCCGAGCGACTGCCGGACTATGAGGCGCGGCTGGAGACAGTGGCGGCGGTGCTGCGCGACTGGATCCTGAAGGCGCCGCCGAACATGGTGGAGGGCGGCTGGATGGCCATGCTGCCCGAACTGCTCAAGGGGGCGTCGCTGGGCAAACAGGCGGCGGGGCTGGACGTCACCGGTCGGCGGGACCTGCTGGACCTGTTCGCCAAGTCGGCCGGCGACTGGCTGGACGGCTGGTTCGAGAGCGACCCGATCAAGGCCCTGTTCGGCTTTGACAGCGTGGTCGGCAACTACGCCAGTCCCTATACGCCGGGCTCGGCCTATGTGCTGTTGCATCACGTCTTCGGCGAGGTGAACGGGCGCAAGGGCGTCTGGGGCCACGCCATCGGCGGGATGGGGGCGATCACCCGGGCCATGGCCGCGGCCTGCGCCGAACAGGGCGTCGAGGTGCGGCTGGAGACGCCGATCACCGAGGTGCTGACCGAAAAGGGCCGCGCCGTCGGGGCGGTGACCGAGGCCGGCGACGTGGTGCGGGCGCGGGCGGTGGTGTCGAATCTGCACCCGCGGCTGCTGTTCGAGCGGTTTGTGGACGACGCGGTGGTCCCGGCGGACTTCCGCGAGCGGATCGGGGCCTATCGGTCGGGTTCAGGCACCTTCCGGATGAATGTGGCCCTGTCCGGTTTGCCGGACTTCACTTCGCTGCCGGGGCAGGGCGATCATCTGACCGCCGGGATCATCATGGCGCCCTCGCTGGCGTACATGGACCGGGCGCATTCCGAGGCGCGGCTGAACGGCTGGTCGTCGAAGCCGATCGTGGAGATGCTGATTCCCTCGACGCTGGACGACACACTCGCCCCGCCGGGACAGCATGTCGCCAGTCTGTTCTGCCAGCATGTCGATCCGACCCTCGCCGACGAGCATCGCGACACCGTGGCTGACCTGATGATCGAAACGGTCGACGCCCATGCGCCGGGTTTCAAGGCGTCGGTACTCGGCAGGCTGGCGCTTGGGCCGCGCGATCTGGAGCGGCGCTTCGGTCTGGTGGGCGGCGACATCTTCCACGGGCGGTTGACGCTGGACCAGCTGTTCAGCGCCCGGCCGGTGCTGGGTCACGCCGATCACCGGATGCCGGTGCCCGGGCTCTATCTGTGCGGATCCGGGGCCCATCCGGGCGGCGGCGTCACCGGCGCGCCCGGGCACAATGCGGCGCGGGCGGTGCTGAAGGACCTGGGGCGCTAGGCCTCAGACGGCCTCGACGCCCATCGCCTTCATCAGGGCGTCGCGGATAGCGGCTTCAGTGAAGGGCTTCTGCACCGTCGGATGACCGCGCCAGGCGTCGGGCAGGCCACCCTCTCCGTAGCCGGTCGAGAAGACGAAGGGCACGCCTCGGGCCGTCAGCGCATCGGCGATCGGGAAGACCTCGCGGCCCGCGACATTGACGTCGAGCAGGGCGGCGTCGAGCGTGCCCTCCCCGGCGACCATGGCGAGACCTTCGTCGACCGTGGCGACCGGCCCGACGGGCGTGCAGCCCATGTCCTCGAGGATGGTTTCAAGCAGCATGGCGACCAGGGACTCGTCCTCGACCACCAGAACGCGGCGACCCGTCAACGTCTGGGTCATGATGTTTTTCCTCTGTCGAGCGGAATAGAGAATTCCGCGCTGAAACCGGTGCTTGCGTAGTCCAGTTTGACCTCGCCCGCCAGATCATGGCGCACGTTTCGTTCAATCAGCCGGCTGCCAAAACCCCGGCGTTCGGGCGGTTGCACCGGCGGACCGTCAATCTCGCGCCACGTCAGCATCAGAACCGGCCTGGTCTGGTCAGCGATCGTCCAGTCGACCAGCACGCGACCGTCCGGCGTGGTCAGGGCCCCGTATTTGGCGGCGTTGGTCGCCAGTTCGTGGAAAATCATGCCCAGCGAGAGCGCGGCCGCCGGCTCCAGCGCCACGGGAGGGCCGTTGAGCGTGACCCGATGAGCCCCGTGCGCCTCGGTTTCATGTTTGAGGATGGCGCCCAGATCCGCGCCTTCCCAATGGCTGCGGGTCAGCAGGTCGTGGGTGTGGGACAAGGCCATCAGCCGGGCCTGGAACCCTTCGGCGAACGTGGCGGGATCGCTGTGCGACCGTGCGGTCTGCACGGCGATCGACTGGACCGTGGCCAGGGTGTTCTTCACGCGGTGATTGAGCTCGTCGATCATGAGCTTCTGTCGTTCAGCCGCCACGACGTTGTCCGTCACGTCGTGGCCCTGGACGAAGATGCCCACGACCTGACCCGAGCCGTCGCGGATCGGCTGATAGACGAAGTCGAGATAGACGGTCTCGAGCGGACTGCCCGGAGCGCGCTGAAGCTGAAGCAGGCTGCCACGGCCGTGGTGGGGTTCGCCGGTCGCATAGACCCCGTCGAGGAATTCGATGAAACCCTGCCCCACGACCTCCGGCAGGGCGTCGCGGACCGGCTTTCCGGCGATGTCGCGATGCCCGATGAGCTGGGCATAGGCAGCGTTGTGCATCTGGAACACATGGTCCACCCCCGTCAGTACGCAGACGAACCCCGGCGCCTGCATGAACATTTCGACAAGCCGGTTGCGCTCCGTTTCGAGGCGGCGGTTGTCTTCCTGGACCTGTTGCGCCCGGCCGAGGACGGCGCCGCCCAGCATGGCGTCGAGGGCGCTCTGGCTGCCCGCTGATGCGTTACGTTCCCGGAGACGCTGCAGTTCGGTAATGTCGGTCGTGTGTTGAAGGATGAAGGCGACCTCGCCCTGATCATCCAGCATGGGTGTGTGCGTCGCGCTCCAGAACCGGTCCTCGAATTCTCCGTCGCCGTTCCGGGTCGGGATCGAAAAATGCACCAAGGCCAGATGGTCTTGCTGGCGGGTGTCGCGCGCCTTTTCCAGCGAGGCCTTCACCTGGCGTACGTTTTCCGGCGCCTCCTCGCCCGGGCCGGAATCAAAGGCGGCGAAGAGCGGCCGGTTCAGGATGGCGTCCCGCTGGCTGTTGGTGACTTCCAGATAGGCCTTGTTGACCCCCGCGATCCGCAGGTCGGGCGTGAGCAGGACATAGGGATTGGGCGAGGCGTCGAACGCACTCGCCAGATCAACCGTCAAGCCGCCCGATTTCGCCAGTTCTTTCAAGCCAGTCCCCGCTCACTGCAACGCTAACGCCTGCGCCCGGGATCGGTTCACGGGCTCGGACGCTGCTCCACGCACGGCTTTAGATATCTGGAATGACCGCGCTATGGTTCGATATGACACTGACTTCCTTTATTATTGCGGCGGTTCTGATGACGGCTCAAGGGGCGACGCCCGGCGATCTCCCGCGCACCCAGGTCCGCGAAGGCGCCCTGGTCGGTCGGGTGGCGGACGGGACGGTCTCGTTCAAGGCGATCCCGTATGCCGCGCCGCCGGTCGGGGTGCTGCGCTGGCGGGCGCCGCAGCCACACGGCTCCTGGGATGGAGACCGCGACGCGGGTGAGGTGGGGGCCATCTGCATCCAGCCGCCGTCCAACGGCGACCCTGGCGTCGGGCCCCTGCCGATGAGCGAGGACTGTCTGACGCTGAACGTCTGGACGCCGCAGCAGCGCGGACCGGAGCCGCTGCCGGTGATGGTCTGGATTCACGGTGGGGGATACAACAACGGTTCGGGCACGGCCGGGCTCTACGATGGATCCAATCTGGCTCGGCTCGGCGTGGTGGTGGTGACCATCAACTACCGGCTCGGGCGGCTGGGGTTCTTCGATCATCCGGCGTTGGAGGCGGACCGGGCGCGGGGCGAAGCCGCGGCCAACTATGGCGTGATGGACCAGATCGCCGCGCTGGAATGGGTGCGCGACAATGCGGTCGCATTCGGGGGCGATCCCGGGAATGTGACGATCTTCGGCGAGTCGGCGGGCGGCGTCGCGGTGACCCAGTTGATGATCGCGCCGTCGGCCCGGGGTCTGTTCCATCGCGCAGTGGTGCAGTCGGGCATGGGCCGCCAGCGTTCAGCGGAGCTGGCGCTCGACCGGCCCGGGCGTCCTTCGGCGCAGTCGCTTGGACGGGCGTGGGCGCGGGGCGCGGGGCTGCCAGCCGACGCGACGGCGGATGATTTGCGCGCGGCGTCGGCCGAACGGCTGCTCAACCCCATGCCGGCCTTCTACAGCGACAATCTGATCGTCGATGGCGCGGTGCTGCCCGAGGATGTGGTCGAGGCTTTCGCGGCCGGGCGACAGGCGCCCGTGCCGCTGATCCTGGGAACGAACAGCGCCGAGTTCTGGTGGATCCGGCCGTCAGACGCCGGCGCCTACGGCCGCACAGACGACGCCATGACCGAGGCGGATCATGATGCCTTGCTGGCGGCCTATGGCGGTCCCGAGGGCTATGACCAGCATGTCGTCAGCGATCTCGTCTTCAACGAACCGGCGCGCCATCTGGCGCGACTCCACGCCGCCGGCGGGCATCCGACCTGGCTGTACCAGTTCGACGTCGTGCCGGAGTCCAATCCCGAACCGAGCGGCGGGGCCACCCATGCGTCGGAGCGGCCCTATGTGTTCGACAATCTGCACACGGTCGGGCGGCCGATGGGCGCGCGCGACGATCGGGCGGCGGCGGCCATGGCCGACTACTGGACGACCTTCGCGGCCAGGGGGAATCCCAACGGACCGGGCCGTCCGGACTGGCCGGAATTCGGAGCCGGGCGGGACCGTCTGCTGGAGTTCACCAACGATGGACCCGTCGCGAAACCGGTTCCCTTCACCGGGCGGCTGGACCTGATCGAGCGCTTCTACGAACGGATGAGGTAACGGACCGGATTCTCCCCCCCTTCATGGGGAGGGACGATCGCGTAGCGATCCGGGTGGGGAATTGTAGTGGCAGCCCCGGTCGGCGGATGGTTCGCATTTCCCCACCCTGTCGCCGCTGCGCGACGACATCCCTCCCCACTTCGGGGGAGGGAGAAGCCTAAAGCGTATCCAGCACCGCGCCGTGGGTCCTGATGACCTCGGCGTAGAGCAGGCCGGAATCCTTGATGGTCCGCTCCTGGGTGAGGAAGTTCACGTGGGTGATGCCGAACCGCTTGGAATAGCCCAGCGACCATTCCAGATTGTCGAGCAGCGACCAGGCCATATAGCCGCGGATATCGACGCCCTTGCCGATGGCGTCGTGCATCGCCTTGAGGTGGTTCTTCAGATACTCGACCCGCATCGGATCATGGATCCGCCCGTCGATGGCGTGGGGCGGATCGTACCAGGCCGAGCCGTTCTCGGTGACCATCAGCGGCAGGCCATTGGTCTGCTCATGCAGCCAGACCAGGGTGTCGGTCAGGGCGGGGGGATAGACCTCCCAGCCGGTCTCGGTGTGGGCGTGCTGGACCTGTTTGACCGGGCGTGAGCGGGTCGGCCAGGCGTCGGGCGCGTTCTCCGGCACCGAGCGGGTGTACCAGTTCAGCCCCATCCAGTCGGTCGGCTGGGCGATCAGGTCGAAGTCCTCCTGCGGGAACTCCTTATAGGCCTCGCCATAGACGTCCTTGAGCTCCTCCGGATAGCCGCGGCCCATCAGGGGATCGAGGAACCAGCGGTTCATCTGGGCCTCGGCGCGTTTGCGCGCGGCCTCGTCTTCCGGCTTGTCGGAGGCGCTGTATTTCGGCTCGATGTTCAGGACGATGCCGATCTGGCCCTCGCCCACTTCGCGGAACCGCTTCACCGCCGCGCCGTGGGCGCGCAGGACGTTGTGACCGGCGATCATGGCCTCGAAGGCCGACTTGTGGCCGGGCGCGAGGGCGCCGTGCAGATAGCCGCCGTCGACGATGACCCAGGGCTCGTTGATCGTGCCCCAGGTCTTCACCCGGCCCTTGAACTTCTCGAACAGGACCTGGCCGTAGTCGGCGAACCAGTCGGCGATGTCGGGGTTCAGCCAGCCGCCGCGATCGTCCAGCGCCGCCGGCAGGTCCCAGTGATAGAGGGTGCAGAGCGGCTCGATGCCCTTCTCGAGCAGGCCGTCGATCAGACGGTCGTAGAAGGCCAGACCCTTGTCGTTGATGCGGCCCCGGCCCTCCGGCATCACCCGGCTCCAGCTGACCGAGAATCGGTAGGCCTGCAGGTTCAACCGCTCCATGATCGCGATGTCCTCGCGCCAGCGGTTGTAATGGTCGCAGGCCACGTCGCCGGTATCGCCGTTCAGCATCATGCCGGGGGTGTGGCTGAACCGGTCCCAGATCGAGGCTCCGGCGCCATCCGCCATGGATGACCCTTCAATCTGATAGGCGGCGGTCGCGGCGCCCCACAGAAAACCTTCGGGAAACCGATAGTTGCCTGTGTTTTTTGAAGTCATTTTGGACGGCCTCGACGAGCGTGAACGCAAACTGGAAGGACAGGTTGGGGGCGGTCGGTACGCGTGTGGAGCCGTCAGCACAACCTCGGTGTGGCCAAACTAGGGCACTTGCGGGGAGCAATACTAGTGTGTCATGTAATCGGTTACAAAGTTTTTTCGGACGGACCCGCGCCAAGCGGGCCGGCACTGGAAACGCTCAGGGAGGATGGACTTTGGCGCTGACGGCGACCCGACATATTCAAGCGCAGGCGGCGGCGTGAAGGCCGCCACGATTCGCGATGTCGCCGAGCGGGCCAGCGTGTCCGTGGCCTCGGTGTCGCGCGTGCTGAACGGCGCCGGTCCGGTCACCGAAGCGACCCGCAGTCGCGTCCTCGAGGCCGCCGAGGCGCTGCAATATGTGCCGCATTCGGGCGCCCGCAGCCTGTCCACCAGCAAGACCCAGACGATCGGCGTGATCCTGCCCGATCTGTACGGCGAATTCTTTTCCGAACTGATCCGCGGCATGGACCTGGCGGCGCGTTCGCTCGGCTTCCACCTGATCGTTTCCAGCTCGCATGACGACGCCGAGGAAGCCTCGGCCGCGATCCGTTCGATGCGCGGGCGGGTGGACGGGCTGATCGTCCTGTCGCCCCACCTCGACGCCGCCAATCTCGCGGCGGGCCTGGCGGGCCGGACCCCGATCCTGCTGATGAACGGCGGCGCCGGCGCGGGCCGTCCGTCGATCATCGTCGATAACCACGGCGGCGCCGTCCAGGCGGTCGAACACCTCGTCGCCACGGGTCGCCGCCGCATCGCCCACATCTCCGGCCCCACGGGCAACCTCGAGGCCGAGACCCGGCTGGCGGGCTATCTGGAAGCCATGGCCCGGGCCGGCCTGCCGACCACGGTGGTCGAGGGCGCCTTCACCCAGACGTCCGGTCACGAAGCCGGGCTCGAACTGGCGCGCCGTCCGACTCCGCCCGATGCGGTGTTCGCCGGCAATGACATCATGGCCGTCGGCGCCATGCTGGCCCTGCAGGATGCAGGGCTGGCCGTGCCCGAGGACGTCGCCATCATCGGTTTCGACGACGTTCCGATCGCCAGCCTGGTCCGGCCCGCCCTGACCACCCTGAGAATCCACATCGCGGAAACCGGCCGGAGCGCGCTCGAGCGCCTCGTCCGCCTCATCAACGCAGCGGGCGCAGCCGTCGCCGACACCGCCTGCGAGGTCGTCCGGCCCGAACTGGTCGTGCGCCCGTCAAGCAACCCGGCGACATCCATCCAGCCCAACGTCGCGGGACGCCTTCGCGTCGCCGCCGAAACGCCATCTCTTAAGGGGGAGAATTCCTGATGACCCGCAAATCCATCCAGTATCTGGGGGCTGCGTCCGCCCTCGCCATGGCGATGTCGCTGGCCTGCGCCGGCGGGGCCTCGGCCCAGAGCGCCACTTCGACCCTTCGGGGGACGATCTACGAAGGCCAGGCCGTCGAGACCGGGGGGACGGTCACGGCCACCGAGGTCGCCACGGGCTATGTCAGCCGGGCCCGCATCGGGGCGGACGGCGGCTACGTCCTGTCCGGCCTGCGTCCCGGCACCTACCGGATCCTGGCGACCAGCGGCGACGGCCAGACCGTCGAAGATCTGATCACCGTCGCCCTCGGCCAGGTCGCCACGCTGGATCTTGATGTGACCCCGGTTGTAACCGGTTCCACCGACGCCGCCGCCCTGGGCGACGTGGTCATCACCGGCCGCCGCATCTTCGAGGTCCGCACCTCGGAGGTCGCGACCAACGTCAGCCAGGTCCAGATCAACAACCTGCCGCAGATCAGCCGCAACTTCCTCAACTTCGCCGCCCTCGCGCCGGGCGTGCGGGTGACCGAGGGCGAGACCGAACGCACCATCTCGGCCGGCGGCCAGGGCGCGGCGGCGATCAACGTCTTCATCGACGGCCAGAACCAGAAATCGACCATCATCGACGGCGGCGTCGGCGGCCAGGACGACAGCCGCGGCAACCCCTTCCCGCAGGTCGCCATCCAGGAGTTCCGGGTCATCTCCCAGAACTTCAAGGCCGAGTACGAACAGGCCTCGTCCTCGATCATCACCTCGGTGACCCGCTCGGGCACCAACGAGCTGACCGGCGACGCCTTCATCACCTACCAGGACGCCGACTGGACCTCGGAGGATTACCGCGACAGGCCCGTGGGGGTTGAGCGGCTGCAGTACGGCGGATCGATCGGCGGACCGATCATCGAGGACCGGCTGCATTTCTTCGCCGCCTACGAGCGCAAGGATGAGGTCCGGCGCAATACCGTCGACCCGGTCAGCGGCATCTATGCGCCCCTGTTCGGCGCTGATGCCGGAACCTTCGACGCGCCGTTCGAGGAGGACCTGTTCTTCGGCAAGCTGTCCTGGTCGATCGACGACCGTCAGCGCCTCGACCTGAGCGCGACCTACCGCACCGAGTTCGACATTCGCGATTTCGGGGGCATCGATTCGTATGACCGCGCCAGAGAGATCAATACGGATGTGACCTCGGTCGTGCTGCGGCACCAGTACCAGGGGGACGGCTTCCTGAACGAGGCCCAGATCGACTTCTATGAATACACCTACAACCCGACGTCGCTGAACTTCTCGGACTACGGCCGCTCATATGTGCGCTTCGGCGACAACAGCACCGACCCGGGCTTCCAGTACAGCGTATTCAACCGCCCGCAGACGATCTTCAATACCGGCGGCCGGAGCGACGACCAGAACATCCGCCAGCGGAGCGTCACCTTCCGCAACGATCTGACCTTCAATGACATCGAGTGGAACGGGCAGCACACCATCAAGATGGGCGTCAAATTCTCCGCCCAGAACATGTTTGTGAACAAGCAGTTCGGCCGGAACCCGCAGTTCATCTTCGACGTGGAAGCCCGTCCGGAAATCAACGGCAGCATCGACATTCCGGTCCGGGTCTTGTTGGGCTCGCCCGTCGCGCCTGCCGACGTCGACAACAACGTCTTCGGTCTCTACATCCAGGATGACTGGCAGATCACCAGCCAACTGGAACTCAACCTCGGCCTGCGCTGGGACTATGAGGATAACGCGGTCAACAACGACTATGTGACGCCCCAGTCCATTCGCGACACCCTGAACGCCATTCAGGCTCTGCCGGGCTATGACTTCCCGTCCTACTTCAACCCGGCGGACTACATCACCGAAGGCCGTGACGCCTTCACCGGCGCCTTCCAGCCGCGCATCGGCTTCTCGTTCGATGTTTTCGACGATGAACAGACGGTGATCTTCGGCGGCGCGGGCCGCTACTACGACCGGGTCGGCTTCAACTTCGCCTTCGATGAGCGCTTCAAGCCGTTCCAGTTCAACAAGGAGATTTTCTTCTCCGTGGCCGGCGGCATGCGCGGCGGGGTCAACACCGTCGCCTGGAATCCGACCTACCTGACTCCGGCCGGGCTCGATCCGCTGTTGGCGGCGGCCCCGGGGCAGGGCGAAATCTTCCTGATCAACAACGACATGGAGCCGCCGCGGACTGACCAGTTCAACTTCGGCGTCCGCCAGAAGTTCGGCGACTTCCAGACGGCGCTGACCTTCGCCTACGGCAAGACCGAAAATCTGTTCGCCTGGTATATCGCCAACGCCGGGTCCGAAACGGGCGACCGCTTCTCGGGTCCGACCCCGGGTTCGGTCGGCCATCCCGAGTTCCGCAACCTGATCTTCTTCGGCAACAACGACGCCGAGCAGACCTTCAAGGCCATGTATCTGACGGTCGACCGGCCGTTCGACACCCAGAGCGGCTGGGGGATGTCCTTTACCTACACCCTGTCGGAATCCGAGCGGAACGGCAGCCGTGACAGCGGCCTCACCGGCTTCGATTTCGACTACAACCGGCCGGGGCTGTCGCCGACCTTCCCGACCAACCAGGACGAGCGGCACCGGATCGTGGCGACGGGCATTGTCGCCCTGCCGTTTGACTTCCGTCTGTCGGGCATCCTGACGCTCGGGTCGGGCCTGCCCTTCACCCAGTTCGTCTGCCCCAACGCCACCAATCCGGACATCTGCTGGAACGGCGGCCGGCCGGACAAGCAGGACTTCCTCTTCTTCCCGAACTCCTTCGCCTTCCGTCAGGTCGACCTGCGCCTCACCAAGGAGTTCGAAATTTACAACGGCCAGTCGGTCGAGCTGATCCTCGATGCGATCAACGTGTTCAACTTCGAGAACTACTCGAACTTTGAGCAGTGTTTCTGCTCGTCGGAATACCGCGATCCGCGGGGGCAGTTCCTGCCGACCCGCAGCCTCCAGCTGGGCCTCCGGTACCGCTGGTAGACCTTCCCCGCGCCTGACGGCCGCCTCCCGGGTCCTGACCGGGGGGCGGCCGACTTTTTTGACTGTGTTGCGTTTAGAGTATGAGGATGGAGCCCATGGATCGTCGCCGGTTTCTGATGGGTTCAACGGTTGCGGGCGCGGCGGCGCTCGGCCTTGCGGCCTGCGGCTCGCTGGCAGGACCCGGCGGCATGCGGCCGGTCGCGCCGCGGATCGACCCCGAGATCGACGAACTGCAGGAACGCACCTTCCGCTGGTTCACCCATGTCACCAACCGGGCCAACGGCCTGACGCCCGATCGCTGGCCGACCGAGTCCTTCTCGTCGGTGGCCGCCGTCGGCTTCGCCCTGACGTGCTGGCCGATCGGCGTGGAGCGGGGCTGGATGAGCCGGGCCGAGGCGCGCCAACGCACCCTGACCACCATCCGCTTCTTCCATGACGCGCCGCAGGGGCCACAGGCCGCGGGCGTGACGGGATACAAGGGCTTCTTCTACCACTTCCTCGACATGAACACCGGCCATCGCTTCGGCCGGACGGAGCTGTCGACGGTCGACACCGCCCTGCTGGTCGGCGGCATGCTGTTCGCGGCGCGCTGGTTTGACGGCGACCACCCCGAAGAGTCAGAGATCCGGCGTCTGGCCCAGGCGGTCTATGACCGGATCGAATGGGACTGGGTCATGGTCCGGCCCAACCGCATCTCGATGGGCTGGCACCCGGAGACCGGCTTCATCGAGGCCGACTGGCACGTCTACAACGAGGGCATGCTGGTCCTGCTGCTGGCCATCGGCAGCGCGACCCATCCGGTTCCGGCCTCGGTCTGGGACGAATGGTGCGGCGTCTACGATCGCAGCTGGACCGATCGCTGGGGCCCCGCACACCTGCATTTCGGCCCGATGTTCGGCCATCAGTACAGCCATATGTTCGTCGATTTCCGCGGCGTCCAGGACGCGTGGATGCGGGCGAAATCGGCCGAGATCGGGCCGTTCGACTATTTCCGGAACAGCGTCCGCGCGGTCCAGGCCCAGCAGCAATACGCCATCGACAATCCTCTCGGCTGGGTCGGCTATTCGGCCGAGGTCTGGGGCCTGACGGCCTGCGACGGGCCGGGCGATTTCAAACAGACCATCGAAGGCCGGGAGCGCGAGTTCTTCAGCTATTCCGCGCGTGGACCGGGCGAGCGTGACGACGGCACCCTCGCCCCCACGGCGGCGGCCGCCAGCCTGCCCTTCGGACCTGAAGCCGTGACCACCTGCGTCAAGGCGATAAAGGCGCGTTACGGAGCGGCCCTCTATACCGAGTTCGGCTTCCTCGACTCCTTCAACCCGACCCTGACCGAGACCGGCCAGACCCTGCTGCATGGCCGGATCGTGCCGGGCGTGGGCTGGGTCGATGGCGACTATCTGGGCATTGACCAGGGGCCGATCGTGATCATGACCGAGAACGCCCGTTCCGACGCGGTCTGGCGGCGGATGCGCGGGGAGCCCAACATCACCCGTGGCCTCAAGCGCGCCGGCTTCACCGGCGGCTGGCTGGACAACGCATGACGGCTCTGCGGCCGGATCGACGGGCGACCCTCGGCCTCCTGGCCGGTGCTGCGGCGTCCGGTCTGGCTGCATGCGGACGGCGGGACGACGGGATCACCCGCCTGTCGTTCTGGGCCATGGGCAATGAGGCGACCAATGTCCCGCAGATTCTGCCCGAGTTCGAACGGCTGAATCCCGGCATCAAGGTCGTGGTCCAGGCCCTGCCATGGACCGCCGCCCACCAGAAGCTGCTGACCGCCTATGCCGGCGACTCGCTGCCGGACCTCAGCCAGGTCGGCAACACCTGGGTCTCGGAGATGGCCGCCATCGGCGCCATCAGCCCGACGCCGGCCTTCGCCGCCGACCTTCTGACGGACCAGTTCCCGGCCGTGCTGGAAACCAACCGCATCAACGGCCGCGTCGTCGGCACGCCCTGGTATGTGGATACGCGGCTGATCTTCTATCGCAGCGATCTGCTGTCCCAGGCCGGTTATGACGCTGTGCCCCCGACCTGGGACGGCTGGAAAGCCGCCATGCATGCGGTCAAGCGCGTGGCCGGGCCGGACGCCTATGCCGTCCTGCTGCCGGTCAATGAGTTCGAACAGCTGCTGACCTTCGGTCTGCAGGGCGACCAGCCCCTGCTGCGCGAGCGGGACACGCGCGGGAATTTCTCCAGCGACTCCTTCATCGCCGCGCTGGAATTCTACAAGAGCCTGTTCGACGAGGGCCTCGCGCCCGTCGCCTCTTCGACGCAGATCTCCAATGTCTGGACCGAGTTCGAGCGCGGCTGGTTCAGCTTCTATTTCTCCGGTCCGTGGACCATCGGCGATTTCAGGAACCGGCTGAAGCCGACCACGCAATGGATGACCTCGGGCGTGCCCGGGCCGACCGGGCCTGGGGCCTCGGCGCCGGGCGGGTCTTCGCTGGTGGTCTATCGCCATTCTCCCAATCAGGACGCGGCCTGGAAGCTGGTGCGCTATCTCTCCGATCCGGCGGTGCAGGCGCGGTTCAACGGGATCACGGGCAATCTGCCGGCGCGGGAGAGCGCGTGGGCGACGCCGGCCGTGGCCAATGACCCCTATATCGCCGCCTTCAAGGGGCAACTGTCCCGGGCGAAGGCGGTGCCCAAGGTGCCGGAGTGGGAGCGGATCGTCAGCGAGATGCAGATCGTCGCCGAACGGATGGTGCGCGGCGAATTCACGCCCCGGGCCGCTGCCGCCGAGATCGACCGCCGCGCCGACCGGCTGCTGGAGAAGCGCCGCTGGATGATCGAGCAGGGGAGGGCGGTATGACCGCCGCCGCCAACATCGCCAGACCCGCCCGGAAAGCCGGCACGCCGCGTTCGCGGGAGCGGGCGGCGTGGGGGTTCGTCGCCCCGTCCCTGATCGCCATCGCCGTCTTCTTCGCCATCCCGGTGTTCTCGGCCCTGCTGCTGAGCCTGACTGATTTCGACATCTACGCCTTGGCCGACATCGCCAATGTGCGGTTCGTGGGCCTGCAGAACTATGAGCGGCTGCTGGGCAATCCGCTGTTCTGGACGGCGATGAGGAACACCGGCCTGTTCGCCGTCATCGGCGTGCCGCTGTCGATCGCGACATCTCTGGCGGCGGCCGTGATCCTGAATGCGCGGGTGGTGAAGTGGCGGCCGCTGTGGCGGGTGATCTTCTTCGCCCCGTTCGTCACCACCCTCGTGGCCACGGCGGTGCTGTGGAACTATCTGCTCCACACCCGCTATGGCGTCATCAACTGGGTCCTGACCAGTTTCGGTCTGCCCGCGGTCGACTGGCTGGGCGATCCCTCGACCTCGATCCCTGCCATCCTGATGTTCGTGGTCTGGAAGAGCTTCGGCTACAATATGCTGATCTTCCTCGCGGTGCTGCAGACCGTCCCCGACGACCTCTACGAGGCCGCGCGCATCGACGGGGCCGGTCCGTGGAAGTCGTTCCTCAACGTCACCCTCCCGGCCATCGCCCCGACCCTGCTGCTGGTTTCGATCATCTCGGTCGCCGGCTTCTTCCAGCTGTTCGCCGAACCCTATGTGATGACCCAGGGCGGGCCGGCCCAGTCGACGGTGACCGTGCTCTACTTCATGTACGAAGAGGGCTTCAAATGGTGGAATCTCGGCTCCGCCAGCGCCGTCGCCTTCATCCTGTTCCTGTGCATTCTGGCGGTCACGCTTGTGCAGCTGGCCGTGGCCAAACGGATGGGGGCCTACGAATGAAGGCCCGGACCCTCAAGGCCGTCCTGCTCAACCTCGCCGTGGCGCTGATCGCCCTGGTCGTGATGTTCCCGCTGGCCTGGATGGTCTCGGTCAGCTTCATGTCGACCGGCGAGGCCGCCACCTTCCCGCCGCCGCTGCTGCCCGAGACCTGGACGCTGGATCACTACCGTGACCTGTTCGTGAGGCAGGGGATGGGCCGCTACCTCTGGAACAGCTTCGCCCTGGCCTCGCTGGCCACCGGACTGGCGCTCGCCTTCACCGTGCCGGCCGGCTACGCCTTCGCCAAGCTGAGGTTCAAGGGTCGGGACCGGGTGTTCAAGTTGCTGGTCGCGGCGCTGGTGGTGCCGGCCCAGATCGGCACCCTGCCGCTGTTCCTGATGCTGAAGCACATGGGGCTGGTGAACACCTATGCGGGGGCGCTGGTGCCGTGGCTGGCCTCGATCTTCGGCCTGTTCCTGGTGCGTCAGTATTCGCTGTCCATACCGGACGAGATGCTGGAAGCCGCGCGCATCGACGGCGCCTCGGAGGGGCAGATCTTCCGCCGCATCGTCCTGCCGACGTTGCAGCCGATCATCGTCACCCTGGCTCTGTTCGTCTTCCTCGGCAGCTGGAACGACTTCCTGTGGCCCCTGATCATCCTGACGGACCAGTCCAACTACACCCTGCCCGTGGCGCTGGCGGCGCTGGCGCGGGAGCATGTGCAGGACGTCGAGATGATGATGGCCGGCGCCGTCATCACCGTGGCCCCGGTGCTGATCCTCTTCCTCGCCCTGCAGCGCTACTACATCCGCGGCATGCTGGCCGGGAGCGTCAAGGGTTAAACACCTCCCCGCTCATCCCGGCGAAAGCCGGGACCCAGTTCTTTCTTGGGGCAGAGTGCGCGGGATCAATCGCGGTGCGACGCCGGCCTGACCGGTACGCCCAAAGCACTGGGTCCCGGCTTTCGCCGGGATGAGCGGAGTATTGTTATGCTGTCGAGAATCATCGCAACGATTGGCGCGATCGCCACGCTGTCGCTGGCCACCCCCGCCGCGGCCCAGACTGCCCGCGTCCTCGACCCGTTTGAGACCCTGACGCCCTGGACCGCCGACGCCTCGACCGACGTCTCCTCGACCATTTCTGCGGTCGACGGCCGCGAGGGCCGGGCCATGCGGCTGACCTATGATTTCAATGGTCGGTCCGGCTACGCCTTCGCGGCGCGGGCGATCGATCTGGACGTGCCCGACAACTATGAGATCAGTTTCTGGCTGCGCGGCGAGATGCAGCCCAATACGCTGGAGATCAAATTCGTCGACGCCTCGGGCGACAACGTCCACTGGCGCCAGGTTCGAGGCTTCCAGGCCAACGCCGACTGGACCCGCTACACGATCAAGCGGCGCCAGATCGTCCGCGCCTGGGGGCCGAACCCGGACCATGCCTTCCGCGGCGCCGAGCGCATCGAGTTCGTGGTCACGGCGGGCGAGGGCGGCGCCGGCTGGATCGAGGTCGATCAGCTGGAGCTGCGCGAACTGCCGCCCGAGCCCCCGGTCGCGCCGCGACCGGTCGCCAGCGCAACCAGCGAGGCGGGGCTCAACCTCGCCAGCCGGGCGGTAGACGACGATCCGGCGACCGCCTGGCGTTCGTCGGGGCTGGGCGCGCAGAGCCTGACGCTGGACCTGGGCTATGAACGCGAGTTCGGCGGGGTCACCCTGCGCTGGGCCCCGCGGGCGGCCGCCTCGGCCTATCGGCTGCGGGCGTCGTCTGACGGCGAGACATGGCGCGATCTGGCCGCGGTCGAGGCCGGCGACGGCGGCGTCGACTGGCTGCGCACGCCGGAGGCCTCGGCCCGGTGGCTTCGGCTGGATATGCACCAGCCCACGTCCGCCGTCGGCGAGGACCCGGCGCCCACGGCCTATGCCCTGAACAGCGTCGAGATCGAGCCGCTGTCGTTCGGCGAGACGCCGACCACTTTTTTGAGGGCGGTGGCGGAAGAGAGCCGGCGCGGCCTGTATCCGCGCGGCTTCGTCGGCGAACAACCCTACTGGACCCTGGTCGGGGTCGACGGCGGCGGCGAGAGCGGACTGATCGGCGAGGACGGGGCGATCGAGCTGCGCCGCGGCGGGCCGTCGATCGAGCCCTTCGTGCTGGACAACGGGCGGCTGGCGACCTGGGCGGACGTCAATGTCAGTCAGTCGCTGCAGGACGACGACCTGCCGATCCCGACGGTCACCTGGACCTTCGATGACTGGACCCTGGCGGTCACCGCCTTCGCCGAGGGAACGCCGGAGCAGTCGCAGCTGTACGGCCAGTATGTGCTGACCAACACCTCGAACCGGCCGCGGAGCCTGACCCTGGCCCTGATGGCGCGGCCGATGCAGGTCAACGGGCCGTCGCAGTTCCTGGCCATTCCCGGAGGCCACGGGCCGATCGAACAGATCGACTGGAACGGCTCGACGCTGGTGCTGAACGACGCCATCCGCATCAGCAGCCTGGCGGCGCCGGACGGGGTGGCCCTCAACCGATTCCAGGGCGGCGCCGATCCGCAGAGCCTGCTGGCCGACGCCCGTCATCGGCGCGAGCCCGACGCGCGCCATGTGGAGTCGGACGCCGGCGCGCTGATGGCCGGGGCGCTGCTGTATGATGTGGTCCTGCAGCCCGGCGAGAGCCGGACCCTGGGCTTCGTCGCCCGGCTGGCCGGGCCGACCGCCGACGTCGGACCGGTGGCGGATGTCGCCGACGTCCTGGACGGCGCCCGGGCCCGCGTCGCCGCCGATTGGCGCGAAAAACTCGACCGGTTCGACCTGACCCTGCCCCCCGGGGCGCAGCGGATCGAGGACGTCATGCGCGCCTCGCTGGCCCATATGCTGATGTCGCGGCAGGGGCCGATCCTGCAGCCGGGCACGCGCTCCTATAACCGCAGCTGGATCCGCGACGGGGCCATGATGGCCGAGGGGCTGAACCGGCTGGGCCACGCCGGGCTGTCGGCCGACTATCTGCGCTGGTACGCCCCCTATGTGTTCGACAACGGCAAGGTGCCCTGCTGCGTCGACTTCCGCGGGGCCGATCCGGTGCCCGAGAACGACAGCCACGGCGAGTTCGTCTTCCTCGCCGCCGAGACGTACCGGCACACCCGCGACGCGGCTCTGCTGCGGGAGGTCTGGCCGCAGGTGCAGGGGGCGATCCGCTATATGGACGAACTGCGCGCCGAAACGCGGACGGCGGAATACCAGACGGCGGAGACGCGCCACCTGTACGGCCTGCTGCCGCCGACGATCAGCCACGAGGGCTATTCCGACAAGGTCGCCTATTCCTACTGGGACGACTTCTGGGGCCTGCTGGGCTATCGCGACGCCGCCCTCATCGCCGACGTGCTGGGCGAGGCGGACGCCGCCGCCCGGATCCGCGCGTCGGAGGCCGGTTTCAAGGCCGACGTCATGGCCTCCATCGAGGGAACGGCGCGGGTCCACGGCATCGACTGGATCGCCGGCGCCGCCGACCGCGGCGATTTCGACGCCACCTCGACCACCATCGGCCTGTCGCCCGGCGGCCTGATCGACGACCTGCCGCACGACCTTTTGAACCGGACCTTCGACAAATGGTGGGAGAATTTCACCAGCCGGCTGGAGAACCGCCAGGCGTGGGTGGACTACACCCCCTATGAGCTCCGCAACGTCGGGGCGCTGGTGCGGCTGGGGCGGCGCGACGAGGCGCTGCAGGCGCTGGACTTCTATTTCGCCGACATGCGGCCCCGCGCCTGGAACGGCTGGGCCGAGGTGGTCGGTCGCCACGAGCGCGAGCCGCGCTTCATCGGCGACATGCCGCATGCCTGGATCAGCTCGGACTACATCCGCTCGACCCTGGACCTGCTGGTCTATGAGCGTGACCGCGACCACGCCCTGGTGCTGGCGGCGGGGATTCCGACGGCGTGGCTGGAGGGCGAGGGAGTCGGCGTCACGGGCGTGCGCACGGCCTGGGGGCCGCTCACCTACAATCTGCGTGAGACCGGCGGCGGCTTCGTGCTGACGCTGGACGGCCAGGTCGCGCCGCCGGGCGGCTTCGTCATCCGTTGGCCGACCGGAGAGACGCCGCCGGCGCGGGTGCGGATCGACGGACGGGCGGCGGCGTGGAACGGCTCTGAGCTGGCGATCCCGGCGGGCGCGCGGCGCGTGGAGATGCGGTGACGATCATTCCTCCCCCGATGGGGGAGGAACCTAGTCCCCGAAATTATCGTACCTCTGCCCCTGGGCCAGGTTGCCGAACTTGGTCGTGTTGGCGTCGAAGCTCAGCTTGATGATGCCGATCGGGCCGTGACGTTGTTTGCCGATGACGACCTCGGCCTGGTGCTCCAGACGGTCCATGTCCTCCTGCCATTGCAGGTGTTCGGGCGAGCCTTCCCGCGGCTCGGCGCGGCCGAGGTAGTAGCTCTCGCGATAGACGAACATGACGCAGTCGGCGTCCTGCTCGATCGAGCCCGATTCCCGCAGGTCGGACAGCTGCGGCCGCTTGTCCTCGCGCTGCTCGACCTGACGCGACAGCTGCGACAGGGCCAGGATCGGCACGCTGAGCTCCTTGGCCAGGGCCTTGAGGGCGCCGGTGATCTCGGACACCTCCTGCACCCGGTTCTTCTGGCTGTTCTCGCCGGTGGTGATCAGCTGCAGATAGTCGACGATGATCAGGTCGAGGCCGTGCTCCTGCCGCTTCAGCCGGCGGGCGCGGGCGGCGAGCTTGGAAATGGACAGGCCGCCGGTGGCGTCGATGAACAGGGGGCTCTCGCCGATCTCGACGGCGGCCTCGCGGATGCGGCCGAAGTCGGCGGCGTCGATCTCGCCCTTGCGCAGCTTGTCGGACGACACGCCCGAGGCGTCGGCCAGGATACGCATGGCCAGCTGTTCGGCGCTCATTTCCAGGGAATAGAAGGCCACAACGCCGCCGTTGACGGTCTTGCGGCCCTCGGGCGTGGGCTCCCAGCGGTAGTTGCGGGCGACGTTGAAGGCGATGTTGGTCGCCAGCGCCGTCTTGCCCATCGACGGGCGGCCGGCGAGGATCAGCAGGTCGGAGGGGTGCAGGCCGCCGAGCTTGGAGTCCAGATCGTCCAGATGGGTGGCCAGACCGGCCAGTTTGCCGTCACGCTGATAGGCCTCGGCCGCCATCTGCACGGCGCCGCTGAGGGCGCTGGAGAAGCTGACGAAACCCGACGACGGCTTGCCGGTTTCCGCCAGGGTGTAGAGTTGCTGCTCCGCCTGTTCGATCTGGTCGATGGCGGCGGTTTCGGGCTGGGGCGCCTCGCGCACGATCTCGCCGCCGATGCGGATCAGGTCGCGGCGCAGGGCCAGGTCATAGACCACCCGGGCGTAGTCGGGGGCGTTGGCCGCCGGCGGCGCGCGGTCAACCAGATCGGCGAGGTAGCGCAGACCGCCGAACTCCTGGAACGCCGGATCCAGCTTGAACCGCTCCATCAGAATGGTCGGCTCGGCCAGCATGCCCTGGCGGATGTGGTCCTCGATCGCGTCGTAGAGCCGTTGGTGGAAGGGCTCGTGGAAATGGGTTCCGCGCAGGCGGTCGGACAGCCGCTCGAACACGGCGTTGTCGAACATCAGCGAACCCAGAAGGGCCTGTTCGGCCTCGAGGTTGTGCGGCATCGACGGGATGGAGCCGGAGTCCATCGGCGACGGGAATTGGACGGGAGCGAAAGCGTTCATTGCGGTCATGTCTTACCCATGCGCGCGGCCTGCGACAGTGTCGGTCGCAGGCTTCATGGGGAGCGATTCCGGGCCGCTGTGGACCTTCCGGAATTCCGTAGCCGGATCAGTTAACCGGCCGCGCAGGGATACCGGGAACGCATCCACGCCCGGATGCCGTCGGTGACGGTCATCCGCTCGCGCCGGGCCTCCGGGATTCCATTGAGGAACGCCAGCAGCTGTCGCACATCCAGATTGATCCGCTCCGGCGGACAGGCGGGCGGCGTGCGCCCCGCGGTGCGCGCGGTCTGAATTTCGGTTCCCACGGTCCGGAAGGCGCGCTCGGCCTCGCCCTTCAGCCGGTGGGCGTCGGGACGCAGCATGGCGGTCGCGTTCAGCGGGATGCGGTTGGCGCGGCTCACGAAGTCATCCAGCGTCATGCCGGCCTGGGCGGCGGCGGAGCCGGCCATCAGACAGGCGGCCATGAGGGCGAGTGCGATCTTCTTCATCATGGCCAATCTCCCCGGACCGCCGAGCTTGACCGTGACTTTGCGGCGGTATGGCGGCCAAGAGAAAGGGCGCGCCCGACTGGACGCGCCCGATCACTGACTTGTTATCAGAAGGCTTCGGTTCAGGCTTCCGAACCGAGGCCGTCCTGCTGGCCGGCGCCGCCGGCGACCATGTCCTTGGCCTGCTCGAGGGCCAGTTCGCGGTCCTCGTCGTAGGCGGCCTTGATCACGTCCTCGCCCTTCGCCTGACGTTCGGCTTCGTCGGCCGAACGGGCGATGTTGATCTTGACGGTGGCCGAGACCTCGGCGTGCAGGCGAACCAGCACTTCGTGGACGCCAAGCGTCTTGATCGGGGTGTTGAGCACGATCTGGCTGCGCTCGACCTTGCCGCCTTCGGCCGTGACGGCCTCGACGATGTCGCGCGCCGCGACCGAACCGTACAGCTGACCCGTCTCACCGGCTTGCCGGATCATGACATAGGTCTGGCCGTCGATCTTGGAGCCGATCGAACCGGCGTCGGCCTTGTTCTTCTCGTTGCGGGCCTCGATGGCGGCGCGGTCGAGTTCGAAGGCCTTCAGGTTCGCCGACGTGGCCCGACGGGCCTTGTCGCGCGGCAGAAGGAAGTTGCGGGCGAAGCCGTCCTTGACGGACACGACGTCGCCGATGGCGCCGAGATTATCGACGCGCTCAAGCAGAACGACCTTCATCTTATTTCACCACGTAAGGCAGGAGGGCCAGATAACGGGCGCGCTTGATGGCCTTGGCCAGTTCGCGTTGCTTGATCTGGGAAACAGCAGTGATGCGCGACGGGACGATCTTGCCGCGCTCGCTGATGTAGCGTTGCAGCAGTTTGACGTCCTTGTAGTCGATCTTCGGCGCGCCTTCGCCCGTGAACGGGCAAACCTTGCGGCGACGATAGAAGGGACGACGTCCGGCGGCGCCGGAGCCGGCCGGTGCGCCCGGCGACGGAGCGGTGGTATCGGTCATGTTCCGGGTTCCTTAAGCGGTGGCTTCGGCGGCGGCGTCGTCGCGGGGCGTGCGCTCACGCTCACGTTCGCGCTCGCGTTCGCGGCGGGCCAGCAGGGGCGACAGTTCCAGGTCGAGTTCCTCGACGCGGACGGTCAGCCAGCGAAGCACGTCCTCGTTGATCGACAGCTGACGCTCGACCTCGGCCATGGCGGCGGGCGGGCAGTCGACGGCGAGCAGCGAATAGTGCGCCTTGCGGTTCTTCTTGACCCGATAGGTCAGGTTGCGCAGACCCCAGTACTCGATCTTGGCGACGGTGCCGCCGCCTTGTTCGATCAAGCCCTTGATGGTGTCGTTCAGCGCTTCGGCCTGTTGCGCGCTGATATCCTGGCGCGACATGACCGTGTGCTCGTAAAGAGCCATGCGGTATTCTCCCTTGTAGGACGTCGGCGCGAGGGGACCGGGTAAGTCCTCTCCCACGATGGATCCCGATGCGGCGGCCGGGATGACTTCCCGAACCCTTTGGAGTTCCGCGACCGGGACCGAAGTCCTGGAAAGGCGGCGCGTATAGGGGAAAAGGGCGTCGGGGTCCAGCCCGGACGGCCCGGCCTATTCCGGCCGGACGACCATGCAGGTGACCCGGCGCTCCGCCAGGGCGGCGCAGGCGGCCTGTGCGCCCTGTTCGGTCATGCCGGTGAAGCGCGAACGGTACCAGCCGCTGGCGTTCTGGACGGTCCGTTCCGCGGCGGTGAACTGGGCGCGGAAGCGGCGGTTGACCTCGGTCAGCCAGTCGCGGGCGACGGTCTCGTCGCGGAAGGCCCCGACCTGGACCGACCAGCGTCCGGCGGGCTGTCGCGCGGGCTCCCGCGTGGCTGGCGGCCGGGGGCGGGGCGGGCTGGCGACCGAAGCGCCGCCGTTGAGGATGGCGGTCACATCGGCGGGGCGTTCCGTCGGAGCGGCGCGCTCTGACGGGGCCGGCGTGACGCGGGCGGGCGCGGGCGGGCTGGCGGCCAGGGACGCGTAGGTGACGCCGGCGGGCGGCGGGGCGCTGGAGCCGCTCCCGCTCTCGCCGTCCTCGCTGTCGGTCACGGACGCGTATTCGATCGGCCCGTTGTTGTCCGGGCCGATGCCGAAGCCGCGGGCCTCGAAGAAGGTCTGGGCCACCTGGATGGACTCGCCGCGGGCGCGGGCGCGCTCGACCTCGAAGCCGGTGTCCATCAGCTCCGCGACGTGGGCGTTGCGGGTCGCGGTCGAACGTCCGCCCAGCACGATGGTGATGAGACGGCGGCCGTCGCGCACCGCCGAGGCCGCCAGATTGTACCCGGAGGCGTTGGTGAAGCCGGTCTTCATCCCGTCATAGCCGGCGCCGCCGCGCAGCAGACCGTTGGTGTTGCGATATTCGCGCCCGTTGTAGACCCAGTCGTGCTGGCCGAAATACCGGTAGTACTGCGGATAATCGCGCATCACGGCCCGGGCCAGGATGGCCAGGTCGCGGGCGGACGTCAGTTGGCGGGCGTCAGGCAGGCCGTTCGGATTGACGTAGCGGGTCTGGGTCATGCCCAGCTCCCGGGCCTTCAGGGTCATCTGGGCGGCGAACCGCTCCTGCGAACCGCCGATGTGTTCGGCCAGCGCCATGGCCATGTCGTTGGCGCTGCGCACGGCGGTGGCGCGCATGGCGTCGTCCACGGTGATGGTCTGACCGGCCGCGAGCCCCAGTTTCGACGGCGGCTGGCTGGCGGCGCGGGGCGAGACGGTGATGACGTCATCCAGCTTGATCCGGCCCTCGGACAGCGCCTCGAAGGCCAGATACAGGGTCATGACCTTGGTGATGGAGGCCGGGTAGCGGCGGCTGTCGGCGTGGCGGGCGAACAGCACCTCGCCCGACTCGGCGTCGACGACGATGGCGGCGTAGCGGGCGTTGTCATTTGACTGGGCGAGCGGCGCGCGCGTCGGCGTCATCGTCACAGCGACGGCTAGCAGCAGCGACAGGAACCCGCGGCGGATCATGGCGGAAAGCGACAAAGATCAGGCCTCACAAGACATTAGCGCGACGGCGGCCCCACCACGCGACGCTGACGAAAGGCTAACATGCGTCATTCCGGTTTCGTGAGGGTAAACAACCCGTCAACGATTTTGTGAACTTTTGTGCATCGCACCATTTTTCCTTGACCTCTGTTCGCACTTGCACCATATAGCGGTCTGTCGCGATGGACTGGCTCCTCGCGGAACCCATCACAGGCGGTCCCCCGGCCGCGAACGACACTGGAGATCATCATGGCTGACACCACCGCCGACACCGTCAAGAAGACCGTCGAAACCGCCGCCAACACCGTCAAGGCGAACGCCGAGAAGGCCCAGGCCACGTTCCAGGCCAATGCCGAGCAGGCCCAGGCCGCCGGCGCCAAGGCGCTGCGCGAAGTCGCCGACAAGTCGGCCGCCGGCCTGACCGAGCTGAACGTCCAGTCCAAGCAGAACCTGGAAGCCATGGTCGCCTCGGCCGCCGCCGCCCAGAAGGGCGTCGAGACCCTGTCGGCCCAGTCGGTCGCTTTCACCAAGAAGTCCTGGGAAGATGGCGTCGCCGCCGCCCAGTCGATGTCGCAGGCCCGTTCGATCCAGGAGCTGCTCGAGCTGCAGACGACCTGGGCCAAGTCGGCGACCGAAGCCTATCTGGCTGAAGTCACTCGCGCCACGGATGTCCTGACCGCCTCGGTCAAGGACAGCTTCAAGCCCATCAACGAGCGCGTCACCGCCTCGGTCGAGAAGTTCCAGGCCGCCCGCTAAGGCGACCCACGGTTCAGTTAAGCGTATCGATGAGGCCCTCCGGAGAAATCCGGAGGGCCTTTTCAATTCGTTCTGCCCCGAAAACGCGGACGAATGACGTGGCCGCTCAAACCTGTGACTTGCCGCCTCTACAAATCAGGCCATCATTCCCTATCTGAGCTCTCGACACTTCCCCAGATGGATTACGAATGCCGCCGTCCCGCAGGCCAGGTGAACAACAGGGTGGAGGTCTCGGGGCCGCCACGGTCACCGAGACCAAGCCGAAGCTTCAGAAGCCCTCGCTGTACCGGGTGCTGATCCTGAATGACGACTACACCCCGATGGAATTCGTCATCTATGTGCTGGAGCGGTTCTTCCAGAAGGACCGCGAGGCGGCCACCCGCATCATGCTGCATGTGCACCAGCATGGCGTCGGGGTGTGCGGCGTCTTCACCTATGAGGTGGCCGAAACCAAGGTCGCCCAGGTGATCGAGACGGCGCGCCGTCACCAGCACCCGCTGCAATGCACGATGGAAAAGGACTGAGAGGAACCTACCCATGCCCTCATTTTCGCGTCCTCTCGAAGAGACCCTGCACCGCGCCGTTCACTATGCGAACGAGCGCCGGCACGAGTACGCCACCCTTGAACACCTGCTGCTGGCCCTGGTCGATGACCCGGACGCCGCCAATGTGATGACCGCCTGCAATGTCGACCTGGTCGCGCTGAAGACCGCGCTGACCCTGTATGTCGACACGGATCTGGCGGCGCTGGCCACCAGCGACGGCGAGGACGCCAAGCCCACGGCCGGCTTCCAGCGCGTGATCCAGCGCGCCGTCATTCATGTCCAGAGCTCCGGCCGCGAGGAGGTCTCGGGCGCGAACGTGCTGGTCGCCATCTTCAGCGAGCGCGAGAGCCACGCCGCCTACTTCCTGCAGGAGCAGGACATGACCCGCTATGATGCGGTCAACTACATCGCTCACGGCATCGCCAAGAAGGCCGGCGGCTCGGGCGAGACCCGTCCGGTGAAATCCGCCGGCAGCCCCGAGGACGCCGAGGACGCCGCCGCCGCCAAGACCGGCGGGGAGGCGCTGGAAGCCTATTGCGTCGACCTCAACGAGAAGTCTCGCAACGGCAAGATCGACCCCCTGATCGGCCGTCACGCCGAGGTCGAGCGGGCCATCCAGATCCTGTGCCGCCGGACCAAGAACAATCCCCTGCTGGTCGGCGACCCCGGCGTCGGCAAGACCGCCATCGCCGAGGGCCTGGCCCGCAAGATCGTCAACCACGAGGTCCCGGAGGTGCTGGAAGGCGCCACCATCTACAGCCTCGACATGGGCGCGCTGCTGGCCGGCACCCGCTATCGCGGCGATTTCGAGGAGCGGCTGAAACAGGTCGTCAAGGAGCTGGAGACGCACGACAACGCCATCCTGTTCATCGACGAGATCCATACGGTGATCGGCGCCGGCGCCACCTCGGGCGGGGCCATGGACGCCTCCAACCTGCTGAAGCCGGCCCTGGCCTCGGGCAGCCTGCGCTGCATGGGCTCGACCACCTACAAGGAATACCGCCAGCATTTCGAGAAGGACCGGGCCCTGGCCCGCCGCTTCCAGAAGATCGACGTCAATGAGCCGACGGTCGAGGACACGATCAAGATCCTCAAGGGGCTGAAGACCTCCTACGAGAGCCACCACAAGCTGCGCTACACGGACGCGGCCCTGCGCACGGCGGTCGAGCTGTCGGCGCGCTACATGACCGACCGCAAACTGCCGGACAAGGCGATCGACGTCATCGACGAGGCCGGCGCCAGCCAGATGCTGCTGCCGGAATCCAAGCGGAAGAAGGTCATCGGCCAGAAGGAGGTCGAGGTCGTCATCGCCCGCATGGCCCGCATCCCCGCCAAGTCGGTGTCCAAGTCCGACACCGAGGGCCTGCGCCAGCTGGACGCCGACCTGAACCGGGTCGTCTTCGGCCAGTCGGCGGCCATCGAACAGGTCTCCGCGGCCATGAAACTGGCCCGCGCGGGCCTGCGCGATCCCAGCAAGCCGATCGGCGCCTTCCTGTTCAGCGGCCCGACCGGCGTGGGCAAGACCGAGGTGGCCAAACAGCTGGCCTCCACCCTCGGCATCGAGATGCTGCGCTTCGACATGTCGGAATATATGGAGCGGCACACCGTCAGCCGCCTGATCGGCGCGCCTCCGGGCTATGTCGGCCATGACCAGGGCGGCCTGCTGACCGACGCCGTCGACCAGCATCCGCACGCCGTGGTCCTGCTGGACGAGATCGAAAAGGCCCACCCCGACGTCTACAACATCCTGCTGCAGGTGATGGACAACGGTATGCTGACCGACGCGGTCGGCAAGAAGGTCGATTTCCGGAACACCATCCTGATCATGACCACCAACGCCGGGGCCGCCGACAACGCCCGCGCCTCCATCGGCTTCGGCCGGGGCAAGGTCGAGGGCGAGGACGACAAGGCCATCCAGCGCCTGTTCGCGCCGGAGTTCCGCAACCGCCTCGACGCCATCGTCGCCTTCAAGGCGCTGGATTCGGAGACCATCAAGTCGGTGGTGAGCAAATTCATCATCCAGCTGGAAGCCCAGCTGGCGGACCGGAACATCACCATCGAGCTGACCGACGAGGCGGCCGACTGGCTGGCCAAGAACGGCTTCGACGAACTGTATGGCGCGCGCCCGCTGGCCCGGACCATCCAGGAACACATCAAGAAGCCGCTGGCCGACGACATCCTGTTCGGACGGCTGACGCGCGGCGGCCATGTGAAGGTGACGCTGAAGGACGGCAAGATCGCCTTTGACGTGGCCGGGCCGAATGCGGCGCAGACCAAGGCGGTCGAGGCCCAGGCGGCCGACTGAGAAGGCGTCGCCCGCGGGGCTTCAGGCCGCCAGGGCTTCCATAGCGACGTCGGGGACCGGGGGCAGGGGCAGGTCGACTGTGAAGGTTGAGCCGCGCCCCAGCTCGCTGTCGACGGAGACCCGGCCACCCATCGCCTCGACGAGGTTGCGGCAGATCGACAGGCCAAGGCCGGCGCCTTCGAACCGGCGCGTGATCGAGTCATCGGCTTGCACAAAGACGTCGAACAGGCGCGGCATCAGGTCCGGCGCAATGCCCATACCCGTGTCCGCGACGGTGAAGCGGACCGCCCCGTCGCGGGGCCCGACCGAAATGCTGATCCGTCCGTGATCCGTGTAGGTGATGGCGTTGTCGATCAGGAAGTCCAGCACCTGCTGGACGTGCAGTTCGTCTCCAAGGCGGAGCCCGGTATCGGCGCCGTCCATCGCCAGTTCCAGGCCCTTGGTCCGGGCGGCCGTACGATAGTGATCGACGATTTTTCCGGTCATGAGGGTCGGATCGAACACGACGCGGTCGACGAGCACCTCCCGACGCTCCAGTCGGGTGACCTGCAGCAGGCGTTCAATCAGGCGCAAGAGACTGTTGCTGGATTCCCGCAGCAGATCGAGCCGGTCCTGCTGGAGCGGGCTCAGCTCGTCCACCGCCATAATTTCCGCCATGCCGATGACGCCGTTCAGCGGCGTGCGCAGTTCATGGCTCACGTTCGACAGGAAGCGCGACTTGGCGACGTTGGCGATTTCGGCGCGGTCGCGGGCCTCGGTCAGCTCCAGTTCGTTCTGTTCCAACCGCCGCACCACGCCTCGGACGCGCAGGAAGAGGGCCACGGCGGCGGCGACCAGGAAGAGGATCAGTCCTGCCATCGCGGGCGCCGCCTCCGTGAGCACCGAGAAACCCGGTCGGTCCGGCGTCCAGCGAACCTGCCCGAGGACGGAACCGCCCGGGCCTTCCAGCACGACATAGCCCTGACCCTCCCGCGTCGCGCCGGGCGGACCCACGCGGGGGTCCTGGATCGCCAGATCCTTTTCGAGGGCCGTCAGGAACCCGGAGATCGGCTTGGCGGAGACGATGACCGGGTCGTTGTCCAGCCGCGGTTGCGTCCCGTCCTCGGGCACCACGGTGCCGAAGCCGACCAGATAGATGTCAGCTCCGGCGCGGACCATGGCCGTGCGGTTGACCGCCGCGTCGAAGCCCGTCCTCGGCCGGTCGTGTTTGGCCGCCGCTTCAAGCCGCACCGCGGTCACGAGCGGCGCAACGGCGTCGATGAAGGCCTGTTCGCTGGCCGCGTTCACGGGTTCGCTGTCGCGCGATGTCAGGATCAGGTCACCGTGCCGATCGTAGACCAGGGTCACGGCGTGGTTCATGTAGTCGGCATAGTAGTCGCCGAAATTGATCTGCAGCCACTCAAGATCCGGGTTGGCCGCCAGGGTGATGACCGAGTCGTTCCAGATGGCGGACGAGTTGATGTCCTCGACCAGCCCCTCGAGAGTCCGGTTGAGCCGGACCTGGGCCAGTTCGCGCTCCTTCTCCGCCTGGACGCGATCGATGCCCACGGCCGCGTAGGCCATCAGGCCGACCGCTCCGGCGAGGATGAGCGTCAGGGCGAGGAGGGAGATCGCAATGATCCGCCCCAAATCCTTGCGCCCTGTGTTGGCATCCCCCGACATCCGGTCAGTGTTGCCATGGCGCGCAATAAGGCTTGGTGACCGAACAGGGTTATCTTCTATTAAGCCTGTCCTTACACGGAAGATTTCGCTGCTTGGGCCATGATGTCTGCCAAGGCGAAGGGGTTTGGACATGAACAATCGAGCAGTCGCCGCATGCTTGGCGGTCCTCTGCGCTTGCGGCGCTCCGACGATGGCGTCCGCGCAGGAAGCCGCGGCGTGGTCGGTCGACGGGCGCGTCGGCGTCGTCTCCGATTACCGTGACCGGGGCTATACGCTTTCCGCCGGGGACGCCGTCGTCCAGGGCGAAGCGACCCTGTCGCACGCCTCGGGCGGATATGCGGGATTGTGGGCTTCCGGCATCGAAGAGTACGGGATGGGGCCGGATGGCGACGGCGCAACCATCGAGGTCACCCTCTACGCCGGCTGGGCCGGCTCGACGGCCGGCTTCGATATCGATCTCGGCGTCTGGGCGAATGTCTATCCGGACGGCGACGACGTGAACTATGTCGAATTCCCCGTTCAGATCGGCCGGACCTTCGGCGCCGCGACCTTCAGCAGCGGCGTGGTCTGGGCCCCCTCACAAACGGGAACCGGCGACGCGGCCAACACCTGGGTGTGGACCCGCGCTGACTATGCGCCGGACTCCTGGCCGGTGAGTCTGCACGCCCGGATCGGCCACGAGGACGGCGGCTTCGCTCCGGACGGCAAGACTGACTGGCTGGTTGGGCTTCAGGCGCCGCTGGGGCCTTTCACCCTCGGCATCGACTGGGTCGACAGCGACACCGAGGACAACGCCCTCGTCGCCTCGGTGTTCTGGGGATTCTGAGCCGACCCTAGCGGCGGCGGCCGAGGCCGCTGAGCAGCACGGCCAGGCCGGCGACGATGCCGGTGGTCAGCAGCGGCTTGCGGCGGGCGAAGTCGAGACCCTGACGGGCCCGGTCCTGATACTGGGCCGGGGCCTTTTCAACGAGGCCGTCGAGGCCGTCGATGACGCGGCCATAGGCGTCCAGCGCCTTGCCCTTCACCTCGTTGAGCTTGCCGTCGAGCTGCAGTTTCGAGTCGCCGGACAGGCGGCCGAGGCCGTTCTGGACATTGCCTTCCAGCTCGGTGGCGGCGCCTTCGATACGTTGGTCGGTCATGGGAAATCCTTTGATGGGGGAGGGCGGAGAGGCCTGCAACGGAAGCGCATGTCGGGGACGGGGGTTCCTGCGACAAGGGGTCCGGGGCGGTTGTTTCCACGCTGCGGGTCACACCTGACGATAAATACGTCCGGGTAATATTGACGCGATCATTTAATCCGGATAAATCCCGCCGCCTGCACCGAGGAGCCTCCCATGTCCGTCCCCGCCGATCGCCCCCTGTTCGCCTTCGCCGGTCACCGCCTGCTGGCCCGCGGCCCGGCCGCCGAGGTCGTGGCGGCGGTCATGACGGCGACGGATGCGGGGGAGGCGGTCCTGACCTTCGACGCCGCCGACGGCCGGGTGGTCGATCTGGACCTGCGTGGTGACCTGGCCGCCGTCCTGGCCCGGCTGACCCCGGCGCCCGAGGCGGAGAAGCGGGGACCCGGCCGCCCGAAGCTGGGCGTCACCGCGCGCGAGGTCACCCTGCTGCCGCGCCACTGGGACTGGCTGGCCGGCCAGCCGGGCGGGGCGTCGGTGGCGCTGCGCAAGCTGGTCGAGGGCGCGCTGCGCGAGGCCGAGGGTCCGGACCGGGCGCGTCGGGCGAAGGAGGCGACCTACCGGTTCATGACCGCGATCGCCGGCGACCTGCCCGGCTATGAAGAGGCGACGCGGATGCTGTTCGCGGGGGACTGGACGGCGTTCGACGCGGCGACGGAGGCCTGGCCGGAAGGGGTGCGGGAGACGGCGCGCGGGATGGCGGCGGGGGCCTGGCGGAATGGGGCCTTGGCCTAACCCACCTTCACCCGCGTCGCCGCCTCCGGCAGGTCCTCGCCGAACGCCCGCTGGTAGAATTCCGCGATCGTCGGGCGCTCCAGTTCGTCGCATTTGTTCAGGAACGTCAGCCGGAAGGCCATCCCGACGTCGCCGCCGAAGATGATCGCGTTCTGGGCCCAGGTGATCACCGTGCGCGGGCTCATAACCGTGGAGATGTCGCCGTTCATGAAAGCGTTGCGGGTCATGTCGGCGACGCGGACCATGGCGGCGATCTTGCGGCGGCCCTCGGCGTCCTGCCAGTCGGGGACCTTGGCGGCGACGATCTCGGCCTCGACGTCGTGGTCGAGGTAGTTGAGCGTGGTGACGATGCTCCAGCGGTCCATCTGGCCCTGATTGATCTGCTGGGTGCCGTGGTACAGGCCCGAGGTGTCGCCCAGGCCGATGGTGTTGGTGGTGGCGAACAGGCGGAACCATTTGTTCGGCCGGATGACGCGGTTCTGGTCCAGCAGGGTCAGGCGACCCTGGGCCTCGAGCACGCGCTGGATGACGAACATCACATCGGGACGGCCGGCGTCGTATTCGTCGAAACACAGGGCGACCGGGCGCTGGATGGCCCAGGGCAGCATGCCCTCGCGGAATTCGGTGACCTGTTTGCCGTCCTTGAGGACGATGGCGTCCTTGCCGACCAGGTCGATCCGGCTGACATGGGCGTCGAGGTTGACCCGCACCATGGGCCAGTTGAGGCGGGCGGCGACCTGTTCGATATGGGTCGACTTGCCGGTGCCGTGATAGCCCTGGACCATGACGCGGCGGTCGAAACTGAAGCCGGCGCAGATGGCGACGGTCGTCTGCGGGTCGAAGCGATAGGCGTCGTCGATCTCGGGCACATGGCTGTCGCGCTCGGTGAAGACCGGCACCACCATGTCGGAGTCTACGCCGAAGATCTCGCGCACCGTCGCCTTGCGGTGCGGTTCGAGCGTCAGGAGGGGGTCGGGGGAGGCGTCGAGCGGGGAGGTCATGCCGGAGCGATTACCGCACCCTCACCGGGTGGTCGAGACCCATGGCGAGCGTGCGGCGTTGTTGTCGTGCTCAGGCCGTTCCGGTGACGCTGCGGGCCGCGCGACGCGTCGCGCGTTCGCGCTTCACGGCGTCGAACCAGACGCTGAGCCCGGCCGCCACGCCATCGAGGTTGAAGGCTTGCATATCGCCGTCCCGTTCGCTGGCGAACCAGTTCGAGAGGCGGAGTTTGCGGTTGTTGCGTCGCTGGATATTGCCGAACATGCGGTTAGCGCCTCCAAGCGCTGCTGCAGGCCATAACCGGTTCGGCGAACATTGGTTGCATCGGCGGCGGAATACAGATTTCGCGCGAACGTCAGGCCAGCCCCGCCTTTTTCAGCGTCTTGTAGGCCTTGATGACGTTCTGGAGCTTGGCCTCGGCGCCGCGATCCCCCTTGTTCAGATCGGGATGGAAACGTTTCAGCATCTCGTGATAGCGCGCCTTGATCGCCGCCTTCGGGGTGCGGGCGTTCAGATCCAGATCGGCCAGCGCCGCCCGTTCCAGCTTGCCCAGCCGCAGGCCGTCCTCGCCATCCGGCCCCACCTGTTCCTTCATGCGGCGGCCGAACAGGCCGAAGCTGTCCTGCCAACTGCCCGCGCCCTTGGTGTTGGCCGTGCCCATCTTGGCGGCGAAGGCGGCGGCCTCGCGCGAATTCTTGCCCGCCTTCATCTCCCAGGTCGGGCGGCCGCCGGTCATCGCCTCGTTCTCCTTGGCCGCGCGGACTTCGCCGTCGCTCATGCCGGCGTAGAAATTCCAGCCCTTGTTGTACTCGCCCGCATGGCCCTGGCAGAAATCATAGAAGTCGTTCAGCCGCTCGCGCGACTTGGGCGCGCGCGCCGTCGCCGGCTTGCTGCAGTCCGGCCACTGGCAGCGTTTCTCGCCGGGCTTGAGGTGCAGGACGTCGGCCTCCGCCGCCTCCTCTTCGGGGCGCGGCGGCTTGATCCGCATATCCTTGAATCGCGGCTTGTATTCGAACTCGGCTGACATCGGTGCAAGTGTAGGGTCGAATTGGTCACCAACAAGGACACACCCATGCCGGAAGGCCCGATTGCGACGATTATCCGGGAAAAACTGACGGCGGGCCTCCTGCCGGACCGGCTGGAGATCGAGGACGACAGCGCGCGGCACGCCGGGCACCACCATGAAGGCGGCATGGACGGTCGCCCCGGCGGCGAAAGCCACTTCAATGTCACCGTGGTCTCCTCGGCCTTTGAGGGGCAGGGGAGGGTGCAGCGACAGCGCACGGTCAACGGCCTGCTGCGCGACGAACTGGCGGGGCCGGTCCACGCCCTGTCGATCCGCGCCCTGACCCCGGCCGAGGCTTCGACTCACACCACCTGAAGTTCAGAGAACGTCATTCGTGACAGAGCCGTCATGTTCACCTCGTCTTAGAATGTTCCCCCTAGCGTCCCGGTCGGGGTAAACGAGGGCTGGGCGCAATGGTTGAATCCGACGGCATCGTCAAGTCGACTACTGGCGAGCCCGGAGCCGGCGAGGCCGCCCAGGCCCTGCGCGCGATTCTGCAGACCCAATACCTTCGCTACCTGATCATCGGCACCTGGGCGCTGGGCCTGATGGCCACCGTCGGCTTCGCCAACGCCGCCGTGTGGTTCATAGGCACGGTCGCCGCCGGAGCCCTTCGGGGCGCCGTGGAAAAGCGGATCAGCGACCGGGTCGGGTCCGGCTGGGGCCTGGTGTTCCCGGCCGTCGCCACCGCGACCACCGCCGCCTGGGCGACCGCGCCCCTGATCGCCTGGTATTCCGGCCACCCGTTCGGTCCCGCGCTCGCCGCCACCCTTCTGGTCTGCGGCTATGTGCTGGTGTTTTCGCAGCTGCGCGCCTCGCCCCGTCAGGCCCTGGTGATCTCCTCTCCCTATGGCGTGGCGGCCACCGTCATCCTGATCGGCATGTGGGGCGGACCGCTGTTCTGGCCCTTCCTCGCCATCATTCCCCTGGCCGGATCCGGTCTGGTGGTTCTGGTCATGATGACCATGCTGCGGGAGGAACGCATCCGCGCCTTCCAGGAGCACCAGGCCCATCTGATCGAGGAACTCGAGGCCGCCCGCGACAAGGCCAATGCCGCGAGCGACGCCAAGTCCAACTTCCTCGGCGTCATCTCGCACGAGCTGCGCACGCCGATGAACGGCGTCCTCGGCGCCGCCCAGCTGCTGGGCGCGACCCGGCTCGAGCAGAACCAGCGCGACTATCTGTCGATCATCCGCAATTCGGGCGACAATCTGCTGAGCCTGCTCAACGACATCCTCGACATGACCAAGATCGAGGCCGGCAAGATGACCTTCGAGATCGTCGATGTGTCGATCGAGGACCTGCACAAGCGGGTGACCGGACCGTTCCAGGCCCAGGCCGAGGCCAAGGGCCTGACCTTCAACGCGCGGTTTGAGGGCGATATTCCGGCCGTGGTGCGCGGCGATCCGCTGCGCGTCTGCCAGGTGATCCACAACCTGCTCTCCAATGCGGTGAAATTCACCGACAAGGGCGAGGTCTCCTATCTGGTGCGCGGCGAGCGTCTGGAGAACGGGCGCGTCCGCTTCGACTTCGCCGTCACCGATTCGGGCGCGGGCATCGCCCCCGACGATCTGGCGCGGCTGTTCCAGCCCTTCACCCAGGTCGACGCCTCCTCCACCCGGCGCTTCGGCGGCACGGGGCTGGGTCTGACCATTTCGCGGCGCATGGCCAACATCATGAACGGCGACATCAGCGTGGTGTCGGCGCTGGGCGAAGGCTCGACCTTCACCTTCACGGTCGAGGCCGATGTGGTTGAGTGGACGCGACAGGCGGCCGCTGAAGCGATCCACGCCCAGGTCGAGGACGGAAGGGCGCTGAGCGTCCTGGTGGTTGAGGACCATCCGGTCAACCGGATGATCCTGGAGGCCTGGATGGGCTCGGCGGGCCATGCCTCGGCCACCGCCGAGAACGGGCAGATCGCTATCGAGGCCGCGGCTGAGCGGCGCTTCGACCTGATCATCATGGACGTGAACATGCCGGTGATGGACGGTCTGACCGCCACCCGGGCGATCCGGGCCGGCGAGGGGCCGAACCACGACACGCCCATTGTCGTCCTGTCCGCCTCGGCCCGCCGGGAAGACCACGCCGCCGGACTGGAAGCCGGCGCTGACGCCTATCTGAACAAGCCGATCGACTTCGCGGCCCTGGCCAAGGTGATGAACCGCGTCGGCGGCGGGCGCACGGCGGTCCGGGCGCTGGTCGATGCCGGCGAGACCGCCGCCGCCGCCTGAAGTCCCGGACGGGTAATAAAGTCCAAAAGGCGACCGGAGCCTGAACCCCGGGTGACGCACGTCGTTCAGGCCCGGCTCAACCGCCAGGTCCCAGAGTGTGGGCAAGTCGAAATCCTTCGGCCTCTCTGGAGACGTCTCATGAAGAAGTTTCTCACCGCCGCCATCGCCGCGACGATCGCCGTGAGCTCGATGGGCGTGGCCTCCGCCGCCGAAGCCCAGTCGCGTGGCGGCTACGACCAACGTCAGGATCACCGCGGCGACCGCGCCGACCGCCGGGATGATCGCCGCGACGACCGTGGCGATCGTCGCGACCGCCGCGAGGATCGTCGTGACGACCGCCGCGACCATCGCAACGACCGCCGCGAATTCCGTCAGGACCAGCGCGAGGATCGCCGTGAATACCGTCAGGACCAACGGGCCTATGCGCGCTGGCAGCAGTCGCAGCGCCGCTACAACGCGGGCCGCTATTATGCCCCGCGCGGCTATCAGACCCGGTCGTGGTCCTATGGTCAGCGGATGCCGTCCTACTACCGCTCGAACCAGTATGTGGTCAGCAACTACGGCCAGTACGGCCTGCGCGCCCCGCCCCGTGGATACCACTATGTCCGCAGCGGCAATGATGTGGTCCTCGCCGCCGTCGCGGGCGGCCTGATCACCGCCGTCATCGCCGGCCTGTTCAACTAAAGACAGGCCGACCACCCGAAGACCGCCCCGGAGGGAAACCTCCGGGGCGTTTTCGCGTCCCGTACGCGGGTCTCACGACCCTGTTTGCGGCCGCCATGGGGTGCCAAATCGGGGCGGAGGCGCTAGACCCGGGGCATGTCCTCCCTGCTGTCTCCCCTCAACCGGGCCCTCGCCGCCGGCGAAAAGGCCACGGCCATCGATGCGGCGATGATCGCCAAACTGACCGACATGGCGGGCGACCTCGCCGTCAATCTGGTCATCGCCGCCGTCATTCTCGTCGCCACCGTCCTCGCCGCGCGCTGGGTCTCGGGCGTCACGCGGCGGGCCTTGTCGCGGGTCCGCGGCTTCCGTCACGACCAGACGGTGCTCAGCTTCGCGGTTCAGGTGGTGCGGGTCGTCGTCTACATCATCGGCCTCATCGCCGTGCTGCAGCGGCTGGGAGTCCAGACCACCTCGATCATCGCCGTGCTCGGAGCCGCCTCCCTGGCGGTCGGGCTGGCGCTGCAGGGCACACTGTCCAATGTCGCCGCCGGCGTGCTGCTGCTGGTGCTCAGGCCCTACAAGGTGGGCGATGTGATCGATATCGGCGGGGTCGCCGGCTCGGTGCAGCGACTGGATCTGTTCACCACCCAGATGTCGAACGCCAACAACCACAAGATCGTGGTCCCGAACGCCAAGGTGCTGGGCGACGTCATCCTGAACCTGTCCGGGCAGAAGACCCGGCGGGTCGAGATCAATTTCACCGTCGGCTATGGCGAGGACCTGAACGCGGCCCGCGCCGTGCTGGCGGGTGTGGCCGAGGCGCACGAAAAGGTGCTGGCTGACCCGCCGCCGTGGACCGGCGTGACCGGCCTGCTGGACAGCGCGGTGCAGATCACCCTGCACGCCTGGGTCGCCTCGGGCGACTGGTGGCAGGCCCAGGCCGACCTGATGCAGGGCGGCAAGGAGGCCATCGATGCGGCCGGGATCGAGATTCCCTTCCCGCACCAGGTCGCCGTGCCTTACGGCGACGAGGACGTCATGCCGGTCGTGACCGTACGAACCGTCGAGCAGAAGCAGTCGCGCGGCCCGGGCGCTGACGCGCAAGCGGGCCCCGACGGCGGGGAGGGCTGAGCCATGCGCTATGACTTTGGATCCGACAACACCGCCGGCATGGCTCCCGCCGCGCTCGAGGCCCTGATCGCCGCCAACAGCGGCTACGCCCGCGCCTATGGCGCCGACGACGTCACCGCCCGCGCCGCCGACCTGATCCGCCAGAAGCTGGACGCCGACGCCGAGATCCGGTTCGTGTTTTCAGGCACGGCCGCCAACGCCATCGCCCTGTCGATGCTGGCCTGGCCGCACGAGGCCGTGCTGGCCCATCACGCCGCCCATGTCTGCACCGACGAGACCGGGGCCCCCGGCTTTTTCGGCTCGGGCGTCGGCCTGCTCGGCCTGCCGGGTCTGTCGGGCAAGATTGAGCCGCTCGCCCTGCAGGCGCTGCTGGAGGAGCCCGAGGTCGGCCACCGCCAGCCGCCGGCGGCGCTCAGCCTGACCCAGTCGACCGAATACGGCACGGTCTACACCGAGGAAGAGCTGCGCCACCTGATCGAGCCGGTGAAGCTGAAGGGCCACGGCGTGCATATGGACGGCGCGCGGCTGGCCAATGCCGCGGCCGCCGGGTTCGACCTGACGCAGATCGCCCGGCTGGGCGTCGACGTGCTGGTTTTCGGCGGGGCCAAGGCCGGGGCCAACTGCGCCGAGGCCCTCGTCATGTTCGACCGGTCGCTGGCCCGGCGGGTCGACAACCGGCTGAAACAGGCCGGGCAGACGGCGTCCAAGACCCGCTTCCTCGCCGCCCCGATCCTCGGGCTGCTCGAGAGCGGGGAATGGGAGACCGGCGCGGCTCACGCCAACCAGATGGCCCTGAAGCTCGCCGAGGGCATCGCCACGCGGTCGGCCTTCGTGCTCGCCCATCCGGTCGAGGCCAACGCCGTCTTCGTCCGCATGCCGCACGAGGCGCACCAGAGGCTGAACGCGGCGGGTTGGGCCTGCTATCGCTTTGACGATGGATCCGTGCGGTTCGTCTGCTCATGGGCGACGACGGCGGAGGCCGTAGACGAAGTTTTGCAGGTCATCGCAACGCTTTGAGCGCGCCGTTCATTGAACGGTCGCCATGCCTTACCTAAATAGAACAAAGCGTGATCATACTCGTCTTGCGGCGAGCAAACCCGGGTCGGAGAAACTGCCATGAACGCACCGTCGCGGATCATAGAGCCGACAAGGGACGATCTGTCCGCGTACCGGACCGTCCGCGCCGCCCTGCCAGGGCTGGCCGAAGGACTGAGCGCCGAGGACCTGTCGGCCCAGTCCATGCCCGACTGCAGTCCCGGAAAGTGGCATCTCGCGCACAGCAGCTGGTTCTTCGAGGCCATGATTCTGGGCGAGGAGCCGGGGTACCAGCCGGTCAATCCCCGCTTCCAGACCCTGTTCAACAGCTATTACGACGCCCTGGGCCGGCGCGTGGCGCGCAGCGAGCGCGGGCTGATGACCCGACCTTCGCTGGATGAGGTCATGGCGTACCGCCGCGAGGTCGATCGGCGGATGGCGGCCTGGCTGGAAAAGCCGCGGACCGATCCTCGCGCGCAGTATCTTTTCATTCTCGGCCTGCATCACGACCAGCAGCATCAGGAGTTGTTCCTGATGGACCTGCTGAACCTGATGTCCCGCTCGCCGCTGGATCCGGCGGCGTACGAGGCCGAACCGCGCGCCCGGCCGGCCCAGGCGCCGCGCGGCGGCGCGACCCGGTTCGACGGGGGTCTGGTCGAGATCGGTCACGGCGGGCCGGGGTTCGCCTTCGACAATGAAGGACCCGCACACCGTTGCTGGCTCGAACCCTACGCCCTGTCCAATGATCTGGTCTGCAACACGGACTGGATCGCCTTCATCGAGGACGGGGGCTATGCGCGAGCCGGGCTGTGGCTGTCCGACGGGTGGGCGGTGGCGCAGGCCGAGGGCTGGGTCGCCCCCCTGTACTGGCGGCGGGAAGGCGAGGGCTGGACGACCCTGTCTCTGACCGGCCGCGTCCCGGTCGACCCTTCTGCGCCGGTCCGGCATCTCAGCTTCTATGAGGCGGACGCCTTCGCCCGCTGGGCCGGAAAGCGGCTGCCGACCGAGGCGGAGTGGGAACACGCCGTCCGCTGTCGACCAGAGGCCTTTTCCAACGCCTTTGGAGAGGTGTGGCAATGGACCGCAAGCGCCTACGCCCCCTATCCCGGCTTCACGGCGACCGAGGGAACGGCCTCGGAATACAACGGGAAATTCATGGCCAACCAGATGGTGTTGCGCGGCTCCAGCTTCGCGACGCCCGAAGGTCATGCGCGGGTCAGCTACCGCAATTTCTTCTACCCGCATCAGCGTTGGGCCTTCACGGGTCTGCGACTGGCCGAGGCCGCGCCGCCCCCTCTGGTGCGTCCCGCGGATGAGGGGGAGACCGCCCGATTCCGCCGGGATCTGATCGCGGGTCTGTCGCGCACGCCCAAGGTCGCCTCGCCCAAATGGTTCTATGACGCCGAAGGCTCGCACCTGTTCGAGGCCATCACCCGGTTGCCGGAATATTATCCGACCCGTCAGGAAGCGGCGCTTCTGCGGGATATCGCGCCGAAATGGGCGGCGCGCTTCGGCGAGGACGCGGCCCTGGTCGAGTTCGGCTCGGGGGCCAGCGAGAAGACCCGGATCGTCCTCGACGCCGCGACGGACCTGCGGGCCTATGTGCCGATCGACATCAGCGCCGACGCGCTGGACGCCGCCGCCCGGCGGATCGCCGAGGCCTATCCGGCGCTGAAGGTGCGCCCGCTGGTCGGGGATTTCCTCCATCTGGGGGCCTTGCCCGCCGGCATCGGCGCGGGTCGGCGGGTCGGCTTCTTCCCGGGCTCGACCATCGGCAATCTGGAGCGGGACGAGGCGGTGGCCTTCCTGCGGGCGGCGCGGGGGCTGCTGGGTGAGGACGCCCTGTTCATCCTCGGGGTCGATCTGGCCAAGGACCCGGAGACTCTGGTCGCCGCCTACGATGACGCGGCGGGCGTCACGGCCGCCTTCAATCGCAATCTGCTGGTTCGCGCGAACCGGGAGCTCGGGGCCGGCTTCGACGTCGATTCCTTCGCCCACCGCGCGCGCTGGAACGCCGCAGCCTCGCGGATGGAGATGCACCTGGAAGCGACCCGGGACATGACGGTCGAGATCGGCGGACGGCGCATCGCCTTTACGCGCGGCGAGACGATTCACACGGAAAGTTCGCGAAAATACACGGAGGCCTCGGTTCGCGATCTCGCCGCGGCCGCAGGCTGGACCGTGGCCGGATTCGAAGTCAGTCCGGCGCCTTCGGTCGCTCTGGCGCTACTGGAAGCCTGAACGCAGAAGGCGGCGACCGCACGCCGGTCGCCGCCTTTTTATCGGATACGCTTGGGTCGCCTATTTGACGACGGGCGGGGTCTCGCGCGTTCGGGTGCCGTGCGAAGCCTCGCCGCCCTTGCGGCCGGCCTGGGCCGCCAGGCTGCGATCCTGGGAGAAGCTGCGCTTTTCGCTCGGCACGCTGGCGCCGCCCTTGCGGGCGATCTCGCGCTGGCGCTCCGGGTCCATCGAGGCGAAGCCCCGCTTGGAGACGCCGGATGCGCGGGTAGGCTGGCCTTGAGCCATCGGAGGATCCTTTCATGGCGACGGTAGAGGTTGCCAACTGAACCCTCTGCATCCCGTCCGGTTCCGGATCGCCGGTCACACAATTGCGAACGAATCACAGGGACTTGGGACCGGAGCGGTCAGGTCCCGCCATAGGGTCTGGAGTCGCCCGGCTGTCCGCCGCCGGGGTCCTGTTGCGGAACCTCCTGAGGCGTGTCGGACGGAGCGATGTCCGGCCCGGGCGTATCCGGCGGCATGATCTCCGGCTGGCCGCCGGGGCTGTCGGGTTCGATGTAGGTCATGGGTCTTCTCCTGTCTCCGAACCTGAAACGCTGCGCCGCCTTGCCCTGTTCAATCACGATTGACGGCGCCGGCGATTTCGCCGGAACCCGTCCGCAGGGCGGTGGTTTCAGGGGCTCGACCCACCCCACGATCCGGAGCTTCCCACCATGACAGATCCCTATTCCGCCCCGATCCGCGCCGAAGACATCGAGGACGACGGGGACACCGTCTCCGCCCGGCTGGACCGGGAGGCCGACGCTGTTCTGGACGCCGGGACCCGCGCCTCTGGCCCGCGCCCGCTGCGAAACGCCGTGCGCGAGGATGCGGCGATGGCCCGCGACTGGGGCCGCGAACGGGCGGCGAGGCTGCGCGGCGCCGTTGAGACCCGGCCCGTGAAGGCGACGCTCTACGCCCTCGGACTCGGTGTCGTCATCGGTTTGCTGGTCGCGCGCTAGAGGCTCAGGCGGGCCCTGAAGCCGGACGGGCGATCGGGGCCCGGCGCAAGGCGTCATCCGACACAAATGGATTGGTCCGGCGCTCGGCCCCGAAGGTCGAGGTCGGCCCATGCCCCGGCACGAAGGTGACGTCGTCGCCCAGCGGCCAGAGTTTGGTGACAATGGCGTTCAGCAGGCTGGCGTGGTCGCTGCGCGGGAAGTCGGTGCGCCCGACCGAGCCCTGGAACAGGACGTCGCCGACCTGGGCGAACCGCGCCTCGCGGTTGAAGAAGATCACATGGCCGGGCGTATGGCCGGGGCAGTGGTAGACCTCCCAGCGGGTCTCGCCGAGCGTCACCGTGTCGCCGTCGGCCAGCCAGCGGGTCGGGGTGAAGCTGCGCGCCCCGGGCAGGCCGTACATCTGGCCCTGGGCCGGGATGCCGTCGATCCAGAACTGGTCGTCCGGATGCGGGCCGATGATGTCCAGCCCGGTCTTCTCCTGCATCTCCGCCGCGCCGCCGGCGTGGTCGAGATGCCCGTGCGTGATCCAGATGGCCTCCAGCGTCAGCCCCTGCTTCGCGACCGCGCCCAGCAGGGCGTCGACCGAGGCGCCCGGATCGATGATCGCGGCCTTCATCGTCTGGCGGCACCACACCAGGGTGCAGTTCTGCTGCAGGGGCGTGACCGGAAAGACCGCGACGCCGATGGGGGAGGGGGAGGAACTCATGAACTCCAGATAGCGCGCCGTCGCCGATCCCGAAACCATCCCCTTGCCCGCGTCTCACGTTGACCTTTCGGACGGTCCTCGACATAAGGGCGGGCTTCAAAGGCGCCGCCTCCAAAGGGCGGCCCTTGTTGCTTTACCCACACAGCGCAGCGCCAGCCTCAAAGGCGCCGCCACAGAGCGTCAGAATCCCGACCATGCAAGTCGTCGAAAAGTCCAACGAAGGCCTCAGCCGCGTGATCGCGGTGACCATTCCGGCCGCCGAGCTGAACCAGAAGCTGGACGCCAAGCTGAAGGAAGTCGCGCCGCAGATGAAGCTCAAGGGCTTCCGTCCCGGCAAGGTCCCGATGTCGCACGTCAAGAAGACCTTCGGCCGCGACCTGATGGGCGAAATCGTCAATGACGCGCTGAACACCTCGAGCCAGAAGGCCCTGGACGACGCCAAGGTGCGTCCGGCCGCGCCCGCCGAGATGAAGCTGACCTCGGACATGGACAAGGTCATCGCCGGCACGGAAGACCTCGCCTATGAAATGGCGCTCGAGGTCATGCCGGACTTCGCGCCGACCGACATCAAGACGCTGAAGCTCGCCCGCCCGACCTATGAGGCGTCCGACGCCGATCTGGACGAGGCTCTCACGGAACTGGCCGGTCAGGCCAAGTCGTACGAGGACAAGAAGGGCAAGACCGTCAAGGCCGCCGAGGGCGACGAGGTCACCATCGACTTCCTGGGCAAGCTGGATGGCGAGCCCTTCGAGGGCGGCGCCGCCGAGGACGCCCAGCTGGTGATCGGCTCGAACCGCTTCATCCCGGGCTTCGAGGAGCAGCTCAAGGGCGCCAAGGTCGGCGACGAGACCGTCCTGAACGTCACCTTCCCCGAGGACTACCAGGCCCCCCATCTGGCCGGCAAGGCCGTGACCTTCGACGTCAAGGTCAAGGCCATCAAGGCCGAGGCCCCCGCCGTGATCGACGAGGACTTCGCCAAGCGCATCGGCATCGAGTCGCTGGACAAGCTGAAGGAACTGCTGCGCACCAATCTGAACCAGCAGTACACCGGCGCCGCCCGCTTCAAGCTGAAGCGCGCCCTGCTGGACGAGCTGGACAAGGCCCACGACTTCCCCCTGCCGCCCAAGATGGTCGAGGCCGAGTTCGACGGCATCTGGCAACAGGTCCAGGCCGACAAGGACGCCGGCCGCCTGCCGGAGGATGACGCCAAGAAGTCCGAGAAGAAGCTCAAGGAAGAATACCGGAAGATCGCCGAGCGCCGCGTGCGCCTGGGTCTGGTGCTGGCCGAGATCGGCCGCGCCAACAACGTCCAGGTCACCGACCAGGAGCTGAACAACGCCATCATGAACGAGGCCCGCAACTATCCGGGTCAGGAGCGTCAGGTGCTGGACTTCTATCGCCAGAACCCCAACGCCGCCGCCCAGATGCGCGCCCCGATCTATGAAGAGAAGGTCTGCGACCTGATCTTCGACCAAGCCAAGGTGACCGATACGCCGATCACCAAGGAAGAGCTGCTCAAGGAAGACGACGACCTCTAGGTTCGACGTCAGGCCTGCCGGAATCAGCCCCGCCCCGGTCCAGCCGGGGCGGGGTTTGTCTGTGTGGCGCGGGTCCCCAATGCATATTCCCGACCGGCGGCAACGCTGATACGCTGCGTGTCCAATCAGCGTGAGACACGGCTATGTTGTATGCCCTGATGGCCGCCGCCCTGCTGGCGTCGCCCCAGTCCGCCCCGCCAGCCCAGACCCCGCCGGTCGCGCAGGACCCGGTCCGTCTTGAAGACGTGATCGTGGACACCCGGCGTCTGGAAGACACCACCGAGGATTATGTGGATGCGGTCGCCGCGCCCGCCCGTCGTCGCGGCCTGGCCCGCTGGAAGGACGGCATGTGTGTCGGTGTCGTCAATCTGGAGGCGGAAACGGCGCAGTATCTGGCCGACCGGGTGTCCGATGTGGCGCGCAGCCTCGGCCTCCGCGCCCATGAGCCCGAGTGCCATCCCAGCGTCCTGATAGTGGCGACGAGCGACGGCCCTGCTTTCACCGAACGGTTCGTGGCGATGCGCCCGCGCCTGTTTCGCGTCGGTGCAGCGGGGATGGACCGCGGTTCCGCTGAATTACGGGAGTTCATTCGCGAGGAGCGCCCGGTCCGCTGGTGGCACGTGAGTCTCCCGGTCGACAGCGAAACCGGCAATCCGGTGGTGCGCCCCCCTGGCTTCGTGGCGGGATCCGGCACGGGCGGCGGTGGCCGGGACGCCACATCCGCCCAGGAGTATGCGCCCAATACGGCCATCTTCGCCGCGTCGCGACTGACGACCCAGTATGTCGATCATCTGAAGCGGGTCTTCATCATCGTGGATGTCGATCGGATGAACGGGGCCAGCCTGCAGCAGCTGGGCGACTATGTCGCCATGGTGGCCATGGCCCAGGTCGATCCCGACGCCGACACCGGCCGGTTCGACACCATCCTCAATCTGTTCGACGATCCCTCGACCGCGCCGACGGGTCTGACGGGCTGGGACCGGGCCTATCTGGAGGGGCTCTACGACCTCGGGTCGGAGACCCACCGCATCAACCAGCGCGCCCAGGTGCAGGCGGTCGCCGCCGCCATCGCCAACGCCTACCGTGGCAGCGAGGCCGCGCCGGAGGATCTCGACCAGCCCTGAGTTCACCTCCGCCGCGGGGCCTCTGCACGGCATTCCCTGCGCGCCCGAACGCTGGTATATTGCGTGCAATTGCCACTGGAAACACGCAGATGTTGCACGCAGTCCTCGCCGCCGTCCTTCTGACCGCGCCCCAGGAGCCGGCTGCCGCGCCGCCGTCGCCGGTCGTAGCCGCCCAGGACCCCATCCGGCTGGAGGACGTCGTGGTCGACGCCCGTCGCCTGGAGGAGACCACGGAGGAATACGTCGATCTGGTCGCCGCGCCCGCGCGCCGGCGCGGCCTGGCCCGCTGGAAGGAGGGGGTGTGCGTCGGCGTCGCCAACCTCGATCACGAGATCGCCCGCTATCTGGCGGACCGGGTATCCGACGTGGCGCGCGAACTGGGTCTCCAGGCCCGCGAGCCCGACTGCGATCCCACGGTCCTGATCATCGCCACCAGCGACAGCGCGAATTTCACTGAAAGCTTCGTCGCGCAACGGCCGCGGCTGTTCCGGGTGGGCGGCGCGGGCATGGATCGCGGCGGGGCCCGACTGCGCGATTTCATCGGCGACGACCGGCCGATCCGCTGGTGGCACGTCAGTCTGCCGGTCCACCGCGACACCGGCGAGCGGGTCGTGCGGTTGCCGGGCGACATCTCCGGCAGCGGGGCGGTCACCGGCGGACCTTCCGCCCAGCAGTATGCGCCGCAGAGCCGCGTCAGCGCCCCCTCCCGTCTCAACGACGACACCGAGGATGTGCTCGCGCGGGTCTTCATCATCGTCGATGTCGATCACCTGAACGGCGCCAGCCTGGAGCAGCTGGGAGACTATGTGGCCCTGGTCGCGATGGCGCAGGTCGATGCTGACGCCGATACTGGCGGCTTCGACACCATTCTGAACCTGTTCGACGATCCCGCGAGGGCGCCGACGGGCCTGACCGGCTGGGACCGGGCCTATCTGGAGGGCCTGTACGATCGGCGGTCGCAAACCCACCGCGTCAACCAGCGCGCCCAGGTCCAGGCGGTCGCCTCGGCTATCGCCAACGCGTATCGCGACGGCGAGGCCGAGCCGGATGACGGCGACCGGCGCTGACGCATCCCAGGGTTGTGTATATGTGATTGACGCGCAAGCGTGGCGGAGTCAGGGTGGCGATCTGAAGTCATGCGGGGGTTGCCATGTCGTCCTTGTCCGCCGTTCTGGCCCTGACCCTTGCGCTCGGCGCGGTCGGCGCCGCCTCCGCCCAGGAGCCGCCGGCCCGCCCCTCGGCCCAGCTGGACGACGTCGTCCTCGAGGGGCGTCAGCTCGAGGCCATGGTGCGCGGCTTCGTCAACGAGGTGTCCCAGCCGGCCAACAATCGTGGTCTGGCGCGCTGGAACCGGCCGGTTTGCGTCGGCGCGGTCAACCTGCGCAACGACGTCGCCCGGTACGTCGTCGACCGCATCTCCGACGTGGCGCGCGAGCTGGAGGTCGAGGCCGGCGAACCCGGCTGCCGCCCGAACATCCTGATCGTGGCCGCTGACGACGGCGCTGCGCTCGCCTCTGCCATCGTCGAGGACCAGCCGCGCAATTTCGACCTGCGCCACAACGGCACCGATGCGGGGACGCGGGCCTTCCGCAATTTCCGCACGGGCGATCAACCGGTGCGCTGGTGGCAGATCAGCATGCCGATCGATGCCGAGACCGGAGACAGGGCCGTGCGGCTCCCCGGCGACATCGATCCGCGGACCGGCCAGCCGGCCGCCCCGACCATCCATGTCTTCGCCGCCTCCCGCCTGCGGACCCAGATTCGCGACGACATGATCCGTTCGATCATCATCGTCGATGTCGAGCGGGCGGCCGGGGCCAATCTGGTGCAACTGGCCGACTATCTGGCGCTGGTGGCCCTGGCCCAGGTGGACGCCGAGGCCGACGTCTCGACCTTTCCGACCATCCTGAACCTGTTCGACGACCCGGCCGGTGCTCCGGCGGGTCTGACGGACTGGGACCGGTCGTATCTCCGGGCCCTGTACGAGCACGACCAGTTCCGCATCAACCGCAACAGCCAGGTGCGTTCCGTGGCCGAGGCCGTGACCCGCGACCGTCGTGCGGCCGCCGCCGAGCCGGAGTGATCAGCGGGTTCTGACGTCTTGACGCCTTGCGTCAACGATCTGGCAACGCGATATCCTGTCCAACAGGAGCGCGACCCGTGAGTCGCGCCGCCAGCATCCCGAGAAGGCCCATATGCGCGATCCCATCGAACTGATGAACATGAACCTCGTCCCCATGGTGGTCGAGCAGTCCAGCCGGGGCGAACGGTCCTTCGACATCTTCTCGCGCCTGCTGCGGGAACGGATCATCTTCCTGACCGGGCCCTTCGAGGACACCATGGCCTCGCTGATCTGCGCCCAGCTGCTGTTCCTTGAATCGGAGAATCCGAAGAAGGAAATCAGCATGTATATCAACAGCCCCGGCGGACAGGTGTCCTCGGCGCTGGCGATCTATGACACCATGCAATACATCCGCTCGCCGGTTTCGACCGTGTGCATGGGCATGGCCGCCTCGGCCGGATCGCTGATCCTCGCCGCCGGCGCCGCGGGCCAGCGCGTGGCCCTGCCGAACGCCCGCATCATGGTCCACCAGCCCTCGGGCGGCTTCCGCGGCCAGGCGTCTGATATCGAGCTGCACGCCGCCGACATCCGTTACACCAAGCGCCGCCTCAACGAGATCTACGTCCAGCACACCGGCCGGACCTATGAGGAGGTCGAGAAGACCCTCGACCGCGACCATTTCATGAGCGCCGAGGAAGCCAAGACCTGGGGCGTGGTCGACCACGTCTACGACCGTCGCGAACAGGCCGAGGGCGACGGAGTGAAGACCGTCTGAGGCCCTCGGGGCCGCAACGACGAGAAAAAGGCGCGTCGGCGACGGCGCGCCTTTTTCCTTGTGCTATCAGGACGCCATGCAGACGCGCGACAACAGCGGGACCGTCGAGATCGACGGCGACATCTACCATTGGGACCTGCGGCGACAGCCCCGGCCGTTGAGCGGCGGCAAATGGGAAGGCGTGGCCGTGACCCTGCGGCTGGCCGACTTCAGGCGCGAGGCCATTGTACAGTTCCCGCCGCCGCTGCGGCCGAACGGACGCCCGGACACGGAGAAGCAGTTCGTGAACCCCGACCACATCCGCAATGCGGTGACGGCGGTGATCGAGGCGGGCTGGAATCCCACGTCCCGCGGCAAGCCGATGGTGTTCGACGTGGACGCCGAAGGCCGCTGATCAGCCCTTGAACCGCCGGAACCCGGCCTCGTCGGCGATGGCCAGCATCTCGGTGTCGCCGGTGGTGTCGCCATAGGCGGCGGCCAGCTGCATATCCTCGCCGAAGGCCGCCCGCAGCCGCCGCACCTTTTCCTCGCCCCGGCAGTTGGGGCCGGCGAAGGCGCCCGTCACCCGGTCGTCGCCGTCGAACAGCAGCGGCGTGCCCAGCAGGCCCTCGGCGCCGAGCCGTCGCGCGAACGGCGCCACGGTGGTCTCCGGGCTGGCCGTGACGATGACCCGGTACGCCCCCCGTTCGCCCCAGTCCTTCCAGCAGGCGAGGGCGTCATAGCGCATGAAGCCGGGCCAGACCTGGCCGGCGAAGGCCTCTGCATCCTCTTCGAGCTGAATGCGCGGCACGCCCCTCAGAAACTGCTTCACTGAGGCCGCCTTGAGCCGGCCCCGGTCCCGGTGCCCGGGATAGGCCGCCAGGTCGGGCGCCATCCGCGCCAGCCCCCCGAGCCAGCCCGCGCCGCCTGCCCGCCAGCGCAGAAAGGCGGTGAAACTGTCGCGAACCGTCAGCGTGCCGTCGAAATCGAAGGCGACGATGGCCTGATCCTTGCGGTGCGGCTGGTGAAACGGGGACGGACTTCCCATGTCAGACATTCGCCGCGATCTCCCTCGACAGTGTGATGTCCGCTTCGGACTCCAGCCTGGCCAGCCTGGCCTGGTCGGGGTTGTGGCGGACCCCGGTATGGGTGATTGTCAATTTTTGAAGACCTTTGCGCCCATAGTCCGGGAATCAAACGCGAGGGATGCGCGCCAGCCCCATATCGGGGCGAACCGCGGGAGTGAGAAGACCCGATGACCAAAGCCGCCGGCACAGACGCCAAAAGCACGCTCTACTGCTCGTTTTGCGGCAAGAGCCAGCACGAGGTGCGCAAGCTCATCGCCGGGCCGACCGTGTTCATCTGCGATGAATGCGTCGAGCTTTGCATGGACATCATCCGTGAAGAGCACAAAATCTCCTTCTCCAAGGCGAAGGACGGTGTGCCCTCGCCCAAGGAGATCCGCGAGGTTCTTGACGACTATGTGATCGGCCAGAGCCACGCCAAGAAGGTGCTCTCGGTCGCGGTCCACAACCACTACAAGCGGTTGAACCACGCGACGAAGAACAACGACGTCGAACTGGCCAAGTCCAACATCATGCTGATCGGGCCGACCGGCTCGGGCAAGACGCTGCTGGCCCAGACGCTGGCCCGCATCATCGACGTGCCCTTCACCATGGCCGACGCCACGACGCTCACTGAAGCGGGCTATGTCGGCGAGGATGTCGAGAACATCATCCTGAAGCTGCTCCAGGCCTCCGACTACAACGTCGAGCGAGCCCAGCGCGGCATCGTCTACATCGATGAAATCGACAAGATTTCGCGCAAGTCCGACAATCCCTCGATCACCCGCGACGTCTCGGGCGAGGGCGTGCAGCAGGCCCTGCTGAAGATCATGGAAGGCACCGTCGCCTCCGTGCCCCCGCAGGGCGGCCGCAAGCACCCGCAGCAGGAGTTCCTGCAGGTCGACACCGCCAACATCCTGTTCATCGTCGGCGGCGCCTTCGCCGGCCTCGAGAAGGTGATCGCGGCGCGCGGCGACGGCGCCTCGATCGGCTTCGGCGCCAAGGTCAAGGAAATCGACGAGCGCCGCACCGGCGACATCCTCAAGGGCGTCGAGCCCGACGACCTGATGCGCTTCGGCCTGATCCCCGAGTTCATCGGCCGTCTGCCCGTTCTGGCGACGCTGGAGGACCTCGACGAACCGGCGCTGGTCACCATCCTGACCGAGCCCAAGAACGCCCTGGTCAAACAGTACAAGCGCCTGTTCGAAATGGAGAATGTCGATCTGACATTCACCGACGACGCCCTGATCGCCGTCGCCAAGAAGGCCATCACCCGCAAGACCGGCGCCCGCGGCCTGCGTTCCATCCTGGAAGGCATCCTGCTGGAGACGATGTTCGAACTGCCCACCTTCGAGGGCGTCGAGGAAGTCGTCGTCAACGCCGAGGTCATCGAGGGCAAGGCCCAGCCGCTGCTGATCTATTCCGAGACCAAGTCCAAGAAGGCCGCGCCCGACAGCGCCGCCTGATCCGGCTGAACTGAACGAGGGCGGGGCCGCAGGCGGCTCCGCCCTTTTCCATGGGCGCGATGATGCGTCCGGGCCACATCACGCAGCGACCGGATATTCCCCCGGTTCGAGAGGTTTCGGGCACGACGGCCCGCGCCCGGGCGGGTTGGCCGGGCACGCCCATGCAGCTTGACCGCCTGTGGATGGAAGGACCGGGTCCTCACCCGTCCCGCTTGAACCCGGCGCGCGCAGAACCACATACTCATCCGAAGGCCGCCGAATGGCGGGCCGAGTCGAAACGGCGGGGCACAGGCGCCCCGCACGCCGCCGCGGCGGGTCCGAGATCAACGAGGACCCCGTGAGAGTTGCATCATGCCCGAGACCCCAGGTTCGACCAAAACCCTGCCCGTCCTGCCGCTGAGAGACATCGTCGTCTTTCCGCACATGGTCGTGCCGCTGTTCGTAGGCCGCGAAAAGTCGGTCAAGGCGCTCGACGAGATCATGAAGGGCGAAAAGCAGATCCTGCTGGCCACCCAGAAGAACAGCGTCGATGACGATCCCGCCGCCGACGCCATCTATCCGATCGGCGTCCTGGCCACCGTGCTTCAGCTGCTCAAACTGCCTGACGGCACCGTCAAGGTGCTGGTCGAGGGCAAGAGCCGCGCCCGCCTGACCAAATTCACCGACCGCACGGAGTATTTCGAGGCCGAGGCCGTCGAGATCGCCGACGACATCGGCGAGCCGGCCCAGTCGGAAGCCCTGCTGCGCGCCGTGATCGAACAGTTCGAAAACTATGTGAAGCTGAACAAGAAGGTGCCGCCCGAGGCCCTCAGCTCGATCCCCCAGATCACCGACCCGTCCAAGCTGGCGGACAGCGTGGCGGCCCATCTGTCGGTCAAGATCGGCGACAAACAGGGCCTGCTGGAAACCATCGACGTCCCGGCCCGGCTGGAGAAGGTCTACGGCCTGATGGAGGGCGAAATCTCCGTCCTGCAGGTCGAGAAGAAGATCCGCTCGCGCGTGAAGCGTCAGATGGAGAAGACCCAGCGCGAATATTATCTGAACGAGCAGATGAAGGCGATCCAGCGCGAGCTGGGCGAGACCGACGACAGCCGTGACGAGATCATGGAGCTGGAGAAGCGCATCCGGAAGACGCGGCTGTCCAAGGAAGCCCGCGTCAAGGCCGAGGCCGAGGTCAAGAAGCTGCGCAATATGAGCCCGATGTCGGCGGAATCGACGGTGGTGCGCAACTACCTCGACTGGCTGCTGTCGATCCCGTGGGGCAAGACCAAGGGCAAGGCGATCGACCTCGACAAGGCCGAAGCCATCCTCGAGGAGGACCACTACGGGCTGGAGAAGGTCAAGGAACGGATCATCGAGTATCTGGCCGTCCAGGCGCGCACCAACAGCCTGAAGGGTCCGATCCTGTGTCTCGTCGGCCCTCCGGGCGTCGGCAAGACCTCGCTGGCGAAGTCGATCGCCAAGGCCACGGGCCGGGAATACATCCGCATGTCGCTGGGCGGCGTGCGCGACGAGGCCGAGATCCGCGGCCACCGCCGGACCTATATCGGCTCGATGCCGGGCAAGATCATCCAGTCGATGAAGAAGGTGAAGACCACCAACGCCTTCATCCTGCTGGATGAGATCGACAAGCTGGGCGCCGACTGGCGCGGGGACCCGTCCTCGGCCCTGCTGGAGGTGCTTGATCCGGCCCAGAACAATGCGTTCGGGGACCACTATCTGGAGGTCGACTACGACCTGTCCAACGTCATGTTCGTGACCACGGCCAACAGTCTGAACATGCCCCAGCCCCTGATGGACCGGATGGAGATCATCCGGGTCAGCGGCTACACCGAGGACGAGAAGGTCGAGATCGCCAAACGCCACGTCCTGCCCAAGGTGACGACCGAGAACGGCCTCAAACCGGCCGAATTCATCGTGCCGGACGAGCAGATCCGCGACCTGATCCGCTACTATACGCGGGAGGCCGGCGTGCGGTCGCTGGAACGCGCCCTCGGCGGTCTGGCGCGCAAGTCGGTGCGCGAGATGGCCCGGACCAAGGCCCTGTCGATCACCATCGACGACGCCAAACTGGCCGAGTTCGCAGGGGTGCGGAAATACCGATTTGGCGAGACCGACGAGGAGGACCAGGTCGGCATCGTCACGGGCCTCGCCTGGACCGAGTTCGGCGGCGAGATCCTGACCATCGAGGCGATCAAGATGCCGGGCCGCGGCCGCATGACCGTGACCGGCAACCTGAAGGAGGTGATGAAAGAGTCGATCTCCGCCGCCGCCTCCTACGTCCGGGCCCGCTCGCTCAGCATCGGCGTCAAGCCGCCGGCGTTCGAGAAGACCGACATCCACGTCCACGTGCCCGACGGCGCGACGCCCAAGGACGGTCCTTCGGCCGGCGTGGCCATGACGGTCGCCATGGTCTCGGTCCTCACCGGCATTCCGATCCGCAAGGACATCGCCATGACCGGCGAGATCACCCTGCGCGGCCGGGTCACCGCCATCGGCGGCCTGAAGGAGAAGCTTCTCGCGGCCCTGCGCTCGGGCATCAAGACGGTGCTGATCCCGGAAGAGAACGAGAAGGACCTCGCCGACGTGCCCGACAATGTGAAGGGCGCGCTGGAGATCATCCCGATCAAGACCGCCGACGAGGCCCTGAAATGGGCCCTGACCGGCGGCCTGACCCCGGTCGAATGGGACGAGGCGACCGATCCCCTCCCGGCAGCTCCGCCGGTCCAGGACCCGGGCACGGTGGTCGCCACGCACTGACGGTGTGAAGCAGACAAAAGGAACCCCGCCCGGAGAGATCCGGGCGGGGTTTTACATCCTGCTCCCTCTCCCATTGGGAGAGGGCTTGAGCGCACGATCGCGAAGCGGTCGTTCTTGCGCGAAAGGGTGTGGGTCGATCGCCCGCAGGCGGCTTCGCCGCTCCAACCAGCCGACCCACATCCGGCGCTACGCGCCACCTTCTCCCAAAGGGAGAAGGATCAGAGGCTGTCCACCATCACCAGCTCGGCGTCGGCCGTCGCCGTGATCGTGATCCCGGCCTCGTCCTTGATCGCCGCCCCGTCGCGGGCGTTCAGCGGCACGCCGTTGACCTCGACCGCGCCCACGGCCGGCACCAGATAGGCGCGTCGGCCCTCGGCGAGGCTGTAGGTCAGGCTCTCGCCCGCCTTGAGGGTCGCGCCCAGCACCCGGGCGTCGGCATTGATGGTCAGGGCCTCGTCGGCCGGATCGCCCGAGGCCAGCACCGAGAATCTGCCGGTCCGGTCGCTCTTCGGAAATTCCTTCGCGCCCCAGCTGGGCGTCGCGCCGCGCTTGTCGGCCTCGATCCAGATCTGGAACAGGGTGGTCATCTCGTCCTCGAGATTGAACTCGGAATGGCGCACGCCCGTGCCCGCGCTCATGACCTGAACGTCGCCCGCGCCGGTCCGGCCCTTGTTGCCCATGGAATCCTCATGGGTGATGGCCCCGGTGCGAACATAGGTGATGATCTCCATGTCGGCGTGGGGGTGGGGGGGAAAGCCCGACTTCGCCACGATCTCATCGTCGTTCCAGACGCGCAGCCGGCCCCAGCTCATCCGGTCGGGATCGTAGTAGCTGGCGAAGGAGAAATGGTGTCTGGCGTTCAGCCAGCCGTGGTTGGCGCCGCCGAGGGTGTTGAAGGGTCGAACGTCGATCATGGGGATGCTCCCGGGACTCCGAGGGTTATGAACCTCGCTGGCCGCTATATAGGTAACAGTGTCGGTGCCTGAAAGGGGTCACCCCACCTGGGCCCGGTGTCTCAACATCGCATCCGCCAGCACGCAGGCGGCCATGGCCTCGACCACCGGCACGCCGCGCAGGGCCACGCAGGGGTCGTGGCGGCCCTTGGTCAGCACTTCGGTCTCCGTCCTGTCGCGGGTGATCGTCTGCCCGGGTGTCAGGATCGAGGAGGTCGGCTTGAACGCCACCCGCGCCGTCAGCGGCTGGCCCGTCGATATGCCGCCCAGCACCCCGCCCGCGTGGTTGGACAGGAACACCGGCCGCCCATCCTCGCCCAGTCGCATGGCGTCGGCGTTCTCCTCGCCGGTCAGCTCGGCCGAACCGAAGCCCGCGCCGATCTCGACGCCCTTGACCGCATTGATCGACATCATCGCCGCCGCCAGTTCGGCGTCCAGCTTGCCATAGACCGGCGCGCCCCAGCCGGCAGGCAGGCCAGTGACTTCAAGCGCCACGACCGCGCCGATCGACGACCCCGCCTTGCGCACGCCGTCGAGGTAGGCCTCCCACGCGGGTACGACCGCCGCCGAGGCCGCGAACAGGGCGTTGTCGTACACCGCGTCGAAATCCACCGCCTCGGGCGCGATCCGGTGCGGTCCGAGCTGGACCACCCCCGCACGGATGCTCACGGCCTCGCCCAGAATCTTGCGCGCCACGGCCCCCGCCGCCACCCGCATCGCCGTCTCGCGGGCCGAGGACCGGCCGCCCCCGCGATGGTCGCGCACGCCGTATTTGGCCTGGTAGGTGAAGTCGGCATGGCCGGGCCGGAAGGCGCGGGCGATCTCGCCATAGTCCTTGGAGCGCGCGTCCTCGTTCTCGATCTGGAGGGCGATGGGCGCGCCGGTGGTGACCGGGCCGTCGCCGTCGTCGAACACGCCGGACAGGATGCGGGCCGCATCGCTCTCCCGCCGCTGGGTGACGAAGCGGCTGCCGCCCGGCTTGCGCCGGTCCAGCCACGGCTGCAGGTCGGCCTCGGTCAGAGGGATCAGTGGCGGGCAGCCGTCGATGACGCAGCCGATGGCCGGCCCGTGGCTCTCGCCCCAGGTGGTCACGCGGAACAGATGGCCGAAGCTGTTGTGGGACATGGGACGACCTAAGCCGCCATGCGGTCCGGCGTCCAGACGCGGGTGAAACGGACCAGCAGGTCCTCGGCCGCCGAGGGGGCGTCCTGCGACAGCTCCAGGGTCACGAACAGATGGCCCTGCGGCCGCGTGCCGCGAGCGGGAAGCCCCAGTCCCTTGAGCCTCAGCCGCATCGGCTGCCGCCCCGTGACCAGCCAGGCCGAACGCACGCCCGCGTGGGTCTCGACCTCCAGCCGTCCGCCGTCCTCGAGCAGGCGAGGGGAGACCGGACAGGTCATGTACAGATCATCGCCGACCGCGCTCAGCCCGTCGGCGCCGCGCACCAGCACCGGCAGATAGAGATCGGCCCCGCCGTCTCCCGCCGCCTTGAGCCGCACATGTTCGCCGGTTCGCAGCCCCGCCGGGACCCGGACGCGCAAGGTGCGCGGACCGATCCGCGCCTCGGCCGTCCCGCCCTGGAGCGCGTCAAGCGGGCTGATCGCCAGAACCGGCGGCGTGGCGGATCGGGTCGCCGGCGCCGCCAGGGCCAGCGGCGCGGTCTCGCGCTGCAACAGCCGCCAGGCCGCGATCGTCTTGCGGAACCGGGCGTCGCTCCCGCCCGGGGCGTCCGGTCGCGCCGCCTTGATGGCGATGCGGAAGGCGGCGGTCAGCGCCTCGCCCTCCACCGGGCCGGTCAGGCCGAGCAGGGCGGAGGCCTCGCGGATGGAAGCGACTTCAGGGTGCGATCGGGCGCGCATCCGCGCACTAAGGCCCTCGACATGGTCAAGGCCGGGTTAACCGTGAAGCCTCTCCACAGCGGGGCCTTGAGGGTCTATCTGCAATCCATGACCGCACCCGTGATCCCGCCCAGCCCCACCCGCGAACAATATGCGGAAGAGTACGCCGCCGCCCTGGCCGCCAACGGCGATGAAACCATCTTCGGCCGGCCCGAGCCGATCGGTCTGTTCGTCGACTGGCTGGGCGATGCGAAAGCGACCGAGCCGAACGACGCCAACGCCATGGCCCTGTCGACCGTGGACGCCGCCGGCGCGCCCGACAGCCGGATGGTGCTGCTGAAGGACGTCGATGCGCGCGGCTTCACCTTCTATTCCAACCGCGAAAGCGCCAAGGGGCTCGACCTGGACGTCCGGCCCCGCGCGGCCCTCCTGTTCCACTGGAAGTCGCTGCGGCGTCAGGTTCGGGTGCGCGGCGCCGTCGAGCCGGTCACGGCGGCGGAGGCCGACGCCTATTTCGCCAGCCGGGCGCGCGAAAGCCGCATCGGGGCCTGGGCCTCGGACCAGTCACGTCCGCTGGACAGCCGTGCCGAGCTTGAAGCGGCCGTCGCGCGTGAGAGCGCCCGGTTCGAAGGCGTGGATGTCCCCCGACCCGACCGCTGGACCGGCTGGCGTCTGGTCCCTGACAGTGTGGAGTTCTGGCGGGACCGGCCGTTCCGCCTGCATGACCGGCTGCGGTTCGACCGGGACGGCGACGCCTGGACCCGAACCCGCCTCTGGCCCTGATCAGGCGCCGTAACGGGCCAGGAAGGTCTCAACGGCGTCCTCGACCACCTCGGCGTTGGTTCGCCGGACCCGGATCTCATCGCCCGTGACCAGCGGGACGAAGAACACAGGATGTTCGACCATCCCCATCAGAGTCCCCGCCGCCCAGGACGGACGCTCGATCGGTGCGAGGGCCCCCGCTTTCGACAGCGCGATCAGGATGCCGATCAGGGTCGCGCCGAACTCGGCCCGGCCCTTTTCGAAGAAGCGCAGGGCCACGGCCTGAAAGCGCGGTCGTTCCGCCATCACCAGGCGGAAGACCGCCCGAACGAAGGGATCGCCCATGAAGTCGGCATAGGCCAGGGCGAAGCTGGTCAGTTGCCGGCGGGCATCGCCGTCGACGGCCCGGACGAGGGCCATCTGCCGCCCGAAATCCTCGGCGGCGTCATCGATGACGGCCGAGAACAGCTCGGCCTTGCCGTCGAACAGGGCATAGAGGGTCGCGGTGGAAACCCCCGCCTCGCGTGCGATCGGCTCGATCTTGGTCGCCGCGTATCCTTCGCTGACAAAGGCTTTCCGGGCGTATCGCAGGATGGCCTGACGTTTGGGATCGAGGGGAATGGAAGAACCGACGCCGGGGCCGTGCATGGAATTCATCGCTCGCTGAAGCCACAGGGTGGCGCTTGCGCCCCTGTGCGGTCAAGGGGTGGCAGAACAATGTTCGCGCGACGGGTCGCCGGTCAGGGGCGACAGCAGCGGATGGGCCAGCACCGGGGCGGCCAGCCTGACCACGGCCAGCGGATCTTCCAGCCGCACGGCGGCGGTGGCGTCCGCGACGATGAAGTCCGCATTCAGCCGCGAGGGCTCGGTCAGTCGTTCGTGGCCCGGCCGCACGGTCGCCAGATACTGGGCGATCACCGAGTCCGGCGTCCGACCCCGCTCGCTCTGGTCGCGCAGCAGCCGGCGGATGAAGCGAATGTCGGCCGGGGTGTCCACGAACACCCGGATGTCGAACAGGGCGACCAGGGCCGGCGTGCACAGCACATGGGTCCCCTCGACAATGATGACCTCCGCGGCCCGCACCGGCTCGCCACCCGGCTCCCGCCCGTGGTGGATGAAGGAATAGAGCGGCGCGACGACATCCCGGCCGGCCTTCAACGCGGACAGGTCGCGGATCATCAGGTCATGGTCGCGCGCCGCCACATCGTCGAAGTCGAACGTCGCGGCATCGAAATCGGGCAGGCTGGCCGCGTCGCGATAGTAGGAATCCTCGCGCATCAGCACGGCGACCCCGTCAGGCAGGGCGGAGACCAGGGCCTCGGCGAGGGTGCTCTTGCCGGAACCGGAGCCGCCCGTGATGGCGATGAGAATGGGCATCGGCCGCTTCTTGGGCCGGAAAGCAGGTTTCGCCAAGCCTGCCGGGTCAAAGGGTGACCCCACGTCACGTTGCTTATCGCCGATCACGCCGATAGCGTGGTTTTCAAGCGCCTCGAAAAGCAGGTGCAGCCTTGAGGGATAGTAATGCTCGGATTGATGCAGGATTGGCCGCTGACGGTCGACAAGATCCTCGACCACGCCAAAAACTGGCATGGTCACCGCGAGGTCGTGACCCGGTCGGTCGAAGGGCCGATCGTCCGCACCACCTATGCCGAGATCCACGCCCGCGCCAAACGGGTCTCCAGCGTGCTGCAGGGGTGGGATGTGAAGGTCGGCGACCGGATCGCCACCCTGGCCTGGAACACCAGCCGGCACATGGAGGTCTGGTACGGCATCATGGGCATGGGCGCCATTTGCCACACCCTGAACCCCCGCCTGTTCCCGGAACAGCTGATCTACATCATCAACCACGCCGAAGATAAGATCATCTTCGTCGACCTGACCTTCATCCCGCTGCTGGAAGCGATCCTGCCGCACTGCCCCTCGGTCAAGCGGGTGGTGGTGATGACCGACGAACTGACCATGCCGGCGACGAAGCTGCCCGGCGCGGAATGCTACGAGGCCCTGCTGGGATCGGCGTCCGAAGACGTGGTCTGGGGCGGGTTCGACGAACAGACCGCCTGCGGCCTCTGCTATACCTCCGGCACGACCGGAAACCCCAAGGGGGTGCTGTATTCGCACCGGTCGAACTTCATCCACACGCTGCTGGGCATGCAGTCCACTGTGCTGGGGCCGTCGCCGAAGGAGGTGATCCTGCCGGTGGTGCCGATGTTCCACGCCAACGCCTGGGGCATCGCCTTCGCCGGCCCGGCCTCCGGGGCCAAGCTGGTCATGCCGGGGGCCCGGATGGACGGCGCGGGCATCTACGAACTGATCGTCTCCGAAGGCGTGACCTTCTCGGCCGCCGTGCCGACGGTCTGGCAGATGCTGCTGACGCATCTGCGCGAGAACAATCTCACCATCCCGACCGTCAAGCGCGTGATGATCGGCGGCTCGGCTGTGCCCGAGAGCCTGATCCGCGCCTTCCATGACGAGTTCGACATCGAGGTCGTCCAGGGCTGGGGCATGACCGAGACCTCGCCGATCGGCACCATCTCGATCCTGACGCCGGAGCTTGCCGCCCTGCCGTATGACGAGGGCATGAAGTGGCGGGTCAAACAGGGCATGCCGCCGCTGGGCGTGGAGCTCAAGCTCAAGAACTACGCCGGCCAGGAAATGCCTCACGACGGGACCACCTACGGCCGTCTGATGATCAAGGGCCCGACCATCTCCGGCGCCTATTTCAAGGGCGAGGGCGGCGACATCCTCGACCATGAAGGCTTCTTCGACACCGGCGACGTTTCGACCATCGACCAGCATGGCTTCATGCAGATCACCGACCGCGCCAAGGATGTGATCAAGTCCGGCGGCGAGTGGATCAGCTCGATCGAGATCGAAAACATCGCCGTCGGCCATCCCAAGGTCGAACTGGCCGCCGTCATCGGCGCCGCCCACCCCAAATGGGACGAGCGGCCCGTGCTGATCGTCAAGCTCAAGCCCGGCGAGACCGAGAACAAGCAGGAGCATCTCGACTTCCTGCAGGGCAAGATCGCCAAATGGTGGATGCCCGACGACGTGGTCTTCGTCGCCGATATCCCGCTGGGCGCCACCGGCAAGATCGACAAGAAGCTGGTCCGTGAACAGCTGAAGGACTACCGCCTGCCGACGGCGGAGGCCTGAGGTCGTGGCCCGCCGCACGCCGGGCGCCGGCCGGGTCCAGGGTCTCGCGTTGCTGTCCGTCGCCGCGCCGATCCTCGTGCTGGTCGCGGCGCTCGGCACGCGCGTCGGCGTCTGGCCGGTCGAGGTCGGCTACGACCTGCTGACGATGCGGGCAGCCTGGTTCCTGGCGTTTTTCGGCGCCGCGGCGGCCCTGGGCGCCCTGCTCCTGTCGTTCGGCCAGTTCCGCAGGCTTGGCCCGCTGGCCCTTGTCGCCGTGCTCATCGCCGGCGCCACGCTCGGCGGCTTCATCTGGCAGAAGGCGCGCTTCTCGGCCGGTCCGGTCGAGAACGTCAGCACCGATCTGGCGGAGGTTCCGGGCTTCGGCGACCTCGGCGACCAGCGGGGCGGGCAGGGGCCCGGTCCCGCCGTGGGGGTCGAGGCCTGTCCCGGCGCCCTGCCGGTCATGCGCCAGATCGCGCCGACCGCGGCCATCTATGCGCTGGAACAGGCCGGCTTCACCCTGCGCGGCGCGGGCGTGGGGCGGGCGGACGGCAGCCGGGAGGGCTTCTGGTTCGGCGTCGACCATGACGCCGTCATCCGCATTCGGCCGGGCCGCACCGACATCCGCGTCGCCGCCCGCGACCACCGCCCCCATGGCGGAGAGGCCTGCCGGATGGCCACCGCCATCAGCGAGACCCTGCGCGCCGCGGGCTGAGGCTCAGGCCAGGGTCCAGTCGGCGTCGATCACAGGTGCAGGCGAGGCCCTGACCCGTCCCGCCTGTTCAAGCGCGATCAGATGGGCCCAGACTGAGAGACTGGCCGCCGGCCACAGCCGCGAATCGACGGCGGCATAGAGCGCGGGGATCATCTCGGCGATCCTGCGCTCTCCGGCCGCAAGACGGGCCAGCACCTGGGCCTCGCGCGCCAGCCGGTGCGCCTTGTAGGCGGCGAGAAAAGGCTCCGGCTCGGCGATCGGCGCCCCGTGCGTCGGCCAGATCGTGGTGAAGGTCCGGGCGATCACCGCGTCCAGACTGGCCATATAGGCCGCCATGTCTCCGTCGGGCGGCGCCACCACGGTGGTGGACCAGCCCATGACATGATCGCCGCTGAACAGGGCGTTCTCCTCCGCCAGCACAAAGGCCATGTGGTTCGAGGCGTGACCCGGCGTGGCCATGGCCTCGAGGGTCCAGCCGTCGCCCTCCAGCCGTTCGCCGCCCGCGAGGGCGATGTCGGGCGAAAAGCTCTCGTCCTCCTCCTCATCCAGGGTGGCCGAGGCGTGGATGGTCCGCGTCGGCGGAGCCGCGGCCAGGATCGGCGCGCCGACAAGGTCCGCGAACGGGCGGGCGAGGGGGGCGTGGTCCCGGTGGGTGTGGGTCACCAGCACATGGCTGACCGTCTGGCCCTCGACCGCCGCCAGCAGCGCCGTCAGATGGTCCTTGTCGGGCGGTCCGGGGTCGATCACCGCCACGCCCGCGCCGGGCTCGCCGCGGCCGACGATATAGGTCCCCGTGCCGGTGAAGGTGAACGGCCCCGGGTTGTTCGCGATGACGCGCCGGATCAGGGGCGAGACCGTATCGATCCGTCCGTATTCGAATTCGGGGGGGGCGACGAAGGGGATCATCCGGCCCGGCCCGACCCTTGCGTTAGGATTCCGGTAACCTTCCGCGGAGTGCCTGAAGTGGCCGTTTCCATCGCCCTGGCTGTCTCAAATCGGCTCCAGCCCATCGCGGCGGCCTTCCTGTGTCTCATGGCGATGCAACTCGCCGTGGCGTCCTGCACGCCGGAACCGGCGCCCTACGCCACCCGTGTGGCGATCCTTCGCTGATCGTCTACAGCGGAACCCGGCCTAGATCGTAACCGGCCGCGGCGGCGGCCTCTCGCAGTCCATCGGCGTCAGCGCCCTGCAGACGCTTCGCCATCGCCCAGGCCGCGGCCGAGCGCATGCCCGAGCGGCAGAACATCGCCGTCGGCGTGTCGTCCGCCAGCAGGGCCGCCACCGCCGCGACCTGATCCGGCCCCGGCAGGCCGGAAACCGGGATCCAGGCGAACGCCAGGCCGACGTCCCGCGCCGCGGACTCCATCACGGCGGCCGGGGGCTGGCCCGGTTCCTCGCCGTCGGGCCGGTTGCTGACAACCCGTCGAATGCCGGAAGCCGCCAGGGCGGGCATGTCGTCAGGGGACAGCTGGGGCGAGGTCCAGACGGTCGGCGACAGCGGGCGCAGGGTCACCTCTACTGCCTCCGCACCCGGACCGCCCGACTGCCGCCCACGGTCAGCAGAAAGCTGCCCAGACTGGCCTTGCGAACCTCGACGGTCTGGCCGGGGCGGTTCTGGAAGCGGACGCGTTCGGAATCGATCTGGCGCCAGACGCTGCCGTCGGCCAGCCGGAAGACCCACCGGCCTTCACCCACGAGCGACGCGCTCTGCAGGGTGGTGTCGATCGAACTGATTTCAGTCGCGCCCTCGGGGCCGAACAGCCGGGGCAGGGACGGCATTTCAAAGCCGAACAGCTGGCGGCGCGTCTCGGCGACCCCGGCGCGGTCGATGACCACCACATCGCCGGCGCGCTCGGCCGTCTCCAGCGCCCCCGCCGCGGCGTCGAAACAGGCCAGGCGGGCCGTCGCCTCGGCGACGCCGCGGCAGGCCATCAGCCTCGCCAGGGTCTCTGGCCGTTCCTGCATCGGGACCGCCTGTCCCGTGAGCGTCGAAGCCGCCGCCAGGGCCGCCAGTCCGGAAATCAATGACATCGGATCAACCTCGATAGGCCCCTCGTCGGGCGCCCGACTTCATGCGGACAAGACGCCCGTACGGTCAACTCCCGCACCGCAACAGCGGCTGTGTCCGTATCGTGGCTGAAATACGACAGTCTCGCTTCATCAGGGTTACAGATGTGTAATTTGGCTGGCGAAAGCGGTCGGGCGGGGCATAACCTTGTGCAACTGCGGTCGGGGAATCTGTCCGCGGGGGAAGGGAATATTCCATTCTAAGGCTGCGGGGGCGCCGGATTCCGGAAGCTGCCAAAAATCAGGAGACGACCTTTGAGAACCCAGAAAACCCGTAATCGGCTGCTGTCGACGACGATGATCGGCGGATTCGCCGCTCTCGCCTTCGCCGCGCCCGCCATGGCCCAGGACGCGCCTGAGGCCCAGGAAATCGGCGATGTCGTCATCACCGGCTCGCGGATTCCGCAGTCGAACCTCGTCACCACCAGCCCGGTGACCCAGGTGACCGGTGAGGACATCGACGTCGCCGGCGTGACCCGGGTCGAAGACCTGATCTCGCAGCTGCCGCAAGCCTTCGCCGCCCAGAACTCGAGCGTGTCGAACGGCGCCTCGGGCACGGCGACGGTGTCGCTTCGCAACCTCGGCTCGTCGCGCACCCTGGTGCTGATCGACGGTCGTCGTATGGGCTACGGCTCGCCGAACGACGACGCCGCCGACCTGAACCAGATCCCGGAACAACTGGTCGAGCGCGTCGAAGTCCTGACCGGCGGCGCATCCGCCGTCTACGGTTCGGACGCCATCGCCGGCGTCGTCAACTTCATCATGAAGAAGGACTTTGAAGGCCTGCAGATCGACGCCCAGTACGGCTTCTATCAGCACAACAACGACTACGACGGCGTCGGCAACCTGCGGTCTGAAATCGCCCGTCGCGCCACGACCAACCCGGCGCAGTTCGTTCTGCCGGACGACAACGTCTCCGACGGTGAAAGCCGCTCGCTCAACGTGACTCTCGGCGTGTCTTCGCCGGACGGTCGCGGCAATGTCATGGCCTACGCCGGCTACCGCAACAACAACCCCGTTCTCCAGGCCGCACGCGACTATTCCGCCTGCGCTATCGCCAACCCCGCGGCCGCAACGCCGCAGACCTTCCAGTGCGGCGGCTCCAGCACCTCGTTCCCGGGCCGTTTCACCGACTTCGCCGGCGGCTTCGACTCGACCATCGGCGCGGGCCGCACCTTCGTGCCGTTCAGTGCGGCGGTGAACCAGTACAACTATGGCCCGCTGAACTACTACCAGCGCCCCGATGAGCGTTACACCATGGGCGCCTTCGGTCGCTATGAGGTCAACGACAAGGCGGAAGTCTTCGCCCAGCTGATGTTCTCGGACTATCAGTCGGTCGCCCAGATCGCCCCCTCGGGCAACTTCTTCAGCACCGGCGACATCAACTGTGACAACCCTCTGCTGTCCGCCCAGCAGCGGACCACGATTGGCTGTACGGCAGCTGATATCCTCGCGGGCAACCGGGTTCCGATGTACATCGGTCGCCGTAACGTCGAAGGGGGCGGTCGTCAGGACAGTCTGAACTACACCTCGTACCGCGGCGTCGTCGGCGTTCGCGGCGAGTTGACTCCGGGCTGGAACTACGATGTGGCCGCGCAGTTCTCGCGCGTTCGCCTCGCCCGTACCTACCTGAACGACTTCTCGGTCACCCGGCTGGGCCGCGCCCTCGACGTCATTGACGTCGGCGGCACCCCGACCTGCCGCTCGGTCGTTAACGGCACGGATCCAAACTGCATCCCCTACGACATCTTCGTTCCGGGCGGCGTCACGCAGGCCCAACTGGACTATCTGCAGATCCCGCTGATCCAGACCGGCGAAACCACCCAACAGGTCGTGACCGCCGCCATCACCGGCGATACGGGCTGGTCGTTCCCGACCGCCGCCCGCACCGTCCAGGTCGCGTTCGGCGCCGAGTACCGCCGCGACGCTCTGGCCTCCACGACCGACAACGCCTTCGCCACCGGCGACGGCGCCGGCCAGGGCGGACCGACAATCGGTGTGACGGGTGACACGGATGTCGCCGAAGTCTTCGGCGAAATCCAGATCCCGCTGGCTGACGATCAGCCCTGGGCCTATTCGGCCTCGCTGGACGCCGCCTATCGTCGTTCGGAATACGAAAACTTCGGTACCGACACCTACAAGGTCGGCGCCGACTACGCTCCGATCGAGGATATCCGCTTCCGCGCCAGCTACTCGCGCGCGGTTCGCGCTCCGAACGTGATCGAACTGTTTGCGGCTCAGGGCTTCAACCTGTTCGATCTCGACGCCGATCCTTGCGGTGACGTGAGCGGCACTTCGGTGGTGCAGGCCTCCTTGGCAAGCTGTCAGGCCACGGGCGTTTCGGCTGCCCAATACGGCACAGCCGCGCTCAACAGCCCGGCCGGACAGTACAACTTCCTCGGCGGCGGCAACCCGAACCTGAACCCCGAAGAATCGGACACCTACACCTACGGTGTGGTGTGGACGCCCAGCTTCGTCCCCGGCTTCAACATCTCGGTCGACTATTTCGACATTACGATCGACGGACTGGTCTCTTCGGTGGGCGCCCAGAATACTCTGGACCTCTGCTACTACAACGCCAACGCAGCGGCTTGCGGTCGAATCAACCGTAACCCCAACGGCCAGCTCTGGGTCGGTTCGGGCTTCGTTCAGGACCTGAACAACAACATCGGTGGGCTCGCGACGTCCGGAATCGATATCAACTCCAACTACGGCTTTGATCTCGACCAGTTCGGCATGGCCAACCTTGGCTCGATGCAGCTGGCCTTCGTCGCCACCGTGCTGAACGAGCTTGAAGTTGACACCGGTCTGGGCACCGCCAACTCGGTCTATGACTGCGCCGGCTTCTTCGCCAACCAGTGCGGCACGCCGAACCCGGAGTACCGTCACCGCGCCCGGGCCACCTGGCTGACCCCGTGGGATCTCGATATCTCGGCGACCTGGCGTCACTACGGCGAAACGGAAATCGGCGTTCTGGCCGCCGACGGCTCGCTGAACAATGGTGGCGCCCGGATCGATCGCTATTTCGACGCCGAGAACTATCTCGACCTGGCGGCGACGTGGCAGGTCATGGACACCGTCGTCATCCGCGCCGGCGTCAACAACGTGCTCGATAACGATCCGCAGCTGAACACCAGCGTGGGCACGACCGGCAACGGCAACACCTACCCGCAGATCTACGATGCGCTGGGCCGTTACTTCTTCTTCGGTGTCACGGCCAACTTCTAGGGCTTGATACCAAGGACAATCTGGGGCGGCGGATCTTCGGGTCCGCCGCCCTTTTTGTTGACCGGGCCGCCGCCTCGGAAAAACCATCTGCCCTGTTCAAGCGTTGCGGTCTCACGACCCTGTCCACCGACCCCGGGATTGTCTCATGCTTCTCAGCCTCGTCTCCGCCTTCGTCATCGCCGCGCAGACCCCGCCGCAGGACGCGGGCGTCATGTCCACCGCCCCCGGTGTCGAGGCGGTCGAGACCGAGCGCTTCCGTGAGGCCGTGGCCTACGCCAATCCGATGCCGCGCGGGGCGCCCGAGGCGGATTATCCTCTGGTGGCCTGGTGCGAGGCGCTGGTGAACGGCCATGTGGCCCTGGGCGAGACCCTCAGCACTGCCGACGACCTCGATCGCGACATCATCCGTCTGGGCAGGCTGGAAGCGGCCGATTTCCGCGCCGCCCTCGACGCCGCCGAGCCACGCCAGAGCGCCGCGAGCCGATCGGCCGCCGCCGCCGCCGCCGCCGAGGCCGCCGCCAAATGGACCCCGCTGGCCGGTACGGACGAGACGGTGCGCAGCCAGGCCTTCGGCCTGTTCTTCGGCCTGCCGGGGCGCTGCGAACATGCCGCCCGCCGCATCCGCGGGAACATCACCACCCCGCCGGCCACGCCGGCGGACGTCGGTCTGGAATAGGGGTCGGCGCGCCGCCCCCCGGGTCAGGCCTTCCGGAATGCGGCGCGCCAGCCCAGCAACTGGCCGTTCTCATCCAGGAGGTCGGCGCGGTCGGTCAGCGCCAGGCCCGCACGCTTCGCCCGCTCGACGAAGATATCCCGACCCGGTTCGTCCAGCGCGGCCTGTGACTGGCTTTGCTGGCGATGCCGCCACGCCGCGTTTCCGGCCTCGAAGACGTCGAGCCGGGCGAGGACGCTGTTCGGCTCATAGGTCGCGAGCCCGCGCGCCAGATCGTCGAGATAGCCCACCATATAGCGCACCGGCTCGAACGCCGTCGCCGGCTTGAGCCGGGCTGCGGCCTGCTGAACCGAGTCCCGCAGCGCGGCTTCCGCCGATCCCGCCGGAACCCCTTTCAGTTGGGCGGTGAAGGCGCGCCGGGCGTGGCGGATCGCACCGGACTTGCCCAGGACGCTGTCATAGGCCGCGATCTGGTCCGCCGTCTGTCGGGTGATGACGCTGTCGGCATGGTGGATCAGCATCAGGGCCCGGCCACCCGGCTTCAAGACCCGTCCCAGTTCCTGCAGCGCCGGCCGGGTGTCGGCGTACTCGATCCCGAACTGTGACGCGGCCCCGTCGAAGGACTCCGCCGGGAACGGCAGCTTCTCGAGGCCGACGCCGCCGATCAGTCGACAATCCCGGGGCAGGCGCGCGCTCGCGGCCTCGACGTCGGCATAGTCCACACCGGTGATCGCGAAGGTCTTGCCGCCCGCGGCGGCCGCGCCGCTCGCATAGCCGGCCACCTGGCCGTTGCCGGTGGCGAGATCCAGCAGATGGGCGCCGGTGTCGAACGTCTGGAACCAGTTCGCCCAGATCGGCTGGGTGTCGAAGGCCACCGGCCCGCCGGCCGTCTGCACGGTCATCACGTCCGTGCGGCCGCTGCGCCAGTAGTCGCTCCAGTGCCAGCCGCGCCGCTTCTCGGAAGGCGAAGGGCTCATGCCGGCTCCAGTCAGACCACGAACAAGGATCCACGAGCGATGCTCGCCGATTATCCTTGTTAGATCAGGGAGCCGGCCGGGCCAAGCCGGTCAGGCGCCCGCCGGGGTCGCCCCGGGATCATAGTTGAGGATCGGCGCCAGCCAGCGTTCGGCGGTCGCCACGTCCCAGCCCTTGCGCCGGGCGTAGTCGGCGACCTGGTCCGGATCGATCTTGCCGACGCCGAAATAGTGGCTTCCGGCATGGCCGAAATACAGGCCCGAGACCGAGGCCGGCGGCGTCATGGCGAAGCTCTCGGTCAGGGCCATGCCGGCGTTGTCTTCCGCCTGCAACAGCCGGAACAGCGTCGCCTTCTCCGTATGGTCGGGCTGGGCCGGATAGCCGGGGGCCGGGCGAATGCCCTGGTATTTCTCGGCGATCAGGTCCTCGACCGTGGTGTCCTCGTCGGCCGCGTGGCCCCACAGCCCGGTGCGGACCGTCTTGTGCAGCGCCTCGGCGAAGGCCTCGGCCAGACGGTCGGCCAGGGCCGTGGCCATGATGGCCGAATAGTCGTCGCCGGCGTCCTTGAACCGTTTGGCGATCTCCAGCTCGCCATGGCCGGCGGTGACGGCGAAGGCGCCGATGTAGTCGCGGCCGTCCTCGGCGACGAAGTCCGACAGGGCCAGGTTGGGCTTGCCGTTCGACTTTTTGATCTGCTGGCGCAGGGTGTGGAAGCGGGCGATCTCCTCGCCGCGGGTCTCGTCGGCCCAGACCACGATGTCGTCGCCGTCGGCGTTGGCGGGCCAGAAGCCGACCACGCCCTTCGCCGTGAACCACTTCTCCTCGACGATCCGCTTCAGCATCGCCTGCGCATCGGCGAACAGGTCGCGCGCGGCCGAGCCGACGATCTCGTCCTCGAGGATCAGCGGATAGCGGCCGATCAGCTCCCAGCTGGCGAAGAAGGGCGTCCAGTCGATGTGGTCGGCCAGGTCCTGCAGGTCCCAGCTGTCGAAGGCGCGCACGCCGAGGAAGGACGGGGCCGGGGGCAGGGGCGTCGCCGGATCGGGTTTGAAGCGGTTGTCGCGTGCGGCCGGCAGGGACGCCCGCGCCTTGACCTCCTGACCGCGCGCATACTGTTCGCGGATGCGGACGTATTCGTCGCGCGTCAGGGCCTCGTTCTTCGCCCGCTCGGTCTTGGACAGCAGGCCCGAGACCACGCCCACGGCGCGGCTGGCGTCCACGACATAGGTGGTCGAACCGGCGCGATAGCCCGGCTCGATCTTCACCGCCGTATGGGTCCGGCTGGTCGTCGCCCCGCCGATCAGCAGGGGAATGTCGAAGCCGCGCCGCTCCATCTCGCGCGCCACGAAGACCATCTCGTCCAGCGAGGGGGTAATCAGGCCCGACAGGCCCACGATGTCGACCTTGTGCTCGACCGCGGCGTCGAGGATCCGGTCGGCCGGGACCATGAC
>JAHKAM010000058.1 GCA_018826515.1 Alphaproteobacteria bacterium
CGAGCAAGCGGAAGGCCATCCATCGACCTCCGCGAGGACCCCCGGGGTACCCTTCCCCCGGGCTTCACCGCTCGACCACAGCCCGCCGACATCGGGGCGCTGGATCCGACGCCCTCCCCACCGACGGGATGGGGAGGAGTCTGGCACGGGTCCCGGCGCGGATGGCTGATGACGCTGAAATTTTTGAAAGATGAGCGAAGTCCGCGGGTTGGCGCGGCGGAATATGCTGACAATCGGCGGATTGTCAGCAGTGTCTCCTCCCTGTTCGCGCAGCGAATGGGGAGGTGGCGCGGCGCGCCTTCGCGCCGTGACGGAGGGGCGGTGTGCCACGGTCGCGGCGCGGTCCCCCTCCACCATGCTTCGCATGGTCCCCCTCCCCATCGAAGATGGGGAGGAGACGGGGTGACCGGCGGGCGAACGCCGACGGCTTGGCTTGTGCGCGGGCGCCGCATAGAAGGCTCGGATGATGCAGACCTCGAAACTGATCGCCGGAAACTGGAAAATGAACGGTCTGGGCGCGAGCCTGGCCGAGGTGGAGGCTCTGCGCGCCGAACTGGCGGTGGCGGCCCCGGCCTGCCGTGTGGCCCTGTGCCCGCCCGCGACCCTGGTCGAGCGGATGGCCCGGGCGGCCGGGGGCGCACTCGAGATCGGCGGGCAGGACTGCCGGGCCGAAACCCATGGCGCGTTCACCGGGGATGTCTCGGCCGCCATGTTGAAGGATGCGGGGGCGACCCTCGTGATCCTGGGCCATTCCGAACGCCGTCAGGGGCATGGCGAAACCAATGCGCTGGTGGCCTCCAAGGCCGAGGCCGCGCTGGCCGCCGGTCTGGCGCCGATCATCTGCGTCGGCGAAACCCTTGAGCAGCGTGAGGCAGGCCGGGCGGTCGAGGTGGTGCGTGGCCAGATCATGGAGTCGCTGCCGCCGGCGCTCGCGGGCCGGGATTTCGCCGTGGCCTATGAGCCGGTCTGGGCCATCGGCACGGGCCTGACGCCGACGCTGGAACAGATCGAGGAAGTGCATCGCGCGGTCCGCGCGGCCATGATCGAGCGGCTCGGCCTCGGCGTATCGGCGACGCCGATCCTCTATGGCGGCTCGGTCAAGCCCGACAACGCCCGGGACATCCTCGCCGTGGCCGAGGTCGGCGGGGCGCTGGTCGGCGGCGCCTCGCTCAAGGCGGCGGACTTTCTGGGCATCATTCGCGGGGCGTGAACCGGACGTTTGCTCCCGTCCCGCATCAATGTTAGACGCCGCCGCTTGATCGGCGCGGCCACGCGCCACACATATCGGCTGCCATGCTCCAGACCATTCTCCTTGTCGCCATGATCCTCATCTCGGTCGCGCTCGCCGGCGTGATCCTGATTCAGCGTTCGGAGGGCGGCGCCCTCGGGATGGGCGGGGGGCCGTCGGGCTTCATGACCGCGCGCGGGGCCGGCAATCTGCTGACCAAGACGACCTGGGTCCTGGCGACCCTGTTCTTCCTCTGCGCCGTCGGCCTGACCATCCTCGGCAACGTCGAGCGGTCGAACCGCTCGATCGTGGACGCCGACGCCGTCGGTGAGCTGATCGCGCCGACGACGCCGGACGCCGCGCCCGCCGTGGATCCGGCCGCTCCGGCCCAGCCCGCGGCGCCGTCGTTGCAGAATCTGGAATCCAGCCTGTCCGGCCTTTCGGCCGCTCCGGCCGCTGAACCGGCCCAACCGGCGCCCGCGAACTAAGGATGAGCGGGGACCTTATCCCCGCCTTCTGCTCCCGCCCTCATAGTCTCCGCAATACGCCGTTCGAATCAGCGGTAGAGTGATCTCCCATGGCCCGTTACGTGTTCATCACCGGCGGCGTGGTTTCCTCATTGGGAAAAGGCCTCGCTTCCGCCGCTCTCGGCGCGCTTCTGCAAGCGCGCGGCTACAAGGTGCGTCTGCGCAAGCTTGACCCCTATCTGAACGTCGATCCGGGCACGATGAGCCCGTATCAGCACGGCGAGGTCTTCGTCACCGACGACGGGGCCGAGACCGACCTCGACCTGGGCCATTACGAGCGGTTCACCGGCGTCTCGGCGGCGAAGTCGGACAACATCACCACCGGGCGGATCTATTCGACCATCCTCGAGAAGGAGCGGCGCGGGGACTATCTGGGCGCCACGGTGCAGGTGATCCCGCATGTCACCGACCAGATCAAACAGTTCTGCCTGACGCGCGCCCTGACCGACGACGGCGAGGATGTCGACTTCGTCCTGGTCGAGATCGGCGGCACCGTCGGCGACATCGAGGGCCTGCCCTTCTTCGAGGCGATCCGCCAGCTGGGCCAGGACCTGCCGCGCGGGCAGTCGTGCTTCGTGCATCTGACCCTGCTGCCCTTCATCAAGACCGCCGGCGAGATGAAGACCAAGCCGACGCAGCATTCGGTCAAGGAGTTGCGTTCGATCGGCATCCAGCCCGACATCCTGCTGTGCCGCTGCGAATATCCGATCCCGGCCGAGGAAAAGCGCAAGATCGGCCTGTTCTGCAACGTCCGCGAAAGCGGCGTCATCCAGGCGATGGATTCGGCCGACATCTATGCGGTGCCGCTGGACTACCACCGCGAGGGGCTGGACGCCGAGGTGCTGGCCCATTTCGGCATGATCGACGCGCCGGCTCCCGACCTGTCGATGTGGGAGGAGATCGCGCGGCGGCGTCTGCACCCCGACGGCGAGGTCACCGTGGCCGTGGTCGGCAAATACACGGTCCTCAAGGACGCCTACAAATCCCTGATCGAGGCGCTGCAGCACGGCGGCGTCGCCAACAACGTCAAGGTCAATATCGACTGGGTCGAGGCGGAGACCTTCGAGGGCGACCGCGAGGCCTGCGACGCGCGTCTGCAGGCCGCCCACGCCATTCTGGTGCCCGGCGGCTTTGGCGAGCGCGGCTCGGAGGGCAAGATCGAGGCGGCCCGTTTCGCCCGCGAGCGCAAGATACCGTATTTCGGAATATGTTTCGGCATGCAGATGGCGGTGATCGAGGCGGCGCGGAACCTGGCGGGCTATCCCAAGGCCTCGTCGACCGAGTTCGGTCCAACCGCCGAGCCGGTGGTTGGCCTGATGACCGAATGGACCCAGGGCAACCAGCGGGTGCTGCGGCAACAGGGCGGCGACATGGGCGGCACCATGCGGTTGGGGGCCTATGACTCCACGCTCAAGCCGGGGTCGAAGATCGCGGAGATGTACGGCTCGACCACGATCAGCGAGCGGCACCGCCATCGCTATGAGGTCAACATCAACTACCGTGACGCCATCGAGCAGAAGGCGGGGCTGACGTTCGCCGGCCTGTCGCCGGACGGGGTCCTGCCCGAGACGGTCGAGCGCGAGGACCATCCGTGGTTCATCGGCGTGCAGTATCACCCGGAGCTCAAGAGCCGGCCGTTCGCGCCGCATCCGCTGTTTGCGGGCTTCATCGAGGCGGCGCTGGTGCAGAGCCGGCTGGTCTGAGCCGGTCAGTTGGGCGTCGGTTCGCCGTCCCGGCCCGGCCGTTCGCCCACGCGGAGGTCGGATTGCGACGGCGCGGGCGGGGTCGCCTTCAGCCCCTCGAAGGCTTGCCGATGGCGGCATCGGACGCAAGTCTGAACGCCGGGCTGGCTTCGACTGTCGACAAAGAGATGGCCGGACAGCCGGCATTTGAGAGTCTTGAACATTGTCTTCCTCCCTGCCCGTCGAGCAGGATCATAGAACCATGTTCTATTAATTCCCGCAGTGCAAGATGGCGCTCGTCGTCCGCCCGCCGCCAGCCTGGCGTAAGCGGCGAAATTCGAAGCGTTTTCTTCCGGAGATTGCGCTGTGGGCGAGGGTCGGGTGTAATCTTGCAGTGCGGGATGGAGGCATCCGACAACGCCCGCCAAACTCTCGAAACCGTTCGCCCTCCTGTCGGTTGAACCGTCTGATCGTCCTCGCCGGAGCAGTCCCATGCCGTCCCTGAAAGCCGCCTATCCGCTGTATCTGGCCAATCAGGCCCTGACGCCCAACCTGGACCTCGAGGTCACCGACAAATATTCGGGCAAGGTGGCGACGCGCGTGGCCATGGCCGACACGGCGATGATCGACCGGGCCATTGGCGAAGCGGTCAAGGCGACCGAACCCATGGCCCGCATGGCGGCCTATGAGCGGCAGGCGGTGCTGGCGCACTGCGTCAAACGCTTCCAGGAACGGGCCGACGAACTGGCCCATGCCCTGTGCATCGAGGCCGGAAAGCCGATCAAGGATTCGCGGGGCGAGGTGACCCGGCTGATCGACACCTTCCGCATCGCGGCCGAGGAGTCGGTTCGGATGACCGGCGAGGTGCAGCCACTGGACATCTCGGCGCGGGCCAGGGGATATCAGGGGATGTGGAAGCGGGTGCCGATCGGGCCCTGTTCCTTCATCTCGCCGTTCAACTTCCCGCTCAATCTCGCGGCCCACAAGATCGCGCCGGCGCTGGCGGTCGGCTGTCCTTTCGTGATGAAGCCCGCCTCGCGCACGCCGCTGGGGGCGCTGATCATCGGCGAGGTTCTGGCCGAGACCGATCTGCCGAAGGGGGCCTTTTCCATCCTGCCGGCGACGCGGGACGGCTCGGATCTGTTCACCACCGACGACCGGCTGAAGCTGCTGTCCTTCACCGGCTCGCCGGAGGTGGGCTGGGCGCTGAAGGCGAAGTCCGGAAAGAAGAAGGTGGTGCTGGAGCTGGGCGGCAACGCGGCCGTCATCGTCGACCGCGACAGCGATCTGGAGGACGCCGCCGAGCGGATCATCTTCGGGGCCTTCTACCAGTCGGGCCAGTCGTGCATCGGGGTGCAGCGCATCCTGATCCACGACGACATCTACGGCCCGATGCGGGACCTGCTGGTGAAGAAGGCCAGAGCGCTGGTCTGCGGCGATCCGCGGGAGGAGACCACCTTCATCGGTCCCATGATCGATGAGAAGGAGGCGATCCGGCTGGAGGACTGGATCAATGAGGCCCGCGCCGCCGGGGCGACCGTGCTGTGCGGCGGCAACCGCACCGGCGCCATGCTGGATGCGACCTTGCTGGAAGGTGTCGGACGGGGGCTGAAGATCCGCGAGGAGGAGGCGTTCGGGCCGGTCGCCATCCTCTCGGGGTTCCCGGATTTCGAGGCGGCGCTGGCCGAGGTGAACGACTCGAAATTCGGCCTGCAGGCCGGCATCTTCAGCCGCGACATTCACAAGGCCATGCGGGCCTGGGACGTGCTCGAGGTCGGCGGAATCCTGATCGGCGACGTGCCCAGTTATCGCGTCGACAACATGCCCTACGGCGGGGTCAAGGATTCGGGCCTCGGCCGCGAGGGCGTGAAATTCGCCATGGAGGACATGACCGAGATCCGCAATCTGGTGATCCGCCAGCGGCCGGTGGAGAGCGAGGGGTAGGCAGCCGCACGCGCGGCCGCGAGCTGCCCCGTGGCTGCATGAACTCTTTGTCACGCGGCGACATGTTGTGACCCTGCTCCGGCTGGGTCATGGTCCGGCAGCGACACGATAGCGCGGCGGGGACGGACAGATGCACAGGGGTTTGATCCAGGCCCGGATCGGCGGGCGCCCGGCCGCCAGAGGCAGGGGCTAGCCTTGGCCGCCGGAATTCTCATGGCCGGGCTGCTGGCGCTCTCGGCGGCGCCGCAGACGCCGCCGATTTTCCAGCCCGGCGCGCCTGGGGCGCCCTCGCGCGTCATCAGCGCTGACGAGGCTTACGCGCTCGGCCGCAGCAGCTTCACGCCCGACGATGTCGCCTTCATGCAGCATATGATCGTCCACCATGCCCAGGCGGTGGAGATGGTCGCGCTGCTGCAGACGCGCGGCGTCCATCCGACGGTGCAGCGGCTGGGCCAGCGGATCGCCCAGAGTCAGGAGGCCGAAATGGCCCTGATGCGCGAATGGCTCATCGATCGCGGCCAGCCGGTGGAGATGCCGGGCATGGGCGGCGGTCACGCCGGCATGGATCATTCCGCCCACGCCGGCCACGCCATGCCCCCTTCCGATACGCCGGTGATGGCCGGCATGCTGTCGCCGGCGCAGATGCAGGCCCTGGCGGCCGCGAGCGGGCCGGCCTTCGACCGCCTGTTTCTGGAAGGCATGATCCGCCACCATCAGGGCGCGCTGGACATGGTCGACGCCCTGATGGCCCGGCCCGACGCGGCGGAAGACACGATGCTGTCCGACTTCACCACCTCCGTCGTGGGTGACCAGTCGGCGGAAATCCTGCGTATGCAGTCCCTTTTGTCTGACCTTTGAACCCTTTTCCGAAAGAGCGGCCATGAACGTTCGCAGCACCCTGCTTTCCACCGTCGCCGTGATCGGCGTCCTCCTGGGGGCCAACGCCGCCGCGGCGCAGTCCACGGGACCGGGCGACGCCCAGGCGATCCGGGCCGACGGCCGCAGCAGCCTGTCGGCCGGTTTGGCCGACGCCGGCCAGCTGGCGTCGGGGATGGTGCTGGAGCACTCCGTCGGCATGGCGCCGGGGTTCGCGGACCCCGACATCGGCTTCTCCCCGCCGACCAGCCGGGAGGAGGGCGAGGCGATGATGGCCCGGGCGAACGGCAATCCCAACTTCAGTCCGCTGGGCCGGGCCAATACCGACCTGGCGATGTCCAATGGCCGCCTGTTCGTCGGCAATTTCAACGGCTTCAATGCCTATGACGTCTCCGGCGACGCCGCGCCGCGGCTGGTCATGTCGGTGGTCTGTCCCGGAGGGCAGGGCGACGTCTCCGTGCACGGCGATCTGTTGTTCATGTCGGTCGAGGAGAACCGCGGCCGGTTGAACTGCGGCTCCGCGACCAACGAGGACGACGTGACCAGCCAGCGGTTCCGCGGCGTCCGCATCTTCGACATCAGCGACATCAACGCGCCGCGCCAGATCGCCGCTGTCCAGACCTGCCGGGGATCGCACACCCATACACTGGTCCCGCATCCGACCGACGCCAATGTCCTCTATGTCTACAACTCGGGCACGGCGGACGTGCGCGGCGCGGCCGAACTGGCCATCTGCACCGACGGCCAGCCGGACCAGAACCCCGAGACCGCCCTGTTCTCGATCGACGTGATCAAGGTGGAGCTGGATCGGCCGCAGGACGCGGCGATCGTCAACCGGCCGCGCATCTTCGCCGACAGCCAGACCGGTCGTGTGGCGGGTCTGTGGCGTGGCGGCCGGGCCGGCATCGCGACCCAGAACACCGCCCAGACCAACCAGTGCCACGACATCACGGTCTTCCCCGAAATCGGACTGGCGGCCGGAGCCTGCAGCGGCAACGGCATCCTGCTGGACATTTCCGATCCGGAAAACCCGCGCCGGACGTCGGACATCTTCGATCCGGACATGGCCTACTGGCACTCGGCCACCTTCAACAACGCGGGCGACAAGGTCGTCTTCACCGACGAGTGGGGCGGCGGCATCGGCGCCCGTTGCCAGGCCACCAATCCCGCGACCTGGGGCGCCAATATGGTCGCCACCATCGAGAACCGGACCCTGGCCGGAAAGAGCTTCCACAAACTGCCGAGCGCCCAGGGCGCGACCGAGAACTGCGTCGCCCACAACGGGATGATCATCCCGGTCCCCGGCCGTGATCTGATGGTCCAGGCCTGGTACCAGGGCGGCGTCTCGATCATGGACTTCACCGATCCGGCCAAGCCGGTCGAGATCGCCTTCTTCGACCGCGGCCCGATCGACGCCAGCCGTCTGTATGTCGGTGGGTCGTGGTCGGCCTACTGGCTCAACGGCCGGATCTATTCGAGCGAGATCGTTCGCGGCCTCGACGTGCTGCGGCTGGTTCCGAACGAACACCTCTCGGCGGCCGAGATCGCCGCGGCCGAGGCCGTGAGCTCGGCGACGATCAATCCCCAGACCCAGACGCGCATCACCTGGGACGACACGCCCGATGTGGCCGCGTCCTATCTCGCCCAGCTCACCCGGGCCGGCGCGGTAGAGGCGGAACTCGGCCGACAGATCGAGGCCCGGATCGCCGTCTGGCGTGGAGGAAGGGCGGACAAGCGGGCGTCGTCGGAGCTCGCCGGAACCCTGAACGAGGCCGCGGGCAAGTCCGTCGGGTTGAATGCGACGCGGCTGAGGTCCCTGGCTGCGATGTTTGAGCGCCGGGGTCGCTAGACTCGGGTCGAACGGATGGCGCCTCGGCGCCGAATGGAGCCGGCGATCATCCGTGAGGATGGTCGTCGGCTCTGTTGTTTCCGGCTTCGTTCAGGCGGTCTACGACGCCTTTTCGAGCGCGGGAAATCTTGATCGTGGTCCCCTGCAAAGGTTAATATGCTGCGCGTGCGAAGCGGCGTCAGGCGCAACAAACGTGTCTCATATACGGCATCTATAGGCAATTAATGCTTCTAATCGACGACGTTGTGTCGCCGGTCAGCAAGGGTTGATCCCATTCGCAAAAGGCGACCGCTTGCAAATTTCGCAAATGCGGTAAACATTTCGCAAATGCGTAATGCAGTCTTTTGGGGGATCAAATGACACGACTTCGTATCGGGCTCGCGGGGGCCCTCGCCATCCTTGTCGGCGGTGCAGGCGGTACGGCCTCTGCGGCGACGCCCGCGCTCCTCGCGCACCAGACGACCCTGGCCCTCGATGGGGCGGCGACCGGCTGGATTCTAACCTCGACCGCCCTGGTTCTGCTGATGACCTTGCCGGGGCTGGCCCTGTTCTACGGCGGCATGGTGCGCCGCAAGAATGTCATCGCCACCATCACCCAGTCGCTCGGGGTGGCCTCGGTGGTCACCCTGGCGTGGTTCATAGCGGGATACAGTTTGTCTTTTGGCGTCGGCCAGCCGTTCGGCGTCTACTCCGGGGATGAGGTCCAGAGCTACATCGGCTCATTCCAGGCCCTGTTCCTGAACGGGGTGACGCCGACGACGGCGCATAGTCTGACGCCCGGCCTGCCGGAATACCTCTGGATCGCCTATCAGCTGACCTTCGCCATCATCACCCCGGCCCTGATCGCCGGCGCCTTCGCCGAGCGGATCAAATATTCGGGCCTCCTGCTGTTCACCGGCCTGTGGACCCTGCTGGTCTACGCCCCGATCTGTCACTGGGTCTGGGGCGGCGGCTTCCTCGGGGCCGCGGGCGTGCTCGACTTCGCCGGCGGGGCCGTGGTGCACGTCAATGCGGGCGTGGCCGGTCTGGTTTGCGCCATCTTCCTCGGGGCCCGGAAGGGCTACGGCAAGGAGAGCATCGTCGCCCACAATCCGGTGCTGACCATGATCGGGGCCTCCCTGCTGCTGGTTGGCTGGATCGGCTTCAACGCAGGCTCGGCCTGGACGGCGGATTCGATCGCCTCGGTGGCCATCCTGAACACGATCCTGGCCGCCATGGCCGGCTCGCTCACCTGGAAGATCGTCGAGATCATGGAGAAGCGGAAACCGTCGCTGATCGGCGTGCTGTCCGGACTGATCGCCGGTCTGGTGGCCATCACCCCGGCCGCCGGCCTGGTGGATCCCAAGGGCGCCGTGATCATCGGCCTGGCCTCGGGGCCGGTCTGTTACGCCGCCTCGGTCTGGATCAAGAAGCTGCTGCGCTACGATGACAGCCTGGACGCCTTCGGCATCCACGGGGCAGGGGGCATTCTCGGCGCCGTGCTGACAGGCGTCTTCGCCTCGGCGGCGGTGAACAGCGTCGCTGAGGGCGCGACCATCGCCAAACAGGTGTGGGGCCTCGGTGTGACCATCGGCTGGAGCGCCGTCGTGACCTTCCTGATCCTGATCGTCTGCAAGTTCACGACCGGACTGCGCGTCACCGCCGCCCAGGAGGACGAGGGGCTCGACGGGCATCTGCACGGCGAGGTGATGGAGGGCGTCTGACCACCACGGACGCTGGCGGCGTGGAGCCTCCCCTCCACGCCGCCGCCCAGTAGGCGTGAGTCTCGAAAACCATCGATAACAAGGGGATACGATGATGAGAACCGCTCTTGCCGGCGCGGCCGCCGCGGCCGTGCTTCTTCTGACCACCGGGGCCGCCAACGCACAGTCCGCGCCGGACGTCGCATGGAATGTCGTGGCCGCCAGCGACTATGTCTTCCGCGGCTACAGCCAGACCAATGAGGATCCGGCCCTCCAGGGCGGGGTGGACGCCACGATCGGCGCCTTCTACGTCGGCGCGTGGGGCTCGAACGTCGATTTCGGCGACGATACCGACGCCGAGGTCGACATCTACGGCGGCTATCGTGGCGAGGCCGGAGGCTTCGCCTTTGACGTCGGCGCGGTCGCCTACCTCTATGTCGGCGCGCCGGATGGGGCCGACTATGACTATGTCGAGTTCAAGGGCGCGGCGTCCCGGGCGATCGGTCCGGTCACCATCGGGGCGGTGGCCTACTGGTCGCCGGACTTCTTCGGCCTCGACGAGGAAGCGACCTATGTGGAAGCCAACATCGCGGTGACGCCGGCCCCGCAATGGACCGTATCGGGCGCGATCGGCCATCAGGCCCTCGACATCAACGCTGACTACGCCACCTGGAACGCGGGGGTCGCCTATGCCTTCAACGACCATGTCGCGATCGATGTGCGCTATCACGACACCGACGTAAGCGGCCCCCTGTCCGATGATCGGGCGGTCGCGGCGCTCAAATTCCTGTTCTGACGGCTGCGTTGCACAAAGCGAACCGGTCGGACGTTGCGGATTTGCGCGTCCGGCCGGTCTGTTTTTGCACCACGAGTACCTGTTCACGCATGGCTTGCACGAAAGTTGCGGCTTTGGCTGACGCCCCTTAAGCGTTGTGCATGAGCGAAAAGGGCGAAGTGGCGGCGTTGAACCAGACATTCGTGATCACTCCGAGGACCGGGCCGGTGAAAACGCCGGCGATGGCTCGGGTGCGGGACTTCGCCGAGATCCAGGCCGACTTCACCGCCGAAGCGGGGACGGTACAGGCCAGCCGCTGCGCGCAGTGCGGCGTGCCGTTCTGCCAGACGGGCTGCCCCCTGCAGAACAACATTCCGGACTGGTTGAGGCTGGCGGCCGAGGGGCGGGCCGAGGAGGCCTGGCGGCAGGCCGAGGCGACGTCGACCATGCCTGAAATCTGCGGCCGCATCTGTCCGCAGGACCGGTTGTGCGAGGGGGCCTGCACGCTCGAACAGTCGGGATGGGAGACGGTGACCATAGGCTCGGTCGAGCGCTGGCTGGGCGACATGGCCTTTGAAAACGGCTGGGTCGAGCCGATCCGGCCCCGGGTCGAGCGGGCTCAGTCGGTGGGCATCATCGGCGCCGGTCCGGCGGGCATGGCGGCGGCGGACCGGCTGAGGTCCGCGGGCTATGCGGTGACGATCTACGACCGGCACGACCGGGCCGGCGGGCTGCTGATGTACGGCATTCCCGGGTTCAAGCTGGAGAAGCCCGTGGTCCAGCGGCGCCTGGACCGGCTGGTCGAGGGCGGGGTGACGTTCCGGCTGGGCGTCGATGTCGGCGGCGACCTGCCGTTCGCCGACGTCCGGGCGGCGCATGACGCGGTGTTGGTCGCGACGGGGGTCTATCAGGCGCGGCGGCTGACGGCGCCGGGCTGCGGCTCGACCGGGGTGATCGCGGCGCTGGACTATCTGATCGCCTCGAACCGCAAGGGTCTGGGCGACGCTGTTGCCGATTTCGACAGCGGCGCGCTGAACGCGGCGGGCAAGCGGGTGGTGGTCGTCGGCGGCGGCGACACGGCCATGGACTGTGTGCGCACGGCGGTGCGGCAGGGTGCGGCCTCGGTCACCTGCCTCTACCGCCGGGATCGGGACAATATGCCAGGCAGCGCGCGCGAGGTGACCCACGCCGAGGAGGAGGGGGTGGTCTTCGAATGGCTGGCCGCGCCGCGCGCCGTGCTGGGCGAAGCCGACCGGGTGACCGGCGTGCGAGGACAGAGGATGGCGCTGGCGGCTCCGTCCGCCGACGGCCGCTGGAGCGTCGAACCCGTTCCAGGCGGCGAGTTTGACCTGCCCGCCGATCTGGTGCTCGAGGCGCTGGGGTTCGAGCCCGAGGATATGCCGGACCTGCTCGCCGAGCCGGATCTGGCCGTGACCGAATGGCGAACGATCCGCACGGCCGGTCGGACCCGGGCGACGACGCTGGAAGGGGTGTTCGCCGCGGGGGACATCGTGCGCGGCGCCTCGCTGGTGGTCTGGGCCGTCAGGGACGGGCAGGACGCGGCGGCCGAGATCGACGCCTGGCTGCGCGGCCGTGAGAGGGCGGCGGCATGAGCTTCGATCCCGACCAGTACCAGCGTGACCGCCAGCGGCTGATCGACGGCCATGCCTATGACCCCGCCTCCGAGCGGGACGCCTGCGGCGTCGGCCTGGTCGCCGCCATCGACGGCCAGCCGCGCCGCGAGGTCATCGACCTGGCGCTGAAGGCGCTGAAGGCCGTCTGGCACCGGGGCGCGGTCGACGCCGACGGCAAGTCCGGGGACGGCGCGGGGATCCTGATCGGGCTGCCGCGCGCCTTCTTCGAGGCCCAGGTGCGCGACGCGGGTCACGCGCCGCGGCCGGGCCCGATCGCCGTGGGCATGATCTTCCTGCCGCGCGTCGATCTGGCGGCGCAGGAGCGGGCTCGCACCATCGTCGAGCGCGAGGTCATGGCCGCGGGTTTCTGGCTCTATGGCTGGCGGCAGGTGCCGACCCATGCGCCGGTGCTGGGTCAGCGGGCCGCCGCGACCCGGCCCGAGATCGAACAGATCATGCTCAGTGCGCCGGATGGGCTGGACGGCGAGGCGCTGGAGCGGGCGCTGTATCTGCTGCGTCGCCGGATCGAGGCGCGGGCGACGGCCGCGGGGCTGCAGCATTTCTACATCTGCTCGTTGTCGGCGCGGTCGGTGATCTACAAGGGCATGATGCTGGCCCAGGCGCTGGCGGACTTCTATCCGGACCTCAGCGATCCGCGCGTGGAGGCCAATGTCGCCCTGTTCCACCAGCGGTATTCGACCAACACCTTTCCCGAATGGCGGCTGGCCCAGCCGTTCCGGATGCTGGCCCACAATGGCGAGGTCAACACCCTGCGCGGCAACGCCAGCTGGATGCGCAGTCACGAGATCCGGATGACGGCCGAGGCCTTCGGGATCGATGACGGCGTCGTCAAGCCGGTGATCCAGGCGGGGGGATCGGATTCGGCGGCGCTGGACAACGTCTTCGAAGTCCTCGTCCGGGCCGGACGCCCGGCGCCGATGGTCAAGGCCCTGCTGATGCCCGAGGCGCCCATCGAAGGCGTGATCTCGGACGACCACCGCGCCCTGTACGCCTATTGCAACGCCGTGATGGAGCCCTGGGACGGTCCGGCGGCCGTCTGCGCCACCGACGGGCGGTGGGTCTTGGCCGGCAAGGACCGCAACGGCCTGCGGCCCTTGCGGGTGGCCGAGACCGTCGACGGCCTGCTGATCTGCGGCTCGGAGGTCGGCATGACCGGCATTCCCGACAAGCGGATCAAGCGGCGGCTGCACATTGGCGGCGGGCGGATGATCGCGGTCGATCTGGACGCGGGCGTTCTCTACGACGAGACCCGGATGATCGACCGTCTGGCGGCGGCGCTGCCGTATCGCCAATGGCTGTCGAACATGGTGGAGCTTGATCCGCTGGTGGGGCCGGGTCCCGAACCGCGCCGCCTGTCCGGCGAGGCCCTGACCCGTTTTCAGGCGGCGGTCGGCTGGACCCAGGAGGATATCGACAGCCTGCTGGACTCGATGGCGGGGGAGGGCAAGGAGGCCGTCGCCTCCATGGGCGACGACGCGCCGCCGGCCGTGTTGTCGCATCAGGATCGACCGTTCGCCCACTATTTCCGGCAAGCCTTCGCCCAGGTTACCAATCCGCCGATCGACTCCCTGCGCGAGGCCGGGGCGATGAGTCTGCGGACGCGGTTCAAGAACCTGGGCAACATCCTCGCGCAGGACGAAACCCAGACGCGGGTCTTCGTGCTCGACAGTCCGGTCCTGACCACCGGCATGTACGAGCGGATGCTGGATGTGGTCGGGGCCGGGGCCACCACGGTCATCGACTGCACCTTCCCCGCCGGCGGGGGCGGACTGAAGGCGGCGCTGGACCGGATCCGTGACGAGGCGGTGGCGGCGGCGCGCGGCGGGGCCGGGCTGATCGTCCTGACGGACGAACGGATGGGCGAGGCGCGGCCGCTGATCCCGATGATCCTCGCCACCGCCGCGGTGCACGGTCGGCTGGTGGATGAGGGGCAGCGCACCTTCTGCTCCCTGGTCGTGCGCTCGGCCGAGGCGATCGACGCCCACGCCTATGCGGTGCTGGTCGGGGTCGGGGCCACGGCAGTCAATGGCTGGCTGGCGCAGGAGAGCTTCCTCGAACGGCTGGAAAGAGGGCGCTATCCGGGTCTGACGCTGCGGGAGGCGTGTCTGAATCACAAGGCCGCCGTCGAGGCCGGACTGATGAAGATCCTCGCCAAGAAGGGTATTTCGGTCATCTCGGCCTACCGCGGGGCCTGTGAGTTCGAGGCTCTCGGGCTGAGCCGGGCGCTGGTGGCCGAGTTCTTTCCCGGCATGACCTCCCGCATATCCGGCATCGGTCTGGCGGGGATCGAAGCCCAGGCCGTCCGCAAGACCGCCCGCGGTTTCGAGACCTGGCGGCCATCGTTGCGCATCGGCGGCTCGCACCGCATCCGGGCGGGCGAGGAGACGCATGGCTGGGACGCCGAACTGATCCACCGGCTGCAGGACGCCACCACGCGCGGGGACTACGGGCGGTTCAAGGCCTACAGCCGTCGGGTGCGTGAGCTGCCGTCGACGGCCCTGCGCGACCTGCTCGATTTCCGCGAGGCCAGCCCGATCGCCGTGGATGAGGTCGAAAGCGTTCACGACATCCGCCGTCGGTTCGTCACGCCCGGCATGTCGCTGGGGGCCCTGTCGCCCGAAGCGCATGAGACGCTGAACATCGCCATGAACCGGATCGGAGCCCGGTCGGTCTCGGGCGAGGGCGGCGAAGACCCCGAACGCTATGCCCCCCGCCCGAACGGGGACAACGCCAACAGCGCGGTCAAGCAGATCGCCTCGGGCCGGTTCGGCGTGACCGCCGAATATCTGAACCAGTGCCGCGAGATCGAGATCAAGGTGGCCCAGGGCGCCAAGCCCGGCGAGGGCGGCCAGCTGCCCGGGTTCAAGGTCACCGAATTCATCGCCCGCATGCGCCATTCGACGCCCGGCGTCGGCCTCATCTCGCCGCCGCCGCACCACGACATCTATTCGATCGAGGACCTGGCCCAGCTCATCTATGACCTCAAACAGCTCAATCCCGACGCTCGTGTCACTGTCAAACTGGTGTCCCAGTCGGGCATCGGGGCGGTTGCGGCGGGGGTGGCCAAGGCCAAGGCGGACGTCATCCTGATCGCCGGCCACAACGGCGGCACCGGGGCCTCGGCCCTGGGGTCGATCAAACATGCCGGCATGCCCTGGGAGCTGGGTTTGTCAGAGGCCCATCAGGTGCTGAGCCTGAACGGCCTGCGCGGCCATGTGCGGCTGCGGACCGACGGCGGCCTGCGCACCGGGCGCGACATTGTCATCGCCGCCATGCTGGGGGCCGAGGAGTTCGGCATCGGGACGGCCAGCCTGATCGCCGTCGGCTGTCTGATGGTGCGGCAGTGCCATTCCAACACCTGTCCGGTCGGAGTCTGCGTCCAGGACGAGCGGCTGCGCGCCATGTTCACTGGAACGCCGGAAAAGGTCGTCAATCTGTTCAGCTTCATCGCCGAGGAAACGCGCGAGGTGCTGGCCTCCCTCGGTCTGCGGACGCTGCACGAGGCGGTCGGCCGGACTGACCTGTTGCGGCAGGTGTCGCGCGGCGACGCCCATCTGGATGATCTCGACCTGAACCCGCTGCTGGTCCGGGTGGGGGAGGGGGAGACCCGTTCTGCGGAGGCGCCGTACAATGCGGTTCCTGACACGCTGGACGCCCGCATCGTCAGCGATGCGGCCGCTTTCCTCGACCGCCGGGAGAAGATGTCGCTGACCTATGCGGTGACCAACACCCAGCGGGCCATCGGCGCGCGGATCTCGTCCCATATCGTCCGCCGATACGGGTCGGACCTGCCTGCCGGTCACCTGATCCTCAGGCTCCACGGGGCCGCGGGCCAGTCGCTGGCGGCCTGGGGGATGACCGGTCTGCGCATCGAGCTGGACGGCGAGGCGAATGACTATGTCGCCAAGGGGCTTTCGGGGGCCGAGGTAATCGTCCGCCCGGCCTCATGGGCCGCTGGCGAAGCCCTGATCGGCAACACCTGCCTGTACGGGGCCACCTCCGGCGCGCTTTTCGCGGCGGGGGCGGCAGGCGAGCGGTTCGCGGTCCGCAACTCGGGCGCCGCGGCGGTTATCGAAGGCTGCGGCGCTCACGGATGCGAATACATGACCGGCGGGACGGTGGTGGTCCTGGGCGCGACCGGCTGGAATTTCGGCGCCGGCATGTCCGGCGGCGAAGCGTTCGTGCTGGTGTCCGACGGGGCCGTCCTGACCCGGTTCAACGCCGACTCGGTCGTCGTCAGCGCGGTCGTCGGCGCGGCCGCGAGCCGGCTTCAGGCGCTGGTTTCCCGGCACGCGACGGAGACGGGCTCGCCGTTGGCGCGCCGTCTGTTGGAGACCTGGCCGGAGGCGGTGGCGCGGTTCCGGCATGTGTTGCCGCGGGGCGAGGCAAGGGCGGCGACGATCGCCCGTCGGGCCTAGACTCCACGGTTCGGGAGCAACCGCGCCGTCCCGGCCTGGTCTCGACTACCTTGGACGGTGCCGGGCCGGAACGAGACCATGACGCGTCATCTTGTCATAGAGGGTCTTTCGGGGGATCCGGAGTTCGGCGGTCACCTGCCGGATGTCGCCCTGGTGGCGGGTCAGGGATTCCCGGATCAGTTCAGCCTCATAGGCCTGGACGCGCTGGGTGAGTCCCTCGTCGGGCGTGCCTTGTGACGACAGGGGGCCGAGGCCCACCGCGACCTGACTGGCGTAGTTCGCGAGCTCGCGCAGATTGCCGGGCCAGTCGTGCTCGAGCAGCCGGCGGCGAATGGCATGGTCGATCGGAGGGATCCCGCGCCCCAGACGGCTGGCGACGCGGCCAAGGAAGCGGGCGAACAGCAACGGCACGTCCTCGCGTCGTTCGCGTAGCGGCGGCGCCCTCAGCCGGATGACGTTCAGGCGATAGTAGAGATCCTCGCGCAGCGCGCCCTGCGCCACGGCCTCCGCCGGGTCGCCCTTGGTCGCGGCGAGGATCCGGAGATCGAGCGCATGGGGCTCCATGGCGCCGACCGGCCGGATCTCCCGCTCCTCAAGGACGCGCAGCAGCAGAAGTTGGGCCGCGCGCGGGGCCAGGTCGATTTCGTCCAGAAACAGGGTGCCCTGGTGTGACTGTTCGATCTGTCCCTCGCGACGCCGGAAGGCGCCGGCTGGACCTGCGGCGTCGCCCATCAACAGGCTTTCCAGTCCGCTTTCCGGCAGGGCCGCGCAGGATACGGCGACGAAGGGGTGCAGGCGCCGACGGCCGGCGTTGTGAATAGCCCGGGCCACGGCCTCCTTGCCCGCGCCGGTTTCCCCCTCGATCAGGACGTCCACCTCGGCGTCGGCCAGCCGCTGGATCGCGGCGCGGAGCGCTTCCACGGACCGGCTGGTTCCGCTGAGCGGGATCGATCCCTCGTCATCGGCGGCCAGGGCCGCCAGTCTGCGGTTGTCGAGCACGAGCGCGCGCTTTTCGAGGGCCCGGCGAAGGGTCTCGATCAGGCGCTCAGGCGCGAAGGGCTTGGCCAGGAAATCATAGGCGCCGCGCTTCATCGCATCGACGGCCTCGGCGATGTCGCCGTGCCCGGTCATCATCACGACCGGAAGGTCGGGGTCGAGAGCGGTAAGCCGCTCTACCAGTTGCCGGCCGTCCATCCCCGGCATGCGCAGGTCGGTGACCACCACGCCCTCGAAGCGTTCGTTGACGGACTTCAGCGCCGTCTCGGCCGAGGCAAATGACATGACCGCCAGACCTTCCAGTTCAAGCCGCTCGGCCAGGGCGCTCCGGAAGGCGTCGTCATCATCGACGAGGGCGATGCGGTTCAGGACCTCGAAGCTCATGAGGCCTTCGCGAGCCGGATCACGAACCGCGCGCCGCCGGGCGACGGCTCGAGCGACAGCTCCCCCCCGAAGGCTGCGACGATGTCCCGGCTTATGACAAGGCCGAGGCCCATGCCGTCGCGCTTGCTGGTGGTGAAGGGGGTGAACAAACGCGTCTGGACAGCGGGTGAGACACCGGGACCATTGTCCGTGATGTGGATCGTCACCTGCTTGCCCCGGGCGGAGACGCCCAGGGTGATGGCCGGATCCGGGACGCCTTCCAGCGCCTCGATCGCATTCTGCAAGATGTTCAGCACCACCTGCTCAAGCCGGTTGCGCTCGGCAAGGACGGCCAGCCCGGCCGGGGCGCGCTTGCGATCGAGCGCGATCCCGTTCTCCCTGAGCCGACCGGCGACCAGCAGCAAGGCGCCGTCGATCGCGCCGTCCACGCCAACCGCGACGGCTTCCGACCGGGTCTTTCGGGAGAAGGCGCGCAGTTCGTCGGTGATCGCCCCGACCCGTTCCGTCAGGCGGTCGATGCTGGACAGGGAGCGCAGCGCCCCGGCGTTGTCGTCCCGCTGAAGCTGCAGGGAGGCGCTGTCAGCGTGGGTGCGAATGGCGGCGATCGGCTGGTTGATCTCATGGGCCACGCCGGCGGCGATCTGGCCGAGCATCGCCAGTTTGTTGGCCTGGATCAGTTCGTCCTGCAGATCCTGACGCTGGGATTCCAGCCCCTGCCGTTCCTCGATCTCCCGGTTCAGAAGGTCGTTGGTGGCCCGCAACTCGACGGTGCGGAGATCGATCTGGCGTTCCAGTTCGACACGGGCCTCCGCGGCCTCGATCGCGCGGGTCGCAGCCCGCTGGCGGCGGCGCAGAAGAATTCCGCTCAGGGCGGCCAGCAGGGCCACGCTCAGGGCGGCCAGCCAGCGGGCGCCGGCCACCGCCCGCGACACCGCGTCCCCGGCGGGCGCCAGCAGGGTCAGCCGCCAGCCGATGTCCGGGATAGGATCAGAAGCGACGGCGTACAGATCCGGCGGAACCGCGGATGAAAGCCGCACCATGCCGCTGTCGCTCGCGTCGAAGGGCAGGGAGCGGGGAACAATGGCCCCCGCTGTCTGGGTCGCCGCGAGCCGGCGCCGCTGGTCCGTTGAAAGGGGCGCGGCAGTCCGGAACCTCCAGGCCGGCACCGTGGTCACGACGACCACGCCATCGGCGTTCGTGACATAGGTCGGCTCGCCCGAGGCCAGCCACTGGGCCTCCAGCGCGTCAAACTCCACCTTGGCCACGATCACGCCGAGCGGCCGCCCCGCACGGTCATCGACCCGCCGGGACAGATAAAGGCCCGGCCGTCCGCTGACGGTGCCGAGGGCGAAAAAGGTCGCCTGACCGTCGCGCATGGCCTCGAAATAATAGGGCCGGAAGCGGTAGCTGGAGCCGACGAAGCTGGTCGGCAATCGCCAGTTGCTCGCGGCCAGGGTCCGCCCATCGGCGTCGAGCGCGTAGATGGCCGCGGCCCGAACCTCCCGGGCCAGGGATTCGAATTTCGCGCTGAGGCGATCCGCGGAGTCGGCGTCGGGACGGTCCAGCAGCCGGACCAAATCCGGGTCCTGGGCGAGCACCATCGGCAGCGAGCGATGCCGCTCGAGCTCGCTCTGCAGAACCGCGGCATGCAGCGCGCTGGCGGTCCTTGCCTGGTGATCGGCCGCGGTCCACGCGTCCCGGCGGGCGACCTCGCCGCTGGCGGTCACGGCGACGACGGCGACAACCAGCCAGGCCGCGATGAAGAGCCGCCACTGGGTCGATGGTGATGCCGTCGGGCGCATGGGCCGGACTATGTGGAAATACGCACAGAAGTCCAGAAGCGGCGTGCGAAATATCGCACAAATGGCCGACCATTGTCCGTCGTGGCAACGAAAACCTATTTAATAACAGTCGTTTACGAATTGAGAGAATCCGTTTTGCCCTGATCGACATCCCGCCCAATACTGGCCTCAATCGCGTCAGTCAGAGCGCTTTATGACCGAAGCCGGGGTTCGGCTTCATGGGAGGTCGCTTGTTCCATCCAGCCGCCACCGATGGTGCGCCCGTCGTGCGCCGACCGTTTTACCGCAGCCTGTATTTCATGGTGCTGCTGGCGATCCTGGCCGGCGGGGCCGTCGGCCATTTCTTTCCTGAGTTCGGCGAGAGCCTGAAGCCACTGGGCGACGGCTTCATCAAGCTGGTGAAGATGATCATCGCTCCGGTGATCTTCCTGACCATCGCCACCGGGATCGCCGGCATGCGCGATCTGGGCAAGGTCGGCCGGGTGGCGGCCAAGGCGTTCGCCTATTTCTTCTTCTTCTCGACGCTGGCCCTGATCATCGGCCTGATCATCGCCAATGTGATCCAGCCCGGCCGCGGCCTGAACATCGATCCGGCGACGCTGAATGCGGGCGCGGTCGCCCAGTACACGACGGCCGCCCACGAGACGACCATCGTGGGCTTCCTGATGAGCATCATCCCGACGACCCTGGTCAGCGCCTTCTCCGAGGGCAACATCCTGCAGACCCTGTTCGTGGCCATCCTGTTCGGCATCGCCATGGCCATGGTCGGCGACGCCGCCGCGCCCGTTCACCGGGCTCTCGATGCGCTGAGCCAGATCATGTTCAAACTGGTGGCCATCCTGATGAAGGCGGCGCCGGTGGGAGCCTTCGGCGCCTTCGCCTTCACCATCGGGGCCTACGGACTCGGCGCCATCGCCAATCTCGCCGCCCTGATCGCGACCTTCTACCTGACCTCGCTGATCTTCGTTCTCGGCGTGCTCGGGGCGGTCTGCTGGGCCAGCGGCTTCTCCATCTTCAAGTTGATCGCCTATCTGAAGGAAGAACTGCTGCTGGTGCTGGGCACCTCGTCGTCCGAGGCGGCCCTGCCCAGCCTGATGCAGAAGCTGGAGCGGGCCGGGGCGAAGCGCTCTGTCGTCGGCCTCGTCGTGCCGACCGGCTATTCGTTCAACCTCGACGGCACCAACATCTACATGACCATGGCGGCCCTGTTCATCGCCCAGGCGATGAACATCGAGCTGAGCCTGCAGGACCAGATCCTGCTGCTGCTGGTGGCCATGCTCAGTTCCAAGGGCGCCGCCGGAATCACCGGCGCCGGCTTCATCACCCTGGCCGCGACGCTCGCGGTGGTGCCGTCCGTGCCGATCGCCGGCATGGCGCTGATCCTGGGCATCGACCGCTTCATGAGCGAGTGCCGGGCCCTGACCAATTTCGTCGGCAATGCCGTGGCCACGCTCGTCGTCGCCCGCTGGGAGGGAGAGCTGGATCGCGAGGCGCTGCACGCCGCGCTCGGCTCTGGCCCCGCAAAACTCGCCGCGCCGCCTGACCCCGCCGCGGGTCCGGGCGACCGGGACGTCATAACGGCCGACTGAACGGCCGATCGCATCAGGGAGGATAAGACCATGAGAACTGTTCACCGCACCGCGCTTCTGGGAGGAGCCGCTGGGCTCGCCCTTCTCGCATCCGCCGGCGGCGCCTTTGCCCAGAGCACACCGACTCCGGCCCCGACGGCCGAGCCGGACCCGGAAGCGTCGGCAGACCTCGGCGAGGTCGTCGTGGTCGGATCCCAGATCCGCGGCGCCTCCACGACGGCCGCCCTGCCGGTGGTGGTCTTCGACCAGGAACAGATCGACGCGATCGGCGCCGTCTCGGGCGACGACCTGATGCGCTCCATCCCCCAGATGGGCGACGTTCTGTTCGAGGCCGCCAACAACCCGCAGACCAGCAACTCGGCCCGGGGCGACGTCAACTCCGTCAACCTGCGCTCGCTCGGAGTCGGCAACACCCTGGTGCTGCTGAACGGCCGGCGCATGGTCCAGCACCCGACCAGCCAGGGCACCTCAGACACCGGCACGGTGCCGGTGCTCAGCTACAACTCCAACGCCATTCCGGTTTCCGGTCTCGAGCGGCTTGAGGTTCTGCTGGATGGCGCGGCGGCCATCTACGGCGCCGACGCCGTGGCCGGGGTGGTCAATACGGTCCTGCAGAACGACTTCGACGGCCTGAGGATGGAGGCGGAGTACAGCGGCGCCGAGGGTACGGGCCTGCGCGAATTCGAGGCCAATGTATTCGCGGGGCGGGACTTCGACCGCGGCAACATCTCCCTGTTCGCCAACTACAGCGATCGCACCGCGCTGATGGCCGAGGACCAGGACTTCACCTTCAGCGACGATCTGCGGTCGTTCTTCGCCAATGAGCCAGGCTTCGAGACCTCGACAGTTCCCGACGGCCGGTCGTCGAACACGCCATGGGCCCGGCTCAGGACCCCGGGCAGCAGCACGGCGCAGCGGCCTCGCTCCAACGGGGTGATCATCGCGACATCTGCGGGCGCGTTCCACTATCAGCCCCAGAGCATCGGCTGTGTGGGCGTCAATTTCGGCAACGGCATCTGCCTGGTCCAGGGCAACGGTTCGTACAATGGCGACATTCGGAACCTGCGCTACGACACCCGCCACGGCACCACGGTGCGCTCGGCGCTGGAGCGGACCAATGTCTTCCTGACCGGCCACTATGACCTGACGCCGACGATCACCGCCTTCGGCGAGATCGGCTTCTACGGGGCTGAAAGCCGGGCCATCCAGCCGCCGGTCGTCAATCTGAACGACATCTGGATTCCGGCCAGCAACTACTGGAATCCGTTCGGCCCGGTGACCTTCGCCAACGGGTCCGCCAATCCCAACCGCCTGCCCAACCTGACCAATGTTCCGGCGGCCGGTCTGCCGATCTTTCTGGAGAACTATCGCTTCGTCGACGCGGGCTTCCAGGAAGTCGTCGTGAAGAATTTCCAGTCCCGATTCCTCGGCGGCCTGCGCGGCGAATGGCGTGGCTTTGAATGGGAGTCTGCGCTGCTGTATTCCGAGGCGGAGGCCGAGGACCGGTCGCCCAACATCAATATGACGGCCCTGCAGCGGCAACTCGCCCTGTCCACGCCGGATGCCTACAATCCCTTCGGCGGCGGCTGCGTCGACACCACCAGCTTCGGCGACTGCTCGCCGTCCTCCCAGGCCGCCATTGACGCCATCACCTTCGAGATGCGTCGCTTCTCTCGCACAACCCTGGCCCTGGCGGACTTCAAGATGTCGCGTGGGGATCTGTTCGAACTCCCCGGCGGTCCGGTCGGCGTCGCCTTCGGCGCGGAGTTCCGCCGCGAGACGCAGTTCGACGACCGCGACGAAAATCTCGACGGCACCTTCACCTTCGTCGACATGGTCTCCGGCGCGACCAGTCTGTCTAACGTCTCGGCGGTCAGCCCGAACCCCGACACGCGCGGCAGCCGCACGGTCGCCGGCGCCTTCCTCGAGTTCGCGGTCCCGGTGGTTTCGCCCGAGATGGGCATTCCGCTGGTCTACAGCCTGGACATGCAGCTCGCAGGCCGGTTCGAGGAGTATTCGGACTTCGGCTCGGTGGCCAAGCCGAAGATCGCCGTGGCCTGGGACCTCTTCGACGGACTGCGCATCCGCGGCTCCTATTCCGAGGGCTTCCGGGCCCCCAACCTGGAGCAGGTGAACGCCAGCCAGTACGCCCGCCTCGCCAGCGGCACAGACTATTATCGCTGCGAGCCGGACCTGCGCGACGGCTCGATCGCCTCGATGAGCCAGTGCTCGCAGGGCGCCAGCGCGTCCCTGCTGATCGCGGGCAACCCGGATCTGGAGCCCGAGGAGAGCACCAACCAGTCCGTCGGTCTGGTGTTCCAGCCGAGGTTCCTTCCCGAAGCCTGGGGCGATTTCACCTTCACGGTGGATCGCTGGAAGATCGAACAGGAGCAGATCGTCGGCCTTCTTGGAGCCCAGGCCGCCCTTACGCTCGACTATCTCAACCGGATCGAGGGCGGGTCCAATCCGAACGTCGTCCGGCGCGCGCCGGACGCGGACGACATCCTGCTGTTTGACGGCAGCGGTCTGGCCCCGGTCGGCGACGTGGTCTCGATCAATGACCGCTTCATCAACCTGCTGCCGCAGACCGTCGAGGGCGTCGACTTCGGCTTCTCCTGGGCCAAGCGACGTACGGCCTGGGGGACGTTCATCTTCCGGGCCAACGCCTCGCAACTGCTGACCTATTCGCGCGAGCCGGGCGATATCATCGACTCGCTCTACGCCGCGCGGGACGCCGGAACGATCGACGCCCTGACGCCTCTGCCGGACTCCAGCCAGCTCATCGCCCAGAACGGCCGGCCCGAGTGGAAGGTGAGCACCAGCTTCATCTGGCGCAGCGGTCCGTGGCGCGCGGGCCTCTCGACCCAGTATGTCAGCGACGTCGAACAGACCGGACTGCTGAGCAGCACCGGCGAGCCCTGGGTGGTCCAGAACCAGCTGGTCGCAAACCTGTATGGCCAGTACGAGTTCGAGGACGCCGGCTTTGCGTCCGGCGCGACGGTGCGGATCGGGGTGCGCGACCTCGCCGACGAAGGCCCTTCCCTGGCCGAGAACGGCTATCTGGGCTCCATCCAGCGTCCTTATGGCCGGTCGTGGTACGTCAATATCGCCAAGACCTTCTGACCCGGCCCGGCGCGGGCCCCGAACGCCCGCGCCGACGCCCCTGGAAGCCCCCATGACGCGCCTGATCCTGCTTCTGTCCGCACTGTTCCTCGCTCCGGCGGCCGCAACGGCCGGACCGTCGGGCGTGGGTCCCGCCGCCATCGACTGCCCGGCCTCGGCCGGCCGCGGGACTCGCTGCGTTTCGGGTCAGGACGCCAACGGCGCCTGGTATGTGGCGGCCATTCCGCCGAACTGGAACCGCCGCCTGGTCGTCCACGCCCACGGCGGGCCGCGCACGGGCGATCCGGAGGCGTCTGATCCGCTGGAGGATCTGGACCGGTTCTCGGTCATGGTGCGTCACGGCTACGCCTGGATCGGCTCCACCTACCGCCGCGGCGGCTATGGCGTCCGCATGGCCGCCGAGGATACGGACAACAGCCGCCGGATTTTCTGGTCGTTGTACGGCCGCCCGGAGCGGACCCTGCTGCACGGGCAGTCGTGGGGCGGCAATGTCGCCGCCAAGGCGTCGGAACTGTATGCCGGAAGCGCCGAGGCCGGCTGGAACTACGATGGGGTCCTGATCACCAACGGCGTGGTCTCCGGCGGCACCCGCGCCTATGGCTTCCGGGCGGATTTGCGGGCGGTCTACCAGTACTATTGCGCCAACCACCCCGCGCCCGACGAACCGGCCTATCCCCTGTGGCAGGGACTGCCGCTCGACAGCCGCATGACCCGCGCCGAACTGCGGCGCCGGATTGAAACCTGCACCGGGGTCGATCGCCCCGCCGCGCGTCGGACGGCGGACCAGGCCGCCCGACTGCGGGACATTCTGGCGGTGACCGGCGTGGCCGAAGCCCAGCTGGTCAGCCACATGACCTGGGCCACCTTCCTGTTCCAGGACCTTGTCCAGCGACGGCTGGGCGGGCGAAACCCGTTCGATAACAGCACGACCGTCTACAGCGGCTCGGCCGATGACGCCGCCCTGAACGCCGGCGTCCAGCGGTTCATGGCCGATCCCGAAGGCGTGGCCATGCTGGCGCATGACGCTGACCTGAGCGGACAGATCAGTCGCCCGACGCTGACGGTGCACGCCCGGCATGATCCGACCGTGAACGTCGGCGCCGAAGCGCTCTATGCCGCTACCGTCGCCGCAGCCGGCCAATCGGAATGGCTGGTCCAGGTGATCACGGAGGAGGCCGACCACAGCAAGCTGTCGGATGCGACCTATATGACGGCCCTCGACGCCCTCGAGGGCTGGATCGACCGCGGTCTCGCGCCCGACCCCGCGGGCTTCCAGGGTCGATGCGAGGGGTTGTGGGCGCGACAGGGACCCTGCCTGTTCGCCGCACCCTGACCGCACGGAACCGCCACGGGAGGCCGCTCGGTCAGAATGGCCAGAAGACCGAGCCCAAGAGCGCCACGCGATCCATCTTCAGACCGAGTGCATCGCTTCGGAAGCGGTGATGACTTCTCTCAAGGCCTTGGCGACCAGCGCCCGGAGCCAGATTGAAGCCGGATCCGCCCGAAGCCGACTGCTCCAGAACAAGGCATGGGGCATGGGGTCGATGGCGAACGGGGGCGAACGCATGTCGAGAGCGAAGAGACGGTGCGCGTCGAGAAACGCGATCTGGCGGTGGGGGCAGTCCAACGACAACCTGTCTCCCGTCAGGGCAGGTAGGGCAGGGAGCGTAGTCCACCCGCAAACGTCCTGCTCATCGATATTGCCGAGCACCCAGCGCTGCCTTGGCTGGTCCACCGCGCCATAGAGCCACGCCAGGCGCCCTGGCGGGCGCCGGCAATCAGTCTGGGCTGACAGCACCCGCGGGGGGGCCACCCACCGCCTGATACAAACTGATCATGGCGTTGAACTGGTCCGCATTCAATTGAACGAGGGACAGCTCTACCGCCAGCAGCCCACGCTGTGCGTCGACCTGTTCGATGTAGGGCGTGTATCCCGCCCGGTATCGATTCTGCGCATGCCGCACGGCGTCCGCGACCGCCGTGCGTTGGGCTTCCAGAGCGCGCATCCGGTCGCTGAGCCGGGCCAGAAGGGCGAGCCGGTCCTCGACCTCGCGAAAGGCGTTCAACACGGTTCCGCGATACGCAAACGCCGCCTGGTCGCGTTGCGCGACCGCGGCGTCGAACTGTCCCTGCAACCGGCCGCCGTTGAGGATCGGGGCCAGAAGGCTGCCGCCGATCGACCACAGCCCGACGGGATTCTCCAGGAGGTCGGAAAAGGCGGCGCCCGCCGATGCGCTGATGCCGAGCGTCGGCATGAACCGGGCCCGCGCCGCCCGCATCTGCGCGTCCGTCGCCGCCAGACGATATTCAGCAGCGGCGATATCAGGACGCCGCCGCAGCAGTTCGGAAGGCACGATTTCGGGCGACGGCGGCAGGCGCATGGCTGCGAGCGAACCATCCCGAACGATTCCGTCCGGCGTCTCGCCGGTCAGGACCGACAGGGAATTTTCCTGTAGCGCGATCTGGGCTTCGATCTGGGGCAACAACTGAGCCGTCGCCTGATACTCCGCCTCGGCCTGACGCCATTCCAGCTGGGACGTATAGCCGACCTCGGCCCTGTCTCTGGCGAACTTCAGGGCCTGCCCCCTCGCCTCCAGGGGGCGGCGCAAGATGTCCCGCCGCGCATCGAGCGCGAGCAGGGTCACATAGCCGCTGGCGGTTGCGGCGCTGACCGAAAGCAGGGTGGCTTCCGCAGCCGCCTGGCTGGCGGCGACGCCGGCTTCCGCCGCCTCGGCCCCCGCACGGTTTCGGCCGAACAGGTCGATCTCGTAGGAGGCCCGGAACTGCGGCTGGGCGACGACTGAATCCTGGCCCTGACCGAAAGCCGACACCTCGCGCCGCGCGCCCGCCGTCAGTCCCCCCTCAAGCGTGGGAAACAGAAGGGAGCGGGACGCCGCCTCGACACCCCGGGCTTCCTCAACCCGGGCGGCGGCGAGCCGGACGTCGGCATTGCCGGCCCTGGCGCGCTCAACCAGCGCCGCCAGTTGCGGGTCCCCAAACCCTTCCCACCAGCGGCGTTCCATGGGAGCCGTGTCTTGCGAGGCCGTGCGCCATTCAACGGCGGGCTGCATCGCAACGCCGGCGGGAAGCGGTTGGAGTTGGGGGGCGCAACCACCCAGGGCCAAACCGCCCAAGAGCGCTGTTGAAAGAGCAAGGCGCGAGAGGTGGGTCACAGTCATCAGCCTCACCGGGTATGCACGGTGGCGACAACGGACATGCCGGGCCCCAGTCGCCGAACCTGAGCCTGGCCGGGGTTGAGCCGGATCCGCACCGCAATACGCTGCGGCACCTTGACGAAATTCCCGGCCCCGGTATCGGGCTTTATGAGGCTGAACTCGCTGCCGGCCGCGGGCGCGATGCTCTGCACCGTCCCGGTCAGTTCTGCCCCGCCAAGCGCATCGATCCGCAGAGTCGCACGCTGGCCCACTTCCATCTCGGCGGTCTGGGCCTCCTTGAAATTCGCCGTCACCCAGAGATCGTCCGGCACCAGATACATGAGTTGCGTGCCAGCGGTGACGAGCTGCCCGACACGGCCGGAAATCTCACTGAGACGTCCCGCGCGAGGTGCGCGGATTTCGGTCCGGGACAGCTCGATACGCGCCAACTCCAATGAGGCGTTCGCGCCCTCGACCTGGGCCTGAAGAGCGCCGCGCCCGACCTGGACGGATCGGAACTGTTCGGCGGCGATCGCGCGCTGGGCCTCTGCCTGTCGGACCCCTGCCTGCGCCTGCTGAAGGGCGGCGCGCGCCTGGTCCCGCTCGCGGAGCGATACGGACCCCTCGCCAACCAGTTCGTCAATCCTGCGCATATCCGCCTGCGCCTTCTCCAACCCCGCATTGGCGATAGCGATCGTTGCGTCCTGCAGGCGCATCTGCGCCTCGCCCGAGCGCAGACTTTGCTGGCTGTTGGCGAGCGCCGCCCGCTGGGCCGCAGAGTTCGCCTGTCCCTGCTGCAGCCGCTGCTGATAGGGAGCCGCATCAACTCGAGCCAGCAACTGGCCTTGCTGGACCCGGTCAAAATCCTTCACCAGCACCTCGACGAGATAGCCGGCGACCTGCGGGCTGATGACCGTGGTCTGACCGCGGACGTAGGCGTTGTTCGTGGTCTGGGCGCCGCTGTTCAGTGGGGTGAGGCCCCAGGCATAAAGCGCCGCCAGAACGCCAGCCAGGATTACGGCCGCGCCGAGCGCAAGCTTCTTGCGGGAAACATTCGGCGCCCAGCCGCGCTGATCAGCGCTGCCGCCCGCTTCAACCGCTGCATCTTCCGCTTCGAGCGCCGCCGCTCTCCTGGGGGCGTCCGGCGTATCGTTGGTATCGGTCTTGACCATCATTTGTTCCCGGGGCGCATTGTTTCGAGGAAGGCCAGTTCCTTGCTGAGTGGGTTTCGGCCGCGCAGGCGGTTCGAGATCCATGGCGCCAGGACGACGACAAAGGCGATGCACGCGAGCGATCCGATCAGGAAGAAAACGTCGTTGAAGGCCAGCACGGCCGCCTCGCGGCCGACCTCTCGGGCAATGCGTGCCGCGGCAGCCTGTTGCTGCAGCGCCGGGTCCGAGATTGTGGTTCCAAGACGCGCGGTCGCCTGGCCCAATTCCCTTGCAAGCTGGGGATTGGCTGCTGTGAGCGTGGCTCCGGCGTCGATCAGGTGCGTCTTGAGCCGGATCGTGTGGAAGGCGGAAAGCGCCGAGACCCCGGCCAGCCCCCCCAGCGTCTGCGACAGCGAGAACACGGCGATGAAGCTGACCACATAGGCAGGGCCCGCGGCGAGCGCGCGCAGCATCCCCTCCATCATCACCGGCCCCATCGCAAAGACCGCGGCGAACCCTATCGCCGCCTGCGTCAGGTAGAGGTCGCCGGGGCGGGACATGATCCCCGTGCGCGTATCGGCGAATGCAGCCATGGCGATCACCAGGATCGCGAACAGGATGGGGCGGCTCAGGTCCCTCGGATCCAGCCGCACGAGCGAAAGAATGCTGCCGGCGATCGTGGCTCCGGCGAGCACCAGATAGTAACCCGTCAGTTGCTCATTGCCGAAGCCCAGAGCGGAAAACAGCCCACTGGCGCCAAAGGTCTGTTCGGATACGAGAAGACGCACTCCGGCGCCCGTAATGGCGAGCGCGAGGATGGCGCGGCTCGACAGCCAACGCATGTCGAGCATGGGGCGGCTTCGGTTTCGCTCGATCAGGAAGCAGCCGCCCAGGCACAGGATCGACACCGCCAGAGCCCCGCCGAGCCAAGGCGTGTCCCACCATTGGATACGCCCCTGGACCAGGAATGCGATCAAGGCGGTGACCCCGGCTATGAACAGGGCGATGCTGGCCAGATCGAGCTTTTCGAAAGTCTTGGTTCGGTGTCCCGGCGGAAGCCGGAGCACGTAGACGGCGCCGAGCGCGATGAGCGAAACTGCAAATTGCAGTTGGAAAGCGCGACTGATGTCGCCGTCAACGAGCAAATACGGGGACATGGCTCGCGCCAGCGGGAATGCGGTCTGGGCCAGCCCGATGCCCAGGATGAGCGCGCCGATACGGGCGGCCGCCGGAAGGCCCTGCATCAGGTAATAGAGCGAGAGTGCAAAAAGGCCGCTGGCGGTGATGCCGGCGAGGGCCCGCGCCACGAGTTCCGCCGCATAGCCGAGCTCCAGCAGTTGGACGAAATTGGCTGCGACCAGGCCGATCATCGCATAGCGGACGAAGGACTGAATCCCGAACTCCTGACGAACCCGGAAAAGCAGCATGCTCGTGCAGGCGTAGGTCGAGTAGAAGGCGACGCTGATCCACCCCGCCTCAACCGGAGTCAGGGCCATCTCACCCTGTAGCGCGGCGGTGTTGGCCAGCAGGAAACCGTTTTGCGCGCCGCCGACCAGCCCCAGAAAAACACCGATCACCAGGTAGGCGATCTTGCGGCCCGTTGGATGATCCGGGTTGGCGGGCGATCCGGGGAGGATGGGGAGCTCGTGTGGCTTGAAACGGTATCCGCCCTGGCTGTCGGTGAGACCGGATCGATCGGTCATCAGTCAGACTGCTTCAACCGTGGCCGCGACGAGAGCGCAGCGGGAGACATCGTCATTTCGTAGCGCATGAATCCGAAACCGTTTCATTGTGTCGGCATCAGGAAAATCTCGTTTACGGCGCAGCGTGGGTGGGCATTGAGGGCAAAGAGCGCGGCCTGGGCCACGTCCTCAGGCTGCAGTTTGTCCGGCTTGGGCTCGTCAAAGAACGGTGTATCGACCATGCCCGGGGCGATGACGGTGCACCGGCCGCCGAAAGACTTCATTTCCTCGGAGAGATTGCCGCCATACCCGTGCACGAACCATTTCGTCGCGCCGTAAACCGATCCGGAGATATGACGCCGTCCGGCGGCTGATCCCGTCAGCAACAGATGCCCCGACCGCTGTTTCAGATACGGCATCGCCGCCTTGACGGTCCAGAGGACGCCCAGGACGTTCACGCCGACCATACGCTCCCATTCCTCCGGGTCGCCCGCCTCGGAGCCGGCGGTCGACAGCCCCATGCCGGCATTGGCGAAAGCCGCGTCCAGTCCGCCCGTCTGGTCGACGAATGTCGCCATGGCCGCCTTCACGTTTTCGCGCTCTGTGACGTCGCCGGGCAGGGCGATGGCCTTCTCACCGAGTTCTTCGACGAGCGCGTCGAGCTTGTCCCTGGATCGCGCGAACAAACCGACGCTCCAGCCCTGGGCAACCGCCAGACGCGCCGTCGCCGCGCCAATCCCGCTCGATGCGCCTGTGATGAAAAGTGCCTTCGAGCTCATGGTGCAGTCTTCCGTTTTGAATGTGGAAGACTGAACAGCGTTCGCGCACCCGTTCCGTTGCTTCCAATCCGACTTGGCCGGATCTCAGGGCCATGATCGGCATCGAGGGCCGGGCCTCTCACCGATTGTCGATGTGGGAAAGCAACGCCTGGCGGCGCCCTGCGTTGCCCTGCGGGACCAGGAAAGAGCCACCATGTCGACAATCACCACGATCAATCCCGCGACCGAGGAAGAGATTCGAACCTACGACATCATGACCGAACGGGAGGCGATGGACCGGGTCGAGGCCTGCCATGCGGCGTTTCTGGAGTGGCGCAAATTGGCCCATCAGGAGCGGGCGCCGCACCTCAGCAAGATCGGGCAAAAGCTGCGCGAAAACGCCGAAGACCTGGCCGCCTTGATGACGAGCGAAACCGGAAAACTCCTGAAGGACGGACTGCGCGAAATCAAAATCTGTGCGGCGATCCTTGATTACACCGCGCAAAACGGGCCCCGGATGCTGGCCGATGAAGAGCGCACGCACGGCGCCGACGGAAAGCGCGGCGTCGTCAGCTATCAGCCGATTGGCGTCATCTATTCGATCCAGCCGTGGAATTTTCCGTTTTACCAGCCGGTCCGCGTCCTGGCCGCCAATCTGATGGCGGGCAACGGCTGTGTTCTGAAACACGCCAGCATCTGCACGGGCTCCGGCCTGCGCTTGCGCGAACTGTGCATCGAGGCAGGCCTGCCGGAAGACCTGTTCCAGGTCATCGTGATCGACCACGACACCAGCGACGCTCTGATCGCCCATCCCCTGGTGCGCGGCGTGACGCTCACGGGCAGCGACGGGGCCGGGCGACATGTCGGGGCCGTGGCCGCCAGGGCGCTGAAGAAGACCGTGCTCGAACTCGGGTCGAACGACGCCTACCTCGTGCTGGAGGATGCGGACATCGACACGGCCGTGAAATTCTCGGTCATGGGGCGGCTCTACAACAACGGCGAGACCTGCATTTCCGCAAAGCGCTTCATTGTGACCGACAAGGTCTATGACGCCTTTGTCGAGAGTTTCGTGGCTCAGATGAAAACCATCACCATGGGCGATCCCGGGGATGAGGAGAGCCAACTCGGCCCGCTTTCAAGCCGGGATCAGTTCGACACCGTCAAAGGGCAGGTGGAGGCCAGCGTCGCCAAGGGCGCGAAAATCCTGTGCGGCGGCAAAGCGCCGGACCGAACGGGCGCCTACTACCCGGCCACGGTGCTCGCGGATCTCGCACCCGGAATGCCGGCCTACGACGACGAAATCTTCGGTCCGGTCGCATCGATCATCCGCGCGAGGGATGACGAGGACGCCATGCGGCTGGCCAATGACAGCCGCTACGGTCTGGGCGGAGGGATTTTTTCGAGGGACGAGGAACGCGCCTTCAGGCTGGCCCGCGATCATTTCGACACGGGCATGGTCCGGATCAATTCGTTCGGCGCCGCTGATCCGAACATGCCCTTCGGCGGGGTCAAGGACTCTGGATACGGACGCGAACACGGCGGCTTCGGCATGAAGGAATTCGTCAACGTCAAATCGATCTTCCTGCCGTGATCACCTCCAGCGCCTCTGTGTTCGGCGCGAACGCCGGTGCGTTCCGGCTGCAAAAGGCCTCTGCCGACCCTCCGGGCGGCGGGGTGGGAATCAGGGGCGAGCGTTTCGCCGACTTCGCCCAAGGAAAGGACTTCTCCATGAGCATGACTATCCTCGTCGCCGGCGCCACAGGCCAAACCGGTCTGCAGGTCGTCCGGTATCTGATCGATCGCGGCGCAGTGCCGACAGCGCTGGTTCGCGAGGACTCGGACACGACGGCGCTTCCACCAGGCGTAAGCCGGCGCGAGGGAGATCTGACGGACCTGCCGACCGACGTGTGCCACGGAATGGATGCGGTGATCTTTGCCGCCGGTGCGGGCGGATCCTCCAGCCCTGAAATGACTGACGCGGTGGATCGCGACGGCGCCAAACGACTGATCGACCTCGCCAGGCAGGCGGGCGTAATGCGCTTCGTGATGCTCAGCTCGATCGGGGCGGACCAGCCGGACCCGGCGGGAGACCTCGCCCATTATCTGAAGGCCAAACACGCGGCCGATGAATACCTCATGAGCTCGGGAATGACCTACGCCATCCTGCGTCCCGTGGCCCTGACCGACGACGGACGGAACGGAGAGCCCATCCTCGGCCATGGCGTCGACAAGGCCGCAACCGCCTCCCGCGCGGACGTCGCCCATCTTTTGGCCGAGGCCGCCATGACCGGACAGCTCGACGGCCTGGCCCAGAACATGCAATCGGCCTGACCTTGACAGGGCTGCGCTGTCAGTCAGCCGACCACCGTTCTGGTTGTTTGAGGCAAGATCCCGCGATCTGAGACGGGCTGTCCGTCTCCGGGTTCGACGAAGGCTCGGTAATTTCCCGGGTTACAGGGACCCGGCGGCTTTCGAGGAAGTGCGTGGCGGACAGGGTGGGATTCGAACCCACGGTAGGCTCACACCTACGGCGGTTTTCAAGACCGCTGCCTTAAACCACTCGGCCACCTGTCCGGACATATCGAGCGGACTGGCCGCATAGCGCCAAAAGGGGCGTTAACCAAAGCGGAAATGTCTGTGGCCATGCTTCGCGGTCTCGAGAGCAGGGGTCATGGCAGGAAATCTTCCCACAGGAATGTTCAGGGGCGCGCTGGTCGTCGGCCTGCTGTCGTTGCTCGCCGCCTGCGCCGGGGTGGCCCGCCCGGAGGCGTCGCGCCTGCCGGTCGTGACCGATCCGGCCCCGATCGTATCGGGAACAATGCGCCGCTATCAGGTGCGGGGGCGCTGGTATCAGCCGGCCGAACAACCCGGCTATGACGAGACGGGGCTCGCCTCCTGGTATGGCGAGCAATTCAATGGCCGGCCGACGGCGACGGGCGAGCGGTTCGACATGCAGGCCTTGACGGCGGCCCACAAGACCCTGCCGCTGCCCGGACTGGTCGAGGTCACCAACCTGGCCAACGGGCGCCGGATCGTGGTTCGCGTCAACGATCGCGGACCCTTCGTGGATGACCGGATCATCGACCTGTCGCGTGGCGCGGCGGAGGCGCTGGGCATGCTGCAGGCCGGGGTCGGCGAGGTCCGGGTCCGCTACCTCGGTCGCGCGCCCCGGACCGGAGGCGGAACGGCCCTGCGCTACGCCGAGGCTCGGCCGCCGGACCCGGCGCCCCGGACACAGCCTCCGTCCGCGGCGGGAAGCTACTGGATCCAGGCCGGGGCCTTCTCCGACCGCCGGGCCGCGCGTCGGGTCGCCGACCAGCTCGGCGACCGCGCCACGATCGAGGGGAACCGGGACGACGGCCTGTATCGCGTGCTGGTCGGCCCCTGGCCCGATCCGAACGCCGCCGAACGGTCGCGTCAGGCCGTGATCGCGCGCGGATATGCGGACGCCCTGTTGATATCGGCGCGCTGAGGCTTGCTTGATCGTCCGGCGCCGCCATTGTGCGCCGGTGACCCAGGGCAGATTCATCACGTTCGAAGGCGGCGAGGGGACCGGCAAGTCGACCCAGGCCGCGCGGCTGGTCGAGCGGCTGCGCGCGCGTGATCTGGATGTCGTCCAGACCCGCGAGCCGGGCGGTTCGCCGGGGGCCGAGGATATCCGCGCCATCGCCCTGAATGGCGATCCCGGGCGCTGGTCGGCGATGACCGAGACGCTGCTGATGTTCGCGGCCCGGTCCGATCATCTGGAGCGCACCATCCGGCCCTCGCTGGCCGCGGGGCGCTGGGTGGTCTGTGACCGGTTCGCTGATTCCAGCCGCGCCTACCAGGGCGTGGGCGGCGGCGCGCCGGCGGCGTTTATCGAGGCGCTGGACGCTGCCATTGTCGGCGAGACCCAGCCCGATCTGACCCTGATTTTCAACCTGCCCGTCGCCGTCGGGCTGGAGCGGGCGTTCGGGCGCGGCCTGTTCGAGACCCGCTTCGAGTCCAAGGGGCTGGATTTTCACGAACGGTTGCGGCGGGGCTTTCTCGATATCGCGGCGCGTCATCCCGAACGCTGCGTCATCATTGACGCCGACGGCGACCAGGACACGGTGGCCGCCCGGGTCTGGGCCGCGGTCGAGGCCCGACTGCCGTGAGCGGGCACGCCCGCGATCGCTTCGATCTGGTTCCCGATGCTGCGGGGGAAGCGGCCTTCCTCGACGCCTTCGACAAGGGCCGGCTGCATCACGCCTGGCTGTTGTGCGGAGTCGAGGGTGCGGGCAAGGCGACCTTCGCCTATCGCGCCGCCCGCCGACTGCTGGGGGCCGCGCCGGACCCGTCGCGCGGCCTGCTCGGGACCCGTCCCGATGACCCGGTGGCGCGGCTGGTGTCGGCCCAGTCCCATCCCGACCTGCTGGTGCTGGAGCGGGCCGTCGAGGGCGGCAAGACGAAGAAATCGATCTCGGTGGACCAGGCCCGAGACCTGCCGGAATTCTTCTCCAAGAGCCCGTCTCAGGCGCGCTATCGCGTGGCGATCATCGACGCCGCTGACGACCTGAACCTGAACGCCGCCAACGCCTTGCTGAAGGTTCTTGAGGAACCCCCGGAACGCGGCGTGCTGTTCCTGGTGACCCATGCGCCGGGCCGGTTGCTGGCGACGATCCGGTCGCGCTGCCGCCGGCTGGCCTTTCCGGTGTGGCCGCTGCATGCGCTGGAGGAACTGGTGCGGAACCAGACCGGCGTCTCCCCGGCGGAGGCGGCGCGCATCGCCGGCATGGCCGCCGGCTCGCCCGGGCAGGCGCTGGCCCTGGCGTCAGGGGCCACGCTGGAAGCCGACCAGTTGGCCCAGGTCTGGGTGAGCGCCGCCTCGGTCGACCGGGCCGAGGCGCTGGCCGTGGCCGACAAATTTCGCGGCGCGGAAGGGCAGGAGCGGTTCGAGACCCTGATGGAGCGGCTCGCCGCCGCCGTGAAGGTCCGGGCGCTCGACGAGGGGCGCTCGGGCGAACGCTGGGCGGACCTGTGGAGCCGGCTGGTCCAGCTGCCGGACCGCACGGCCGCCATCAACCTCGACCGGGGCGATGTGCTGGCCGGGGCCCTGGCCGATCTGCAGCGGGTCAAGGCGGGCGGCGGATGATCATCGACAGCCATGTCAATCTGCACGCGCCCCAGTTCGACGAGGACCGCGACGCGGTCATCGCCCGGGCGCGGGAGGCCGGCGTCGGGCTGATGGTCGAGATCTCCGACAAGCTGTCGACCTTCGAATCCACTCATGGCCTGGCCATGGCGCATGACGACATCTGGTGCACCGTCGGGGCCCATCCGCATGAAGCCAAGGACCATGCCGACCTGACCGCCGACCGGCTGATCGAGCTGGCCGGGCGGCCGCGGGTGGTCGGGATCGGCGAATGCGGGCTGGACTTCCACTATGACCTGAGCCCGCGCGACGTGCAGGCGGCGGTGTTCCGGACCCATGTCGCCGCCGCACGCCGGACCGGCCTGCCGCTGGTGGTGCACACGCGCGAGGCCGACGACGTGATGGCCGGAATCCTGGCCGAGGAACAGGCTGAAGGGCCCTTCCGGTTCCTCATGCATTGCTACACCAGCGGCCCAGAACTGGCGGAAAAGGCAGCGGAACTGGGGGCATGGTTCTCGGTTTCTGGCATCGCGACCTTCAAGGCGGCGAACGCGGTGCGCGAAATCGTGGCGGCCATGCCGGCGGACCGGATCATCGTCGAAACCGACTGCCCCTATCTGGCGCCCATGCCGCATCGGGGACGTCGCAATGAACCGGCGTACGTCGTCCATGTTCTGGACAAGCTGGCGGATATCCGCGGCTGGAGCCGGGACGAGGCGGAGGCGCGGACGACGGACGCCTTCTTCGCCCTGTTCGACCGCATTCCAAGGCCGGAGGGATCATGAAAGCGGCGGGTGAGCTGGAGGTCGTGATCCTCGGCTGCGGCTCGTCCGGCGGCGTGCCGCGCGGAGACGGCGACTGGGGCGATTGCGACCCCGCCGAACCGAGGAACCTCCGCAGCCGCTGCTCGGCCCTGATACGCCGCCATGGGCCTGACGGCGTGACCAGCGTGCTGATCGACACGTCCCCGGACCTCCGGGCCCAGATGCTGGCGGCGGAGGTCCGGCACATCGATGCGGTGCTCTATACCCACGACCATGCCGACCAGACGCACGGGATCGACGATCTGCGGGTGTTCGCCATGCGGACGCGGCGGCGGATACCGGCCTTCATGGACAGCGCCACGCGGGAGGCCCTGTATGGCCGGTTGCGCTACATTTTCGAGAGCGTCGAGGGCTATCCCGCCATCCTCGACGTCCATCCGATTCCGCCCCATGGCGTGGCGTGGTCGGTCGGGGGGGCGGGCGGCGCTGTCCCGGTCGTGACCTTCGATCAGGCGCATGGCCCGATCCGTTCCGTCGGCTACCGCATCGGGCCCGTGGCCTATTCCAGCGATGTTTCCGACCTTGACGAGGCGGCGCTGGAGGCGGTCCGCGGCTGCGAGCTGTGGATCGTCGACGCCCTGCGCTGGACGCCCCATCCGACCCACGCCCATGTCGAGAAGACGCTGGAGTGGATCGCGCGGGCCCAGGTGAAACGGGCGGTGCTGACCAATCTGCACCTCGACCTCGACTACAATGTGCTGAAGGCCGCCGTCCCTGCCCATGTCGACGTCGCGTACGACGGCTGGTCGGCGCGGCTTTCGCTCGAAGCTGGAGACTGATGCGATGAAACGCCGCCTTTCGGCCGTCTGCGGTCTCGCCGCCCTGTTGGTGACCTCCGCGGTCGCCGCCCAGCCCGCGCCGACGGAGGGCGACTTCAGCGTCGCCGACTTCGCCCTCGCTTCCGGGGCCGCCCTGCCGGCGCTGCGGATGCACTACCGGACACTCGGCGAGCCCCGGCGCGGGGCCGACGGGCGGATCGAGAACGCGGTTCTGATCCTGCACGGCACCGGCGGGACCGGCGCGCAGTTCCTCTCGCCCCAGTTCGCGGGGGCGCTGTTCGGGCCCGGCCAGCCGCTGGACACCGGGCGCTACTACGTCATCCTGCCCGACAACCTCGGCCACGGCGGCTCGTCGAAGCCCTCGGACGGTTTGCGGGCGCGGTTTCCGGAATACGGCTATGCCGACATGGTCGAGGCGCAGCGGCGGCTGCTGGTCGATGGGCTGGGGGTGGACCGGCTGCGGCTGATCATGGGCACCTCGATGGGCTGTATGCACATCTTCGTCTGGGCCGAGACCCACCCCGACTTCGCAGAGGCCCTGATGCCGATGGCCTGTCAGCCGACGGCGATCGTCGGCCGCAACCGCCTGTGGCGGACCATGTTGAAAGACGCGATCCGCAGCGATCCGGCCTGGGCCGGCGGAGACTATGCGAGCCAGCCGGTCGAGGGGCTGCGGACGGCGGTTGATCTGCTGCTGCTGGCGGGCTCCGCGCCCATGGCCATGCAGCAGGACCTTCCGACCCCGGCGAGTGTCGATGAATGGCTGTCGGCGCAGCAGGCGCGGCGCATTCCGGCGCTGGACGCCAACGACCTCTGGTACCAGGTCAACGCCTCGTTCGACTATGACCCCTCGGCCGGGCTGGAGCGGATCACGGCGCCGATGACCTGGATCAATTCGGCCGACGACTTCATCAATCCACCGGAACTGGGACTGGCCGAGCAGTTCATCCCGAGGATCGCCGGGGTCCGCTATCGGCTTGTACCCAACAGCCCGGACGGCAAGGGCCACGGGACCCACACCTGGGCGGTGTTCTGGACGCAGGACCTGATCGATCTGCTGGCGCGGTCGGCCGACTAGGCGCCCAGCAGCCGCGCCGCCTGCGGGGCGAAATAGGTCAGGACCCCGGCGCAGCCGGCGCGCTTGAAGGCGTGCAGACTCTCGAGAACCGCGCGGTCCTCGTCGAGCCAGCCGTTGGCCATGGCGGCGCGCATCATCGCGTATTCGCCGGACACCTGGTAGGCGAAGGTGGGGACTTTGAAGGTCTCGCTAACGCGTTGAACAATATCAAGATACAGCATTCCGGGCTTGACCATGACGGCGTCGGCGCCCTCGGCGATGTCCATGGCGACCTCGCGCAGGGCCTCGTCCGAATTGGCGTAGTCCATCTGATAGGTCTTCTTGTCGCCGGTCAGCGCCTTCGCCGAGCCGACGGCGTCGCGATAGGGGCCGTAGAAGGCCGAGGCGTATTTGGCGGCGTAGGACACGATCAGCACGTCGTGGAAGCTGTTGGCCTCCAGCGCCTCGCGGATGGCCTGGACGCGGCCGTCCATCATGTCCGAGGGGGCGACCACATCGGCCCCGGCATGGGCGTGGATGAAGGCCTGTTCGGCGAGCCGCTCGAGGCTGGCGTCATTGAGGATGCAGCCGTCTTCGACCACGCCGTCGTGGCCGTGGTCGGTATAGCAGTCCAGGGCCACGTCGGTGATGACGCCGATCTCCGGCGCTGCGTCCTTGATGGCCTTGATGCAGGCGGGGATCAGTCCGTCGGGGTCGGTCGCGCCGGTGCCGATGGCGTCCTTGATCGCGCCGTCGACATTGGGGAACAGGGCCACGGCGGGGATGCCGAGATCGCGGGCCTCGACGGCGGCGGCGGCGGCGGCCTTGGGCGACAGGCGGAAGACGCCGGGCATGGAGGCGACCGGAACGCGGTCCTCGGCGCCGTCGTGGACGATCAGCGGCCAGACGAGGTCGGCGGGCGTCAGCACGGTCTCGGCCACCAGACGGCGCACCCACGGGCTGCTGCGCAGACGGCGTGGGCGGGCGTAGGGGAAGGCGGCGGGGGCGAACGGCTGGGTCATAGGGCCTCATAGCTCCCTTCTCCCCATGCGAGAAGGTTTGCCCTAGAAGGCCCCCAAAGACTCAAGGAACCGCCCCCCATGGACTTCGCCCTCACCGACGACCAGCGCGCCATCCAGGACGCCGCCCGACAGTTCGCCGAGGCCGAACTGGCTCCGCACAGCGCCGAATGGGACGAGACCAAACATTTCCCCGTCGATGTGATGAAACACGCGGCCGAGATGGGCTTCTGCGGCATCTACACCGGCGAGGAGCACGGCGGTATGGCGCTGGGCCGGGTCGAGGCGGCGCTGATCTTCGAGGAGTTGTCGCGCGGCGACGTCTCCACGGCGGCCTTCATCTCGATCCACAACATGGCGACCTGGATGATCGACAAGTTCGGCTCCGACGACCTGCGCGCCCGCTATGTGCCGCGGCTGACCACGATGGAGCTGATCGCCAGCTACTGCCTGACCGAGCCGGGCTCGGGTTCCGACGCGGCGGGGCTGCGCACCACCGCGAAGCGCGACGGCGACGACTGGGTGCTTAACGGTTCCAAGGCCTTCATCTCGGGGGCGGGGACGTCGGACGTCTATGTCGTCATGGCCCGCACCGGCGCGGACGGACCGAAGGGGATTTCCACCTTCGTGGTCGAAAAGGACGCGCCGGGCCTCAGCTTCGGCGCGCAGGAGAAGAAGATGGGCTGGAACAGCCAGCCCACGGCCATCGTCGCCTTCGACGACTGCCGCATCCCGGCGGCCAATCTGCTGGGCAAGGAGGGCGACGGCTTCCGCTACGCCATGATGGGGCTGGACGGCGGCCGGCTGAACATCGCCGCCTGTTCGCTGGGCGGGGCGCGGCTGGCGCTGGAGACCACCCAGACCTACGTCACCACGCGAAAACAGTTCGGCAAGTCCTTGTCTGAGTTCCAGAATACCCAGTTCAAACTGGCCGATATGGCGACCCAGCTGGAGGCCTGCCGCCTGATGGTGCTGCGCGGCGCCTGGGCCATCGACACCAACCATCCCGAGAAGACCAAATGGTGCGCCATGGCCAAGCGCATGACCACCGACGCCTGTTTCCAGATCGCCGACGAAGCCCTGCAACTGCATGGCGGCTACGGCTATCTGAAGGACTATCCGCTGGAGCGAATCGTGCGGGACCTGCGAGTGCACCGGATCCTCGAAGGCACCAATGAGATCATGCGGGTGATTACGGCGCGGGAGATGCTGCGGCAGTGACGCGGCGGCGCGGAGGACGGATCATGGTTGGACTGGCGGGCATGCTCATGCTCCTGGCGGTGCAGGCCCCGCTGGCGCAGGCTGATGGGCCACGGCACTGGGGCAATGGTCAGCTCGTCTGGTCACGGATGCCCCTTCCAGACTATCCGGAGCGTGAAAGCGGCACGGTTCAGGCCGAGCTGACCTGCGTGGTCGCTGAAGGAGGGCGGGTGAGAGACTGCCGGGTCGATCGTCTCGCGCCGGACCGGACGGCTTTTGGACGGGAGGCTCTTCGCAGCATGCGGCGCGCCCGCCTGGGCGACGAGCGGGCGCGGCCGGGCGACACCCTCACCTTCATCATCTGGGGGTGCGCGCCGGATTCGGCGGTGGAGCGCTGCCTGAAAATCGACTGGCCGACGCCGGTTCAGTAGCCGTCGTTGAGGCTGGACGACGTCGCTCCGCCCCCCTAGGTCAGCGCCATGAGTGAGTCCGAAGTCCTGACCCGCGTCGAATCCGGCGTCGGCCGCATCACCCTGAACCGCCCGAAGGCGCTGCACGCGCTGAACCGCGCCATGTGCGAGACGATGACGGACGCCCTGCTGGCCTGGCGGACCGACGATACGGTGCAGTCCGTGCTGATCGACCACGCCGGCGAGCGCGGCTTCTGCGCCGGCGGCGACATCCGCATGATCGCGGAAAGCGGGGCGGGGGATGCGGCCGAGGCGAAGGCCTTCTTCAAGGTTGAATACCGGCTGAACCATCTGCTGTTCGACTATCCGAAGCCGATCACGGCGATTGTCGACGGCATCGTCATGGGCGGCGGCGTGGGCATCAGCGAGCCCGCCGACATCCGCATCGCCACCGAGCGCACCACCTACGCCATGCCCGAAACGGGGATCGGCCTGTTCCCCGACGTCGGGGGCGGCTGGTTCCTGCCGCGCCTGCCGGGCCAGACCGGCGTCTGGCTGGCCCTGACCGGCGCCCGGCTGAAGGCGGCGGATACGGTGGCTCTGGGCATCCACAGCCATTTTGTCCCGTCTGACCGGGTGGAGGCCCTGAAGGCGGCTTTGCTGGCTCATCCCGCCGAGCCGAAGACCGTCGCAGACACGCTCGCTTCGGATCCCGGACCGGCGCCGCTCGCCGCGCATCGCGCGACGATCGACCGGCTGTTCGCCTTCGACACGGTCGAGGCTATCTACGCGGCGCTTGAGGCCGACGGCTCGGACTGGGCCATGGCGCAGCTGGCGACGCTGAAGACCAAGTCGCCGCAGTCGCTGAAGGTCACCCTGCGCCAGTTGAGGCTGGGCGCGAACATGGCGTCCTTCGCCGACAACATGGCCCTCGAGTACCGGCTCGGCGGGCGTGTCGTCCGGACTCACGACTTCCAGGAGGGCGTGCGCGCCGTGGTGGTGGACAAGGACAATATGCCGAACTGGTCTCCCGCCGACCTGTCCGGCGTCAGCGAGGCGGATCTGGAGGCCCTGTTCGCCCCCGTGTCGCCTGACCACGAATGGACGCCGCTGGACTGAGCCCTTGCGTCCCGGTCGGTTCCCGGGCGTAGCTGCGTCCGGGCAAAGAGAGAAAACGATATGCGGTCCATTCTGAAGGCGACGCTCGGAGCCGCGCTTGTTCTGCCTCTCGGGGCGTGCGCGGGCGCGCAGGCTCCCGGAAGCCCGCCCGAAATTCCCGCCCCGCCGCACGCGCCGCCAGTCGCCTCAGGGGCGGAGGCCGCGGTGAACGATCCCCGGCGCCCGGCGGCGGACCGGGCCCGCGACGACCTGCGCCAGTCCCGCGCCATGCTTGAGTTCACCGGTCTGACGCCGGGCATGGCCGTGGCGGACATTCGGCCGGAGGAGGGATTCTTCACTCGCCTGTTCTCGGTGATGGTCGGCGATCAGGGGCGGGTTTACGCCTTCGTTCCCGACCAGACCGCCGCGCGCGAGAACGCCTTCGGCGACGCCCTCGCCAGCGAGTATCCCAACGTCGTCCGGGTCACCGGCAAGCTGGAGGAGATGACGTTCGACCGGCCTCTGGACGTGGTCTTCTCGGGCGAGGAGTACCATGACTTCGTCATCCCGCGGTTCGGCGTGGATGTGGCGGCGATGAACGCGGCGGTATTCGCCGCGCTCAAACCGGGCGGCCTGTATGTCATCCTTGACCACCAGGCGGCGGATGGCGCTGGGATCGGCGCGGCCGGGACGCTGCACCGCATCGAGGCGGCCGAGCTGCGGCGTCAGGTCGAGGCGGCGGGCTTCATCTTCGACGGCGAAACAGACGCCGTGCGGGTTCCGTCGGACGATCACAGCCTGAGCGTCTTCGACGCCAGCATTCGGGGCCGCTCGGACCGGTTCGTCTACCGGTTCCGCAAACCCGGCTGACGCGAACCGTCGTTCGGTCTAGGCTGCGTCGTCCGCGCCCGCAGGGGCGCCAGGGGGAGACCTGTCATGCGCCGTTCCGTCATCCTGGCCGCCGTGGCGGCGATCAGTCTGTCCTTGCCGGGCTGCATGGGCGGGATGGGTGGTCCATCCGCGCCCATGGCGCCGGCCGACTACGCCCCGGCGCTCGCGGACCCGGGCCGGTCCGCGGACGACCGCGCCCGCGATGCGGCGCGGCGCACCGCCGAGACGCTGGCTTTCGCCCAGGTTCGACCGGGACAGAAGATCGCCGACATGATCATCGGCGGCGGCTATTTCACCCGCGTCTTCTCCGCCGCCGTGGGCCCCCGCGGCCACGTCACGGCCTGGCAGCCGGCCGAGTTCATCGCCTTCCAGGCCAGCTATGGCGACAGCCTGACCGCGGTCGACGCCCTGGCCAATGTCGACGGCCTTCGCTCGCCGCTCGCCTCGCCGGAGTTTCCGGCGGGTCTGGATCTTGTCTTCACCGCCCAGAATTATCACGACCTGCACCTGAGCATCGCCCCGCCCGGCACCGCGTTGCGGGTCAATTCGGCGGTGTTCCGGGCCCTCAGGCCGGGCGGTCTCTATGTCGTCATCGACCATCACGCCGTCGCCGGCTCGCCCCTGACCTCGGCCACCTCGGTTCACCGGATCGACATCGACGCGGTCAAGCGCGAGGTGCTGGCGGCCGGCTTCTTGCTGGACGGCGAGAGCAACCTTCTGGCCAATGCCGCCGACCCCCTGACCGCCAGCGTGTTCGACGGTTCGATCCGCGGCCGGACCAGCCAGTTCATGCTGCGCTTCCGCAAGCCGGGCTGAGCAATTCGGCGCGAGGTGCTGGCGAGAGCGCGGACGAGCGGCTAACCCTCCGGCAGTTCATTCGGGAGACGACGCCATGACCCTCAAGATCGCCTTCATCGGCCTCGGCAACATGGGCGGCGGCATGGCGGCCAACCAGGCGAGGGCCGGCCATTCCGTCGCCGCCTTCGACCTGTCGCAGCCCGCGCTGGACCGCGCCGCCGCCGCAGGCTGCACGCCGGTTGGATCGGTCGCCGAGGCGGTGAAGGAAGCCGATGTGGTCATCACCATGCTGCCCGCCGGTCCGCATGTGTTGAAAGTCTATTCGGAACAGATCATCGGCGCGGCCCCGACCTCGGCCCTGCTGCTGGACTGCTCGACCATCGACGTCGACACGGCGCGCAAGGTGGCGGGCCTGGCCAAGGACGCGGGCTACGCCTTCGCCGACGCGCCGGTCTCGGGGGGCACCATGGCGGCGGACGCCGGGACCCTGGCCTTCATGGTCGGCTGCGACGAGCCCGACTTCGCCCGCATCGAGGCGGCGCTGGAGCCGATGAGTCGCGCCACCTTCCGCGCCGGCGACCACGGGGCGGGGCAGGCGGCCAAGATCTGCAACAACATGATCCTCGGCATCACCATGCTGGGCACCTGCGAGGCCATCGGCCTGGCCGAGAAGCTGGGCCTTGACCCGGTCAGGATGTTCGACATCGTCGCCAAATCCTCGGGCCAGAGCTGGTCGACGACCACCTACTATCCCTGGCCCGGCCCGGTGCCGACCGCGCCCTCGAACCGCAACTATGACGGCGGCTTCGCCACGGCGATGATGCTGAAGGACCTGAAACTGGCCCAGGACGCGGCGGCCAAGGTCGGGGCGAGCACGCCGCTGGGGGCCCAGACCGAGGCCCTGTTCCAGATGTTCAACGGCCTCGGCTACGGCGGCCGGGACTTCTCGGCCATCCTGCAGATGCTGCGCGGCCAGCTGGACGAGCTGCCGAAAGGCTGACGGCCGAGTTTTTTTGAGAACCGTTATCAATTAAGGGTTTGCGGCGTTTTGTCCGGCCGGTTTCATGGACAAATCGGCCCGATCAGCGCATCACGCGGCAAGTTTTCGTCGCCGCAGAGCTGATCGCTTGTTCGACTACAAGGCCGCATTCGGGACCGCCGTGGAGCAGGTCAAGGGCGAGGGGCGCTATCGCGTCTTCGCCGACCTCAAGCGCGTGCGCGGCCAGTTTCCCAAGGCGATCCGCCGCCGCGAGGACGGGTCGGAGCAGGACGTGATCGTCTGGTGCTCCAACGACTATCTGGGCATGGGCCAGCATCCGGCGGTGCTGGACGCCATGCAGGCCGAGATCGAGACGGTCGGCGCCGGGGCCGGCGGCACCCGCAACATC
>JAHKAM010000059.1 GCA_018826515.1 Alphaproteobacteria bacterium
AGCACGGCGGGGGCGGCGGCGGACACACGGGCCCGCACTGGGCGGCTGCCTTGTCCGCGATCGCCGCCACGGCGACGAAGGCCGCCAGCGCCGGCAGCCATGTCATGATCCGCACCCGCATGGGCCGACCTCCAGCTAAATCCGTACGGTCCGCGCCAGGCGGGCCGCTCCAGCCTGCAACAAGACGGCAAAAGCCTTTCATTTCCGTTGCCTTTCGCTCGCCCCCCCCAGGCGCGACCCTTGCGTCGCCCCGGCCAGAGGCGAGCACGATGTTTCATCCTGATACGCATTTCCTGATCGACCACTGGACGGCGCTGTCCCGTCGCCCGGCCGTGCGCGCGGGAGTTCCCGACCGCGCCTCCCTCGAGCCCGACGCCCTGGGTCTTCGCCTGCCGCGCCTCTTCATCGCCGAACGCGACGGCGAGGACGCCGTCATCCGTCTGGCCGGCAGCTGGATCGAGGGCTTTCACGGCGAGCCGCTCAAGGATCACAGCCTGCTGTCGGTCTGGCGCACCGCCTCCCGGCCCCTCGTGGCCGCGGCCGTCACCCAGACCGCACGCGAGGCCCGACCGGTGGTCATCGCCGCCCTGGCCGGCCTTCTGTCAGCCCGGATCGAGGTCTGCCTGGTCCCGTTGCGCGGACCGTCCGGCGCCGTGGACCGGATTCTGGGCCTCTACGCGCCCATGGCCACGCTCAGCCTCGCCGAGGACGAGCCGCGCCTGCTGACCGCCCGGGTCTCCATCGGCGTCGGTGAGGCGGCCCGTCCGCCCCTGGCCCTGGCCGCGGTCGGCGGTCGCCGCATCGCCTGAGGCGAACTCAGGCCTTCAGGTCCCGCGCATAGCGCTTCCAGTTCTGCACGTAGTGGGCGGCCGACGCCCTCAGCGCCTCGATCTGCCCCGGCTCCAGCGCCCGCACCACCTTGCCCGGTTGCCCCATCACCAGCGAGCCGTCGGGAATCACCTTGCCCTCGGTGATCAGGGTGTTGGCGCCGATCAGACAATTCTTCCCGATCTTCGCCCGGCCCAGCACCACCGCGCCGATCCCGATCAGGGTGTTGTCGCCGATCTCGCAACTGTGCAGCATCACCATATGGCCGACCGTGACCCCGTCGCCGACGGTCAGGGGCTCGCCGGGGTCGGAATGCAGCACGCTGCCGTCCTGGATATTGGTGTCGCGGCCAATGGTGATCGGATCATTGTCGCCGCGAAGCACGGCGCCGAACCAGACGCTGGCGCCCGGTTTGAGAATCACGTCTCCTGTGAGGGTTGCATTCGGCGCCACCCAGTATTCGCCCTCCGGGGGAAGCTGCGGTTTCTTGTCGCCAAGACTGTAAACATTCATCAGAACACCGCCATTTCTCAACAAATCGAGGGCTTTAAGCTCTCGTAAACCACGCTAGGCTCATAGTGTAGATGCGATTCGAGGCCGTCATTTCGGCCCCGGATCGGAAGCCGGATCAAGCCCGGTCCGGTCAGACCTCGGGGATTCTGCGTGGTGCGCTCGGTTCGGCGGATGATTCCGCTGGAAGTTGACCCTTCTTCCGACCCGGGCGGATGCGTTGCGTCCCCTTCTCTCTCTCCCACCTTCGTTCGAGGCGATGCTTTTCCGGCGTCGCCTTTTTTCATGCCCTGCGGCGACGCCCCCGCGTCGCCGACTTCCATGCCCTGGAGGCGTCCATGACCAAGCGTGCGGCCATCAAACGTCAGACCCGTGAGATATCCCGTGACCATGGGGTGCTCGATTCCCGTCAGTTCATGGAGGATTCCAAGGTACGCCGTCTTCCAACCCACGCCGGCTGGTCCCCCTATCCCTCCAATGACGACCGGGACCAGGCCTATCTGAAGACGCTCAAGCCCAAGTCGGACGGCCAGGCCGAACTGATGACGGCCATCGACCACCACAATCTCGTCCTGGCCCTGGGGCCCGCAGGCACCGGCAAGACCTATCTCGCCGTCGCCAAGGCGGTCGAGGCGCTGGAGGCCGGAAAGGTCGGCCGTATCGTGCTGTCCCGCCCGGCGGTCGAGGCGGGCGAATCGATCGGCTTCCTGCCCGGCGACATGGAGGACAAGCTCGCCCCCTATCTGCGCCCCCTGTACGACGCCCTCTCCGACCGGCTCAGCATGAAGCGGGTCAAGGCCCTGATGGCCGAGGGGCTGATCGAGATCGCCCCCATCGGCTATATGCGCGGCCGGACGCTCAACAACGCCTTCATCGTCGTCGATGAGGCCCAGAACTGCACCTATGTGCAGCTCAAGATGCTGCTGACCCGGCTGGGCTGGCATTCGACGATGGTGGTCACCGGCGACCCGCAGCAGTCCGACCTCCTGCCGGGCATTTCGGGCTTGACCGATGTCGCCCAGCGACTGGAGCCCGTGCCCGACATCGCCGTGGTGCGGCTGGCCGAACAGGACATCGTCCGGCACCCGCTCGTGGCCTCGATGATCGGCGTCCTCTGACGCCGCCCGTCGTCTGACAGATGAGGCCGTCGCCGGATTCACGGCGGCGGCCTTTTCTTCGGCCAGCATCACGCCTTCCGGGGACCCGGCGGCCGGAGGCTTCGGCCGCGCGCCCATCCGGTCGACCAGGGCGAAGACGAACGGATTGAGCGAGATCGACAGCAGGGCCGCCGCCAGGATCAGATCGTGCGTCCCCTGGCTCATGCCCCCCAGCTGCACGCTCACGGCCGCCAGGATGAACGAGAACTCGCCGATCTGGGCCAGGGACGCCGCGACCGTCAGGCTGGTGGCCCTGTCGAGTTTGAAGGCCGTCGTGATCGCCAGCGCCGCCAGCGACTTGCCGATGATGACGATCGCCAGCACGCCGAGGACGGCCAGCGGCTCGCGCACCAGGATCATCGGGTCGAACAGCATGCCGACCGAAACGAAGAACAACACCGCGAAGGCGTCGCGCAGCGGCAGCGACCGCTCCGCCGCATTATGCCCCAGCGGCGAGCTGTTCAGCACCAGACCCGCCAGGAAGGCCCCCAGCGCGAAGGAATGGAACAGCTGGTAGGCGATCCAGGCGATGCCGAGGGCGATGGCCAGAACGCCGAGTGTGAACAGCTCGCGCGACCGCGTATGGGCGATCCGGATCAGCAGCCACGGCAGCAGCCGGGCCCCGACCACCAGCATGACGGCGACGAAACCCGTGACCTTCAGCAGGGTCCAGCCGATGGATTTCGCCAGCGCCATGCCGCTCAGGGCCTCCCCCGGCTGGATGATCAGCAGCGGCAGGATGACGAGCGCCAGAACGATCACCAGATCCTCGACGATCAGCCAGCCCATGGCGAGGCGGCCGATCTGACCCTTGACCTGTTTCCGCTCTTCGAGCGCCCGCAGCAGCACCACCGTCGAGGCGACCGACAGGGCGAACCCCATCAGGGTCGCCTCCAGATCGCTCATCCCCATCAACCGGCCCAGACCCCAGCCCAGGGCGGTGGCCGCGGCGATCTGGAACAGCGCGCCCGGCGCCGCGATCTTGCGCACCTTCATCAGATCGGCGGCCGAGAAATGCAGACCCACCCCGAACATCAGCAGAATCACACCGACCTCAGCCAGCTGGGCCGCGAGTTCGCCATCGGCCACAAACCCGATCGTGTGCGGCCCGACGGCGATCCCCGCCACCAGATAGCCGACCAGGGGCGACAGCTTCAGCCGGTTGGCCAACATGCCGAACAGAAAGGCCAGTACGAAGCCGCCGACCAGGGTCAGAATCAGGTTGTCGGCATGCGGCATCGGCGCTCCTCGGATGCGGGCGGGCGTTTTTCTGGCCGGGAAGGTCACCAATTGGGGGCTGGACGACGTCCGGGCAAGCACGGATATGGAGGCGGCGGCGGCGGCCCCGTGACACGATTGCCCCTTCGCGCGCGGGGCCGGGACTGCTAACCGAACGCCCTTCACATCTTAGCGACCCGAATGAAAATCCCCCGCATCGCCTACGCCGCCTACGGCTTCGCCCTCGTCATCCTCGTCCTCGACCAGCTGACCAAGGCCTGGATCATGGGCGGCCTCGACCTGCGCGAAATGGGGCACATCCAGGTTCTCCCTCCCCTCTTCAACCTGACCTGGGTCGAGAACCGCGGGGTCAGCTTCGGCCTGTTCGGCGACGGCTCGGCGCGATGGATGCTCAGCGCCTTTTCGATCGCCGTGGCCGGCATACTCGGCTGGTGGGCGCTCCGGGCCGATCGTCGCCTGTTGATCACCGCCATCGGCCTGATCATGGGCGGGGCGCTCGGAAACGTGATCGACCGCATCCGCTTCGGCTATGTCGTCGATTTCCTCGACGTCTCCGGCCCCCACGTCTTTCTGCCGGGCTTCCTCCCGGGGTTCCTGGCCAACTTCAAGATAAACTTCCCGTGGATTTTCAACGTCGCCGACAGCGCCATCTGCATCGGCGTCATCCTGCTGATCCTCGACAGCGTCAGGGCCGAACAGGAAGCCAAGGTTGGCCTCGCCGCCGAAAAGTCGTAATCAACCGCTTCCTTCAGGGTTTACGCGCGCGCCGGTCCCGGCGCCCCGCACCGAGAAATCAAATATGCGTCTTCGCACCGTCGCCGTCCTGACCCTCGCCACATCCACGCTCGCCCTGGGCGCCTGCTCGGGCCTGCGGACCGGCGTCGGTCTGAACAAGATCACGCCGGACGAGTTTCTGACCGTCTCGACCGCCCCGCTGACCGTGCCGCCGGAATACGGCCTGCGTCCGCCGTCGCCCGGCCAGCCGCGGCCGCAGGAACTGGCCCCCGAGTCGGCCGCCCGACAGATCCTGCTCGGCCAGCGTCAGGCCGTGACCCGCTCGGAAGGCGAACAGCAGCTGGTCGCCCAGGCCGGCGGCGACCGCGCCGACCCCCTCGCCCGTTATGTCGTCGACGACGAGTTCGGCGATCTGGCGCACAAGGAAGAGAGCTGGGCCAACCGGATCATGTTCTGGCGCCGCGACGACGCCGCGACCCAGCTGCCCACCGCCATCCAGACCTCGGAAGGCGCCGTTAACGTCGACGCCGCCAGCGAGTTCGCCCGCATCCAGGCCCTGACCGGGGGACGGGCCGGAATCTCCATCACGCCGCGCCGCGACTCGGGCTTCAAACTGCCCGGCCTCTAGGGTTCGGCTCCACGGATTGTGGAAGGCCCGGCCGCGCGAGCGTCCGGGCCTTTTTCGTTGCAGGATCAGGCCTTGGCGGCGCCGGCTCTCAGGCCCCGTTCGGCCAGGGCCACGATGGCGACCCCGCCCATCGTCAGGGCCGCCCCGAAGAGGATCTGCGCTGTCAGCACATCGCCCATCAGGCCCCAGCCGATCAGGATGGACACCACCGGCGTAGCCAGAAGATAGGGCGTCACCCGTCCCGCCTCGCGCTTCTGCACCAGCCAGAAGACCATGGTCGTCGCCAGCACCGAGGACACCAGGCCGGCCCAGACCACACAGGCCCAGACCAGGGCGTCGGCGCGCTGCACCGCTTCCCACTGCCCCCGCTCGAAGACCGCCGAGGCGAAGGCCAGGGTCGGCAGGGCGACCAGCGACAGCAGTCCCTGCATCTTCAGCGGCGGAATCGAGGTCGTCCGGCGCGCCACCACCGTGGTCAGGGCCCAGGCGCAGGCCGCTCCGATGCCGACAAGGATCGCCTTCCAGTCAAGCAGGGCGTGCGGATCCAGCGTCATCCAGGCGACGCCGAGGAAGGCTACGCCCATGCCCAGAAGCGCATATTTCGACAGCCTCTCCCGCAGCAGCAGGAAGGCGAACAACGCCGTGAACGGAATCCACAACTGCGCCGCCACCGACACCGGGCTGACGTCCCGGGCCAGCCAGAAGGCGAGGTAGATCAGGCCGTAGTGAACGGGCCCCCCGATGCCGACGATGATCAGCAGGCTCTTCCAGTTCGGGAACGGCGGCCGCACGAACGGAACCAGACAGGCCGCCGCGATGGCGAAGCGCAGGGCGCCCGTCAGCAGCGGCGGCAGGGTCTCCGTCGCCAGTTTGGCCGCGGCGTTGTTCACGCCCCAGATCACCACCACGGCGACGATGGCGAGGATCTCGACCAGGGAGAGCGGGCTGTGCGGCTTGTCAGGGGTGATCACCGGCCCGGCTTAGCGCGCGCCGACGGTCCAGGCGAGGACCGGACGCGACACTTTGCATTTCGGACTGTGGCGTCGCCCTAGAACGGGATGTCGTCGTTCAGGTCGTAGCTTTCCTTGGGACCGCTGGGCTTGTTGGCCCCGCCGGTGGAGAAGCCCGAGGAATAGTCGTCGTCGCCCCCGCGCGAGGCCCCGCCGCCGGCGCTGTCGCTGCGTCCGCCCAGCATGGTCAGCTCGCCGCGGAATTTCTGCAGCACGATCTCGGTCGTGTATTTCTCGACGCCGTTCTGCTCGTATTTCCGGGTCTGCAGCGAGCCCTCGATGTAAACCGTCGAGCCCTTCTTCAGATAGTTCTCGGCCACCTTGACGATGTTCTCGTTGAAGATGACCACCCGGTGCCACTCGGTCTTTTCCTTGCGCTCGCCGGTGGCCTTGTCGCGCCACTGCTCGGAGGTCGCGAGCGACAGGTTGGCGACGCGTTCGCCCGAGTTGAGGGTGCGGATCTCCGGGTCCTTGCCCAGGTTGCCGACCAGAATGACCTTGTTGACGCTGCCCGCCATCGCCGAGCTCCTTCTTCGTTCTGGCCCGCCGCGCTTCGCGCTGTTCGGAGCCGATTGCCTGTTGTCCGGGCCTAGCGCGCTTTCGGTCCCCACGGGTCCGGTTTGTCGCGGCCATCCACAGAAACGCGTTGTTCCACGTTTGTTCCGCGCCGTCTAGGGCGTCGGCGGGGCGGTCGGATCGGGCTCCGCGGTCTCCGACACGGCGATCGGCGTCCCGTCGATGGCGCGGCGGATGGCGCCGGGCATGGCCAGCCGTCCGTCGCCCGTGCGGGCCAGCAGGATGAACCGCGACCCTTCCAGCGTCTGGCCGATCCACACGCCCTCGCGGTCGATGAACAGGAACTGCCCCTGGTAGGAGCCGACGATCTCCCGACGCGACCCGCCGAGCCGCAGGAAGCGCAGGCGAACCTCCTCCAGCCGCGCGGCGCAGAATTCGATCTGCGGCTGGTCTTCGGCCACCTTGTTGAAGCGCGGGGGCTCGCCTTCCGCGCCGGCTTCGACGGCGTAGCAGACGCCCCGGTCGAAGGGGGCCTCTACGGCCTTTTCGCAGGCGGAAAGGGCGAGCGCGGCGGCGCCGACGGCGGTGAGTGCGGCGTATTTCATCAGCGCAGCCCCGGGAACTGACAACTGCGATCCTGCTCGGCCAGGGTGCGGAACCGGCTGTTGTCGGGTGATTGCTCGACCCGACGGGGCACGAGCCTGAGAGTCATGTCGCCCCACCGGCCGTACAGGGCCTCGCCCGGCCGCACGCAGGTGCCCGCATACAGCGCCTGGACGCAGGCGTTCAGGCTCATGTTCGACGACAGCGAGCGCCAGTCCGATCCCGTATGGCGCAGACAGGCGGAGCCGGACACGGGCTGGACCGAGGGCTGGGTCGGCTGCTGGTCGGGCAGCGGCGTCTGTTCCGCCTCGGTCAGTTCGATCGGCGGCGCGGTCGGCGGCGGCGCGAAGGCGGCCGTCGGCGCCGCGGCCAGGGCCCCGGTCTCGTCGATGCCGACATCCAGCGCGTCCGTGGCCACCCCGTTGCGCCGCGCGCAGTCGGTCAGGGTCGCCAGTCCGACGTACTGACCATCCACGAAGCAGCGCAACTCGCGCGTGCTGTTCAGCTCGGGGGCGTCGGCGACATCGACCGTCAGCCCGCCCTGCGCCGCCGGGGGCGGACCGGGATCCCGGTCACGCCCGCCGCTGAAGATCAGGGCGATCACCACGGCCGCGACGACCGCGAGGCCGGCGCCGATGGCGATGAGGAGACGATTGTCCTGGGGCATGAAGAGCTCGCGCGGATGGAGACTCCAATAACCCCGCCCGGGGTCGCGGCGTCAACGCTCTTCGTGGTTGATCGGCCTATCCGCCCAGCCGCGCCAGCGCCGCCTGGTAGTTGGCGATCTGCGCCGTCAGATAGGCGGGCGCCTGTCCGGTGATCGCCGGCTTGCTGCTCGCCGGCGCGAGGGCGCGGTAGGCGTCGCGGACCGCCTTCATGGCCGCCGTCAGCACATCGGTCGTCGACTTGATCGCCTCGGATCCGCTGACCGACAGGGTGGGCGGCAGGTTCAGCGCAAAGATCTTGACGTCATCCTTGCCCGTCTTCGGGGCGACGATCCCCGGCGACAGGCCGAGCCCGCCCAGCGCGTCCCGGCCGGGTTCGCCGCTGGACAACACCGCCCCCTCCCGACCGGCCCGCGGCACGATCGACAGGCGCTGCAGCCGCCCCCCGGACAGCAACGCGCTCTCTCCGGGCTTCAGGGGGTCCAGCACGACCGTGACGGTCAGCTGGCCGAACGACGCCTGCTCGATCTTGCGGGCGAGCGTCTGCAGGGTGTCCTTCGCATCGATGGTCACCGCCCTGGACCGGCTGCCGTCCGCCGGCGACACATAGAACCGGTCTCCCGGCCGCAGCGCCGTGACATCGGTCAGGTTCTTGGAGTCGCCGGTCGAGACCAGACCCTGGGGCAGGCCCAGTCGATCCAGCACGCTCGCGCCGCCGCTGGCGACGGCCAGGCTCATGGGGGACGCCTGTCCATCGGCGCCCGGCCAGGTCCGGGTCCATTCGACCACGCCCGAGAGCGGATCCAGCCGGGTGAGATAGCCCTGCCTCGGATCATCCTCCGCGGCGTCCGCCGGACGATCGGCCAGGCCGGTAAGCCAGACCTTGCCGCCCAGGACCTTGACGTCCGCGGCGCTGTCGTCCCCCACGCCGCCGACATAGGTCAGCCGGTCCGCGGCGCTGGCCGTCAGGTCGGCTTCGAGCGCGGCGACCCAGGCGTCGGAGCCCCCCGAGTGGGCCGTGTTCACCGTGCCGACATCCAGGGCAGGATTGCGGGTGGTTCCGCTCAGGATGACCCGGCCGTTCGACACGGCGATCCCGGTCACATCCCCGCTGGCCGCCCCGAGATCCCGCACCGCCGACAGGGTCGGGGCCCCGCCCTGGCCCGACGTATACAGGCGCACCACCACCCGGTCGTTCTCGACGCCGGCGGTGTAGATCGACGAGCCCTCGACGGTCATGGCGCTGACGCCGTCGTCGCCCGAGGTGCCGAACTGGTTGATGGAGGTGGCGGCCGCCGTGAACGGCGCCAGACTGTGCGCCTGCGTCGCCGTGAAGCCCTGCAGATACCCGTCCCACCCGCCGAGGGCCGCCGCGGCCGGCATGGACGATTTCGCGCGGCCGGCGACATAGACCACGCCGTCGGCTCCAAAGGACACGCTGGTCGCCTCATCCGCCGCCCGGGCGCCCCGCCGCTGGGTCCACAGCTCCTCGCCGGCCCCGTCGAAGACGGTGACGAAACTGTCCGCCTGGGCGACGTCGACCACCCGCGCCCCGGGCTCGAGGGCGCCGGTCACCGAACCGGCGACCGCCACCCGTCCGTCGTCGGCGATGGCGAGGGCGTAGCCGCTGGCCTGGTCCGCCGCGCCCAGCATCCGGGTCGCGACCAGTCGACCGGACGAGTCGAACTTCATCAGGGCCACGTCGCGTTCGCCCTTGATCGGCTGCTCCCCGGGTGCGGCTTCGATGTCCGCGACCATCCACAGCGACCCGTCCGCCGCGACCGCGCTGGCCCGGACGGTCTCGACCCCCTTGGGCAGGGCCGTTTGGGCGGCGCGCCCCGCGACCCAGCCGGTCTGGCCGACCGGTTGCGGCGGTTCCGGCGCGGCACCGCCGTCCATCTGGAATTTCAGCAGCTCGCCGTCGCCGGCGGCGCCGGCGGCCTGGACGACATAGACGGCGTCGGACGTCTGCGGCGTGGAAAACCGCACCGACTCTACGCTGGTGCCCTGGATCACGAGCGCCCACTGGTCCGCCCGGGCCGGCAAGGTAATGGTCTTGGCGCCGACCTTGATGGTCCGTGGCTCGCCCGTGACGTTCTCCCGCCCGAACCGGGTCGCGACCTCGGCGACCTCGAGCTTGCCGTTGATGTGGGCGATGACGTTGTCGAGCGTCCGGGCCTCCTCGCCCATATCGGCCAGATCGATCGCGACCGCCTTGTCTCCGTTGATGGTCGTGAGGGTGATGTCGAACCGGACGTCCCCCGCGAAGCCATCGACCGCCGATGTCAGCGAACCCTCATGGACCGGTCCTGTGACGGTCCGGGTCCCGTCCTTCGCCACGGCCGCCGTCGTCTTGGCGGTCGCAGTCGACACGCCCTGGACCATTCTAAGGTCGGCGAACTCGGAGGTGCGCAGATAGTCGCTGACCTCCGTCAGCCCGGCGTCGAACCGCTTCCGGATCAGGGCCGCCTCGCTGGTTCCGATCCCCCGCTCATCCGCACGCGCCGAAAGCGCCGAAAGCGAGTTGAGTCCCTGATAGAGGGCGAACAATTTCCGGTAGTCCGAAGAGACGCCGGCCACATCCAGCCGGGCTGCGGATTCGTCGATCAGCCGGCGGCCGGAGAGCGCGGCCCGAACGACGGCGCTGGTTTCGGACGCCGTCTTGTCGGTGGTCCAGGGCGCCGTCGGCTGGACCTTTCGCGTCGTCACGCCGGACGCGGCGTTGTTCAGCGCGAAGACCGTGTCCGCCGACGCCCCGTACAGTCCCAGTAGATAGCTGTTGTTGATCACAGACGGCTCCTGGCCGCCAGTGTGACGGACCAACCGTAACGGGCGCTTAACGTCCGGCGGCGGAGCGACTTTGAACGCGACTCAGGGAACAATGATCTGGCGCGACCGTTCAGGACGCGCTGGATGAGGAGGACGCTGTGAAGACCGCCTTCGTCAATGCCTTGAAATCACTGCTTTCGCTGTACGGAATCGGGACCCGACGACGTCCCGCCGCCATTCAGATCGGCCCCGCCGGCGCGCGCCGTCCGGCCTAGGTCCGGAACAGCGACAGGATCATCTGGGGCGCCTGGTTGGCGATCGACAGCGCCTGGACCCCCAGTTGCTGCTGCACCTGCAGCGCCTGAAGGCGCGCGCTTTCCTTCGCCAGGTCGGCATCCACCAGCTTGCCGATGCCGGTCTCCAGCGAATCCATCAGCTTGGTGACGAAGGTGTTGTGGGTCTCGATCTGCTTGGCCTGCGCCCCCAGCGTCGCCATCGCGGAGTTGACGTCGGCCAGGGCGGTGTCGATGGCCGTAAGGGCGGTGGCGGCGGCGGCGGGGGTCAGCAGGTTCACGACATCGAGGCCCAGCCCACCGTCGGTGAAGTCCTGCGGATCGATGGTGATGGTGTCGAGCGCGTCCACATTGGCCAGGAAGGCCAGCGGCGCCGCCTCGGACGCGTCCAGCAGGTTCACCCCGTCGAACGAGGCGCTGTCCGCGAACTGCTGCACCGAACGCACCAGGGCCTGGAAATCGTCATTGTAGGCGGCCCGTGACTCCGCTGTCTGGGACGGGTCGGAAGCGGCCACCGCCTTCTGGCGCATCTGGATAACCAGGTCGGAAATCGCTTCGCCCGCCGCAAGGGTCACGTCCGCCAGCGAGGTGGCGCGGTCCAGACTGGTCTTGACGGCCTCCAGCGCCCCGAGATCGGCGCGCTGGTTCTGGGCGATCGCCCAGACCGCCGAGTTGTCCTTGGCGCCCTCAACTTTCAGACCCGTGCTGATGCGGTTCTGCGTCGCCGCCATCCGATCGTTGATCTGATTGAGGTTTTGCAGTGCGACGAGCGCTGAGGCGTTGGAGTGGACGCTGTTCGACATGGCTTTCAGCCCCGGTTGGATTCCGGCACAGGCTATCCAGCGAGTCGTGAGCGTATGGTTAACGCAAAGTATCCGGACGCGCGGCTGCGGCCCGGTTGCGGTCGGTCTGTCCGGCGCTTCAGACGGCGGTGTTGATCACCGATCCGACGCCGTATCCCTCACGCTGCCTCATCTTGAGGACTTCTTCGCTCGGCAACTGCTGGACGACCTCGCCCGTCTCACGGTCCAGGGTCTTGTAGACGAAAGACCCCGCTTGGGGCCCCTGCTCGATCACCAGCCGGTAGCGGGCCTGTCGTTCGGCGTCGGCGGCGCCTCTGGAGTTGGACTGGTGGTCCGATCCAGATGGCAGCGGCGTCTCAGCCTTGACTGCCGGAACCGCTCTTATGCTCGCATCTGCATTCATCTCCTGAACGTCGGCGACTAGGCCGACGTCTCCCGACTAGGGTTGCCCGGAAACAGAGGCGGGACCGCGAGCGGCCCCGCCTCCTTCCGGTTGTTAGCGGAACAGGCCGAGCAGGATCGAGCTCGACTGGTTGGCGATCGACAGCGCCTGCACGCCCAGCTGCTGCTTGGTCTGCAGAGCCGTCAGGCGGGCGCTTTCCTTGGCCAGGTCGGCGTCGACGAGGTTGCCGATGCCGGCTTCCAGGGCGTCCTGGAGCTTGTCGTTG
>JAHKAM010000060.1 GCA_018826515.1 Alphaproteobacteria bacterium
ACGTCGACGCCGAGGGCGCGATAGAAGCTGCCGAACTCGATGCCGATGGCCCCCGAGCCGATGACGATGATCGATTTGGGCAGGCGTTTTGGGGCCATGGCCTCGCGATAGGCCCAGATGCGCTCGCCGTCGGCCTCGAGCCCGATCTGCGGCAGGGCCCGGGCCCGGGCCCCGACCGCCAGCATGACCGTCTTGGCCTCGACCGTGCGGCTGCCACCGGCCTTGAGGGCGATGACCACCTTCGGGGCGGCGCTGCCCTTTTCAAGCGTCGCGGTCCCCTCGATGACCTCGATCTTGTTCTTCTTCATCAGATAGCCGACGCCGGCGTTCAGCTGTTTGGCCACGCCGCGCGAACGGGCAATGATGGCGTCGAAATCAAAGCTGACCTTGTCCGCGGACAGACCGAATTCCTTAAGGTGGGACAGGCTCTCGAACTTCTCGCCCGACTTGAGCAGGGCCTTGGTCGGGATACAGCCCCAGTTGAGGCAGATGCCACCGAGGTTTTCGCGCTCGACGATGGCGACCTTCAGGCCCAGCTGGGTGGCGCGGATGGCGGCGACATAGCCGCCCGGTCCCGAGCCGATGACGATGAGATCGAATTCAGCCACGGTGTCGTCCTTACGCCAGCATCGTCACAGGGTTTTCGATCATCGCCTTGAACACCTGCAGGAATTTCGCACCGATCGCGCCGTCGACCACGCGGTGATCGCAGGTCAGGGTCACGGTCATCACCGTGGCCACGGCCAGCTGGCCATCGCGGACGACCGGGCGGGGCTCCCCTGCCCCGACGCTCATGATCGCGCCCTGGGGCTCGTTGATGATCGAGGCGAAGGCTTTGATCCCGAACATGCCCAGGTTGGAGACCGAGAAGGTGCCGCCCTGGAACTCGTCCGGCTTCAGCTTGCGGTCGCGGGCGCGTTTGGCGAGGTCCTTCGACTCCGTGGCAATCTGCGACAGGGTCTTGGTCTCGGCCTTGCGGATGATCGGGGTGATCAGGCCGCCGTCGATGGCCACGGCCATGGCGACATCGGCGTGATGGTGCAGGGCGATGCCCTCGGGCGAATAGCTGGCATTGGCCTCCGGTACGGCCTTCAGCGCCATGGCCGAGGCCTTGATGATGAAGTCGTTGACCGAGACCTTGATCCCGTCCTTTTCGAGCAGGGCGTTGACCTTGACCCGCGAGGCCAGCAGGCCGTCGATGTCACAGTCGATGGTCAGGGGGAAATGCGGCACGTCGCGGAAGCTGTCGGTCAGGCGCCGGGCGATGGCCTTGCGCATGCCGTCCAGCGGCACGAGGTCGTAGCTGCCGTCCGGAATGCCCATCTGGGCCAGGGACTGGACCTTGCGCGGCTCGGCGGTCATGGCTGGTGCGGTCGCGGGCCGGTCACCGCCCTTGCCGGCGGCCTCGATGTCGCGTTTGACGATCCGGCCGTGCGGACCGGTGCCGGTGACGGCGTTCAGGTCCAGACCGGCCTGTTCGGCCAGGCGCCGGGCCAGGGGCGAGGCGAAGACGCGCGCACCATCGGCCCGTTTGGTGGCCGGTGCGGCCTTGGCGGGTGCCTTCGCGGGCTCTGCGTCGGCATTTTCGGCTTTCGGCGTGTCAGCCTTCGTTGGCTCAGCCTTCGGCGTGTCAGCCTTGGGGGCGTCGGCCTTAGGGGCGGCGGCGGCGGTCTCGCCGTCCTGTTTCAGGCGGGCGATGGGGGTGTTGACCTTTACCCCCTCGGTGCCTTCGGCCACGAGGATTTCGGTAATCTCGCCCTCGTCGACCGCCTCGACCTCCATCGTCGCCTTGTCGGTCTCGATCTCGGCCATGACGTCACCGGCCTTGACCGAGTCGCCGACCTTCACGTGCCATTTGGAGAGGACGCCCTCCTCCATCGTCGGCGACAGGGCGGGCATCAGGATGTCGGTCATTGGGTCTCCCCGGATGCCTCGACCTTGTCACCGGCCGCGGCGGCCGCGCGGATGCCCGCAGAGCGGTCGTGGGCCTCGGTCCAGGACTGACGGATGGTGTCCAGCACCTCTTCCTGGTTCAGGCCCCGGCGCTCGGCATAGGCGCGCGAGAAATGCCAGGCGGCCTCGGCCAGGACGCTGCCGACCATGCGTTCATCGTTCAGGACAGGACGCAGGATCATCTGCGGGCGATCGCCGCCCCACCAGATGCGGATCAGTTCGGAGACGTCATCGGTGCGGCCGCTTTCCAGCAGCTCGGGCGGAATCGGCAGGGCCTTGCTTTCAACAGTCATCGCATAACGTCCTTCACAGCCTTGATGATCTTGTCCGCGCCCGGCAGGGACAGCACTTCCAGATTGGCGGCATAGGGCAGCGGCACGTCTTCCTGATGCACCCGCAGCGGCGGGGCGTCGAGATAGTCGAACGCGTGTTCGATGACCCGGGCCACAACCTCGGCCCCGACGCCCATCGGACCCCAGCCTTCTTCGGCGCTGACCAGACGACTGGTCTTCTTGACGCTTTCGACGATGGTCTCGTGGTCCAGCGGCCGCAGGGTCCGCAGGTCGATGACCTCGCAGCTGATGCCGTCTTCGGCCAGGGCCTCGGCGGCCTGCAGGGCGAAGCCGACCATGCGGCTGTGGGCGGTGATGGTGACGTCCGTGCCCTCGCGGCGCACCCTGGCCTTGCCGATCGGAACGACCCAGTCCTCGATCTCCGGCACGTCGAACTCGGTGCCGTACATCATCTCGTGCTCGAGGAAGACGATCGGGTTCGGGTCGCGGATCGCCGCCTTCAGCAGACCCTTGGCATCGGCCGCGTCATAGGGGGCGATGACCTTCAGGCCGGGCACCTGGGCGTACCAGGCGGAATAGTCCTGGCTGTGCTGGGCCCCGACGCGGCTGGCCGCGCCATTGGGGCCGCGGAAGACGATGTCGGCGCGGATCTGGCCGCCCGACATATACAGGGTCTTGGCCGCCGAGTTGATGATGTGGTCGATGGCCTGCATGGCGAAGTTGAAGGTCATGAACTCGACGATCGGCTTCAGCCCGGCCATGGCCGCGCCGACGCCGAGGCCGGCGAAGCCGTGCTCGGTGATCGGGGTGTCGACGACGCGCTTGTCGCCGAACTCCTGCAGCAGCTCGCGGCTGACCTTGTAGGCGCCCTGGTACTGGGCGACCTCCTCGCCGATCAGGAAGACCTTGTCGTCGCGGCGCATCTCCTCGGCCATGGCGTCGCGCAGGGCGTCGCGGATGGTGGTCTTGACCAGTTTGGCGTCGGCGGGGATCTCGGGGTCGCGGCGTTCGACCTTCGGACCCTTGGCGGTGTCGTCCTTCTTCGCGGGGTCGCCGGCCTTGCCCCCCTCCCCGGCTTCGCCGGTACTCCCCCCTTCGGGGGGAGACGGATCCGCGGATTGTCCCCCCACAGGGGGGACCGAAGCCTGCTCGGCAGGCTTCGAGGGGGGCGACGCCGCCCCGCCCTCGCCGGCCAGACGCGCGATCGGCGTGTTCACCTTCACGTTTTCCGAGCCCTCGGCGACGAGGATTTCAAGCACCTCGCCCTCATCGACGGCCTCGACCTCCATGGTCGCCTTGTCGGTCTCGATCTCGGCGATGACGTCGCCGGCCGAGACCGTGTCACCGGCCTTGATGTGCCATTTGGTCAGCGTGCCCTCTTCCATCGTGGGCGACAGCGCCGGCATGAGAATGTCGGTCACGCTGAGGCCTCCACATAGACGTCGGTATAGAGCTCGGACGGGTCCGGCTCCGGACTTTCCTGGGCGAATTGAACAGCTTCGGCGACGATCGACTTGATCTCGGCGTCGATGGCCTTGAGGTCATCCTCGGTGGCGCCGGCCTGGTCGAGCAGCATTTTGACATGGTCGATCGGGTCGCGGGTCTTCTTGACCTCGTCGACCTCTTCCTTGGCGCGGTATTTGGCCGGATCGCTCATGGAATGGCCGCGATAGCGGTAGGTCTTCATCTCCAGAATGAAGGGGCCGCCGCCCTCGCGGGCGCGTTTGACCGCCTTGGACACCGCGTCGCGCACGGCCAGGACGTCCATGCCGTCGACCTGTTCGCCGGGAATGCCGAAGCTGGACCCTCGCTCGCTCAGTTGGGTCGTGGATGACGAGCGTTCGATGCTCGTGCCCATGGCGTACTGGTTGTTCTCGATGATGTAGATGGCCGGCAGCTTCCACAGCTGGGCCATGTTGAAGCTCTCATAGACCTGGCCCTGGTTGGCCGCGCCGTCGCCGAAATAGATGAAGGCCACCGAGTCATCGCCGCGGTACCGGCCGGCGAAGGCCAGACCCGTGCCCAGCGCGACCTGCGCGCCGACGATGCCGTGGCCGCCATAGAAGCCGGTGGCGGTGTCGAACATATGCATCGACCCGCCCTTGCCCTTGGACGAGCCGCCGATCCGCCCGGTCAACTCGGCCATGACCTCTTTCGGGTCCATGCCGGCGCACAGCATGTGGCCGTGGTCGCGATAGCCGGTGATGATCTTGTCATGGCCCTGTTTGACGCTCTCCTGAACGCCCACGGCCACGGCTTCCTGACCGATGTACAGGTGGCAGAAGCCGCCGATTAGCCCCATGCCGTACAGCTGGCCCGCGCGCTCCTCGAAGCGGCGGATCAGCACCATCTCGCGATAGAAGCGCAGCAGATCCTCCTTCGAGGCCGCCGGCGTGTTCGGAATTTTCTTGGACGCTGTCTTTGCGGCGGGGGCTTTCGCCATCCGTCATCTCCCGGCTGGCCCCCGGCATCAGAGGCTCTTGTCGTTACGGTAAGGGGCTTTAGCAGCCTTCGTTCCCGAAAGGCAAAGCCGCCTCAGACCCTGTAACGAAAGTTCACGCCGCCGGCGCGGACGTCCTGGGCGGAACCGGAGCCGAGACCCGGATGACATAGTCGCGCGGATCGGCGAAGCCGAGCACCGCGCGCGCCCGCTCTTCCAGCAGATCGCGGGACAGGCTGTCTGTGCGCAGATAGCGGACCCGGACCTCGAGGTCCCGGCGTTGTTCCAGAATGCCGGCCAGCTGGGCCTCGCGCCGGACCATCAGGGCGTCCCGCTCATGCCCGCTCAGCAGGCCGCGCTGCCCCGTCAGGGCCTGAACGCCCAGATAGACGACAAGCAACAGGAGGATGGCGGAGGGAAAATACGGCTTCATCCGTTCGGGCACTACAGACGCTCCTTCTGAGCGTGGACTCTTGATCAATGAATCCTGACCGAAAATGCCTAACGAACCGTAGCTTGGCGGTAAGATTTGGCGCCGCGCCAACGAGAAACTTCGGCCGGATGGTTCGTCACAACGGACCCAACGAATTCACAAAGGACACGACGGGACTCCGGCGCGGACGGGCCGGCGTTCTGTTGCGCGTGGCCTGAGATCGCGGCGTACGCCGCATTGATCCGATGCACGGCGTATGCCGCAGTTTCTCAACGCGCATTGACGACGGGTCCGCTCCGCACAGGACCCCCGTCGTGTCCTTTGTGAATTCGCTGTGTTCGTCGTGATGAACCAACAGTGGCGAGGCGAGATTACACCCGCGCGGACACGTCAGCGATTCAGCAGCATCCCGTCGCCGAAATAGGCCCCCTGGTCGCCCAGCATCTCCTCGATGCGGAGCAACTGGTTGTATTTGGCCGTGCGGTCAGAGCGGGCCAGGGAGCCGGTCTTGATCTGCCCGCAGTTGGTGGCGACGGCCAGGTCGGCGATGGTCGAGTCCTCCGTCTCGCCCGAACGATGGCTCATGACGGCGGTGTAGCCGGCGCGATGCGCCATATCCACGGCGTCAAGAGTTTCCGACAAGGTCCCGATCTGGTTAACCTTTACGAGGATCGAGTTGGCCAGACCCTCGCCGATGCCGGCGGCCAGGCGCGCCGGGTTGGTGACGAACAGGTCGTCGCCGACGATCTGGCAGCGATCGCCCAGACGTTCGGTCAGCATGCGCCAGCCGTCGAAGTCGTCCTCGGCGCAGCCGTCCTCGATCGAGACGATGGGGAAGCGTTCGCACAGGTCCGCGAGGTAGTTGACCATGGCGTCGGCCTCGAGCGTCTTGCCCTCCCCGGCCATGACGTATTTGCCGTCCTTGTAGAATTCGGTCGCCGCGACATCGAGGCCGAGGTGGAAATCCTCGCCCGCCAGGTAGCCGGCGGCCTGACCGGCGCGGGTGATGAAGCTGAGCGCCTCCTCGGCCGAGGCCAGGTTGGGGGCGAAGCCGCCCTCGTCGCCGACATTGGTGTTGTGTCCGGCGTCCTTCAACTGCTTGCGCAGGGCGTGGAAGATCTCCGCGCCCATCCGCAGGGCTTCGGAGAAGCTGTCCGCGCCGGTCGGCAGGATCATGAACTCCTGGATGTCGATCGGATTGTCGGCATGGGCGCCGCCGTTGATGATGTTCATCATCGGCGTCGGCAGGATCCGGGCCGAGACGCCGCCCAGATAGCGGTGCAGCGGCAGGCCCGAGGAGACGGCGCTGGCCTTGGCGCAGGCGAGCGACACGCCGAGGATGGCGTTGGCGCCCAGCCGGCCCTTGTTCTCGGTGCCGTCCAGCGCGATCAGGGTCTCGTCGATTCGGCGCTGGTCCTCGGCGTCCATGCCGCTGAGGGCGTCGAAGATCTCGCCGTTGACGTTGTCGATCGCCTTGCCGACGCCCTTGCCGCCCCACAGGTCCTTGTCGCCGTCGCGCAGCTCGATCGCCTCATGGGCGCCGGTCGAGGCGCCCGAGGGCACGGCGGCGCGGCCGAAGCTGCCGTCGTCGAGGATCACATCGACCTCGACCGTCGGATGGCCGCGGCTGTCGAGGATCTGGCGGGCGACGATGTCGGCGATGTCGGTCATGGGGGCGCTCTGCTGTCAGGGAAGTCGGCGGGGTTTAGCGCAGCCCCCGCCGAATCGCCAACCTTCAGGCCGCCGGGGTCATGAGCAGCCTTCAACCAGCTGGATCGCCGGTCCGCCCACATGGACCATCCCGACCTCGCCCTCGGCGTTGATCTCGTAGCGAACGCCTCGCGCCGCCGCATCCTCGACATAGACGTCGGGCGTGGCGGGCCCGCCGGAGGCCCAGACAAAGATGTCTTCGGCCGGGGCCGAGACATATTTGTGCGGTCGCGATGCGGCGTCGGCGCCGTAGGCCGCCTTGATCGCCGCGGCGGCATCTCCCACGCCGAAGCCGCGATCGGTTTCCAGGGTCGCGGGCTCGGCGACGGAGATCCGGGTCAGGACGCCGTCCTGGATCATGACCAGCAGGCCGTCCGGCGCGCGCTCGGGCCGCCACTGGTCGCAGACCTCGGGCTCCGCGCCGCCGACCGCTCCCGGATTGCTGTCAGGGCCCAGCGCCGCCTCGACCTCGGCCCTGGTCATGCCGATGCGCAGCGGACCCCAGCCCTGGGCCGTCAGGGCGTTGGCGTCGACGGGGGTGGCGGGGGCCGCCGGCGGCGCGGCCGGGGCGGCCGGAGCCGGCTCGGAGTCCGGCGCGCCGCAGGCGGCCAGCATCAGGACGGCGGAGGTCAGCAACAGGGGACGGATCATCGGGCGACTCCTCGGGTTCGAAGCCACAACGCATGAAAACGGCGCGCGGTGAACCGCGCGCCGACATTCAGTCGAAAACCGGGTCTGGAGAGACCTAGTCTTCCTTGGGCGTCAGGACCTGGCGGCCCCGATAGGTGCCGGTCTTCAGGTCGATGTGGTGCGAGCGACGCAGCTCGCCCGTGTCCTTGTCCTCGACGTGCGGGTTGGAGCCCAGCGAGTCGTGCGAGCGGCGCATGTTGCGACGCGAGGGCGATACTTTGCGCTTCGGAACGGCCATGTCCGTCTCAATCTTCTCAAGGGTGGCGCCGGCGGAGGCGCGAAAACAACAGCGGCGGCCCGAAAGAGCCGCCTGCGAGGGCGGGCTTATGCCTCAACCCGGGCCGGAGTTCAAGCGGGAGCTTGTCCGGTTCTCTTCGCCGCCCGATCCGAGCGCGACAGCGCGTAATAGAGGCTGTCCTTCCACTCGCCGCCGACGTTCCAGGTTCGCTCGCCCGAACCGGTCCCGACGAAGCCCAGCCGCTCCAGCAAGCGAATCGAGGCGGCGTTCTCGGGATCGACGTCGGCCGTCAGGGTCTCGACATCATGGACGCCGAAGACGTGGTCGACAGCCGCCGCCGCGGCCTCCGCCGCCAACCCCTGCCCCCAGGCGTCGGGATGCAGGATGTAGCCAATGTCGGGCATGACATAGAAGCCGGCCTTGCCGATCACCCGGCCGTTCAGCTCGATGACGAAGTCCGGATGGTCGGGGCCGTTGGCGATCATGTCGTCCATCCAGGCCCTCGTCTGCTCAAGCGTCTCGTGCGGCGGCGTCGACCACCAGCGGGTGGCGCGCGGGTCCGACAGGACGGCGTGCATGGCCTCCAGATCGTCCGGCCGGGCGGAGCGCAGGATCAGGCGGGAGGTGACGATTTCCATTTCGCCGTTTCAGTAGCGCGCGGTCCGCCGCCGGCCAAGCCAGGGCCGGCCGATGTAACCTCGCGCCGGTCGCCCGCGAATAGGCAGGGACCGGAACCGCCAGCGATTCCGTCCCACCAACATACGGAAAGCCCGCCATGAACCGTCGCCAACTCTTCGCCGCCAGCGTGGCCGGGCTCAGCCTGTTCTCCGCCGCCGCCGCCCTGGCGCTTGCGCCGGCCGCCACGCCGGGCCCGGTGGCCTTTGACCGCGCCGCCTTCGAACAGGCCCAGGCCGCCGACAAGCGTATCCTCGTCGATATCTGGGCGCCGTGGTGCCCGACCTGCCGAGCCCAGGAGCCGATCATCAGCCGTGTCGCCGCCGCGCGCGGCAATGAGGACCTGATCGTCTTCCGGGTCCATTTCGACGACCAGAAGGCCGAGGTGCGGCGCTTCGGGGCCCAGCGTCAGTCGACCCTGATCGCCTATCGCGGAAGCCGCGAGACGGCCCGTTCGGTGGCCGACACCAATCCGGACCGCATCGCCGCCCTCGTTGCGTCGACCCGCTGATCCATGGGGATCGACCTGAACCTGACCCTGGCCTTCGTGGCCGGAGTCCTGACCATGCTGTCACCCTGCGTCCTGCCGCTGCTGCCGATCGTACTGGGCGCCGCGCAGTCAGATCACAGGCTCGGACCGGCGGCCCTTGGACTCGGGCTGGCGCTGAGCTTCACCCTCGTCGGCCTGTTCGTCGCAACCATCGGATTCGCGATCGGCCTTGACGGCGACCTGTTCCGCACGATCGGCGGGACCATCATGATCGGGATCGGCGCCGTGCTGGTCATCCCCGCGGCGCAACGCGGCCTGGCGAACGCCGGCGGTCCGTTGACCGGGTGGGCCCACGGACCGATGCGGCGGCTGGAGGAGAAGGGACCGGTCGGCCAGTTGGCCATGGGTCTGCTGCTGGGTGTGGTCTGGGCTCCCTGCGTCGGGCCGACGCTCGGGGCGGCTTCGGTTCTCGCCGCCCGGGGCGAAAGCCTTGGCCTGGTCTTCCTGACCATGCTGGTCTTCGGAATCGGGGCGGCCCTGCCGCTGGTGCTCATCGGCCTTGCGTCGCGGCCGCTGCTTGCCCGGCTGCGGGGAAGACTGGCCGGCGCCGGCCGGGTCGGCAAGGGTGTGCTCGGCGGCCTGCTGCTGGTGATGGGCCTTCTGATCGTCAGCGGCCTGGACCGAAGCCTGGAGACCTGGCTGATCGATATCTCTCCCGTGTGGCTGACCGAACTGACCACGCGCTACTGAAGCGGACGCTCCATGACGACGAAATGCAGGTCGTCACGCAGGGGCAGGCCGAACCTCGGATTGCCATAGGGGAACGGCAGGGTGTCGCCGGTCCGGCGGTAGCCCAGCCGCTCATACCAGGCGATCAGCGTTTCGCGCTGCGGGAACACGGAGATGCGCACCCGGCGGGCCGCAAAGCGGTCGGCCAGCGCGGCGTGCGCGGCCTCGACCAGCCGGCGGCCCAGCCCCCCGCCCTGCAGCGTCGGGCGGATCGACAGCATGCCGAAATAGCCGGTCCCCTCGCCGCGGTCGGCGATCAGCACGCAGCCGACGAGCTCATCGCCGCGCCATGCGGTCAGCAGGCCCTGTTTCGGATCGGCGAGGATGTCGGCGAGGTCGTCGGGGTCGGTGCGCTGGCCATCCAGGAGGTCGGCCTCGGTGGTCCAGCCCGCGCGCGAGGCTTCCCCCCGATAGGCGCTCTCGATCAGCCGGTGCAGGGCCGGGATGTCGGCCGTCGTGGCGTCGCGGATGGCGAACTCAGTCATGGGCCAGCATTTCGCTGACCGCCTCGCCGATCGCAAGGGAGCTGGTCAGGCCGGGGCTTTCGATGCCGAACAGGGCGACCAGACCGTCGAGGCCGTGGACCTCGCGGCCGTGCAGCTGGAAGTCGGGCTGCGGCTCGCCCGGCCCGTGCAGCTTGGGCCGGATGCCGGCATAGTCCGGCGTCAGGGCCCCTTCGGGCAGGCCGGGCCAGAAGCGGCGGATGTAGCGGGCGAACTCTTCGACCTTGGCCGGATCGACCGAATAGTCCTCGGTTTCGACATAGACGAGGTCGGGGCCGAACACCGCCTGGTCGCCGAGGTCCTTGCGGTAGTGGGTGCCCAGCGCGCCGGGGATCGGCGGCGGATAAATCAGCCGCTCGAACGGGGCCTTGCCGGTCAGGCGGAAATAGACGCCCTTGCCGAAATGGCCGGCCGGGATGCGGTCGGCGGAATAGCCCTCGATCCGGGACGCAACCGCCTGCGCGCCGAGACCGGGCGCCGTGACCAGCAGCCGGGTGGTCAGGGTCGCCCCGCCCTCCCCGCCCGCGGTGATCGTGAAGCCGCCGCCGGCCAGAGGCGTCGCACGTTCGAAGGGGGTGGAGACGACGACCGAGCCGCCCGCCTCCCCGATCTCCCCCTCGAGGGCCAGCATATAGCCGTGGCTGTCGAACACGCCGCTCTCGGGCGAGAGGATGGCGGCATAGGCGTTGAGCCCCGGCTCGAGGCCGCGGGCCTGGTCGCCGGTCAGGTGTTCGAGGCCCTCGACGCCGTTGTCGGTCGCCTGACGGAAGATCGCCTCGATCCGTTCGACCTCGGCCGCCTCCGTGGCCACGACGAGTTTGCCGCATTTGCGGAAATCGACCTTGCGGCTTTCGAGGAAGGCGTAGAGCCGTCGCCGACCCTCGACGCAGAACCGGGCCTTCAGCGAGCCGGTGGGATAGTAGAGGCCGCCGTGGATGACCTCGGAGTTGCGAGAGGAGACGCCCTGGCCGATGTGAGGCTCCTTCTCCAGCACCAGCACCGAAAGGCCCCGCTTCGCCAGAGCCCGGCCGCAGGCGAGGCCGACCGCGCCGGCGCCCACCACCGTTGCGTCGAAGTCGAAGCTCACACGCCGGGTCCGTAGAGATGCGCCGCCCGCGCCTCGAAACACGCCATCAGCTTGCCGACCGCCCGGTCAAAATTGGCGTGCAGCATGCCGTCCAGAAGCCGCGATTTGAAGGCGAAGTCGATCATGAACTCGATCCGCGTCCCGGCCGGATCAGGGAAAAACTCCCAGCGGTTCTTCAGATGCCGGAACGGCCCCCGGATCAGGCCGACCTCGACCATGGGACGGTTGCGGTCATGGCGGGACCAGGTCGAGAACCGCTCCCTGAGAAACGAAAAGCCGACCGCCGCCTCGGCGTCCAGCACCGACACCCCGGGGGCCTCCTCGCGCTCGTTCCAGACCCGCATCGCCGTGACCCAGGGCACGAACTCCGGATAGGCGCGCACATCGGCGACCAGCGCGGCCAGCTGGTCGGGCGCATAGGGCAGGATTTTGGTGACGCGGTGGATTGCCAAGCGCGGCTCAGCGTCCGGTATGCGCCAGCCGCGCCGCCCTCAGCCGCGCGAAATCGTCGCCGGCGTGGTGCGAACTGCGGGTCAGGGGCGAGGACGACACCATCAGGAAGCCCTTGGCCCGGGCGATGGCCTCATAGGCCTTGAACTCGTCCGGCGTGACGAACCGGTCGATGGCGGCGTGTTTGCGCGTCGGCTGCAGGTACTGGCCGATGGTGATGAAGTCGACGCCGGCTGAACGCATGTCGTCCATCACCTGCATGACCTCTTCGCGGGTCTCGCCCAGGCCGACCATGATGCCGGACTTGGTGAACTGGTTGGGGTCGCGCTCCTTGACCATCTGCAGCAGGCGCAGCGAGTGGAAGTAGCGGGCCCCGGGCCGGATCTTCAGATACAGCCGCGGCACGGTCTCGAGGTTGTGGTTGAAGACGTCCGGCGTGGCGTCGATCATCACCTCGGCGGCCCCGTCCTTGCGCAGGAAGTCGGGGGTCAGGATCTCGATGGTGGTGTTGGGCGCCTGCAGGCGGATCTGGCGGACGACCTCGGCGAAATGGGCCGCGCCGCCGTCGGAGACGTCGTCCCGGTCCACGCTGGTGATGACGACGTGGTTGAGGCCCAGTTGGGCCACGGCCAGGCCGACCTTGCCCGGTTCCTCCGGATCCAGCGGCTGGGGCAGGCCCGTCTTGACGTTGCAGAAGGCGCAGGCCCGGGTGCAGGTGTCGCCCATGATCATCAGGGTGGCGTGCTTCTGGCTCCAGCACTCGCCGATGTTCGGGCAGGCCGCCTCCTCGCAGACGGTGACGAGCCCCTTGTCCTTCACGATGGCTTTCGTGGCGTTGTACTGGCCCGAGCCGGGCGCCTTGACGCGCAGCCAGTCGGGCTTCTTCAGCACCGCCGTCTCGGGGCGGTTCTGTTTCTCGGGATGACGCAACTCTGCCGGCGTCTTTGTAAGGGTGTCGATCAGCGTGACCATCGCCGGGGAACAGGGCTCCTTGCCAGAGCCGCTATGTCGGTCTTTCGGTCGTCAAAGGCAAGGTGGCGGAGCCCGGCTCAGGGATTCAGCACCGCGTCGTTGCGCATCCGCACCCCCAGTCCGAACAGGGTCTCGGCCGTCGGATAGAGGACGGTGTTTTCGAGGTCCTTCTGGGTCATTTCGGGCAGACGGCGGGTCAGGATGTCATCCAGCACATCGAGGCGGCGGCGCTCATCCGCAGACAGCTTGGTCGAGCGCGACAGTTCGCTGACCGCCGCCACCGTCCACGGGTACCAGAGGAAGGTGGAGCGCTCGAGGGTGAAGTCGGGCTGGCCGAACAGGTAGGATTCGCTGTCCTGCAGCTGGCAATTCATGTCCAGCGGCCGCTTCTGGATCGAGGCGAACTGGCCGTCGCCCTCGCGCAGCCGCTCCAGATAGCCCGTGCGCAGCTCGGCGAAGGCGGCGTCATACGGCCGCAGGCCAAGGGCCCGGTCGACATGGGCCAGGACGTACATGACCTGGGAGGTCAGGCCGAGGCAGTCGCCGTCGGTCCGCCGCACATAGGGGTTGGGCCACCAGCCCTTGGCCCCCTCCTGCCCCTCGGTGGCGTTCAGCATCAGCCAGCGCGCGCCCCTGCGGATGTCGTTGTCATAGGTCCAGCGGGCGTCGCCGCGCACCAGGTCGGCGTCCCGCGCGGCGAGGAAGGCCATCATGCTGACCACGGTGGAATAGGTCCGCTGGTGTTCCCGCTCGGCCGTCGGCGACAGCGGGCCCCAGCCGCCGTCGGCATGCTGCCGGCCGGCCAGCTCATGCAGGTCCGTGAACAGCCGGTCCCGGGCAGGTCCTTCTTCCGCCGGCGTCCAGACGGGCTGGTGGGGGTCGGGATGCAGGGCCAGCGCCTCGGCCGTCGTGACCCAGCCGATGATTTCCGTGACCGTGGTCCTGGCCCCGTCCTGATAGCCCCAGCCGTTCGGCTGCCGGATCGATTCGATGTAGGCGAGGCTGCGCCGGACCCGCTCGACGGTCTGGGCCCGGCCTTCGACGCTGGAGGGCGCCTGCAGGACGCCGGAGACCACCTGGGCCGTGGTCCAGCCCTGCGGTCCCATGGAGGCGTTGTCCGTGGCGAACCAGTAGCCGCCATGCTCAGCGCCCGCGCTGACGTAGTTCTGATCGACCATGGCCAGGAGCTCGGCGAGCCGCTCGGACTGCATCGGCCCGAGATCGCTGGCCGGACGCAGGCTGAGACTGAAGAACAGGACGAAGGGCGCCAGGGCGCCGGCGCCGATCAGGAAGGGCAGTTTGAAGCGCGGCTGCTTGCGAACCCACAGGAAGTACAACAGGGCGCAGCCGCAGAAATAGCCGGCGCCGAGGCCGAGAACCATCAGGGCCCCGGCGAAGGTGCTGAAGCTTTCGAAGGCGATGAGGCCGAAGGATTCCTGCAGGGCGGTCCGCAGCGCGGCGATGTGCGGCAGCAGGACGGAAAGGTTGGCCGTCAGAACCCCGAGGGCGCCCGTCCAGGCGATGGACTTCAGGAACCACGGCGGCAGGCCGGCCGCCGGCTCGGCCACATAGGCGGCCGGCAGCTCCGTCACCTTCGGAGGCGACTGCTTCTCCACCTTCGGCGGCGGCTTCTTCTCCGGCACGCGATTCCCCTGCCCTCAGCGAAACCGGCGTAGAGAGAACACCGGTCGAATTCCAGAGGTTCGGCGACCGGGTCAGATTCGATCAGCCGGACGAACGACGGCCGGAGTCATGCGAGGCAACGCACCTTTTCAATACCGGGCGGCGGCCCTAGTCTGATCCCTGAAGACAAAGGCTGCGGGACAACCGCATCCGCACGGAGGATGGACTTGCGCGTAGCCCTGGATGCCAAGGACGGCGAACAGACCATATTCGACGGCCTGATCGCGGCGCGCGACAGGTTCGGCGACAAGGAAATCCTCGAGGATCTTGATCGCAAGCCGTTGACCTATACCGGCCTGATCCGCGCCGCCTTCGTGCTCGGGCGCAAGATCGCCGCCATGACCGAACTGTCGGAACGCGTCGGCATCCTGCTGCCGTCCAGCGCCGGCGTGGTGGTCACCTACTACGGCCTGCACGCGCATGGCCGGGTGCCGGTGATGCTCAATTTCACCTCGGGCCAGGCCAACATCAAGGCGGCCATCAAGGCCGCCGGGGTGAGGAAGATCCTGTGCGCCAAGCGGTTCGTGACCCAGGCCAAGCTCGAGGATCTGCTGGACGACCTCGCCACTGTCGCCGAGATCATCTGGCTGGACGATGTCCGCAAGACCATCGGGCTGCCGGACAAGCTCTACGGCCTGATGGCCGGGTTGATGCCGAAGCAGTTCCGGGTGAAGACGGAGCCGTCGTCGCCGGGGGTGGTGCTCTTCACCTCAGGCAGTTTCGGGGCGCCCAAGGGCGTGGTGCTGAGCCAGTGGAACCTGGTCGCCAACTGCCGGCAGGTGGCCCAGCACATCGACCTGAAGCCCGAATGGGTGATGTTCAATCCGCTGCCGACCTTCCACTGTTTCGGCCTGACCGGCGGCGTTCTGCTCCCGATCCTGCACGGGATGAAGGCGTTCCAGTATCCGTCGCCGCTGCACGCCAAACAGATTGTCGAGCTGCTGCCGGACGTGAAGGCCTCGATCCTGTTCGCCACCGACACCTTCCTGAACCAGTACGCCCGCGTCGCCGGGGCGGACGACTTCGCCACCCTGCAGTTCGTGGTCGCCGGGGCCGAGAAGGTCCGGCCCGAGACCCATCACCTGTTCAACACCCGTTTCCACGGCCTGAAGCTGCTGGAAGGCTACGGCGCGACCGAAGCGGCGCCCGTGGTGGCGGTGAACCATCCCGACCGCAATCGCCCCGGCACCGTCGGCCAGATGATGCCGGGCATGGAATGGCGCATCGACCCGGTCGACGGCATCCCCGATGGCGGGCGACTGTTCCTGCGCGGCCCCAATGTCATGAAGGGCTATCTGTCGCCCGACGATCCCCTCGGCCTCGATCCGTTGCCGGGCGGGTGGCATGACACGGGCGACATCGTCGACATCGACAAGGACGGCTATGTCTCGATCCTGGGGCGGGTGAAGCGGTTTGCCAAGATCGGCGGCGAGATGGTCTCCCTGACCGCCGTCGAGGGCCTCGCCAGCGCGGTCTGGCCGGATGCGCGGCACGCGGTCGTCTCCATTCCCGACAGCCGCAAGGGCGAAAAGCTGGTGCTGGTCACCGACCGCCGCGACGCCGACGTCGCCCGGCTGGCCGAGTGGGCCCGCAGCCACGGCGCGCCGGAATTGGCCGTGCCAAAGAAGATCCTGCGCGTCGTCGAGATTCCGGTCCTCGGCACCGGCAAGACCGACTATGTCCGCATCCAGCAGATGGCCGAGCTGGAAAAGGCCGCCTGATCCGGCGACTTTGAGGCGGGGGCGACTCGGTCGCAGACTGTCCCGTTCGACATATGGGAGGGTTTCATGTTCGACAGGTTCGCTGCTTACCAACCCCAGTTGCTCAGCCTGCTGCGTATTGTCGCCGGCCTGCTGTTCCTCTGTCACGGCACAGCCAAGGTGCTCGGATTTCCCGCGGTTGAGGGTGTGCCTTCGCCCGGAATGAGTCTGGCGGGCCTGTCCGGACCGCTCGAGCTGATCCTCGGCCTGCTGCTGGTTCTCGGACTTTTCACTCGCCCCGCCGCCTTCCTCGCCGCCGGCTTCTGCGCCGTCGGCTACTGGGCGGTGCACGGCGGACAGGGCTTCTTCCCCATACTGAACGGCGGCGAGACGATCGCCCTTCACTGTTTCGTCTGGCTGTATTTCGCCGCCGCGGGCCCCGGTCCGTGGAGCCTCGATGCGGTCCTGCGCAAGAACCCCTACGCCTGATCTATCCGCACGCCCGTCATCGAGATTGATCCGCCCTCGATGACGTCGTTGAAGAAGCTCACCTCGTCGCCCGGCCCGCGCTGGGCGGCGACGTAGAGCAGCGGCAGATAGTGTTCGTCGGTGGGGACGCTGAGCTGCGCGTCCTCGGCCAGACTGACCCAGTCGATCAGGGCGTCGTCGTCGCCGCGCAGCAGCGCGGCCTTGACCGCCTCGTTGAACCGTCCGGCCCAGTCATAGGCCTCGCCGCCGGCCCGTTTCCAGGTGCGCAGATTGTGCACGAAGTCGCCGGAGCCGGCGATGATGACCTCCTCATCCCGCAACGGCGCCAGCTGCTTCGCCAGCTCATGATGGCCGCGTGCATCCAGCCGGCGGTCCAGCGACAGCTGCACCACCGGCACATCGGCCTCGGGCCAGACATGGGCCAGCACCGACCAGGTCCCGTGATCCAGGCCCCAGTCGGTCGCGAGCGCGGCGCCGGTCAGCTCCGCGACCCGCGCCGCCAGTCCGGGCGAGCCGGGCGCGGGATACTGCATCGCATGCAGTTCCGGGGGAAAACCGCCGAAATCATGCATGGTTTTCGGCCGCAGTTGCGCAGTCACAGCCAGCCCGTCGGTCTCCCAATGGGCTGAGACCATGACCACGCCCTTTGGCTTGCCGACCGTTTCGCCCAAGGCGCGCCAGGCCTCGGCATGCGGGCCGCCCAGAGCGTTCATCGGCGAGCCGTGGCCGAAGAAAAGGGCCGGCTGGCGCATCAGGCGGCCAGTCTGGCCGCCGTCTCGGCGACATAGCGGCCTTGCCAGCGGGCGCCTTCGAGCTCGTTTTCGCTGGGCCAGCGCGAGCCGTCTCCGCCCGTGATGGTGGTCGCGCCATAGGGCGAGCCGCCGGTGATCTCGTCGATACGGCTCTGGCCGGCCCAGGCGTACGGCAGGCCGGCGATGAGCATGCCGTGGTGCAGCAGGGTCTGGATCAGACCGATCAGGGTGGTCTCCTGACCGCCGTGCTGGGTCGCGGTCGAGGTGAAGGCCGAGCCGACCTTGCCGACCAGCGCCCCCCTGGCCCACAGGCCGCCGGTCTGGTCGAGGAAGTTCCGCATCTGGGAGGCGGCCGTGCCGTAGCGGGTTCCGGCCCCGACGATGATCGCGTCATAGTCGCCCAGTTCGTCGACCGCGGCGACCGGGGCGGCCTGGTCCAGCTTGTAGCCGCTCTTTTTCGCCAGTTCCTCGGGCACCAGTTCGGGCACGCGACGAATGTCGACCACGGCGCCCTCGACCGAACGGGCGCCTTCGGCGACCGCCTCGGCCATGGCTTCAACGTGGCCGTAGGTCGAATGGTAAAGAACGAGGATGCGGGGCATGAAGGTCTCCGTGAAGGCGCATTAAGTTTCGCAACAGTATCAGTGCTTGATCTGGGTACGCAGCGCCCTCGCGCAAGGGCCTGCCCTTCCCGAACCCTCAGACGACCGGCGGAGTTCCGACGTTTCCGGACGACGCGCGCGGCCCGACGGGGCACACGCGGTTGTAGAAGCCCGCATCCGCCGGCGTCTTCTGACCGCGCGACAGCCGGAACCGGTGCTCGACGATCATGGCCTGCTGTTCGATGTTCAGAGACCCCCAGTCGCAGTCCACGCCGACCGGATAGTGATAGGACGACGGCCGGTCGCCCGCCCTCAGCTTGCCGGTGAGCAGATTGACCCCCTGCTGGGCCTGCCAGACATGGGTCAATTCGTGAACCAGCAGGGCCTGCAGGCGGAGCGGCGCAGCGGCGATGTCGGGCGGCAGCGTCCGCCGCGGCCAGACGATCCAGTCCCGCCCGAACCATCGCCCCGGTACGAAGGCGCGATCGAACGGCCAGGGCGCCGGCAGGAAACGGACCCCCTCAGGCGCCAGGGCGTCGCCGAAAGCCTCGACCGCCAGCCCGCGCTCGCCCGGCGTCAGGCCGCGGATCACGGCGCCGGCGGTCCGACGTAGCCGCCCGTCGGACTGATCCACTCCCAGTGCCAGGGCTCGAACGCATAGGGGGTGAAGCCGAAGCGTCCGGCATTGCGGACCAGCCAGCGATAGGTGGCGCCCCGGCTCATGTGCAGGCGGCTGGCCGGCGAGGTGTTGTCGACGCCGAGGCCGACGATCTGGCCGACGTACAGGTCCACCGCCGTCCCCGTCCGGTGCGCAGAACAAACCGCCCGGCGCAGCCCGTCGCAATTGCCGGACGCTGCGCACCGCGCCGCATCGGCCTCCGGATCCCGGAAGCCCGAGAATATCTGCAGCAGCTCAGGATCGGCCGCGACCTCGGGAACCTCGGCGCGCGCGGCCGCCACCATCCGGCGATAGGCCTCCAGCACGTCGCGGCGCAGCAGGCGGGTCAGGCGGTCGGCGTGTTCCTCGGACTCGACCAGATAGCCGAGCTGGTAAAGCGGCGGCGGGTCGGGACACGGTTCGTCGCGGACGCGGGCCATGATGAAGGGCCGCCGCTCCTGCCAGACGCCGCGAAACACCTGGAAGGTGGCTTCGTCGAAGACGCCGGTCGACGCCAGCTGGTGGGCGGTCTGGAAGTCCGCCAGCCGGCGTGCGAACATCGGCGAATTGGCGGCGCAGCCGGTGCCCAGCTCCTGCTGGATCAGCGGCACATAGGTTTCCCAGCCCCATTCCGCCGAACCATAGGGCGCCCACTCCAGCGATTGCAGCGAGATGCCGTTGGCGAGGGCGGAGCCGCCCCAGTCCTCGATCTGGCGGTCGCAGAACTCGGCCTGAGCCCGCGCCGGCCCCGCGACCAGCACGGTCGCGAGGGCGCTGATCATCAGCAGGACAAGGCGCAACGACATGGCGGAAGCTGAGCCCACCTCTGTGTCCGCCGCAAGGCCCTTCACGTTGCGCCAGAACCCGCCCCCGGCGGCTCGCGCGGCGGGCGCAAAGGCGGCATGGTGGAGCTACGGCCGACTCAGGGCCGGATCGCCGGACACCTCATGACCGACGCCGCCCAAACCGCGACCGCAAACCCCGCCACGCGCCGCAGCAACGGCGTCCTGGCCGCCTTTTCCGCAGCCTGCCTGCCCTATGCCGCGCTGGGCCTGCCAGTCTATGTCACCCTGCCGGAATTCTACGCCAGCCATGTCGGCGTCGACCTGGCCCTGGTCGGGGTGATCTTTCTGATCATCCGCATGGCCGACATCGTCATCGATCCGGCGCTCGGCATGGTCATCGACCGGACGAACAGCCGCTTCGGCCGCTATCGTCTGTGGATGGGGCTGGCCGCGCCCGTGCTGATGCTGGCCGTGGGCATGCTCTTCATGGCCAAACCGGGCGCCGGGGCCGCCTGGCTGACCGTGTGGCTGGTGGTGCTGTCGCTGGGTTTTTCGGTCAGTCTGCTGTCGCAGGTCAGCTGGGCCTCGGCCCTGTCCTCGGACTACAACCAGCGCTCGCGCATCTACGGCTGGTGGCAGACGGCCAACATCATCGGCGTCCTGGCCGTGCTGATGGTGCCGGTGCTGGTGCAGAACATGGGCTGGGGCGACTACGCCCGCGCGGTGCAGTGGCAGGGCTGGTTCATCATCATCGCCCTGCCCCTCTCGCTGGCGGTGACCTTCGCCTTCACCCCGGAGCCCCCTCCCGGACCCGCGAGCGCCGCCGAGACCCGGTTCGGCTATCTGGCCCTGTTCAAACGCCCGGTGATCCAGCGGCTGCTGGGAGCGGACCTGGCCCTGGGCGTGGCGCGGGGCGTGGTCGGGGCGCTGTTCTTCTATTTCTTCGAGGCCGCCCGCGGTTTCGAGCGCGCCGAGACCTCGATCCTGCTGCTGGTCTATTTCGTCTTCGGCCTGTTCGGCGCCCCGGTGTGGAGCTGGCTGGCCGTCAAACTCGGCAAGCACCGGGCGTTGATCTGGGCCTGCGTCTATTTCGCCGTCACCCTGATGTTCGCCGCCTTCCTGGCCCCGGCGCTGGTCGAGCCGGCGCAGGGCGTGCTGGAGGCCATGACCGGCCGGCCGGCGCCGTACGCCGATCTGCTGATGGCCGGGGCGATGGTGGCGTTGGTCGGCCTGGCCTTCGCCTCGGGGGACCTGCTGTTGCGGGCGATGATGGCCGACGTCAGCGATCAGGTGCGGCTGGACGACGGCGCTGACCGCACGGGCCTGCTGTTCTCGATCCTGACCGCCACCAGCAAGCTCGGCTACGCGGTCTCGGTCCTGACCTTCGCCGGCCTGCAGATGGCCGGGTTCGATCCGGGACTGGGCGAAGAAAACGCCGGTCCGGCGCTGATGTGGCTGCAGATCATGTTCGCCGGCCTGCCGGCCCTCTGCCTGCTGCTGGCGGCCGTGGCCCTGCACCGCTATCCGCTGGACCAGGATCGCCACGCCGAGATCCGCGCCGCGCTCGAGGCGCGCGGAGCAACGCCGCAGGCCGGTTCATGAGCGACTCCACGCCGCGCCCGATCGACCGCCTGATCGGCATCATGGCGAAGCTGCGCGCCCCGGTCGGCGGATGCCCGTGGGACGTGGAGCAGACCTTCGCCACCATCGCCCCCTATACGATCGAGGAGGCCTATGAGGTCGCCGACGCCATCGAGCGGGGCGACATGGACGAACTGAAGTCCGAGCTCGGCGACCTGCTGTTCCAGACGGTCTTCCACGCCCGCATGGCCGAGGAACAGGGGCTGTTCGCCTTCGACGACGTGGCGAACGCCATCGCCGACAAGCTGGAGCGGCGGCATCCCCACGTCTTCGGGGACGAGGCGGCCAAGGTTGACGGCGTGGCGCAGAAGGCGCGGTGGGAGGACATCAAGGCGGCCGAACGGGTCGCCAGGGCCCAGCACGGCGCCCTGGACGACGTGCCGGTCGGCCTTCCGGCCCTGGCGCGGGCGGCGAAATTGACCAAGCGGGCGGCCCGCGTGGGCTTCGACTGGCCCTCGACCGACGAGGTGTTCGACAAGCTGGACGAGGAGGTCGCCGAGCTGCGGGTCGAGATCGCCGCCGGAGACCTCGACAAGGCGCGGGACGAGGTCGGGGACCTGCTGTTCGTGGTCGCCAATCTGGCGCGGAAACTGGGGGTGGAGCCGGAGGATGCGTTGCGCGGGGCGAATGCGAAATTCGTGCGGCGGTTCGGCTTTATCGAGGCCGAGCTGGCGAAGGACGGGCGCGGACCGGAACAGAGCGATCTGGCCGAGATGGACGGGCTCTGGGACGCGGCCAAGGCGGCGGAGCGGGGGTGACCCCTCCACCACGCTGCGCGCGGTCCCCCTCCCCACCAAAGATGGGGAAGAGACAGGTTGCTCGCTTCGGTTGCACATCATAGACAGCCGAAGGCGGCATGCCTACCGTCTCCTCCCTGTCGGCGAAGCCGATGGGGAGGGGGACCATGCGAAGCATGGTGGAGGGGTGATGCCCGCACTGCTGACCGTCGAAAGAGCGCGGGCCTTGCGACGGCGACTGTCGCCGCCGGAGGCGCGGCTGTGGGTTCGACTACGGGGACGCAAGCTCGCCGGGCTGAAGTTCCGGCGGCAGCATCCGATCGGTCCGTACATTCTCGACTTCTACTGCGCGGAGGCGAGACTGGCGGTCGAGGTCGACGGGCAATGCCATGATCATCCGGATCGGATCGCCCACGATCGACGACGCACCGCCTGGCTACGCGAGCAGAACATTCGGGTGATGCGGCTGGCGGCGGAGAGCGTGCGGGCGGATCTCGACGACGTGCTGGAGTTAATCGCGCGGACCGCGAGGGAGCAGTGCGGGGCCTGACCCCTCCACCATGCTTCGCATGGTCCCCCTCCCCATTCGCTTCGCGAACAGGGAGGAGACAGGTCGCGCCGCCGCGTCTCCTCCCCAAATTCGATGGGGAGGGGGACTGCCCGAAGGGTGGTGGAGGGGCGCCCCTACCCGAACTGCCGCTCGAACCGTCCCAGCGCCGCCGGGTGCAGTCGCACCGTTACATGGGTCCGGCCCTCGTCGTCCGTCTCGCGCCCCGTGACCCGCCCGTTCTCATACAACCAGGCCAGGGCCTCGCCCTGCGAGGGGGCCAGCACCAGCTCGGTCTCCGGATCATCGTCGATGAGGCCGGCGATGGTCTCGCGCAGGGGTTCGATCCCCTCCCCGGTCCAGGCCGAGACGGCGACCGCCTTGCCGTCGCGGGACAGGCGTTCGGCCTGCCCCAGCACGGCCTCGCGGACCTCGTCGTCGAGCAGGTCGATCTTGTTCCAGACCTCCAGCACCCGGCGGGTCTTGCCCTCCGGCGTCTCGATCTGCTTCAGCACCGCCTCGACATCCTTCGACTGGGCCTCGCTGTCGGGCGAGGCGATGTCACGGACGTGCAGGATCAGGTCGGCCTCGCCCACCTCCTCCAGCGTCGCCCGGAAGCTCTCGACCAGTTCGTGCGGCAGGTCGGAGATGAAGCCGACGGTGTCGGCCACGATGGCCGGGCGGCCCTGCGGCAGGCGGATGGTGCGCTGGGTGGTGTCGAGGGTGGCGAACAGCAGGTCCTTGGCCACCACGTCGGAACCGGTCAGCCGGTTGAACAGGGTCGACTTCCCGGCGTTGGTGTAGCCGACCAGGGCGATGGTCGGGAACGGGACCTTCTGGCGCTGCTTGCGGTGGAGGCCGCGGGTGCGGCGCACTTCGTCCAGCTCGACCTTCAGCTTGACGATGCGGTCGGCGATCAGGCGGCGGTCGAGTTCGATCTGGGTCTCGCCGGGGCCGCCCGTCGAGCCGGTGCCGCCCCGCTGCCGCTCCAGGTGGGTCCAGGTGCGGACGAGTCGGGACTTCTCATAGTCCAGCCGGGCCAGCTCGACCTGCAGCCGGCCCTCCTTGGTGCGGGCGCGACGGCCGAAGATTTCCAGGATCAGGCCGGTGCGGTCGATGACCTTGCAGTCCCAGGCCTTTTCCAGATTGCGCTGCTGCACCGGCGACAACTGGTCGTCGATGACCACGGCCTCGGCCTCGGCGGCGCGAACCAGGGCGGCCAGCTCCTCGACCTTGCCCGAGCCGAACAGGGTGGCGGGGGTGACCTTGCGGATGCGCACGATCTCCTCGCCGCGCACGTCGAGGTCCAGCGCGCGGGCGAGGCCGACGGCTTCTTCAAGCCGTTCGACCGACTGGCGCGAGCTTTCGCTGGCGCCGGAGTCGGAGCGCTCGGGATGGATGACGACCGCCCGGATCAGGGGAACGGCGTGGTCGATGTGTTTGGTGGTCAGGTCTCGGGCTTTCTCTGCGCCGTCATCCTCGGGCTTGACCCGAGGATCGGATGTTGTGGTGCTGATCGACAGATAGGAAGTCGACGGCCGTTGGGCCATCCCTGACGCAGGGCCGCACCACGTCTGGCCCTCGGGTCAAGCCCGAGGGTGACGGTCGAAGGGACGGAGCGATCAGTCCTCGTCGGCGTCGGGCTCGTACAGCTGCACGGGCGCGGACGGCATGATGGTCGAGATGGCGTGTTTGTAGACCAGCTGCGACTGGCCGTCGCGGCGCAGCAGCACACAGAAGTTGTCGAACCAGGTCACGATGCCCTGCAGCTTGACGCCATTGACGAGAAAGATGGTCAGGGGCGTCTTGGTCTTGCGGACGCTGTTGAGGAAGGTGTCCTGAAGGTTCTTGGACTTGTCTTGCGACATGGCAGGTTCAGCCTGTTCTTGCTTGTTCTCCGGCCGAGGGAGCGGCGCGGGGCTGGATCGAATGTCCGGCCCGGCACCTTAGCCACCGCCCGGACGGGGCCGCAACGCCTAGATGGCGTCGCGGCTCGCCTGATCAAGGTAGAGGGTGCGCAACCGGGTGGCGATCGGGCCGGGCTTGCCGTCGCCGATCTTGACCCCGTCGATCGAGGTCGCCGGCATCACGAAGCCGCTGGCGGACGTGTAGAAAGCCTCCCGGGCGCGTTTGGCTTCGTCGACGCTGAAGGCCCGCTCTTCCAGCTCCAGCCCCTCGTCGGCGATCAGGGCCATGACCGCCGCGCGGGTGACGCCCTGCAGGATGTTGGCCTGGGTATCCCGCGTCCTCAGCTTGCCGTTCTCGTCCACGATCCAGGCGTTGGTGGACGAGCCCTCGGTGACCAGCCCCATCTCGTCGACCAGCCAGGCCTCGGCGGCGCCGCGTTCCTTGGCGGCCTGTTTGGCGAGCACATTGGCCAGCAGGCCGACCGTCTTGATGTCGCACCGGCCCCAGCGGATGTCCGGATGGGTGATCACGGCCACCCCTTTCTTCGCGCTGGCGTTGCCTTTCGACAGCGGCAAGGAGCGGGCGGTAACCACGACGCTGGGGGCGGTGCCCTCGGGCGGGAACGGGTGGTCGCGGCGGGCCGTGCCGCGGGTGACCTGCAGATAGACCAGTCCCTCCCGCACCCGGTTTCGCCGCACCGTCTCGTTCAACACCCGCCCCAGGGCCTCGCGCGTCATCGGAATCGGGATGCGCAGTTCATTCAGGCTGCGGTGCAGACGGGTCATGTGACCGTCGAAATCGGCCAGCCGACCATCGAAGACGGACCAGACCTCATAGACGCCGTCGGCGAACTGGAAGCCGCGATCCTCGACATGGATCACGGCCTGACCATGCGGCTGGTACTGGCCGTTGACATAGGCGACGCGGCTCATGCCTCGACGGGCTCCTCAAGATCGTCCTCGCCGCCGCGCGACGGCGACACGCCCAGCGATTTCAGCTTCCGGTGCAGGGCCGAGCGCTCCATGCCGATGAAGGCCGCGGTGCGCGAGATATTGCCGCCGAAGCGCATGATCTGGGCGGCCAGATATTCGCGCTCGAACACCTCCCGCGCCTCGCGCAGCGGCAGGGCGATGATGCGCTCGCCGCCGAGGGTGCCGGTCGAATTGGCGTTGGTCGCCTCCTGCGGCAGCATGTCGGCGCTGATCGGCTCGTCGGGATCGCCGGTGGCGAGGATCAGCAGCCGTTCGACGTTGTTCCTCAGCTGGCGGACGTTGCCCGGCCAGGGATGGACCTGCAACACGGCGATGGCGTCGTCGCCCATCCGCCGCTTGGTCAGGCCCTGCGAGGCCGACAGGGTGTCGATGAAATAGTCGATCAGTTCCTGGATGTCCTCGCGACGTTCCGACAGGGCGGGCACCCGGATCGGCACGACGTTAAGGCGGTGGAACAGGTCCTCGCGGAAGCGGCCCTCGGCGATCTCCTGCTTCAGGTCGCGCGAGGTCGAGGTGACCACCCGGATATCGACCTGCACGTCCTGCTCGCCGCCGACCCGGCGGAAGCGCTGTTCGACCAGGACCCGCAGGACCCGGCTCTGGCTCTCGCGCGGCATGTCGCCGACATCGTCCAGATAGAGGGTGCCGTTGTGGGCGCGTTCGAAGACGCCGATCTTGCGCGGGCGGCCGTCGTGGCCCTCCTCGCCGAACAGTTCGAGGTCGAGCCGCTCGGGCGTCATGCCGGCGGCGGCGATGGCCACGAACTCGCCCTTGGAGCGGGCGCTGGCCTCGTGGATCTGGCGCGCCACCAGTTCCTTGCCCGACCCGGGCGGCCCCGAGATCAGGACCCGGCTGTTGGCGGGGGCGACCTTGGCGATGGTGCTGCGCAGGGCCTGGGCCGCCGCGGACCGGCCGATAAAGCCGCTGGGAGCCGCCACCTGGGCCCGCAGCCGCCGGTTCTCGCGCTTGAGCGACGACGCTTCGAGCGCACGTTGAACAACCACGACCAAACGATCGGATTTGAACGGTTTTTCTATGAAGTCATAAGCTCCACGCTGGAGCGCCGTGACCGCCGTTTCGATATTGCCGTGACCCGAGATCATCACCACGGGCAGGTCGGGATCCAGCTCCTTGATGACATCCAGCAGTTCCAGACCGTCCAGTCCCCCGCCCTGCATCCAGATGTCGAGCAGGGCGAGGGACGGACGCCGGGCCCGGATCGCGGCCAGGGCCTCGTCCGAGTTGGAGGCGACGCGTACGGCGTGGCCCTCGTCCTCGAGCAGGCCGGAGACCAGCTCGCGGATGTCGGCCTCGTCGTCGACGACCAGAATATCGGCTCCCGTGGATCGCATATCGCCTCGCTATTCGGCGGCCGGAGCCGTGCGGGACCGGGACGCTTTCGCATCCTTCGTCCCGGCGGCGCCGGTCGGCTTCGGTTGGGATTTGAGGGGGAAGATCAGGCACACGCGCGCGCCGGCCAGGACCTCGGCGTCGGCCAGCTTCAGCTCGCCGCCGTGTTCCTCGCAGATGCGTTTGACGATGGCCAGGCCGAGGCCTGTGCCCTTCTCGCGGGTGGTGACATAGGGCTCGGTCAGTCGATCGCGGTCCTTGGCGGGCAGGCCCATGCCGTCGTCCTCGATGATGAAGACCACGGTCTCGTCCTCGACCAGCAGCCGCGCGGAAATGCCCGGACGCGTGTCGTCGCCCGCCTTCGGCGCGATGGCGCGCCGGGCCGCCACGGCCTCGCCGGCGTTCTTGAGGATGTTGGTCAGGGCCTGACCGACCATGGGCCGGTCGGCGTGCAGGGTGACGGCCGGCAGGGGCTCGATCAGCTCGACCCCGATGTCGGCCTCGGCCACCCGCTGGGCGAACACCGCCTCGCGCAGCAGTTCGGCCGGATCGGCGGCGGTGAAGCGCGGCGCCGGCATGCGGGCGAAGGACGAGAACTCATCGACCATCCGGCCGATATCGCCGACCTGGCGGATGATGGTTTCGGTGCAACGGTCGAAGACCTCGACATCGTCTACAACCTGGCTTCGATAGCGGCGGCGCAGACGCTCGGCCGACAGCTGGATGGGGGTCAGCGGGTTCTTGATCTCATGGGCGATACGCCGCGCCACGTCGCGCCACGCCGCATTGCGCTGGGCCGTAACCAGCCGGGTGATGTCGTCGAAGGTCAGCACCATCTCGCCGCCCACGCCGCCCTCGATGCGGACGCGCAGACGCCGGGTCTCACCCTCAAGGGTCACATCGATCTCTTCCTCGATATGAGCCTCGGCGCGGGCGGCCAGTTCGCTGAGCTCGGGCGAGACCTCGCCCAGCGGACGGCCGATGATGGCGGAGTCGCGGATGGCCAGCAGCTCCACCGCGCTGTCGTTGATGGCCGAGACGCGGCGCTGGCGGTCCAAACCGATCACGCCGGCAGAAACGCCTGACAGCACGGTCTCGATGAAGCGGGTGCGGCCCGTGGCCTCCTCGCTGGCCGCCCTCAACGCGGCCTGCTGCGCTTCGAGGTCGCCGGTCATCCGATTGAAGGCGGCGGACAGGGTCTTGATTTCTCCGGGCCCATCCTTGTCGTCGACCCGCGCGCTCAGGTCGCCGGCGGCGACCTTGTCGGCCGCCTCGACCAGCCGGCCGATCGGGGCGGAGATGGCGCTGGCGGCCGACATGCCCAGCCATATGGCGCCGACCAGCACCAGCAGGGCGGTCTCGAAATAGCCGAGGGCGAAGGCCGCCTGGATACGGGCGCGGCTTTCCTCGGCCTCGCGGAAGGCCACAATGGATTCCTCGCCGTTGCGCATCTGGGCGATCAGGCCGGGCTTCAACGGCCGGACCAGATACAGATAGGCTTCACCATAGGAAGGCAGCGCCATGAGCGACCTTACGGCGTCGGGACTTTCCGTGACCTGCTGGGGCGGAGAGCTGCCCTCCGCGGCCGCCTCCAGCACCGCCCGGGGCGGCGCCACATAGGGCGGAGCGCCCTCCATCTCGCCGCTGGCGAGAACCTCGCCATCCTGTCCGAGAATATAGATGGCGGGATAGCCGAACAGTTCGGCGATCTGTCCGAGGGCGTCGGAAAACTGGATTCGGCTCGCGAACATGGGCCGGATCGGGCCAAGCTGTTCCGCGATCACGGCCAGGTCGCCGTCCATTTCGTTGGAAACGTCATCCAGATAGGCGTCTCCAATCAGCGCGCCGTTCTGGACGGCCGACGTAACATTGTCGCTAAACCACTGATCCACGCCGCGATTGACCAACACGCCGAACACCAGCGCGACAAGCACAGCCGGGATCAGAGCGACCATGGAGAACAGGGTCACGAACCGCAGGTGCAGACGCGCGCCGGCGTCGGTTCGCCGCCGGAACAGCAGCAGGGCCCGCCGGCCGACCACCACCGCCAGCCCGCCGATCAGCAGCAGGTTGAGCCCGAGGATGACCAGGACCGCCTGGCTTGCAGCCGCTCGCGCGCCTTCGCCGCTGGCGTTGGGCGCCACGGCCACCAGCCAGATCGCGGCGGCGGTCACGAGGAAGGCAAGGGCGTAGACGACGAGGAAGGCGTTGCGGCGGCGCTCTTCCGACCAGCCGGCGAACCAACGCACCGCGCCGCGTCGATCGGCGGGTGCAGCGGGGTTCGGGTCGGCGGCCGGGCTATCCGTCATACACGGGCAGCTTCCGCTAACTGTGGCGAAATATCAACACCTCGGTTGCCCGAAAGCGTCACTCCGGCCCAGAGCACCGTCAGGGCCTCGTTCACCTGCTCTGGCGTCTCCAGTCGACACAGCCGGGACTTGGCCGCCCGCCGTTCCATCGGGTCGGCGGGCCACGGCGCCTGCTCGATGTACCAGCCGAGGTGTTTGCGGAACATCTTCAGCCCCAGCGGCAGGCCATAGAAGGCGACCGAGGCCTGCAGATGTTCGATGACGATGGCCAGCCGCTCCTCGCGGTCCGGTTCCTGCAGCACGGTCCCGTCGGCCAGCGCCCGCTCGAGATGCGCCGCCAGCCACGGCCGGCCATAGACGCCGCGCCCCAGCATCAGGGCGTCGGCGCCCGACTGTCGGAGGGCTTCGCGGGCATCGTCGGCGGTGAGGATGTCGCCATTGACGATGACAGGAATGCCGACCGCCGCCTTGACCTCTCCGACGGCGGTCCAGTCGGCGACACCGGTGTAGAACTGGGCCCGGGTGCGCCCGTGTACGGTCACGGCGCGGACGCCGATCTCCTCGGCCCGTCGCGCGATCAGGGGCGCGTTGCGATGGGCGTCGTCCCAGCCCAGCCGCATCTTGACGGTCACGGGCCGGCTGGTCGCCTCCACCGCCGCCTGCATCAGCCGGCTGGCCAGGTCGGGCGTGCGCATCAGGGCCGAACCGCAGGCCGAACCCGTGACCTCCTTGGCCGGGCAGCCGAAATTCAGATCGATGATGTCGGCGCCGGCGGCCTCGGCCATGCGCGCGCCCTCAGCCATGGCGGCGGGATCGCGCCCGACCAGCTGGATCACCGTCAGCGGCAGACCCTCGCCGACGGCCGCGCGACGGACCACATCCGGACGCGCCCGCGCCAGCTCGGCGGCGGCCACCATCTCGGTCGCCACATAGGCCGCGCCCAGCCTGGACGCCAACCGCCGGAACGGCAGGTCGGTGATCCCCGTCATGGGCGCGGTCAGCACCCGGCCGGGCACCCACACATCGCCGATCTGAAGGCCGCTTTCCATGCCGGGGCAGATAGGGGGTTTGGACCGCCGGGTCCATTCCGGGCTCAGGCCTGAAAAACAACCGCCGCGGCGCGAAGGGCGAAGACGACCAGAACGCCGCTTGCAATCATGAATACCGAAAACCTGACGATGATCACATTGACGAGGGCCTGGATCAGACTGTGCAAGATCCGGAGGCCGACATAGGCCCATGCCAGTCCGACCGTCAGCGCATCGCCCTGTTCCAGCAGGGCCAGCGTCAGCGCCGTCGCATAGAACAGGGTCGGCTGTTCCATCAGGTGGTTGTAGTTGTCCGCCTTCCACCGCACCTGCGGCGGCAGGCCGCCCAGCATGACGTCGCGCGGCAGGGTCGGATCCAGCTTCGTCCGCGCCCGAAGCATGGCCGGCACCCGGGTCACGTACAGCCAGACCCACATGACCATCGACCAGAGCACCAGAACAATAATCGGCTGCAGAATTGCCAAGCTCATCGGATGTCCTCCCATCCACAGGCTGACGCCCGACTGGTCCGTTGTCAAACAGGATGCACCCGGAACCGGGAGGCCTCGTCAGCGCCGTTCCGGATCGCTAGAAGCGGCGCCATGTGTTTCTCCGCCATCATCGTCGCCGCCGGCTCAGGCTCCCGCGCGGGCGGGGACAAGCAGTGGCGCACACTCGGCGGGAAGCCGGTGGTGCGCTGGTCTGTCGAAGCCTTGCTGGACGCCGGAGCCGAGGATGTGGTGGTGGTGATCCCGCCCACGGCCACTGACAAGATCGAGGCCGCCCTGACCGGCCTATCGGGTTGGCGGCTGGCCGTCGGGGGCCAGACGCGGGCCGACTCGGTCCGGAACGGCCTGACTGCGCTGGGGGGCCCTGAACAACGACCCGTGCTCATTCATGACGCCGCCCGCCCTTTGCTGAGCCGAGCGGTCATCGGCCGGTTGCTCGTAGCGCTGGACTCCGCCGACGGCGCCCTGCCCGCCTTGCCGGTCGCCGACAGCCTGCGCCGGGCGACCGACGGCCATCTGTGCGGCGGGGTCGACCGCGAGAACCTGTGGCGCGCCCAGACCCCCCAGGCCTTCCGCTATCGGACCATCGTTGACGCCTATGCCGCCTGGCCGGCCGACGAGACCGCCACCGACGAAGCCGCCGTGGTCGAACGCAACGGCGGCGTGGTCCGGATCGTCGAGGGCGATGCGCGGCTGATGAAACTCACTGTTCCCGAGGATTTCGCCATGGCCGAAGCGCTGATTCCCCGCCAGATCCGCGTCGGCCAGGGCTTCGACGCCCACCGTTGGGGGCCGGGGTCCTCGGTATGGCTCTGCGGGGTCGAGATTGCTCACAACCAGACCCTGATCGGCCATTCGGACGCCGACGCCGGGCTGCACGCCCTGACCGACGCCATCCTGGGCGCCATGGGCGACGGCGATATCGGCGACCATTTCCCGCCGACCGATCCGCAATGGAAGGGCGCGGCCTCGGACCGGTTTCTGGTGCACGCCGTCGAGCGACTGGCGGCGCGTGGCGGGCGGCTGGTCAATGTTGACGTGACCCTGATCTGCGAACAGCCCAAGGTGAAGCCGCACCGTCAGGCCATGCGCGAACGGCTGGCCGAACTGCTGTCGCTCCCGCTCGACGCGGTCAGCGTCAAGGCGACGACCACCGAGGCCATGGGCTTCACCGGACGCGGCGAGGGCCTGGCGGCCCAGGCCATCGCCACGATCGAGCTTACTGGCTCCTGAGCGCCTGCAGTTCCGGTGAGTCGAACATGCTGCGCTGAAGCGATCCGAACAGGTTGACGTAGTCGTCGGTCCACGGCCGCACCGCGGTCCGCGCCGGGACGTTCCACCGGCTGTCGGCGCGGAAATCGGTCAGCCCCTCCGGCGTCGGCGACAGGATCAGGGCCTCGGTGGAGGCCTCGGCCATCACCGGCCGGTTGTCGCCCTCATAATAGAGCTGGTGCAGGCTCGGCTTGCCGAGGGCCTGGGCCGCCGCGATGGCCGGCAGGGTGATGTCGAGATTGCGGTTCGACAGGTGCAGCAGCACCACGCCGTCAGGCTTCAGCAACGCCAGATAGCCTTCGATCGCTTCCTGGGTCAGCAGATGGGTCGGCACGGCGTCCGACGAGAAGGCGTCGATGATCAGCAGGTCGTAGGAGCCCGGCGCCTCGCTCGCCAACGTCAGGCGGGCGTCGCCCAGCACCGTATTGATCGGTCCCGCGGCGCAGTCCGAGATATAGGTGAACCACTGCGGATCGCGAGACAGCCGGTCCACCATCGGATCGATCTCGAAGAAGGTCATGGTGTCTTCGGCGCGCTTGTAGGCCGCCATGGCGCCCGAGCCCTGGCCGACCACGCCGATCCGCGCCGGACCGCGCCGCGCGACCATGTCCGCGGCCTGGCCGATCGGCGTCGCCTCGGCATAGTAGAGCGTCGGCACACAGTCGAAGCGATCGTCACGCGCCTGGGCGCCGTGCAGGGTGGTGCCGTGCATCAGCACATGAACGTCACCGCCCAGCCCGGGGTCTGGCGAATTGGCCACCCGCATCACCCCGAAGAAGCTGCGCTCTGACAGGCTCCAGTCGTAGCCGCGCGCGATCCACTGGGCCGAGAGGGTGATCATCACGAGAACGGCGGTGAACGCCAGCGCCCGGTCGCGGATCAGGAAGGCGCAGATGGCGGCGGGCATCAGCATGATCATGGTCAGCTGATCCATGCCGAGGGGGAAGTTGGCGTAGAACCAGCCGCGCGCGCCGTCGTCGCCGTTCAGCCAGATCGCCAGCAGCACCGGGGCGGCGGCCACCACGGCGGCGGCCACGAGGGCTCCGGTGTAGGTTCCGGACATCCGCCCCCGGCCCCACGGCCGGGCGAGGCCGACCAGCACCAGAACAAGGGGGTACTCCCAGACCATGTTGAAGATGACGGGGGCCAGCAGGGCGGTGAAGGCGCCGCCGACGACGCCGCCAAGCGACATCAGCAGATAGAATTCGGTCAGCCGGTCCGGCGGGGGCCGCCTTGACGCCAGCAACTGGTGGCACATCAGGGCGGCGAAGAAGAAGGCGATCAGGTGCAGGCCGAAGGCCAGCGACCAGTTGGCCGAGCGGAAGGCCACCAGCAGCACCACGATCGCCCCGGTCGCCCCCTGGATGATCAGGGTGACGTTGAGCGGGATCCACGGCCGGTTCTGGAAGGCGATGACGAAGGTCAGCAGATACAGCGCCAGCGGCAGAACCCACAGGAAGGGCGCCGAGGCGACGTCGGTCGAAAGGTGGGAGGTCACCCCCAGCATCAGGCTGGACGGCGCGGCCGCCAGCAGGACAAGGATTCCTTTCTCGCGCCATGACAACGGCGCGCTGGCCGCGAGCTGGGCGGGCTCCGTTGTCCGGTCCAGCCGCCGGCGCCAGACCGTGAAGGCCAGGGCCACGACCAGCAGGACGAAGACGACATAGCCGCCGCTCCACCCGAACCAGCCGCGCTGTCCCGACAGGGTCGCCAGCGGCTCGATCACGATCGGATAGGACAGCAGGGCGAGAAAACTGCCGAGATTGGAGGCGGCGTACAGGACATAGGGGTTCTTGCCGTCGGCATAGCCGGCGCGGACGCGCGCGTACCAGGCCTGAAGCAGCGGCGCGGTGGCCGAGAGCACGGCGAACGGCGCGCCCACCGACAGGGTCAGGGTGGCCAGCAGCCAGACGATCGGCGCGGCCGGGTCCGGGTCGCCGAGCAGGCCGTTGACGCTCAGGGGCAGAAACAGGGCCGCGACCAGAAGCAGGGCCAGATGGATCCCCACCTGCGTCTTGATCGATCCGACCTTCTGCAGCAGGTGGGCGTAGCCGTAGCCGGCCAGCAGGGCGGTCTGGAAGAAGACCATGGCGGTGTTCCACACTGCCGGCGATCCGCCCAGCATGGGCAGGACCAGCTTGGTCACCATCGGCTGGACCACGAACACCAGCGCCGCCGAGGTGAAGATCGCCACGGCGAACAGGATCGGCGTGAGCCGGTCAGGAGCGCCCGCGCCGATCCCGGAGTCCGCTGTGGTGTCGCTCATGCCCGCCCCGTATGCTGGCGCCATCCCCGGGCGCATCCCGTCACCCTAGACCGACTCGCGCCGCCTTCGGAAAGCCCCTCGATCCATGTTTCCCGACGACATCCAGATGCTGGCCCGGAGGGTGATTGAAGCGGCCGTCGCGCGGGACCTGACCCTCGCCACGGCCGAGAGCTGCACCGGCGGCCTGGTCGCCGGCGCCCTGACCGCCGTGGCCGGCTCCTCCGCGGTCGTGGACCGGGGTTTCGTGACCTACAGCAATGCGGCCAAGATCGAACTTCTGGGCGTGCCTGCGGACCTGATCGAGGCCCATGGCGCGGTATCCGGGCCCGTGGCCCGCGCCATGGCCGAGGGCGCAGTGGCGCGGTCGCGGGCCACGGTGTCGGTCTCGGTGACAGGAATCGCCGGCCCGGGCGGCGGTTCGTCGGACAAGCCGGTCGGGCTGGTGCATTTCGGCGCGATCGGTCCGCATGGCGCGGTCCATGCCGAGCACCGGTTCGGCGACGCCGGGCGGGAGAGCGTGCGTCTCTCCAGTGTTCGCGTCGCCCTGAACCTGCTGCTCGACCGGATCGAAGCATGATCATCGACGCGCGCGGCCATCGCTGCCCGACCCCCAGCCTGAAACTTCAGAAAGCCTTCCACGGCGCGCCTCCCGGGACGCGTCTGACGCTGCTGGCCACCGATCCGATGGCGCGGATCGACGTACCGCATCTGATGGCCGGCCTGGGCGGGGAAACCGTCTCGATCAACGAGGACGACGGCGTCCTGACTATCGTCGTCTCGACGCCCGCCGCTCCGACAGGCTGACGACCGACTCCGGCAGGGGTTCGTCGGGCTCGATCTCGGGCGCGTCCATCGAGCGGGCCGCGATCTCCATCTCGGTGGCGAAGGCCCCACCGTAGAAGATGGCGTTGACGTTCCACGACAGCCAGATCAGCAGCACCACCACGGCGCCGACCGAGCCATAGGTCGCCCCCAGCGGAGCGATCTGTTCGACATAGATGGCGCACAGCCACGAGGAGATGGTCGACATCACCGTCGCCACCACCCCGCCCGCGATCGACGGCGCCCAGGCCACCGGCGTGCGGTGCGACATGGCATAGCGGTAGAGCATGGTCAGGCCGATCGCGAGGCCAAGCGCCGGCCACAGCCCTTCCAGCGGCAGGCCGCCGCCTCCGGCCGCTTCTCCCGGCCCCGCATGCTCCAGCAGCCGCGAGGTCACCACCGCCCCGGACACCACGGTGAACAGCAGGAAGGCCGCCAGGGCCACGAAGAAGGCGAGCAGATTGAATTTGAAGAAGCCGTGCGGCTCCGTCTCGTCGTGGATCAGGTTCAGCCCCGCCAGCAAGGCCTTGAAACCCCGGTGCGCGGCGTATCCGCCGATGACCACGGCGAAGAAGCTCTGGGCCGAGACGGTCCGGGCCGAGGCGTTGGCCAGCCGCTCGATCTCGGCGTAGAAAATCGCCCGCGCGGCCGTCGGCATGACATCGGCGAGGGCCGCGGCCTGTTCGCTGACCTGGCTGATCGACAGCACCGCCTTGTAGAAGCCGATCAGGATGGCGATGGCCGGAAACACCGCCAGCAGAGCGAAGAAGGACACTCCGCCCGTGTAGAGCATCACGTCGCGGCCCCAGCTGCGGGAGAACGCCTTGACCGACAGGCGGCCCCACAGCATGGGCATGGCCCAGCGCGCCGCGGTCTCAATATCCGATTTGGCCTGCAACCCGGTCCCCGCACCCTGCAAGCCCCCACTTCTACCCCAATTCGGCGGCGGGGAAACCCGCCGCTGAAAGCGCGGCGCCCGGTTGCCTCCCGACGCCCGCCCTCGCTATGGTCCGCCGCCATGAGACCGCGCCCGGGGCTGGGGGCGGCTGGAGATTTCGCCTTGGGTTCCGATCCGCGCATACTGGTCGTCGCCCCCGACGACGGCCTGATCGGTCCGTTGTGTCAGGGGCTGGACGCTCTTGGCTGGCGCACCGTGACCGCCCGTTCGCTGGCCGGCGCCATACAGGTGCTGATCGACTGGCCACTGGAGACGGTGATTCTCGACGCCCGCCTGCCGGACGCCGTCGAGGGCATAGGCGCCCTGCGCCAGACCGTATCGCCGCGTCGGTTGCCAATTCTGGCCATCGGCGCCGAGGCCGCGGCCTGGGCGCCGGGACTGGCCGATATCGTCATGTCCCATACGCCCCACGCCGCCCAGGCGGCGCTGAGGCTGGAGAATCTGGTCCGGTCCGCCATCGCCGAGGAAGAGGTGTCGCTGCGCGAGGCCACCTTCGCCGCGCGCGGACAACCGTTGCCGATCGTCGAACCCGACGCCACCCCGCTGCGGGTCCTGGCGGCGGGCAAGCCTGACCGGCATTTCCTCGCCCTCTCGAACGCCCTGACCGCGCGCGGCTGTGAGGTGGTGGCGGCCCCGACGCCCTATACCGCCTTTGACTATCTGCACGAGCGACCCTTCGACGCCGCCGTTCTGTGGGGCGCCGAGGATCATACGCCGGCGCTGTCCATCGCTTCGGGCATGAAGCGGAATACGCGGCTCTACCACATCCCGGCGGTGCTCTATCTGCGCGGTTCGGGCGAGATCAATCTCTCCGAGCTCTACAACCGGGGCTTCGCCGACGTCGCCGCGGCCGATACGCCCGAGGACGAGACCGCGGAGCGAATCGCCGCCCTGGCCCGGGTCCACCGCCGCCACGTCGCCATCCGCAAGGCGCTGGAGAGCGCCCGCGGCTCGGGCCTGACAGATCCGTCGACCGGCCTGTTCACCCCCGAACTGTTCGCCAGCCACCTGGCGCGCGTGGCCGAAGGCGCGCGCCTGCGCCGCCGGCCCCTGTCCGTCGCGGTGCTGCGGGTGTCAGAGACCGAGGCTGTGATCGAGGCGCGCAAGGGCGGCTGGCTCGACCGCGCCCTGCCCCAGATCGGCGCCATGGTCTCGCGCCTGATCCGCACCGAGGACACGGCCGCCCGGCTGTCGCCCGACGTCTTCGCCCTGGCCCTGCCTGCGACCCACGGACCGGCCGGCCGAATCGCCGCCGACCGCATCGCGGCGGTGATCGGTTGCACGGCCTTCGACGCCGGCCCCGACCGCTCGCCCTTCGTGGTCGAGTTCGAGGTCGGGGTGGCCGAGGTGACCCTGGGGGAATCCCCGGCGGCGGTGCTGGAGCGCGCCTCAAGGGACGTTCGCGTTCCCGCCTGAGCGTCATTTGACAATTATACTTGTCTAATACAGGGTGGCGCCATGGCGGCCCGCCCTTCAGCCCTGCTCGACGATCTGGACACCGCCCTTGTGGCGCTCGCGCCGATCCGTCGGCGTATTCTGTCGGCCCTGATCGAGCCGGCTTCCGCCGCCGGTCTGGCGGACCAACTGGGACTGCCGCGTCAGAACATCGGCTATCACCTGAACGCGCTCGAAGCCGCCGGCCTGGTCCGGCTGGCCGGAGAACGGCGCAAGCGCGGCTTCACCGAGCGGCTGTTCGTCGCCGCCCGCAACCCGGTGCTCGACCCCGCCCTGCTCCAGGCGCCGCCCCACCCCGATGCGGTCGACGCCCAGGACCGCCACGCCGCCGACCACCTGATCGCCGCCGCCTCGACGCTGGTGCGCGATGTGGCGCGGATGCGTCAGGCGGCCGACGCCGAGGGCTCGCGCCTCCTGACCCTGACGGTGGAGGCCGACGTCGGCTTCGCCACGCCCGCCGATTTCGACGCCTTCACCGAGGATGTCAGCGCCGCCGTCGCCGCCCTCGCCCGCAAATACGCCGCGCCTTCCGGCCGCCGCTACCGTCTCACCGCCGTCGCCCATCCCGCCGCGCCCGACAGGCCGGCCGCGTTGAAGAACTGAGAAAGTCCGATCATGAGCGAACAACCGCCCGCCGCTGACGCCCCGACCGTCGACCATGTCCTCGTCGAGGTCACCGTCCCCGCGCCCGCCGACGTGGTCTGGGCCGCCTTGCGCGACCCGCAGAAGATCAAACAATGGTTCGGCTGGGACGCCGACAGTCTGAAGGACGAGATCGATTTCATCTTCGTCACCCACGCCAACGCCGACGACGCGCGGATGGTGGTGGACTTCGTCGGCGTCCCGGATCGCTATGAGGTCGAGGCGCGGGGCGGCTCCAGCATTGTCCGCGTGGTGCGGTCGGCGCCGGCGGGCGAGGACTGGTCCGACGTCTTCGACGGCATGATCGAGGGCTGGATTTCCTTCACCTGGCAGCTGGCCTTCGCCCTCGCCCGCCATCCCGGCCAGACCCGCCGGACCCTGTTTCTGTCAGGCCCGCCGCGAGAAGACCGGCTGGCGCGCTCGCTGCTCGGTCTCGACGCCGGCCCGGCCCCGGGCGAGAAGTGGTCGACGCCGCTGGGCCCGGACGCAGAGGCCGCGGGCGAGGTCTGGTTCCTCGCCCGCCACCAGACGGGCGTCACGGTCGATGCCTGGGGCGATGGTCTGCTGGTCGTGGTCGATCAGCCGCCCACGGAGAAACGCCCGCGCGGCGTGACCATGCTGACCCTGACCACCTACGGCCTCGGCGACGCGGCCTTCGCCGATCTCGAGACGCGCTGGAAGAGCTGGTGGGACCCGCGGTTCGAAACCGTGGCCCCCGGCTGCGACTGACGGGATCCGCAGCCCGTCGCCGGAGGCTATGGTTCCGGGTCGCCGACATAGCGGCTGGCCCAGGCGGCGATCACCCCGGCCGCATAGTCGGCATCGGATCGCCGGGTCAGCAGATGGTTCGCATCGTCCAGCGAGACGAAGCTCTTGGGGTGGCGCGCGGCCTGAAAGATGGCCGCCGCATTGTCGATCGAGACCACGTCGTCGACCGGAGAGTGCAGGACCAGCACGGCGCGCCCGAGGGTCTCTATCCGGCCTTGCTGGTTATGGGAGCGGATATCCTCGACGAAATCCGCGCCGAGCTCGAACGCCCGCCCGGCGATCGAAACCGGCACACGCCGGCCCGGCGCCACGCCTTCGAGCGCCTCCGGGACGTGGGCCAGCACATGTTCCGCGTCGAACGGCGTCCCGATCACCGCCACGGCCGTGACCGACTCCAGCGCCCCGGCCGCCGCCAGCACGGCGGCGCCGCCGAAACTGTGGCCGATCAGCAGGCGCGGCGTCCGGCCCGACGCCGCCATGGCGCGGACGGCGCGGACCACGTCCTGAACATCGCTGGACAGCCCCTGCCCGAACGCGCCTTCGCTCTCGCCCAGTCCCGTGAAGTCGAAGCGAAGCACCCCGATGCCGTGATCGGCCAGGGCGCGGCACACCCAGGTCGCGGCCAATGAGGTCTTGTCGCAGGTGAAGCAGTGGGCGAACACGGCCCAGGCCCGAACGGGCCCCTCACCGGTCTCCAGCACCCCCGTCAGCCTGCCCCCGGCGGCGTTGGTGAAATCAAAATCCTCGGCGGTCATGGCAGGCAATGCTCCGTGTCCGGACGATCAATCCGACAGCCCTTCCGGTCGCCCGTCGACGCAATCGATCGTACCGTGAGATACCCCTCAAGGGGCTAGGATGGCGCCCGATGCAGGTTCGCGCCTTGTCAGCCTTCTTCGACGGGCGTGTGGACGAGCGTCGTCGCTCACTCCCACTCAATCGTCCCCGGCGGCTTGGACGTCACGTCATAGACCACCCGGTTCACCCCCCGAACCTCATTGACGATCCGCGTGGCGCAGCGGCTCAGCACATCCCACGGAAATTCGAAGAAGTCGGCCGTCATGCCGTCGGTCGAGGTCACGGCGCGCAGGGCCAGCACCTTCTCATAGGTGCGGGCGTCGCCCATCACGCCCACCGTCTTCACCGGCAGCAGCACGGCGAAGGCCTGCCAGATGCTGTCGTAGAGGCCGGCCTTGCGGATCTCCTCGAGGTAGATGGCGTCGGCCTGCTGCAGGGTCTCGACCGCCTCGGGCGTGATCTCGCCGGGAATGCGGATGGCGAGGCCGGGCCCCGGGAAGGGATGGCGTCCCACGAAAGCGTCCGTAAGCCCCAGCTCGCGGCCCAGCGCCCTCACCTCGTCCTTGAACAGTTCACGCAGCGGCTCGACCAGCTTCAGCTTCATGAAGTCCGGCAGGCCGCCGACATTGTGGTGGCTCTTGATCACCGCCGACGGCCCGCCCGAGGCCGAGACGCTCTCGATCACGTCGGGATAGAGGGTGCCCTGGGCGAGGAATTCCGCGCCCTCGATCTTGTGGGCCTCGCGATCGAAGATCTCGATGAACACCCGGCCGATGGTCTTGCGCTTGGTCTCGGGGTCGGAGACGCCGGCCAGCTGCCCGAGGAATTCCTTCGACGCATCAACGTGCACCAGCGGGATATTGTAGTGCTCACGGAACAGGGTGGTGACCTGGGTCGCCTCATCCTTGCGCAGCAGGCCGGTGTCGACGAAGACGCAGGTCAGCTGGTCGCCGATGGCCTCGTGGATCAGAACGGCGGCCACCGAGGAATCGACCCCGCCCGACAGGCCGCAGATCACCTTCGCGTCGCCGACCTGTTCGCGGATCTGGGCGATCTTCTCGTCGCGATAGGCGGCCATGGTCCAGTCGCCCTTCAACCCGGCGATGCCGAACAGGAAGTTGCGATAGATTTCGGTCCCGCGCGGCGTGTGATGCACCTCCGGGTGGAACTGCACGGCGTAAATCCGGCGCGCCTCGTCGGCGATGGCCGCGAAGGGCGCTCCGGCCGAGGTGGCGATCACCCGGAAGCCCTCGGGGATGGCGGCGACGCGGTCGCCGTGGCTCATCCATACCGGCTCGCGATGGTCGACCGCGCCGATGCCCGCGAACAGCGGGGTCTCGTCGGCGATGACGATCTCGGCCCGTCCGAACTCGCGGTGATGGCCGCCCTCGACCTTGCCGCCCAGCACGTCGCACAGCAGCTGCTGGCCGTAGCAGATGGCCAGCATCGGCAGGCCGAGGTCGAACAGCTTGCGGCCGATACGGGGACTGTCGGCCTCCAGCACGCTCGCCGGTCCGCCCGACAGGATGATGGCCTGCGGCCTCATCTCGTCGACCACGGCCTCGGCCTTGTTGAACGGATGGATCTCGCAATAGACGTTCGCCTCGCGCAGGCGCCGCGCGATCAGCTGCGTCACCTGGCTGCCGAAATCGACGATCAGGACCTTCTGGTGATCAGCGGGGGCGGTCATGCGAACTCCGTGCGGGCAGGCGTGAAAGGGTCATGCAACAGGTCGAGCGCCGCGGCCAGAGCCTGGTCGACCTCGGCGAGCGCATCGGTCCAGTGCGCGAGCGTGGACAGGTCGGTGCGGCCGTCCGAGACCCCGCGAAGACCCATCACCGGCACGCCGAACCGGGCGGCGGCGCGGACCACGGCGAAAGTCTCCATATCGACCATGTCGGCCTCGACGGCGTCATAGGCGCCGCCGGAGACGACGCTGGCCCCGGTGGCGAGGCGGGCCGGCGGCAGGGCGGCGGGCCCGTCGAGCAGGGGCAGGACGGCGGGAAGGCGCGGATACGGCGTCTCCCCCTTCGGGAAACCCAGGACGCTGGCGTCCATGTCGCGATAGCTGACCCCGGTCACCCGATAGACCCGGGCGTGGTCGAGGGTGCGCGATCCGGCCGAACCCAGTGAGACGAGCAGGTCCGGCAGGGCGTCCTCAGCCTGCAGAAGGGCCAGCGCATGGGCCACGCCTGCGGCCGCCTCGACCGGGCCGACGCCGGTGATCAGAGGCCGGATGCGGGCGCGCAAGGCCGGGCCGTATTCAGGCTCGGCGGCCATGACGCAGAGGGCGGTCTTCGGACCGAAGGTGGAAAGGGTCCAGTCCCGACTCACGCCCGCCGCTCATAGAGGGCGACGAAGAAGCCGTCGGTGCCGGTCGAGGCCGGCGAAAGGCGCAGGCGTCCGCCCGTCGCGGCCGCGCCGAACCGGGTGCGGGCGGCGTCGGTCAGGGCAGCGGACGCCAGCGCTTCGACGACCGGCAGCGGGCGGAAGCCGCTGTTGGCGGCCTCGAAGGCGTCGGCGACGGCCTCGTTCTCGCGGCTGAGCACTGAACAGGTGACATAGACCAGCCGGCCGCCCGGCTTCACCAGCGCCGCGGCCTGGCCGAGAATGCGCAACTGCAGGGCGTGCAGCCGCTCGATCTCGTCGGCCTTCAGCCGCCAGGCGTCCTCGGGACGACGGCGCCAGGCGCCCGAGCCGCTGCACGGCGCGTCGACGAAGACCAGATCGGCCTTGCCGTTGAATTCCTCGACCCCGCCGCCGTTCTGGCCGATCAACCTCAGGTCGGCGGCGACGCCGGCGCGGGCGAGGCGCGGCCGGATGTTGTCGAGCCGCTTCTGCACGACGTCGCAGGCGATCAGCCGCATCGGCGCGGCCGCCGGTTTGGCCTTCGCCGCCGCCAGTTCATCGGCGCCGGTCGGCGACCAGCCGGCCGGGCTGGGCGCCGCCGCCCGTGACGGGTCGGCGGCGGGCAGGCCCTGCACGGCCAACGCCAGCGTCTTGCCGCCGCCGCCGGCGCAATAGTCCACCACGATGCTGTCGGGGGTGAACGACAGGCCGGCCCCGGCCAGCCAGGCGGTCAGCTGGCTGCCCTCGTCCTGGATCTCGACGCGGCCGGCGTTGAAAGCGTCCAGCCCCTGAACATTCGGCGCCGGCTCCGACGGCAGGCGCAGGCCGACCGCCGACCACGGCGTGGGTTCCGGCGTCAGGCCCGTGGCCTTCAGCTCGGCCCGGGCGGCCTCGACTGTGGTCTTGGCGGTATTCACCCGCAGATCGACCGGCGCCCGCGCCATCAGGCCGGCGGCCTCCTCGCTCCAGCGCTCGCCGAAGGTGGCTTTCAGATCCTCGACCACGAAGGCCGGCAGGTCGGCGGCTGCTTCAGGCAGGTCGCCCTCCCCCGCCGCGATCCGGGCCCGCTCCTGTTTCGACAGCGGCCGCGGGCCGTAGCCCTCGCCCGAATGCAGGGCCTCGATTTCTTCCAGCGACAGTCTGTCGAGGAAGGCCAGCGCTCCGACCACCAGGGCCCGTCCGTCCTCGCGCCCGCCCATGGCGGCGACCAGACGACCGCGGGCGCGCAGCACCTGATAGACGCGTTCGGCGACGGCGCGGCGGTCGCCGGATCCGGCGTAGCGGTTGGCGGCCCCCCAGGCCTTGATCACCACCTCGGCAGGGGCGCGCCCCTGGGCGATGCTGTCCAGGACGGAGGCGGCGGCGGCGAGTCGGGCGGCTGGGGTCAATTCAGGCTTTCAAAGGAACAGGGCGACGATGACCGACACCAGACCGCCGGTGGCGACGAGCCAGACCAGCGAGCGGATGTAGGGCACGCCGAAGGCGTACAGCGGCAGGTAGAGGAGCCGCCCGAAGAAATAGAGGTGGGCGCCGACAAACGTCAGTTGCCCGTCCTTACCGGCGATATGCGCCATGATCACGGCGGCGGCGAAGATCGGCAGGGTCTCGAACAGATTGGCCTGGGCGCGCAGGAGCCGTCCCGCCAGCTTGCCCGGCGGCGGCGTGTCGCCGTCACGGGGTCCCGCGTTCCATTTTCCGCCGAGCTCCGCGGTGCGCGCTGCGCCCGCCGACCCGATCTGGACCAGCGCCAGGACCAGCACAAAGGCCAGCATGATGAATTCCGGCGTCATATCCATGGCGTGAGCCTCCCCGCTCAACCCTGTCGATAGTTCGGCGCTTCGCGCGTGATCATCACGTCATGGACGTGGCTCTCCCGCAGGCCGGCGCCGGTGATGCGCACGAACCGCGCGCGCTCCTGCAGATCGGCTATGGTGGCGGCGCCGACATAGCCCATGGCGGCGCGCAGCCCGCCGACCATCTGGTGCAGCACCGGGGAGATCGGCCCCTTGTACGGCGTCTGACCCTCGATGCCCTCGGGCACCAGCTTCTGGCTGTCCTCGACTTCCTTCTGGAAATAGCGGTCGGCCGAGCCGGCCCCCATGGCCCCGACCGAGCCCATGCCGCGGTACGACTTGTACGACCGGCCCTGGTACAGGAAGACCTCGCCCGGACTCTCGTCCGTGCCGGCGAACATCGAGCCCATCATGGCGCACGAGGCGCCGGCCGCGATGGCCTTGGCCAGGTCGCCCGAATATTTGATGCCGCCGTCGGCGATGACCGGCGCGCCGGACGCCTTCGCCGCGCGGGCGGCTTCCATGATGGCGGTCAGTTGGGGTACGCCGACGCCCGCGACGATGCGGGTGGTGCAGATGCTGCCCGGGCCGATGCCGACCTTCACGGCGTCGGCGCCCGCGTCGATCAGGGCGCGGGCGGCGTCATGGGTGGCGACATTGCCGGCGATGATCTGGATGCGGTTGGACTCGCGCTTGATGCGCTCGACCACGCGGCTGACCTGGATCGAATGGCCGTGGGCGGTATCGATGACCACCACGTCCACGCCCGCCTCGGCCAGGGCCATGGCCCGCTCATAGCCGGCGTCGCCGACGGTCGAGGCGGCGCCGACCAGCAGCCGGCCCTGATCGTCCTTGGCGGCGTGGGGATGGGCCTGGGCCTTCTCGATGTCCTTCATCGTGATCAGGCCGGTGGCGCGATAATCCTCGTCGACGACGATGACGCGCTCGATCTTGCGGTCGCGCAGCAGGGCCCGGGCCTCGTCGCGCCCGGCGCCTTCGCGCACGGTGACCAGATCGCCCGTGGTCATCAGCTCGACGGCCTTCCGGTTCGGATCGGTGTCGAACCGCATGTCGCGGTTGGTCAGGATGCCGACCAGCTTCCCCGTCTTCGGATCGACGACCGGGAAGCCCGAGATCTTCTTCTTGGCCACGATGGCGCGAATCTCGCCCAGCGTCGTCTGCGGCGTGATGGTCACCGGATTGATGACCATGCCGCTTTCGTAGCGCTTCACCTCGCGCACCATGTCGGCCTGTTCCTCGACCGTCATATTGCGGTGAAGCACGCCCAGACCGCCGGCCTGGGCCATGGCGATGGCCAGCCGGCTTTCGGTGACCGTGTCCATGGCGGACGAGGTCAGCGGGATGTTCAGTCGGATGTCGCGGGTGAGGTTCGTCGAGACGTCCGCTTCCGCGGGCATGATCTCTGACGGGCCGGGTTCCAGCAAAACATCGTCGAAGGTGAGCCCTTCGCGTATCTCCATGAGGAGTCTCCGTTTTGCGGGCCGCGTATAGCGGTGAGCGGCAGGGAACCGCAAGGCCCGCCCGCCCTTATCGTCACGATAACAAAAAATGCCTTGCCGTTGCGGCGCCGGGCCCACATCTGGAAACCGATGGTTCGCCTGTTGATCAGCACCGCCCGCCGCCTCGCGCTCAAGATCGCGAGCTATGGCGTGATGCACCTGGTGGTCGCCGTGCTGGTGGCCTTCGCCATCACGCGCGACTGGCGGCTGGCCCTGGCCGTCGGCGTGGTCGAGCCCTTCTTCCAGACCATCGCCTATTCGATTCACGACCGCGTCTGGCACCGGATCGAGCGGCGGCGGATGCTGTCCAGCCTCGAGGAGGCGTCCGAGGCCTTCACCGCCCGCCTGCAGATCATGGCGCCCGAGGAACAGACCCGGGCCCACGGCCACCACGGCCACAGCCACGCCCTGCCGCGCTCGTTCAAACAGGTCGCCGTCAAGTCGGTCACCTACGGCCTGATGCATTTCGTCGTCGCCGTGGCGGTGGCCTTCGCCCTGACCCAGAACTGGCGGATCGCCCTGGCCATCGGCATCATCGAGCCGCTGGTGCAGACCGTCTTCTTCACCGTCCACGACCGCATCTGGACGCGGATCGAGGCGAAGAAGGCGCAACGGGCGGCCGAGATGGCCTCGGCCTGACGCTCAGGGGCGGTAGCCGTAGTCCGAACAGCCGGGCCGCACTTCGTCCAGCAGCCCCTCCGCGTTCAGGCAAAGGGCGTCCGACAGGCCCAACCGCCCCGTCGCCGCGGGCCCCGCCATCCAGACGACGCGCCGATCCCTCACGCCGACCAGCGCCAGACCCGGCGAGGACCCCCGGAGGCCCAGCTTGATGGCGACGATCGCGAAGGCCGGATCGGCGCGATCCCGGAACATCCGGACGCCGCGCTGGCCCCGCGCCAGGTCTTCCGGCGCCCGCGGCAGTTCGGCCCCGGGCTGGAACTGCGCCAGCAGCGCCCCGCCCTCGCGTTGGGCCCGCTCATGCTCGGCCTCCGCGAGGGGCTGGGTCACGGCGTAAACCGGCCACAAGGTCATCGCCCCGGCGAGGGCCAGCGCCCAGTCGCCGCTGGTCGGCGAAGACTGCGAGGGGTCGGACAACGGTCTGCAGTCGCTCCGCATCACGGCGCCCTCCCCGACCGCCGGACCGAGGCGCGCCACCGCCGTGGCCTCATCACTGAGCGGCAACCGGCCCGGCGAGACCGGCCACGGCGAGGCCTGGGCCCGGCTCCGATTGTAGGCCCGCCCCTCCCTCGCATTGCGGGGGGTGGGGCGGCTGTCGCTTCGCGGCGGCGTGAGATGCACGGAGCGGAGCTGACCGTCGACGAAGACGAACTGTCCCCGGCTTCCGGCCAGAAGCGGGCGAATCGCCCCCGCGCCGAGATCGCCGGCGAGCACGACCCCGGACAGGCAGACAACACCCTCGGGCCGAACGCCAAGATCGCCGTGCAGGGCGGGCTCGCGCCAGAATCGCTGGGTCGGGTAAATCTCGACGACCTGCTCGCCGTCTGCGATCCGCAGCGCCTCATCCGGAACCGGATCGGACGCGGCGCCGAGACGCGCCGCCACCTCCGAGGGCGTTCGGCCGATCAGCTCGCCCACAGGGGTGGAGGTCCCGACGCCGGGCGTCTGCAAGGCGACGGCCATGGCCAGCGCCGTCAGACTCATCGGCGGTTCATCGCCACCAGGAACACCTCGGCGCTGTCCTTCCGGCTCGACTCGGGCTTGACGTATTTCACCGTCTCGAACTCGGCGCGGAGCCGCGCCAGCACCCCGCCCGCGTCGCCGCCCTGGAAATTCTTCGACACGAAATGCCCGCCGGGCCTCAGCGTGCGGATGGCGAAATCGGCGGCGATCTCGATCAGGGCGATGATCTTCAGGTGGTCGGTCTGGCGGTGGCCGACCGTATTGTGGGCCATGTCGGACAGCACCAGGTCCGGCGCCCCGCCCAGCAGGTCCATCATCTGCTGATCCACGCCCGGATGGGTGAAGTCGGCCTGGATCATGATCGCGCCGGGCACCGGCTCGACCGGCAGCAGGTCGACCCCGACCACCGCGATCGCCCCACGCTTGACCGCCACCTGGGCCCAGCCGCCCGGCGCGGCGCCCAGGTCGATGACCCGGCTGCCCTGTTTGATCAGATGGAACCGGTCGTCGATCTCCAGCAGTTTGAAGGCCGCGCGGCTGCGCCAGCCCTCGGCCCGGGCGCGCTCGGACCACTTGTCCGACAGCTGGCGCTTGATCCACTGCTGGCTGGACATCGACTTGGTGTCGGCCGTCTTCATCTTGGTGCCCATGCCGCGGCCGGCGGCGGTCCCGCCCGAGGGCGGGCGCACCATCCGTCTGCGTTCGGCAGGCTTTTCTTCGTCGGTCATCGCATCCACATAGCCGTCAGCGGGTTTGCGGGCTATGGACCCGCGACAATTCACGAGGAGCGCGCCGATGGCCGACCAGACCCTGACCTTTTCCCTCGACACCGGCGACGGCGCCGACCGCGATGTGGTCATCAAGCTTCGCCCCGACCTGGCTCCCGGCCACGTCGCCCGGATCACCGAGCTGGCGAATGAAGGCTTCTATGACGGCGTGGTCTTCCACCGCGTCATCGCCGGCTTCATGGCCCAGGGCGGCGATCCGACCGGCACCGGCACCTCGGGCTCGAAGAAGCCGAACCTGAAGGCCGAGTTCTCCAAGGAACGTCACGCCCGCGGCGTCTGCTCCATGGCCCGCACCTCGGATCCCAACAGCGCCAACAGCCAGTTCTTCATCTGCCTGGACGACGCCTCCTTCCTCGACGGCCAGTACACCGTCTGGGGCGAGGTCATCGAAGGCATGGACCACGTCGACGCCCTGCCCAAGGGCGAGCCGCCCCGCAACCCGGGCAAGATCGTCAAGGCCACGGTGGCCTGAGGCCATGATCTCCGGTGCGGTTCGCGATGAGCTGATCGCGCGCTACAGCGAGCCGCACCGGCGCTATCACACCGTGACCCACATCGAGGACTGCCTGGCGCAGGTCGCCGCCTCGACGGACATGGACGAGAACCAGCGGACGTTGATGGACGTCGCGATCTGGTTTCACGACGCGATCTATGATGCGACCCGAACCGACAACGAAGCCGAAAGCGCGAAGCTGGCGGCGGACCGGCTCGCCGCCGAGGGTGCCTCACAGGCCTTCATCGACGAGGTCGTCCGCCTGATTCTGCTGACCGCCGGCCATTCGGTGCAGGCCGACGACGTCCTCGGCGCGCGGCTGGTTTCGATCGATCTTTCGATCCTGGGCGCGGAGCCGGACCGATATGACGCCTACGCCGCCGCGATCCGCGAGGAATACGCCCATGTGCCCGAGCCCCTCTACCGGGCGGGACGTGCTGCGATCCTCGGTCGCTTTCTGGAAAGCGAGGCGCTGTTCGCCGATCCGATCTGGGCGGAACGATTCGAAGCGCAGGCCCGGGCGAATCTCACCCGCGAAATCGCCGACCTGACCGCCTGACTACTCGATCTCCACCACCTCGACCCGGGCGCCGTTCAGCACCAGGGCGATCTCGCCGCGCTTGAGCTTCAGCGCGTCATCGCCGAACAGCTGACGACGCCAACCCTTGAGCGCATCAACGTCGGCCTCGTCGTCCAGCGCGATCTTCTCGAGATCGGCGACATTGGCCAGCAGCTTGGTCGCCACCCCGGCGTTGTCGCTCTTGGCCTTCAGCAGCACCTTTAACAACTCAACCACCGACGGCGGCGCCGGCTGGTTGTGCGCCGGTCGGTCCAGCTTGGGCGCATGGGCCTCGGGATCGGCCAGCACGCGCTTCAGTTCGGCCGACAACTCCAGACCGAGGCGCGACGCCCCGAATCCCTTGGGCACCGAGCGCAGCCGGTTGAAGGCGTCCGGGTCGGTCGGCCCCTGGGCCGCGATCTCGTCGATGGCCTCGTCCTTGAGAATCCGGCCGCGCGGCTGGTCGCGATCCTGCGCCGCCCGCTCCCGCCACACGGCGGTGGCGACGAAGGCGGCGAGGTATTTGGCCGACCATTTCTTGGGCTTCAGCCGCTTCCAGGCCTTTTCCGGATCGGTGTCGTAGAGGTCCGGATTGGTCAGATCCTCCATCTCGGCCATCACCCAGTCGAGCCGTCCGTCCTTCTGCAGCCGGTCGCGCAGCTTGGGATACAGGGCGGCGAGATGGGTCACATCCCCCAGCGCATAGACCAGCTGGGCGTCCGACAGCGGCCGGCGGGCCCAGTCGGTGAAACGGCTGCCCTTGTCGACTTCCTGGCGCAGCATCTGGCGGACCAGCGCCTCATAGGAGACCTGGTCGCCGAAGCCCGCGGCCATGGCGGCGACCTGGGTGTCGAACATCGGCTTGGGCATGGCGCCCAGTTTGACGAAAATCTCGGTGTCCTGACGGGCGGCATGGAAGACCTTGAGAATCTTCGGATCGCGCAGCAGGTCGAGGAACGGCTCCAGATCCAGGCCCTCGGCCATCGGGTCGATGATGGCCGCGTCCGTGGCCGACGCCGCCTGGATCAGGCACAGGCGCGGCCAGTAGGTCGTCTCCCGCATGAACTCGGTGTCGACCGTGATGAAGGGCTGGTTGGCGAGGCGGCCGCAGAATTCGCGCAGGACCTCGGTGGTGGTGATGGGCGTCATTCGGATGCTATAGCCCCGCGCGACGTGGTTGTGGCAAGACCCGCCGCAGAAATCCGCCCACTGATTCAGGCCCGTGACCGATGAGCGACACCCCCGACAGCGAGCGCAACGGCCTCACCTATGCCGATGCGGGCGTGGATATCGACGCCGGCGAGATGCTGGTGGACGCCATCAAGCCGCTGGCGAAGTCGACTCGCCGGCCCGGCGCCGAGGCGTCGCTGGGGGGATTCGGCGCCCTGTTCGACCTCAAGGCGGCCGGTTTCGAGGACCCGCTGATCGTCGCCACCACCGACGGCGTCGGCACCAAGCTCAAGATCGCCATCGAGACCGGACGCCATGACGGCGTCGGCGTCGACCTGGTCGCCATGTGCGTCAACGATCTGCTGGCCCAGGGCGCCGAGCCGCTGCTGTTCCTCGACTATTACGCCACCGGCAAGCTCGAGATCGACGCCGCCAAGCGCGTCGTCGCCGGAATCGCCGAGGGCTGCCGTCAGGCGGGCTGCGCCCTGGTGGGCGGCGAAACCGCCGAAATGCCCGGCATGTACCAGGGCGGCGACTACGACCTGGCCGGTTTCTCGCTGGGCGCCGTCGAGCGCGGCCACGCCCTGCCGTACCTCGACCGCCAGCAGGCCGGCGACCTCATCATCGGCCTCGCCTCCTCCGGCCCCCACTCCAACGGCTACTCCCTGATCCGCAAGGTGGTCGAGAAGTCCGGTCTGGCCTGGGCCGACGACGCCCCCTTCGCCCGTGACCGCACCCTGGCCCAGGCCCTGATGGAGCCGACCCGCATCTATGTGAAGCCGGTCCTGCCGCTGATGAAGGCCGGTCTGATCAAGGGCGCCGCCCACATCACCGGCGGCGGGCTGGTCGAAAATCCGCCGCGCTGCATCGCCGACGGCCTTCAGGCCCGCTTCGACTGGGACGCCTGGCCCATGCCGCACGTGTTCCAGTGGCTGGGCGAGACCGGCGGCATTTCGGACCACGAACTGCGCCGTACCTTCAACTGCGGCGTCGGCTTCATGCTGATCGTGTCGCCCGAGAACGCCGAACCGGTTCTGGCCGACCTGCTGACCGCCGGCGAGGTCGCCTTCGTCTGCGGCCAGCTGGAAGCGGCCTAGAGGCCGGCGTCCAGGCTGCTGTAGGTCACACGAACCACGACCGCCGCGCCGGGGTTCTGGCGCAAGGACACGGTAACCCCGTCCTTCGTCCAGATCGGGCGGTCGGCCGGCGCGTCCGCCTCGGCCGCGAACCCCTGCTGACGCAGGACCGGCGTGACCGCGCCGCGCACCCGACCCAGTTCGCCGCGGCGGGACTGGATGACACAGACCCGGTTGAGGGTCTCGTCCGCGACCGAGCCGGTCGTCGTCAGCCGCAGCAGATAGGCCTGGTCTTCGGTCGCATACATCCGCCCCTCGCCGGACGGCGGCGCCGCCACGAAGCCGAGGAACTCCAGCGCGGCCGTGTCGTCGCTTTCGCCGGTCACATACGGCAGGCAGACATCGGTCAGGATGCTGCGGGTCGCGTCCCGGGCCTGGACGGGGCTGGCGAGCAGGACGGCGGCGAGGGCGACGGCGAGCATGGGGAAACTCCGGAGCGACGGCCGCACTGTTTCCGAGGCGGTCCTGAAGCGCAAGCGGCGTCCGCCGCTCCGGCCGTTGACCCGTCGCGACCCGCCCGGCAAGGTCCGCGCCCTGTGCATTTTGTGAGGTCGCCGATGCGTGCGCTGTCCATTGCCCTGACCGGGGCGCTTCTGGCCTCGGCCCCCGCCGCGGCCCAGACCGTTCAGGAACAGGCCCTGCTGCACCGGCTCGCCGGCGAGATCCGGCCGGAGCGGATGCGGGCCGACATCGAGGCCATGGTCGGCTTCGGCACACGCCACACCATGTCGGAGACCGCCTCCGACACGCGCGGCATCGGCGCGGCCCGGCGTTGGGCGCAAGGCCGGTTCGAGGCCATCAGCCGTGACTGCGGCGGCTGCCTGACCGTCGCGACCCCGTCCGACACCGTCACCAGCCCGCGCATCCCGACGCCGACCGAGGTGGTCGATATCGTCGCCATCCAGCGCGGCACAGGCGACCCGAACCGCGTCATCATCATCTCGGGCCACATCGATTCCCGCGTCTCCGACGTGATGAATTTCACCGACGACGCCCCCGGCGCCAATGACGACGCCTCGGGCGTGGCGGCGGTGCTGGAAGCCGCGCGGGTGCTGTCGGGTCACTCGTTCGACGCCACGCTCGTCTACGCCGCCCTGTCCGGCGAGGAACAAGGGCTGTTCGGCGGCAAGATCCTGGCCGACTACGCCCGCGCCCGGGGCTGGCGGGTCGAGGCCAATCTGAACAATGACATCGTCGGCAATTCGGAAGGCCAGTCGGGGGTGCGCGACACCACCCGGGTCCGTGTCTTCTCGGAAGGCACCAAGACCGTCGAGACCGAGGCCCAGGAAGAACGCCGTCGCTATAACGGCGGCGAGGTCGACTCCTCCTCGCGCAATCTCGCGCGGTTCATCGACGGGATCGCCGACCGCTACCTCGCCAATTTCGACGTCGATCTGATCTATCGGACCGACCGCTACGGCCGCGGCGGGGACCAGGTCGAGATGCTGCGCGCCGGCTTCCCCGCCGTTCGCATCTCCGAGGGGGCCGAAAACTACGACCGCCAGCATCAGGACCTGCGCGTCGAGGACGGGGTCCACTATGGCGACACCATCGACGGAGTCGATTTCGACTATCTGGGTCAGGTCGCGCGGCTGAACATCGTGGCCATGGCGGCGCTGGCCAACGCCCCCGCCAGCCCGCTGGGCGTGACGATCGAGGGCGCGGTCAAGCCGGACACCACGGTCAAATGGCAGGCCGTGCCCGGCGCGGCCGGCTATCGCGTCTGGTGGCGATCAACCACCGCCCCGCAATGGACCCACAGCCGCTGGGCCGGGTCGGCGACCGAGCTCACCCTGCCGGGCATCGTCATTGACGACTGGTTCTTCGGCGTCTCGGCCGTGTCCGATGACGGATATGAAAGCCCGGTCGTGTTCCCCGGCCCGGCTGGCTCGTTCGTCTCTGTGGGCGATCCGGCGCCCCGCGCGGCCCGCTGATGCCGCAATCCCGCACCGGCCGCGTGCGCGTGGCCGTCCTGATCTCGGGCGCCGGCTCAAACATGGCGGCGCTGATCGATGCCGCCGGTCAGACGGAGGCGTCGTTCGAGGTGGGTCTGGTCCTGTCCAACCGGCCGGACGCCGGCGGTCTGGCGGTCGCCGAGGCCAAGGGCGTCGCCACGGCCGTTGTCGATCACCGTCCGTTCGGCAAGGACCGGGCCGCGCACGAACAGGCGGTCCAGTCCGTGCTGGAGGCCCACGGCATCGAGGTCGTGGCTCTCGCCGGCTATATGCGGCTGCTGACGCCCTTGCTCGTCGGCCGCTGGGCCGGGCGGATGCTGAACATCCACCCCAGCCTGCTTCCGAAATACCCCGGCCTCGACACCCACGCCCGCGCCCTCGCCGCCGGCGACGCCGAGGCCGGCTGTACGGTGCATCTGGTCACGGAAGGCGTCGACGACGGTCCCGTGCTGGGTCAGTCGGCCGTGCCGATCCAGCCCGACGACACCCCCGGCTCGCTGGCGCAGCGCGTCCTGGCGGCCGAGCACGCCCTCTATCCGCGCGTGCTGGCGGACTTCTGCCAACGCCCCTGACCTCAGGCCCGGTCGGCCCGGACCTCGGCCCGCCGGACCGCCAGCGTCAGCGCCGCCACGACCGCGAAGGCCGGCCACAGCGCCAGCACGTCAAACCTCAGGAAGCTGACCGCCCCGATCGCCCCGCCGACCGCCAGTCCGGTCCACAGCATCAGGAACGGGACCCAGTCCCACCGTGCCCCGCCGTGCAGGGCGGTGGCGATCCGCTGGCCCATCCGCACCAGGGTTCCGGTCATATAGGTCAGGCCGACCCCGACATCGCCCTGCCGCTGGAACACCGCATTCTCGACCCCCACGGCCATGACCACGGCCACCATGCCGGCCTCACGCCAGCCGGCGGTGCAAAGGCCCGCGCCGGTCAGCAGCAGGACCGCCTCGGCCGCCAGAACCGCGGATCGCCGTTCCTCGCCGAAGCGCCGCGCCACGGTCGCGCCCATCACCACCCCGACCACGAACAGGACGATCAGGCCCAGGGCGATCGCCGCCTGGTCCCATTCGCCCAGCGACAGGCCGACGCCCAGCCGGGTGGAGTTGCCGCTCATGAAGGAGACGAAAAACCCGCCCAGGGTCATGAACCCGACGGCGTCGACATAGCCGGCCAGGGCCGACAGGGTCGCGGCCAGCATCACGCCCTTGCGGCTATAGTCCTTCACGGCGATTCCCCGACGAAGCCCCAGCCTGACACGAAAACGGCCGGATCGTCACCGATCCGGCCGCAGTCAGACGAATTGGCTTGGGGCCGATCAGCCGACGATCTGGTCGTCCGTGAAGAACTGGGCGATCTCGATGCCGGCGTTCTCGATCGAGTCCGAACCGTGGACCGAGTTCTCGCCGATCGACAGGGCGAACTGCTTGCGGATGGTGCCGTCAGCGGCGTCCTTGGGGTTGGTGGCGCCCATGACTTCGCGATAGGCGGCGACGGCGTTCGGGCCTTCCAGCACCTGGACGACGACCGGCTCGGCGGTCATCTGGCCGACCAGTTCGCCGTAGAACGGGCGTTCGGCGTGGACTTCGTAGAATTTCTTCGCCTGGGCGTCGGTCAGCTTGACGCGGCGCTGGGCGACGATGCGCAGGCCGGCGCCCTCGATCACGGCGTTGATCGCGCCGGTCAGGTTGCGGCGCGTGGCGTCGGGCTTGATGATCGAGAAGGTGCGTTCGGTCATGGGAGTGACTTCTTGTTGGGAGATTGAAGGTCGCGGGCTTATAGACGCGCCCTCCGCCCTTTCCAAGGCGTCCCTGATGCGCGCGGCGCGGCCGCTCGCGGCTTGGGGGACGATCCCTATCTGACCTGTCGCTCACCGCCCGTCGGCGAGCCGCCCTCGCCTATCGGACCCTCGTCTTCGCCATGCTCCAGATCACCGACCTGACCTTCAACGCCTGGGGCCGCAAATTCCTCGAGGACGCCTCCGTCTCCCTGCCGCCCGGATCCAAGGTCGGGCTGGTGGGCCGCAACGGCATCGGCAAATCGACCCTGTTCAAACTGATCCTCGGCGAACTGGCCGCCGGCGGCGACGAGATCAGCCTGCCGAAGACGGCCCGCATCGGCTCGGTCGACCAGGAACACCCGGCCACGCCCGTCAGCGTGCTGGAGACCATCCTCGAAGCCGACGAGGAGCGCCACACCCTGCTGGGCCGGCTGGAAACCGCCGAACCCGAGGAGATGGGCGAGATCTGGACCCGGCTGATCGAGATCGACGCCGACGCCGCCCCCGCCCGCGCCGCGGAAATCCTCGTCGGCCTCGGTTTCGACCAGGAGAACCAGCAGCGGCCGATGTCCGAGTTCTCGGGCGGCTGGCGCATGCGCGTCGCCCTCGCCGCGGCCCTGTTCGCCGAGCCGGACATGCTGCTGCTCGACGAACCGACCAACTACCTCGACCTCGAAGGCGCCCTGTGGCTGGAGGCCCGCCTCAAGAAATACCCGCACACGGCCCTGATCATCTCCCACGACCGCGAGATGCTGAACGAGGTCTGCACCCACATCCTGCACCTCGCGAACCGGACGCTGGAGCTCTACACCGGCAACTACGACCAGTTCGAAAGGGCCCGCGCCGAAAAGGCCCGGCTGCAGATGTCGGCCAAGGCCAAGCAGGACGCCGAGCGCGCCCACCTCCAGGCCTTCGTCGACCGCTTCAAGGCCAAGGCCTCCAAGGCCGCCCAGGCCCAGTCGCGCATGAAGCGGCTGGCCAAGATGCAGCCGGTGGCCACGACCATCGAGGAACGCGTCGCCCCCTTCATCCTGCCGTCGCCGCCACGCCCCCTCGCCCCGCCGCTGATCCGGCTGGAGCGCGCCAATGTCGGCTATGAGCCCGGCAAGCCGATCCTGCGCAATCTCAACCTGCGCATGGATCTGGACGACCGCATCGGCCTGCTGGGCGTCAACGGCGCCGGCAAGTCGACCTTCGCCAAGATGATCGCCGGCGCCCTGAACGTCTCCGAGGGCGAACTGCACCGCGACCGCAAGATGCGCGTCGGCTGGTTCCACCAGCACCAGATCGAGGCCATGGACCCGACCGACACGCCGCTGGAGATCATCCGCCGCGCCATGCCCGACGCCCCCGAGAGCGCCCGCCGCTCCAAACTGGCGCAGTGGGGCCTCGGCTACGAGAAGCAGGAGACCACCGTCGCCTCCCTGTCCGGCGGCGAGCGGGCCCGCCTGCTGCTCAACCAGGTGGCCATGGACGCGCCGCACATCCTGATCCTCGACGAACCGACCAACCACCTCGACATCGACAGCCGCCGCGCCCTGCTCGACGCCCTCAACGACTACTCCGGCGCCGTCATCCTGATCACCCACGACCGCTCGCTGATGGAGATGGTCGCCGACCGCCTGTGGCTGGCCGCCGACGGCACCGTGAAGCCGTGGGACGGTGACATGGACGACTACGCCAAATTCGTCCTCGACCGCGCCAAACAGGCCGCCGTCAAGCCGACCCAGATCAAGGACGAGACGGTCGCCGCCGCGCCCGCTTCGAACAACAAGGGCAAGAAGAACGACAAGAAGTCCGGCCCGTCTCCCTCGACCCTGCGTCACGCGGTGAAGAAGGCCGAGGAACGGATGGCCCAGCTGACCGCCGAAATCGCCCGCATCGACGACGACATGGCCAACGCCTCGGTCAGCAACCCCAAGGCCCTCGAAGGCCTGACGCGGGCGCGGGCGAAGACCCAGTCCGACCTCGACGCCGCCGAGGCGGCCTGGGTGGCGGCGGAAGAGGCGCTCGCGGAGGTGAGCTGAGCCAATGGGTCAGCGCAGGGCCCATGTTCGCCAGCGGACGTGAATCTTGCCCACAAATATTGGATCAAGCGCTGATTTCGGTGATCACTGACTCCGAATAATACAGCCTCTACCCGGGGATTCTCGGGCGCTCGCCCGATTTGACGCCGGAGCGGACCAGGAAGAACCGGCTCGCGGCAATATGGTACACACGCAAGCGGGCCGGGCTCGCGCTTCACGGGGGCCTGTTGTGCACGACCGGATTCGTCAGGGGACACGGGCGCAGCATGAGCGCGTCGACGCCGCCTACGCCGGATACGACCTGTCGACCCGCCCGGACTACATCCAATTTCTCCAGGCCCACCGCAAGGCGCTCTGGCGGCTGGAGCCGTCCTGGCGGCCGGTCGATCGCGCCGAGTTCACGGACCTTGCGGCCAACCTTGACGCCGACCTCGACGAGCTTTCCGCCCGTCCCGCCAGACCCGAAGCCGTGGCTTGCCTCGACGGCCTCGCCGTGGCCTATGTGATGCGGGGCTCAAGACTGGGGGGCGCGATCCTCAGGCGGCGCATCGGCCGGGGTCTGCCGGGCCGGTACATGCACCTTCCGATGACGCTTTCTTGGCCCGAGTTCACACGGCAACTCGATCAGGTCTCCCTTGACGACGCGATCATCGCCGATGCCCGCGCGGCGTTCGCCGCTTTCCTGCCGACGGATGACCGCTGATGAAACGCCCCCAGGCCCCGGACCTGTCATCCTGCGACCGCGAGCCCATCACGCGCCTCGATCGAGTCCAGGCGTTCGGATTTCTGCTGGCCCTGACGAACGACTGGCTGGTCTCCCGCGCTTCGGAGAACCTGTCCGAGTTCCTCCCGCGCTCGGCCAGTGAGTCGATCGGCGAACCGATCGAACACCTCATCGACAAGGAAGCCCTGCACGAAATTCGCAACCGACTCGCCATCCTCCGCCCCGGCGGAAGCGAACGACTCTACGGCCTGCCGCTGGAAGCCGGCGGACCTCCCTTCGACATCGCGCTTCACTATGCGGATGACCTGCTTGTCATTGAAGGAGAACGCGCCAGCCAAGAGGATCGGACCGACGCCGCCTCCCTCGTGCGGACCCTGGTCGGCAGGCTGCAGTCGCAAACCAGCCTTGAGGCTTTTCACCGCGACGCGGCACGACAGATCCGCGCGATCACGGGCTTCGATCGGGTGATGGTCTACCGGTTCGACGAAGAAGGGGCCGGAGAGGTGATCGCCGAGTCTGTCGGCGCCGGCGTGGAGAGCTTCCTCGGACTGCACTATCCGGCTTCGGACATCCCCCCCCAGGCCCGGGCCCTTTATCTTCGCAACCCGTTCCGGATTATCGCCGATGTCGAGGGCGGGGTCGCAGCCCTGTTGCCGGTCGAGGCGCCGCCGCTCGATCTGTCCCTGTCGATCGCGCGCGCCGTTTCGCCCGTTCACCTCGAATACCTCGTCAACATGGGGGTTTCGGCCTCGATGTCGATCTCCATCATCGTGGACGGACGCCTCTGGGGTCTGTTCGCCTGCCACCATCTCCAGCCCCGGCTTCCCAGCTTCACCCTGCGCAGTTGCGCCGAGCTGTTCGGCCAGATGTATGCGATGGCGCTGGAGAACCGGCTGCGGAAGTCGGCGGAGGGCGCGGAACAGGACGCCCGCCGGTTGGCGGACCGGATGATCCTCGCGATCGCGGGAGACGAGCGCCGGCTGAGCGACACCGCCTGGATGAAGGATGCCATCAGCGAAGTCATTCCCAGTGACGGGGTCGCGGTCTATTCAGCCGGCGCCCTGGCGACTCATGGACGGGTGCCGGTCTCGAGCCAGATCCTGGAACTGACCGAATATCTGAACGGCCAGTCCGCCAGTCAGGTTTTCTGCACCGACCGGATTGCGACCGTGCTGTCCGGCGGGGTCCGCGACGGGCGTGACGTCGGCGGCCTGCTGGCCATTCCGATCTCACGTATGCCCCGGGACTACCTGTTGTTGTTTCGGGGCGAGAAGCTGCGGCAGATCGCCTGGGGCGGCGATCCGGAAAAGGCGGTGATCGAGGACGAGACGGGCGTGCGGTTGTCGCCCCGCAAGAGTTTCGCCGCCTTCACCCAGTTGATCAGCGGCCGGTCGCTCCCCTTCACCGACAGCGAGAGGCGGATCGCCGAAGCGATCCGGATCGCCCTGATCGAGGTTGTGCTTCGCCTGTCGGAGGAAGCCGGCGCCGAGCGGTCCCGGGCGTTCGAGCGTCAGGAATTGCTGATCGCCGAGCTGAACCATCGGGTGCGCAACATCCTGGCCCTGATCCGCGGCCTCATGAGCCAGACGTCATCTGAAGGCGTCAGTACGGCCGAGTACGTCGCCGCCCTCGGCGGACGGGTCCAGGCGCTCGCCCGCGCCCACGACCGGATCACGCTCCAGAACTGGGGCTCGGCGCCCGTCTCCGCCCTGTTCGAGGACGAGTTCGCCGCCTTCATGTCGGACCGGCCCGACTGTTTCACCATCGTGGGCCCGACCGTGTTGCTGAGCCCCCTCGCCTTCTCAACCCTCGCGCTGGTCAGCCACGAGCTGGTGACCAACTCCATGAAATACGGGGCCCTTTCGAACGGGGGAACAGTGAACGTCGAACTCGATCGCGTCCCGGGCGGGCTGAATGTCCGCTGGCGTGAAAGCGGCGGGCCGCCGGTCGAGGCGCCGCTTCGGCGCGGTTTCGGGTCGGTGATCATCGAGCGCACCGTGCCCTTCGATCTCCAGGGACGGGCCGAGATTCGTTACCCGGTGACGGGTTTCGAAGCCGATTTCTTCGTGCCGGACGCCTGCCTGCAGGACCCTGCCGAATTCCAGCCCCGGACGGGGATCGTCCGGCAGCCTGCGCCGTCGGCCGGGCTGCCGGCCGTCGCTCCGGAACGCCCCCTCGAGGGGATCGACGTCCTGCTGTTGGAGGACAATATGATCGTCGCCCTCGAGGCCGAGGACGCCCTGCAGGCGATGGGCGCCCGCACGATCTGGACCGCCTCCACCCTGTCCCAGGCAGACGCCATCTGCGCGGCCGAAACGGTGCGCTTCGCCATGCTCGACATCAATATCGGCACGGGCACCAGCCTCTCGCTCGCCAACAGCCTGCTGCGCCGCGGCATACCGCTGATCTTCGCCTCGGGCTACGGCGACACGGCCAATCTGGGTGCGCCGCACGACCATGCGCCGGTGCTGCGCAAACCCTACAGCCGGGATCAACTCCGCGCGGCCGTCCTCGCCTGTATCGGCCCGTCCTTGCTCTCCACCTGAGGACGACTGCAGCCCTTGCGGGCGCCTCCCCGGTCGCCGGCTTCTTCCGGTCGCCGGAACGCGCCATACTGCCGAATCCCATGCCCATCCGCCGCCTCCCCCCCGAAACCGTCAACCGCATCGCCGCCGGCGAGGTGGTCGAACGCCCGGCCAGCGCCATCAAGGAGCTGGTCGAGAATGCGCTCGACGCCGGCGCCACGCGCATCGAGGTCCAGGCCGATGGCGGCGGCCTGACGCGAATCCTGATCGCCGACGACGGTTGCGGCATGGCGGCCGACCAGCTGGCCCTGGCGGTCGAGCGCCACGCCACCTCCAAGCTCGAGGCCGACGACGCCGGCGACGTCGACCTGCTGCGCATCTCGACCCTCGGCTTCCGCGGCGAGGCCCTGCCCTCGATCGGCTCGGTCGCCCGCCTGACCATCACCAGCCGTCCGCGAGAGGGCGGCGACGCCCATCAGATCACCGTCGAGGGCGGCGACCAGCGCCCGGTCGCCCCCGCCGGCTTCCCCGGCCCGCACGGCGCCCGGGTCGAGGTCCGCGACCTGTTCTACGCCACCCCCGCCCGGCTCAAATTCATGAAGTCCGAGCGCTCCGAGGCCATGGCCATCTCGGAAGAGATCAAGCGTCAGGCCATGGCCCATGAGACCGTCGCCTTCACCCTCGACCTCGACGGCAAGACCACCCTGCGCCTGCCCGCCGAACACCCCGGCGACGCCGGCCGGCTGAAGCGGCTCGCCGCCCTGCTCGGCCGCGATTTCGAGGCCAACGCCCTGCTGATCGACCAGGCGCGGGACAATGTGCGACTGACCGGCTACGCCGGCCTGCCGACCTACAGTCGCGGCAACGCCGGCCACCAGTACCTCTTCGTCAACGGCCGCCCGGTGAAGGACCGCCTGCTGCAGGGCGCCTTGCGCGGCGCCTATGCCGACTTCCTCGCCCGCGACCGGCATCCGGCGGCGGTCCTCTTCCTCGAGGTCGACCCGCTCTACGTCGATGTGAACGTCCACCCGGCCAAGGCCGAGGTGCGGTTCCGCGACCCGGCGCTGGTGCGCGGTCTGATCGTCGGCGCCCTGCGCCACGCCCTCGCCGCCGCCGGCCACCGCGCCTCGACCACGGTGGCGGCGGACGCCCTCGCCGGCTTCCGCCCCCATTCGGGCGTCGGCCCAGGCCCCGCCTTCAGCCCCTCCGCCCCTTCGGCCCAGGGCTGGAGCGGCTGGCAGGGCTGGGCCGCCCCCGCGACCGCGACGGCGCAGGTCATTCCCGGCCTCAACGACCGTTCGGCGCGGGTCGAAGCTCATCCGGGGCTCGCCGATCAATCGTTGATTCATGATGAATTGCGCGGCGGCGGCGTCGACCCCCTCGACTTCCCCCTCGGCGCCGCCCGGGCGCAGTTGCACGGCACCTATATCGTCGCCCAGACCCGCGACGGCCTCGTCGTCGTCGACCAGCACGCCGCCCACGAACGCCTCGTCTACGAGCGGATGAAGGTGCAGATGGCGCGCGGCGCGGTCACCCGTCAGGCCCTGCTGACCCCCGAGGTGGTTGAACTGGACCCCGCCGAGGCCGAGCGCGTCTCGGCCCGCGCCGACGAACTGGCCGAGCTGGGCCTGATCGTCGAACCATTCGGCGCCGGCGCCGTGCTGGTGCGCGAGACCCCCGCCCTGCTGGGCGACACGGATGTCCAGGGCCTGATCCGCGACATCGCCGACGACCTGGCCGAACACGGCGCCGCCCTCGCCTTGTCCGAACGGCTGGGCGAGGTCTGCGGCACCATGGCCTGCCACGGCAGCGTCCGCGCCGGCCGCGTGCTGTCCGCCCCCGAGATGAACGCCCTGCTGCGCGAGATGGAAGCCACCCCCCACTCGGGCCAGTGCAACCACGGCCGCCCGACCTATGTCGAGCTCAAGCTCGCGGATCTTGAGAAGCTGTTCGGCCGCCGATGACCCCCTCCGTCCTCTTCGTCTGCCTCGGCAACATCTGTCGCTCGCCGCTGGCGGAGGCCGCCCTGCGCGCCGAAGCCGCCCGGCTAGATCTCGACCTGATCGTCGACTCCGCCGGCACCGGCGACTGGCACGCCGGCGAGCCGCCCGACGAGCGCGCGCAGCGCACGGCCCTGCGCAATGGCGTCGACATCTCGGCTCTGCGCGCCCGGCAGGTCAGGCCCGCCGACTTCCGCCGCTTCACCCATGTGATCGCCCTCGACCACGACAATCTCGCCAATCTGCGCAAGCTGGCGCCGGCCGACGCGACCGCCGAGCTCAGCCTGCTGCTGGACCATGTCGAGGGCCGCGAGGGTCAGGCCGTCACGGACCCCTGGTTCGGGGACGAGGCCGGGTTCGAGGTCACCTGGTCTGAAGTCACGGCCGCCGCCGCGACCCTCGCCGGCCGGCTGCGCCGCGACGCCCGCTAGAGCCGCAGCGCCTCGGCCACGCCCCCCGCGCGGCCGCCGGAGACCACCTCGCCCCCGGCGATCGCATGGATCACCCCGTCCACCGCCGCCGCCGCAAGACCGTGCCGCGGCGTCCGCATCGGCGGTCCCGGCTCCCAGCGGTCGGTCGCCGGATCATAGATCCAGGTCTCGGCGAACACCCCGCCGCCGCCCGGTGCGAACCACTCCCCGCCGAAGGCGACCAGCTTGCCCCCGGCCGCCGCCATGGCCAGCCCGCCGCCGACCTGCTGGCCCGTGGCCGACGAGGCCGGAATGGGGGCCAGCGTATCCCAGCGGTCCCCGGCCGGATCATAGCGGTCCAGCCGCCCGGTCCCCCCGCCGCTCACCGTCCGGCCGCCGGCAACCCACAACGCTCCGTCCAGCACCGCCCCGGCCGCGCTGTTGCGCGCCATCGGACAGGGCTGCGCTGTCTCCCACCGGCCCTCCCCCGGCAGGAAGATGCGATGCGTATCGACGTCGACCTGATCGTTCCACTGCCCGTTGGCGGCGCCCGGCGACCGTCCGGTGACCAGATGCAGCCGGCCGCCCAGATCAACCCCGACCGTCTCGCTCAGCGGCCCCGGCATCCGCCCCGCCTCGCGCCAGCCGTCGGCCTCCATGGCCCAGACCTCGGTCATGCCGGTCCAGTCGCCCGCCTCCGACCGGCCGTATCCGCCCAGGGCGAACACCGTCCCGTCGGCCCCGGCGATCAGCATCGGATGGTGCCGCGGCTGCGGCAGGCGCGGGCCCTCGCTCCAGACGTCGCTCGCCGGGTCATAGATCCCGGTGCGATCCTCGATCTCCGTCACCCGTCCGGGCCGGCGCAGCCCGCCGGCGGTGATGATCCGCCCGCCCGAAACCGCGCAATAGATCTCCTGCACCGCCCACGGCAGCGGGGCCCGGGCGGTCCAGCCTTCGGCCTGCGGCGCGGCCGGGGTGACCAGCGGTACCGCCGCCGTGGCTCCGGCGGCGGCGAGGAAGGCGCGGCGATCGATCTGGCTCATGCCGCCAGCCTAACCCGAAGCGAGTGGCCGCGCCTATCCCGCCGCGCCGGTCGCCTGCAGCCTGAGGAACAGCACCCGGGCCGCGCCATAGTCGCGCGCGTCCAGACGTTCATAGCCCGGCGTGTCGATCTCGGGCTCGTCAGAGCCGCGTTCGAAGACCACGATCGCGCCGGGCCGGAGCCAATTGCCCTCGATCAGCCGGGCCAGCGCCTGCTCGCCCATCCCCTGGCGATACGGGGGGTCGAGGAAGGCCAGGTCGAAGGCCTCGCCGTCAGATCCGGGACGAACGCCCAGATCGATCGCGCTGCGCCGGTGCACCCGGGTGCGACCCATGACGCCATAGGCGTCGGCGTTCTCGCGGATGGCCCCGCGCGCCTCGTCATCGGTCTCGACGAACAGGGCGAAGGCCGCGCCGCGACTGATGGCCTCGAAGCCCAGCGCGCCGGAGCCGGCGAACAGGTCCATGACCCGCATCCCCTCCAGCGGCTCGGCCCACGACGCATGTTCCAACACATTGAACACGGCCTGACGGGCGCGATCCGAGGTCGGGCGCGTGCCCTGCCCCTCCGGCGCGACGATGGCCCGGCCCTTCAGGCTGCCGGCGACGATCCGCATCGATCAGTCCTTGGAACGGGGACCGCGCGGACTGCCGCGTCCACCGGCCGGTCCCGCACCTGGACGGGGGCTGCCGCGCCCGCCCGCCGGGCCGGCGCCGGGACGCGGAGAGCCGGGCTTGGAAAAGCCGCCCGGACGCGAGCCGCCGGGCTTGCCCGCGAACGGCGGCTTGCCGTCCGGTTTGCGGTCGAACGGGCGCTTGTCGCCGGGACGATCGTCAGACCGCGCCGCCGGACGGGCGCCGGTGCGGGCGTCGCCGCGGGGGCGGTCGATGAACTGGTCCTCGCGCGGCTTGAACACCCGCTTGGGCCGTTCGCCGGTCGCGGTCTCTGAGCCGTCCGGCCGGGCGCGAGGGGTGAAATTCTTCTTCGGATGCTCGAATTTCGGCGCAGCCTTGGCCCAGCCCGGCTTTTTCTGCGGCCGGGCGGCGCGGTCGGCGGCGGCGTCCGCGGCGGCGCCGGCGGCGCGCACGCGGCTGGGTTTGCGCGAGGGGTCGGAGATGGCCGAACCCGACGCGCCCTTGTGGATCGGCGCCGATGTCCGCCGCCCCGGGATCGGCGCGGGCGTCGAGACCGTATTGCCGGTCGGCAGGTTCTCGGGCCGGATATGGTCCGCCAGCATTTCGCGGATCACCCGAGGGCCGACCTCCTCGACCGAACCAACGGGCAGTGTGCCCAGCTGGAACGGGCCATAGGCGAGGCGGATCAGCCGGTTCACGGTCAGGCCGAGATGCTCCAGCACCTTGCGGACCTCGCGGTTCTTGCCCTCGGTGATGGAGACGCTGATCCACAGATTGGCGGGAGCGTTCCCCTCGGTCTCCTTGGCCTTGTCCAGCGTGGCTTCGATCGGGCCGTAGCGCACGCCGTCGACGGTCACCCCGTCCTTCAGCGAATCCAGCTGCAGCTGGCTGACGCGACCGCGGGCGCGGGCCCGGTACTGGCGCACCAGCTCCGTCGAGGGCAGCTCCAGGGCGCGGCTCAGCTCGCCGTCATTGGTCAGGAGCAACAGGCCCTCGGTGTTGAGGTCGAGCCGGCCGACCGACAGCACCCGCGGCAGGCCGCTGGGCAGGGCGTCGAAAACGGTCGGCCGCCCCGCCGGATCGGTGTGCGAGGTCAGCAGGCCGGCCGGCTTGTGATAGCGCCAGACCCGCGTCGCCTCGGCCGAGCCGATCGGCTTGCCGTCGACGGTGATGACGTCGTCGCGCGTCACCAGAACCGCCGGGGTGTCGAGAATCTTGCCGTTGACCGCCACCTTGCCGAGCCCGATCAGCCGCTCCACCTCGCGGCGCGAGGCGATGCCGGCCCGCGCCATGACCTTGGCGATCCGCTCGCTGCGCCGGGGCGCTTCATCGGCCTTCGGACCGGGCTTGCCGTCCTTCGGGAAGGGTTTTCCGCCGGGCTTGCCGCCCGGTCTGCCAAAGGATTTGCCGTCTTTGGGCGGGCCGCGATCGTCGCTGCTCTCGACGCGCTTGACGTAGGGTTTGCGGGGGCCGTCGCGGCTGTCGTCTTGACGCGGGCGCGGCTTCTTGTCGTTGTCTCGGGGATGGCTGGCCATGATGAGCGGTTCATGCACATGGCCTTGGCGTGTGCGCAAGCGGCGGCGGACGCGGGAGAGACTCCCGTCGGCTGCGTGATCGTCGACGAATCGACCGGCGAGGTCGTCGCCGAGGGCCGCAACGGCCCCATCGGCGCCCACGATCCGACGGCCCATGCCGAGATCGTCGCCATGCGCGCGGCGGCGTCGAAACGGGGCAACTACCGCCTGACGGGCCTGACCCTCTATGTGACGCTCGAACCCTGCGCCATGTGCGCCGGCGCCATCAGCCACGCCCGCATCGGCCGGGTGGTCTGGGGGGCGGACGATCCCAAGGGCGGCGCCGTGGCGCACGGTCCGCGCTTTTTCGACCAGCCGACCTGTCACTGGAGGCCCGGGACCGAGGGCGGAGTCCTGGCCGCCGAGGGCGGCGATTTGCTGCGCGCCTTCTTCCGCGCCCGCCGTAAAGGAACGGCGGCGCCCGATGCACGTTAGTCCGCCGGGCCTTACAGCCCCGCTTGTTTTGAGAGTTTGTATGAAATTTCCGGCCGCCGCCGTCGCCCTCGCCGGGCTCGTAACCGCCGCCTGTGGCCAGCAGCCGACCGCGGTGTCCGACGACGGGGAGGCGGTCCGGGAACGGGCCCAGGCCGCCCAGACCGCGAAACGCCGGACCGGCGCCGAACTCCAGGACCGGGCCCTGAACCGCGTCATCCGGACCGTCTATCTGTGCGACAACAGCGAACGGCTGTCGGTCGATTTCGACAATCCGCGCCAGATGGCGACGGTGCGCAACTCCAGCGGCGAGGCGGTCGACCTGTATCAGGAGCGGGCCGCCGAGGGCATCTGGTACAAGGCCTCCGGCTACGAGCTGCGCGGCAAGGGCGTTATGGCGACCTGGACATCGGACGGACGGCCGCCGACCGCCTGCCGGGCCCTCGACTAGCCGAAGATCGCGAGGCGCGCGTCCAGCCGCGCGCGCACTTCGGGCCAGTCATCGTCGAGAATCGCGAACTGCGCGGTGTCCCGAATCCGGCCCTTGAAGGTGATCTTGTGCTTGCGCAGGACGCCCTCGTCGCGCGCGCCCAATTTGCGGATGGCCGCCTGACTGGCCGGATTGATGGCGTCGGTGAGGATCTCGACCCGCACCGCTCCGGCGTCGAAGGCATGGCCGAGCAGCAGCCGTTTGCAGGCTGGATTGACCGCGCCCCCGCGCGCCTCCGGCCGGTAGAAGGTCGAGCCGATCTCGCAGCGGCGATAGTCAGGCTTGATCTCGTACAGGCTGGTCGTGCCGACCAGCGCCCCGTCGTCCCGACGCCGCACCGCCCAGGCGATGCGTGTGCCCTGCGCCATGGCGCTCAACGCCGACCGCCACCAGCCGTCGAAATGGGCGCCGTAGCCGGCGGCGACCATGATGTCCCAGGACTCCGGATCGCAGTCGAGCGCGGCGCGCATCTCCGCTTCCAGCGACGGGGTGAACGGCTCCAGCCGCACGAAGCGGTTCTCCAGCGGCTCGGCGGCCAGCGCCATCGGGGCGAGGCTCACGATGCGCCTTCGGTCTTCAGGAAGGCGGCCAGCGTCGCCCGGTCGACGGCCCTGTCGACAAAAGCGTCGCCGATCGCGCGGGCCAGGACGAGCGTCAGCCGACCGCCCTCGGCCTTCTTGTCGCCCGCCATCCGGTCCATCAGCCGATCCGAACCGAACACGCCGGCCTGCTCCAGACGGGTCGGCAGGCCCGCGGCGGCGGTCACCGCCTCCACCCTCTCGGCATCGGCGCCGGAGCACAGCCCACGCGCCGCCGAAAAGCGGAAGGCCAGGGCGCAACCCAGGGCCACGGCCTCGCCATGGGTCAGAATCGCCTCGTCGAAGCCCAGCTCGGCCTCGAGCGCGTGGCCAAAGGTGTGGCCGAGATTCAGCAGGGCGCGTCGGCCGACTTCCTTCTGGTCCTCGCCGACGATGGCGCTCTTGATCTCGACCGAACGGACGACGGCCCGGATCAGGGCGGCGGCGTCGCCGGTCGCGCCCCCCGCCCCCTCTCCCGCCAGCCAGTCGAGGAAGGCGGCATCGCAGATCAGACCGTGCTTCAGCACCTCGGCCCAGCCAGAGCGCAGCTGGCGCGGCGGCAGGGTGGCCAGCAGATCGATATCGGCGACGACCAGCCGCGGCTGGTGAAAGGCGCCGACCAGGTTCTTGCCCCGCGGCGTATCGATCGCCGTCTTGCCGCCAACCGAGGAATCGACCTGGGCCAGCAAGGTCGTAGGAACCTGCACGAAATCGATGCCGCGCATGTAGAGCGCCGCCGCCAGCCCGGCGAGGTCGCCGACCACCCCCCCGCCGAGCGCCACGATCCGGTCGCGACGGTCGAGCCCGAAGGCCAGCAGCCGGTCGATCACCCGCTCCAGCTCGGCGAAGGATTTGGACGCCTCTCCGGGCGGCACGGTCAGCAGCCGCGCGTGGACTCCCGCCGCCTTGAGGGCCGCCAGCACCGCGGGACCATGAAGGCCGGCGACGGTCTCGTCGGTGACGATCACGGTCCGACCCGGTCCCATCGCCGCGATCCGCGCCGCGAGATCGGGCAGCAGGTCGCGACCTATGACCACGTCATAGGCCTGAAAGCCGTCGCCGGAGACGCCGATCACCGTGCTCATGCCGTGGCCCCGGCGAACCAGGCGTCCAGGGCGCGGACGATGGCTTCGACCGCCTCGGCATGGGCGCCGCCGGCCACATCGACCGTCACATCGGCGGCGGCGTAGAACGGATAGCGGATCTCGGCCATGCCCCTCAGCGCCTCCAGCGGATCACGCCCGCGCAGCAGCGGGCGGGTGTCGCGGCGCTGCACCCGGGCCGCGACCGTCTCAAGGTCCGCCCGCATCCAGACCGTGACCGCCCGCGCCTTGAGCTCGGCCCGGGTTTCGGGATTGAGCACGGCGCCGCCGCCGGTCGCCAGCACCATACGCGGCGCCTGCAACAGGCGCTTCAGCACGCGCGCCTCTCCGGCCCGGAACTCCGCCTCGCCCAATCTGGCGAAGATGTCCGAGACGGTCATGGACGCCGCCGCCTCGATCTCGATGTCGCCGTCGGCGAAGGGCAGGCCAAGCCGTTTGGCGAGGCGGCGGCCGACCGTCGATTTGCCCACGCCCATCAGCCCGACCAGGGCTATGGTGCGCTCATGAACGGGAATCGGTTCGCCATCGAGCGCCACGGAGCTCACGGCCGGCCTCGCGGGAGGCGGCGGGTCGGCGACGGGACGGGTGGCGGCAGGCACGGCATGACCCGACCACCCTCTACACCAAGCGCCGCCCTCGCAAAGGGCTCAGGCGCATGAGCACGCCGCAGGTCGAAGCCTTTCTGGAGATGATGGCGGTCGAACGCGACGCCTCGCCCCACACCCTGTCGGCCTATGGCCGCGATCTGGCGGACGCCGAGGCGGGAATCGCGGGTGGCCTGATGGCCGGCGACGAGGCCGGGGTCGAGGCCTGGTACGCCGATCTGGGCCGCCGCGGCTTGTCGCCCGCGACCCAGGCGCGGCGTCGCTCTGCGGTGCGGCAGTTCTATCGCTTCGTTCTCGGCGAGGGCTGGCGGGCCGACGATCCCTCCCGACGGCTGGACGCGCCGAAACAGGGCCGCAACCTGCCGCGGACCCTGACCGGCGACGAGATCGAACGCCTGCTGACCGCCGCCGCGACCCGGGACGGCGCGGGCGGCCTGCGCCTCGTGGCGCTGGTGGAGCTGGCCTACGCCTCCGGCCTGCGCGTTTCGGAGCTGCTGGGCCTGAAGGTCGAGGCGGTGCGGCGCGATCCCGCTTTCCTCATCGTTCGCGGCAAGGGCGGAAAGGAGCGGCTGGCCCCGCTCAACCCCTCGGCGCGCGAGGCGGTGAAGATCTGGCTGCTCGCGCGCGACGCCGCCCGGCCGGAGAAGGCCCCCGACAGTCCCTGGCTGTTCCCGTCCGCCTCGGCCAGGGGACATCTGACCCCGCGCCGCTTCGCCCAATTGCTGGATCAGGCCGCAGTCGACGCCGGCATCGATCCGGCCCGGGTCAGCCCCCACGTCCTGCGCCACGCCTTCGCCACCCATCTGCTGGAAGGCGGCGCCGACCTGCGCGTGGTCCAGACCCTGCTGGGCCACGCCGACATCGCCACCACCCAGATCTACACCCATGTCGCGACGGATAGGCTGACACAGGTCGTGCGCGACAAGCACCCCTTGGCGCGGGATGAGTGACGGCGCATAATCACCGCCATGAGCCAGTCCTTCTACGTCAAGGCTTTCTGGGACGCTGACGCCAGCGTGTGGTGCAGTGAATCCAACATTCCCGGCTTGGTCCTGCAGACCGAAACGCTTGAGGAATTCCAGGATCTGATCCAGCATTTCGCTCCCGAACTCCTGGCGGAAAGCGGCATCCACGATCCCGTGCCAATCCGCTTTGAAGCGGTCAGGCAACTGGACGGCGTCGCCGCCTAGGCATAGTCGGCGACTATTATCGCGACGTGACCCGCCTGCTGCGCGAGGCCGGTTACGAGAGGGTTCCCGGCGGCAGAGGCAGCCACGAAAAGTGGCGCTACCCGGGCCGGCCTACGGTCATCGTCCCCGCAAAGCCGCTCAGACATATGGCCAACGAGGTCCTTAAACAGGCCGGCCTGCCCAAGGCCTTTTGAACCGGCGCTTGCTCCCCGGCGTTGACCTGACTAGGTTCCGCCGCCTTCCGATGCGCCACGCGGCGCGCCTGTTCCGGACGCCTTATGGCCGTGCACTACCTCGAGTTTGAAAAGCCGATCGCCGATCTGGAGGCGAAGATCGAGGAGCTCAACCTGCTCTCCTCGACCTCCGGCTCGTTCGACGCCGAGGTCGAACAGTTACGCAAGAAGGCCGAACAACTGCGCAGGAAGACCTACGCCAGCCTCGACCCCTGGATGAGGACCCAGGTCGCGCGCCACCCGCAGCGGCCGCATTTCGTCGACTATGTCGAGGGTCTTTTCACCGATTTCGTCGAGCTGAAGGGCGACCGGCAGTTCGGCGACGACCAGGCCATTCTCGGCGGCCTCGCCCGTTTCCGCGGCGCCCCCGTGGTGATCATGGGCCATGAGAAGGGCCACGACACCCAGACGCGCGTGGTCCACAATTTCGGCATGGCCCGGCCCGAGGGCTACCGCAAGGCGGTGCGGCTGATGGACATGGCTGAACAGTACGGTCTGCCGGTCCTCACCTTCGTCGACACCGCCGGCGCCTATCCGGGGCTCGGCGCCGAGGAGCGCGGCCAGGCCGAGGCCATCGCGCGCTCGACCGAACGCTGTCTGACCCTGGGCGTCCCCTCCATCGCCACCATCACCGGCGAGGGCGGCTCGGGCGGGGCCATCGCCATCGCCGCGGCCGGCCGGGTGCTGATGCTCGAGCATTCGATCTATTCGGTCATTTCACCGGAGGGCGCCGCCGGCATCCTGTGGCGCGACGGGGCCCGCGCCCGCGACGCCGCCATGGCCATGAAGATCACCGCCCCCGATCTGGTCGAACTCAGGATCGTGGACCGCATCATCCCCGAGCCCGTCGGCGGCGCCCACGCTGACCGCGAGGCGGCCATCGCCACGGTGGGCGATGTCCTCGCCGAGGAATTGGCGGCCCTCTCCGGCCTCACCCCGGACCAAATTCGCAAGGCCCGGGCCGACCGTTTCTACGCCATCGGCCGCGCCGGCTAGAGGCCGGGCAACCCGCGTTAATCACTCCTCTACCGGAACCTGCGAGCGTCGTCCCATGTACGCTTTGCGGTCCCCGTCCATGCGACTCCTTCTGACATGAACGGCCCCGGAGAGGCGCTGCGTGACAGTGCGGTCATCAACCTGACCGGCGCGGTGACGATGATCGTCGATGATTCGCCGTTCGCACTCGACCTGACCACCCAGGCCCTGATGGGTTTCGGCATCCGGGCCCGGCACGCCTGCCGGAGCGCGGCCGAGGCCATGGAAATTCTCAAGGACCAGAACATCGACCTGCTGGTGGTCGACTGCGAGATGCCCGGCATCGACGGCTTTGAACTGGTGCGCTGGCTGCGACGCTCCGGACTGGAGCCCAACGCCTTCGTCCCCGTCATCATGACCGCGGCCCATATCCGCAAGGCCCGGGTCGCCGAGGCCCGCGACTGCGGCGCCAATTTCGTGATCACCAAACCCTTCAGCGCCACCACCCTGCTGGAGCGGATCGTCTGGGTCGCGCGGGACGGCCGGCCGTTTCTCGAAATCGGCGACTATTTCGGTCCTGATCGCCGCTTCCGAAAGGCCCCCGCGCCGGGCGAGGAACGCCGGGCTGACCTGATCCGGAAACAGGCGTTCGAGGACAGCAAGCGTCAGACGGCGGCGGACGGGGACGCGGCATGACCGTCATCACCCACCCCCGCCGCAAGTCGAACCTCGCGACCATGATCGACTCCGCGGGGGGCGTCAGCGTGGGGGTCGCGCTCGCCCAGGCCCGCGCCAATATCGAGGCGATGCGGGCGAAAGCGCTGATCGTCATCGACGCCCAGATCAGCGCGCTGGAGATGATCCCCGCACCGACCGGCGCCGGCGACAACCCGGTGCGGCTGGATCAGGCCTATCGGGCGGCGACCGCCCTGATCGACGCGGCGGGCCCTTTCGAGCTTCCGGACCTGTGCCGGGCCGCGGCCGGGCTCTGTGACCTGATCGGCGCGATTGAACCAGAAGATCCCTTCGACTGGCGCATCGTCACCGTCCACGCCCGCTCGCTGCGGCTGTTGCAGACCCTGCCTCCGGCCGCCACCGAAGAACGGGTCCGCATCCTGCAGAGCCTCAGCGACGTCATCGAGCGCAAGCTGGCTCAGACCGGTTGACGCTCGATCCGGGCGCCGCGCGTCTGTTTGCGCCACAGGGCCGCATACTCCCCGCCGAGATGGGCGACCAGTTCGTGGTGGGCGCCGCGCTCGACGATCCGTCCGGCCTTCAGCACCAGGATCTGGTCGGCGTCGGCGATGGTCGACAGCCGATGGGCGACGACCAGGGTGGTGCGGCCCGTCCGGGCCTTGCGCAGCGTCTTCTGGATCGCGGCCTCGGTGCGGCTGTCCAGGGCGCTGGTGGCCTCGTCGAGGATCAGGATGCAGGGGTCGGCCAGCAGGGCGCGCGCGATGCCGACGCGCTGGCGCTCTCCGCCTGACAGCTTCAGCCCCCGTTCGCCGACGCGGGTCTCCATACCCTCGGGAAGCTCGCGGATGAAGTCGGCCAGTTCGGCCGCCTCGGCCGCCTCCCAGATGGCGGCTTCGTCGGCGTCGGGCCGGGCGAAGCCGATGTTGGCGCGCAGGCTGTCGTTGAACAGGGCCACATCCTGCGGGACCAGGGCGACCGCGGCCCGCAGCGAAGCCTGGGTCGCCTGCCGCGCGTCCAGTCCATCGATGAGCACGCGGCCCTCCTGAGGGTCCAGCAGGCGCAGGGCCAGTTTGACGATGGTCGACTTGCCCGACCCGGAGGGTCCCACAAGGGCCGTGGTCGTGCCCGGGGCCGCGATGAAGCTGACGTCCTCCAGTCCGTTGGCCCTTGAGTCGTGGCGGAAGCCGACCTGTTCAAACGCCAGGGCGGCGCCGCGCGCGTCCGCGGGCCGCGGCAGGGGGACGGCGTCCGGCGCATCCGCGACCTGCGGCGTCTGGCGCGTCACCTTCAGCATTTCCTCCATGTCGATGAAGGACTGACGGATCTCCCGATAGGCGAAGCCGAGGATGTTCAGCGGCGCATAGAGGGAGATCATGATCAGGACGGCGGCCATCACGTCGCCCGGCCCCATCCGGCCGGCCGCCGCCTCGAACCCCGCCATGACCGCCATCACCGCCAGGCCGATGTTCATGATCACTGCCTGCATGACGTTCAGCAGGGCCAGCGAACTGTTGGCCTTCAGGGCGGCGCGGGTGTAGTCGCCCAGCGCCCGGTCATAGGCGCCGGCCGCCCGCGCCTCGGCGCCGAAGGATTTGACCGTCTCATAGTTCAGCAGGGCGTCGACCGAGACGCCCGCCGCCTCTGTGTCGGCCGCGTTCATCTCGCGCCGGTGCTCCAGCCGCCAGCTGGCCAGGGCGAAGGTCGAGGCGGCGTAGACCGCGACGACGGCCACCGCCACGGCGCCGAAACGCCAGTCATAGCGGGCGCCCAGCACGCCCGCGGCCAACACCAGCTCCACCCCGGTCGGGACCAGGTTGAAGGCGAGGATGCGCAGCAGGAAATCGACCGCCCGCGAGCCCCGGTCCATGGTCCGCGACAGGGAGCCCGAGCGTTTGGTCTGATGGAAGTCGAGCGACAGACTCAAGGCATGGGCGAAGGTCTCGGTGGCGGCCCGCCGTTGGGCGGCCGATCGGACCGGGGCGAACACGACGTCGGAGGCGTTGGGCGCAATGGCCGACAGCAGCCGGACCACCGCCCAGCCGACCGCGAAACCGGCGAATCCCATGCCGACGGCCACCGCAGCGCCCTGCCCGGCCGCCAGATGATTGACCGCCGCCCCGAGCACGAGCGGCGCAAGCACGCCCAGCCCCTTGCCGCCCAGGGTCATGCCGATCGCCGCGACCAGGCGCAGGCGCAACTGCGGCGCGTTCGACCGGCCGACCAGACGGACCAGGTCGCCCAGCGCGCGCCAGGCGGGCGGCGCTTCGGCGACCGGAGCCGGGGCTCCGGCCTGCGCCGCCTTCGCGACTGAGTCGCCTCGCCGCCCCGAACGCTCGCCTCGCATCGCCATGGGCGGTGATATGGACCGCGCCGCCGTCCGCGCAAAGGCCACGCGGTCGAAAGCTCACGTCATTTTCGGACGCAGGCCGGCGAAGCCCCCCTGCCGCGCGGCACACGACTGCTGTAAGGGCCTCTCATGGCTCGTGACGGCGCAATCTATGTCTGCCAGGCCTGCGGGGCCGTCCATGGCAAATGGTCGGGCCAGTGCGGGGCCTGCAACCAGTGGAACTCCATCGTCGAGGAGAGCCGCTCGGCTCCGCCCGGGGCGATGAAGCCCGCCACCGGCGCCGCCGCGCGCGGTCGGGGCGTCCAGTTCGAGACCCTGCAGTCCGACACCCCCGAACCGCCGCGCATCATCACCGGCGTGGCGGAGTTCGACCGGGTCTGCGGCGGCGGCGTGGTGCCTGGCTCCGCCATCCTGCTCAGCGGCGACCCCGGCGTCGGCAAGTCGACGCTGCTGCTCGATGTCGCCGGGCGCGCGGCCCTGTCCGGCCGACGCGTGGCCTATATCTCGGGCGAGGAGGCGGTCGAGCAGATTCGCGCCCGGGCGAAACGGATGGGGCTGGAGAAGGCCCCGGTCGAACTGGCCTCGGCCACGGCCCTGCGCGAAATTCTCGCCACGCTGAAGCGCGAGAAATTCGACATCGTCATCGTCGATTCGATCCAGACCCTGTGGTCCGACGCGCATGAGGCCGGTCCCGGCTCGGTGACCCAGGTCCGCGCCTGCGCCGGCGAAATGGTGCGGCTGGCCAAGTCGCAAGGCGTCGCCGTCGTCCTCGTCGGCCATGTCACCAAGGACGGTCAGGTCGCCGGGCCACGGGTGGTCGAGCACATGGTGGACGCCGTGCTCAGTTTCGAGGGCGAGCGCGGCTATCCCTTCCGCATCCTGCGCGCCGGAAAGAACCGCTTCGGCGCCACCGACGAGATCGGCGTGTTCGAAATGGGCGACGCCGGCCTGCGCGAGGTGGCCAATCCGTCGGCCCTGTTCCTCGGCGAGAGCAACGACCGGGCGCCCGGCGCGGCCGTGTTCGCCGGCATCGAGGGCTCCCGGCCCGTTCTGGTCGAGATGCAGGCCCTGGTGTCGAAATCCGCCTATGGCACGCCAAGGCGGGCCGTCGTCGGCTGGGACACCGGTCGGCTGGCCATGGTTCTGGCCGTGCTGGAGGCCCGCTGCGGCTTTGGCTTCGGCGATCAGGACGTCTATCTGAACGTGGCGGGGGGCCTGCGCATCAATGAGCCGGCGGCCGATCTCGCCGCGGCCGCGGCCCTGATCAGCTCGGCCACCGACACCCCCCTGCCCCAGGGCTGCGTGGTCTTCGGGGAGATCAGCCTCTCAGGCGAGATCCGCGCCGTCGGCCGGGCCGAGGCGCGGTTGCGCGAGGCGCAGAAGCTGGGATTCGACCGGGCCCTGGCTCCGCCGCTCACGGTGAAGGGCAAGGGCGTGAGCGTGACCTCGGTGACGCGACTCGCGGAAGCGGTCGAACGAATCTCCCAAAACCGCTATTGAGATCACGCAGACTGCAGTTCGGGCGCGCATGACCGGTTTCGACGTAATCGCTCTTCTGGTCATCCTCGCCTCGGCCGCGGCCGGCTGGGTGCGCGGCGGCACGCGCGAGATCATCACCCTGCTCAGCTTTGTGCTGGCTGCTTTCATCGCCCTGGTGGCCCTGCCGTTGACCGCGCCCTTGGGGCGGGCGCTGGTGGACCCGGACTGGGCGGGTACGATCGCCGCCGCCGTGGCCTCCTTCCTGCTGGTCTATTTCGGCATCCGCATCTTCGGCTCGATCCTGTCGAAACGGGCCCAGGCCCATCCGCAGCTCGGCGGCATTGACCGCATCCTCGGCATCTTCGTCGGAGCGGCGCGTTCCCTGGTGCTGCTGGGCGCCATCCACCTGGTCATTGTCGCGGCCATGCCGGGCGAAAGCACCCCGCGCTGGCTCAGCGAGGCGGCCCTGCGGCCGGTGACCGCGGGCGCCGCGCGGATGATCCAGATCGTCCTCCCGGGCATCGGCCGCGGCGCGGACGCCCTGACTCCCGTTGTAACTTCATCCGTGAACGAGGGCTTTTCCGGTGAAGAAGCCTTGCCCTCGCCCCAAACAAACAATACTTCGCCGCCGTCCGCCGCCGACTAGCGTTCCCCGCATCATCGGAGCCCCACGATGAGCAGTCCCGTGCATTCCATCGCTGATCCGGTCGTCCACCGGGCGCATCACCGTGACGCCGACGACGACCGGCCACGCCTCGAGTGCGGCGTCTGCGGCGTCTGGGGGGCGGAAAAGAACGCCGCCTCGGCCATCGTCGCCCTCGGCCTGCATGCCCTGCAGCATCGCGGCCAGGAAGCCTGCGGCATCGCCAGCGTAAACGACACCCGCTTCCACACCGAACGGCATATGGGGCTGGTCGGCGAGGCCTTCGGCGGGACGGACCTGCCTGAGCGCCTGCCCGGTTCGGCGGCCGTGGGTCACACCCGCTATTCCACCGCCGGCGGCAGCTTCCTGCGCAACATCCAGCCGATGTTCGCCGATCTGGACCAGGGCGGCATCGCCATCGCCCACAACGGCAATCTGACCAATCACCTCTATCTGCGGAACCAGCTGGTCGGCGAAGGCGCCATCTTCCAGTCGACCTCGGATTCCGAAGTCATCCTCCACCTCATCGCCCGCAGCCGGAAGGCCAAGATCGTCGATCGCTTCATCGACGCCATCGGCCGGATCGAGGGCGGCTACGCCCTGGTCTGCGCCACCCGTTCCAAACTGATCGGCGCGCGCGACCCGCTGGGCATCCGCCCGCTGGTGCTGGGGCGGCTGGACGGCGCCTGGGTGCTGGCGTCCGAGACCTGCGCGCTCGACACCATCGGCGCGACCTTCGAGCGCGACGTCGAACATGGCGAGGTCATCGTCATCGACCACGAAGGGCTGAAGTCGCTCAAACCCTTCCCGACCCGCGGGGCCCGGCCCTGCCTGTTCGAATACGTCTATTTCGCCCGCCCGGACAGCGTCGTGAACGGCCGCTCGGTCTATGGCGTGCGCAAGCGGATGGGCATGAAACTGGCCCGCGAGCATGCGGTCGAGGCCGATGTCATCGTGCCGGTGCCGGACTCCGGCGTGCCCGCCGCCCTGGGCTATGCCCAGGAAAGCGGCATTCCCTATGAAATGGGGATCATCCGCAGCCACTATCTGGGCCGCACCTTCATCCAGCCCAGCCAGGGCGCCCGTCAGAAGGGCGTGCGCATGAAGCACAGCCCCAACCGCTCGGTCCTGGAGGGCAAGCGGGTGGTGCTGATCGACGATTCCATCGTGCGCGGCACGACCTCGGTGAAACTGGTCCGCGCCGTGCGCGCCGCCGGCGCCACGGAGGTTCACCTGCGCTCGGCCTCGCCGCCGATCCTTTGGCCGGACTTCTACGGCATCGACATGCCCGAGCGGGATCAGCTGATCGCCGCCAATCACACCCTGGAAGAGATGCGGGCCCACCTCGAGGTCGACTCGCTGGGCTTCCTGTCGGTCGACGGCCTGTACGACGCCATGGAGGCCGGCCCCCGCGACCCGCGCAATCCGCAGTTCACGGACCACTATTTCACCGGCGAATACCCGACCCGCCTGCTGGATCGCGAGATCGAGGAAGGCGGCCGCGAGGTCGCTGCGCGGCAACTTTCGCTTCTGGTCAGCGCTTAACAGGCACATCGTCCCGCAGAGGCGCCCGAATGATCCAGCTCGGCTATTTCACCGTCGACACGCCTGACATCGACAAGGCCCGCACCTTCTACAGCGCCCTGTTCGGCTGGACCTTTGATGAGGACTCGTCCGGCGAGACCTACGCCCATGTGGCCGACAGCGATCCGGCCTTCGGCTTCACCAAGGCGGAACGGGCCAGCCAGCTGCCGCATCTGTATTTCCGCGTCGAGGATGTCGACGCCCTGTGCAGACGGGTGACCGAGCTGGGCGGCAGGGCCGCGATCCCCTCGGACAGCGCCAGCGGCCGGTCCGTCGTGGTCAGCGACGACCAGGGCGGCAGCTTCAGCCTGTGGCAACCGGCGGCGGGGTTCTAGATTTCTTCGCCGGCTTCAGGGGTCCAGCCCCGCCAGTTTTGCGCCATGTGAAACAGGCGATGCACCTTCAGCTCTCCGTCGGGCCCGCCGACGAGGCCGTAAACGAGAAGGTATGAAGTCTTGAGCACGCCCTTCTCGAAAGTATCGGCACGCTCGCCTGGACGACCGATCGGCCGGACGGCGAGGCTCTCTATCGTGGCCAGAACGCGGTCCGAAAGCCGGAGCGCGGCAGAAGGGTTTCGCTCGGCCATATAAGCGATCGCATTTTCAAACTGGTCGATCGCCGTGTCGGACCAGACGATCTCTCTCAAGGATCAACCTTCTCATGCCTTGCGATGGTCGCCCGAATTCGCGCCACGGCCTCCTCGTGGGACACCGTGCGACCTTCCTTGAAATCCTCGATGCTCTTGTCGATTTCAGCCAGCATCCACAGACGTTGACCAACGTACTCCGTCAGGCCCTGTTGAGCGACGGCGGAAGGGGTTCGATCCGTTTCCCTCGCGAGCTGGCCGAGCTTTTCTTTCAGCTCATCCGTCAATCTCAAGCTCAGCGTGGCGGTTTTCGACATCGTCGATCTCCCAATCCTGTCTCGTATGGCAATGTAACACATTGACCCTGCTCGACGCCATGCCTACCAACCGCGCCATGACCGACCTCCCCCTCACCGACCGTATCGCCCTCGTCGTCGGGGCCTCGCGCGGCATCGGCTTTGAGAGCGCCCTCGCGCTGGCCAGGGCCGGCGCGCATGTGATCGCCACGGCCCGCACCGTCGGCGGGCTGGAAGAGCTCGACGACGCCATCTTCGCCGCCACCGGCAAGCATGCGACCCTCATACCGTTCGACCTCGTCGACGGCGGCGCGATCGACCGGCTCGGCGGCGCCATCTATGAGCGGTTCGGCCGGCTGGACATCTGGGTGCAGGCCGCCGCGACCATGGGGGCCTCAGGCCTCACCCCGGTCAGCCACGCCGAGCCGCGGGTCTGGGCCAAGGTCGAGAAGACCAATTTCACCGCCGTCTACCGGCTGATCCGCTCGCTGGAGCCGCTGTTGAAGGCGTCGGACGCCGGACGCGCCGTCTACATCACCACCAGCGTCGCAGCCGCGCCCAGGGCCTTCTGGGGCATGTACGCCGCGACCAAGGCGGGAGCCGAAGCGCTGGTCAAATGCTGGGCCGACGAGATCGAGTCCATGCCGATCCGGGTGTCGATCGTCGATCCCGGCCGGATGCGCACCCAGATGCGCGCCCAGGCCTATCCGGGCGAGGACCCGGAGACCGTGGTCCACCCCTCGGTCATCGGCCCCATGATCGTTGAACTGGCGCGGGGCGATCGGCAGCCGCCGCTCGAGATCAGCTTCAAGGCGTGGTCGGCGGGACCGGGCGTGGCGGCGCTGATCTGAGCCGACCGGTATCGTCCGGTTCTTTGTCCCGTGTCAGGTCCCGCAAGCCGTCGCCAGACAGGGCGCGGGGCGACACCAGGCGTCTTCGGCAGGGCCGCCGGCCCCTTCGGCCGGCCAGAGGCGAAGGATGATCTCGTCGCCGACAAGTTCGGTGGGCTCCGGGGCCTCCGGATCGCATTCCCACGCTGACGACAGGTAATGGTGCCAGATCGTATGCGTCCGCTCGCGCGTCAACCGCATACGGCATCCCAGTGAGGAGATCTGGGCCATGTCTCCCATTTCCTCAAACTGGTCACAGGCGAGCGCGGCATAGGTATGCCAGGCTTGTTGGGAGTCCACTAGCGCAGAAAGCGAGCGTGGACCCGAGAGCAAGACCGTCTCGTCGGGTTCTTCGCCGGACAGGATGTGTCGTTCCGCGATCTCAAGATAGCGGAACATGCGCTGCTCCTCCCGCGCGAGGCTCAACGCACCGCACGCCAGGATGTACTCTCCCGTGAGGGACATGCTGCAGTCGGCCTTCTGCGGTCCGGGCTCCAGGATCGCGGGCCCGGAAGGCGAGGCCACGTGTGGCTCCGGAAGGCAATATGGCCGGGTCTGAGGTCCGTCAGGCTGATAGCAATAGACCGTTCCGGAAATCCTGGCCTCGGCGGCGGCGACCACCCCACGGGCGCATTCAGCCTTCAGTCCGGTCGGCGCCTCGTGACAGGCCTGCGCGGGGACCTGAAGCAGGGCGACAGACAGAAGCGCGATCATGGGGTCCCCTTTTACTTCTTCGGCGCGTGCTTCTGCCCGGTCCGGACCCGGCCTGACCGCGACACCTGACGCGCCCCGCCGCGGGCGCCCTTCTGGACCGCCACGGAAGACCCCGCCTTCTTGTTCGCGCTGGCCTTCAGCCCGGCCAGCGGCTTCAGCTTGGTCTTGCCGGCCTTCTTCTGCTCCAGCGCCTTGCCGGGCAGATTGGACAGCATTTCGGCGCGCTCGGCCTTCTTGATGACCTTGCGCGGCGCGGTCTTGGCGTCGCCCTTGTAGCGTTCGGGCCCCGACTTGGAGCCGCCCGGCGCATAGGGGTTCTCGCTCCCCGACTTGACCAGCAGCCGGATCGGCGTGCCCGGCAGGTCGAAGGATTCACGCAGGTTGTTGACCAGATAGCGTTTGTACTGCTCCGGCATGGACTCGGCCCGGCTGGCCATCAGCACGAAGGTCGGCGGGCGAGCCTTGGTCTGGGCCATGTATTTCGGCTTGATCCGCTTGCCGTCGACGGCGGGGGGCGGATGCCTCTGGGTCGCCAGGGCCAGCCAGGTGTTGAGGTCCTTGGTCTTGACCTTGACCGACCAGGTCGCGTGGGCCTGAAGCACGGCGGGCATCAGTCGCTCGACGCCGCGGCCGCTGTGCGACGACAAGGCGACGAAGGGCGAGCCCTTGAGCTGGGGCAGTTTGTCGTCAGCCATCTGGGTCAGCTTGGCCAGCCGGGCCTGGGGGCTCTCCTCGAGGTCCCATTTGGCGGCGACATAGACCAGCGCCCGGCCCTCGCGCTCGACCAGATCGGCCAACTGCAGGTCCTGGGTGTCGAAGGCGTCGTCCTTGTCCATGACCAGGACCACCACCTCGGCGAAGGTGATGGCGCGGATGGTGTCGGCGACCGACAGTTTCTCCAGCTTCTCCTGCACCCTCGCCTTGCGGCGCATGCCGGCGGTGTCGACCAGCCGAATATTCTGGCCTTCGTATTCCCAGTCGACCGAGATGGAGTCGCGGGTGATGCCGGCCTCGGGCCCGGTGAGCATCCGGTCCTCGCCGATCAGCCGGTTGATCAGGGTCGACTTGCCGGCGTTGGGACGGCCGATGATGGCGATGCGGATCGGCTTATCGGGCTCATCGACCTCCTCGACGAAGATATCGACGCTGGCGGCGACCACGGCCGCGTACAGGTCCGCCATCCCCTCGCCGTGCTCGGCCGAAATGGCCACTGGCTCGCCGAAGCCCAGGGAATAGGCCTCGCCGATGCCGCCGCCGCTCTCGCGGCTCTCGGACTTGTTGGCCAGCAGGATGACGGGTTTGTGCTGACGGCGCAGGCGTTCGGCGAAGATCTGGTCCAGCGAGGTCACGCCCTCGCGGGCGTCCATCATGAACAGGATCAGGTCGCCGTCCTCCAGCGCCGCCTCGGTCTGTTCGCGCATCCGCGATTCGAGGCTGTCGTCGGTGACGTCCTCATAGCCGGCGGTGTCGATCAGGGTCAGGTCCATGTCGCCGATGTTGCCGTCGGCGTATCGCCGGTCACGGGTCACGCCGGGGCGATCATCGACCAGCGCGAGGCGCTTGCCGACAAGACGATTGAACAGTGTCGACTTGCCCACGTTCGGGCGGCCGACGATGGCGACTTTGAGAGCCATGTCGGCCTTCTAACGCAGTTTCGGGGTCCGGCGTCAGCGAATGCTGACGAGGTCGCCCCGGTCGGTGAGAACGTAAAGGGCGCCGTTATAGGCGGCCGGAGCCAGATAGATTGGTCCGGCGCCCAGCTTGAGCGAGGCCGTCTGGGCGCCCGTCTTGGGATCGAAGGCGACCAGTTCGCCATCCGAATTGGTGAACACGAGGCGGTTCGAGGCCATCAGCGGGCCCGACCAGACCGGGCGCACCGTGCGATCCCACCAGCCGAACAGGCCGCCTTCCTGACGGATACGGCCTTCGTTGAGGTTGCGGGTCCAGTAGATCTGGCCGCTCTCGCGGTTGATGACGGTCAGTTCGCCGTCCTTGGACACGACATAGACCACGTCGCCGACCGGCAGGGGCGCATTGACGCCCGCGATCGGCAGAGGGGCCCATTTGGGCTGGCCCGACCGGATGTCCAGCGCCGACAGCACGCCGGAGTGGCTGACGGCATAGACGACGCCGCGGCTGATCACCGGACGGCCGGCGATGTCGCGGATTTCGGACAGGGCGCTGGTGCGGCTGGTGCGCGACAGGACCTGCTGCCAGACCGACTGGCCGGTCGAGGCGCGCAGGGCGACGATCTCGCCGGATGAGAAGGGCGCGATCACCGTATCGCCGGTCACGGCGGGGCTGGAGGCGCGCAGCAGGCGGGCCGGCTCCGGAATCCCGCGATAGGACCAGTCCTGCGCGCCCGTGGCGGTGTCGAAGGCCTGGATCTGGTTCTCGACGTCGACGACGAAGACGCGGCCGCCCGAAACGGTCGGGGCGCCGTGGATCGGCACATCGACGGGCGTGGTCCAGATCACCGCGCCGGACGCCTGGTCGATGGCGGTGACGGTGCGGTAGCCCGAGGATACGAAGACCTTGCCGCCGCCGACCGCCACGCCGCCGCCGAAGCCGCCGCCGTCCGAACGGCCGCCCATGCCGAGGAAGCCTGTGCGGCGCGAGTCCTCGGGGGGCTTGATATTGGTCCGCCAGGCCTGGGCGCCGGTGCCGGAGTCCAGGGCGGAGACGGTGGACTCGCCGTCCAGCACGAAGATCCGGCCGTTGTCGGCCACGACGGGGGCCATGACCTGACGCGTGCGCGACGAGCCGGCGCCGATGTCGCGACGCCATGCGACGGTGAACTCCGGCGCGGCGATCACATGTTCGACGGAATTCTCGGCGTTCCCACCCGGCTGGGTCCAGGCGATCGCCGCCTGCGGCCCCGGGATGAAGAAGTCGCGGCCCGACAGGGCGGCCGAGGGGACCAGCGCCTGCTCGAACTCCAGCACGGAGATGCGCTCGCCTTCGGTGGCGGTGGCCTGGGGCGTATCGTCCGCGCCGAGGCCGAACGGCAGCATCCCGCGGACGGTCCCGCACGAGGCGAGAGAGACGGCCAGACCGCTCAGCAGGGCGACTTTAAGCACGCGATTCATGGGGTACGTCCTGAAAGCGGTCATCACGGGCGAGCCGGGGCGGCGGCGGGGGCCGCGGGAGCGGCCGGAGCCGGCGCGGCGACGGGAATGGCGGCCTGGGCGCGCACGATGGCGGCGAGGTTGGCGCCGCCGCCGGCGTCGATCGCTGTAATGGCCAGGTCAGCGCGCTGGGTGACGATGTCCGGCGTGTCCAGGTCGTTCTTGATGAGCACCAGCGCCTCCCGGGCGGGGGCGACCTGACCATGCTGCAACCGGGCCATGGCCAGGGCTTCAAGGGCGAAGGCGCGGAACGGGCGATCGTCGCGGGCCAGAGGCTCAAGACGGGCCTCGATCTGCTCCAGCGTCTCGCTGTCCATCGCCAGCCAGGCGGCCTTGAGCGCGGCGGGATCGGACAGAAGCGGGTCGCCCGAAGCCTTGGCGGCCTCCTCGAGATAGGCGATCGCCTCGGGAACGCGATTGGCCTGCACCGCGATGCCGGCGCGCTGGGCCAGGGCCATCGACCGGTAGGCCCCGTTGCCGTCCTTGGCCGCCTGGGCGAAGGCGGCGTCGGCGCCGACCGGATTGTTCGCCTCCAGCGATTCCAGACCGCGGTCATAGGCGACCGAGGCCTTGTCCGCCTTCGAGGTCTGCCAGCTGTCCCAGCCCCAGAAAGACAGGGCGGCGATCAGGGCGACCAGAAGCACGCCGCCCGCGACGGGCAGCCAGGTGCGGGCCAGCCGCTTGTAGCGGTCGGAGCGAAGCTCCTCCTCGACCTGCTCGAAGACATCAACCACGGATACGTCGCCCCCAGAAAACGGCCGCAAGGCCGCTGAAATTCAGTCCGGCCGGACCCTAGAGGGTCCCCTGCCCCGCCGCAACGGACGGTTCAGGGCGTGGCGGGCTTTTTCGAGAAGTAGGTCTCGACTTCGGCAGGAAAACGGCGGGCCTTCACGTCGTCCGCATAGGCCGCGACCGCCCGGTCGATCTCGCCGCGCAAATCCGCGTAGCGCCGGACGAATTTCGGCGTCCAGTCGAACAGGCCCAGCATGTCCGGCGTCACCAGGATCTGTCCGTCGCAGGCGGACGAGGCGCCGATGCCGATGGTCGGCTTGTCGATGGCCAGGGTGATGTCGCGCGCCAGCCCCTCGGCGACCCCCTCGATGACGACAGCGAAAGCCCCGGCGTCGGCGGTGGCCTCGGCCTCGCTCATCACCCGCAGCCGCTCCTCGTCGGTCTTGCCCTTGGCCTTGAAGGCGCCGTCGGTCAGCACCGCCTGGGGCCTGAGGCCGACATGGCCCATGACCGGAATGCCGCGCTGGACCAGATAGGCGATGGTTTCGGCGACGGTCGGACCGCTCTCGACCTTCACGCCCTGGGCGCCGGTCTCCTTCATCACCCGGGCGCAGTTCTGATAGGCCTGTTCCTTGCCGCCCTCATAGCTGCCGAACGGCATGTCGATGACGACCATGGCCCGCTTCGACCCGCGCATGACCGCCTGGCCGTGCAGGATCATCATCTCCAGCGTCACCCCGACCGTATTGGGCATGCCGTGCACCACCATGCCGACGCTGTCGCCGACCAGCAGCAGGTCGCAATGGTCGTCCAGCAGGGCGGCCGTGGGGGCGTCATAGGCGGTCAGGCAGACGATCGGCTCGCCGCCCTTGCGGGCCCGGATGTCGGGCGCGGCGATGCGTTTGACCGCTTCCTGCTTCTGGCTGGACATGGGGAGACCTCCTGTTGGGCCCCCTAGATAGTCTCGAGCGTCCGCGCCGTCATCCCGTCGGACGGCCGGGCGTCGGATCAAACATCCTGCGCCAGTCTCATCACGCCGGCGGCGGCGGCGGCGAACAGGGCCCCCGCGACGATCCAGAACATCTGCATGCCGCCCATCGAGCCCAGTTCAAGATTGGCCAGACCCAGTTGATCGAGTCCCGTCTGGGCCACGCTTTGGGTGTTGAACGAGACGTTGCGGATGCCCTGGCCCAGGGCGTCGCCGGCGACCACCCCATCGCCCGCGTTGAGGTTGATCGTCATGGTTTCGCGCAGGGCCACGACGCCGCCAATGACGCCGGCCAGACCGAGGGCGAAAACGCGGAACCGCGAGCCCGTCTGCAGCCGCTGCTCGACCTGCGCATTGAACAGGGCGGCGTCAGGCATCTGGGGCGAACGTGCGAACAGCCGCTCGATTTCAGGATCGAACTCGTCAGCCGACATGCTGCGCGCTCCCCAGGGACTGTCCGGGCGGCTGGAGCCGCGCACGGAGTTTATCCAGACCACGTTTGACATGAGACTTCACCGTACCAAGTGGCAGATTGAGGGCGGCCGCGATTTCCGGATGCGCCATGCCGGCCCCGTGACAAAGTGAGACACAGAGACGTTCGGGCTCGCTGAGCGCCTTGAGGGCTTCGTCGAGGTCGACCAGGCCCGCGTGATCGGTCGCCGGCGCAGCGTCTTCATTCTCGACTTCCGCGACATAGCGGGCCTCCTTGGCGACCCGTTTGATGTAGAGGCGCGCGGCGATCCGCTTGACCCAGGCGGCGAAGGTGCCCTCGCCGCGGAATTCGGCGCAACGCTCGAAGGCCTGGATGAAGGCGTCCTGGGCGATGTCGTCGGCGAGCGAGGGCTGGGCCCCCATCCGCCGCAGCAGGCCGCGCACCGCCGAGCCGTGGCGTCGCACCAGTTCTCCGAACTCCCGCCGCCCGCCCGCCGCCGCCAGGGCGGCGAGCTCGACGTCGTGCCGATCGACCAGGGATTGGGTCATGATGGGTCCCCCGCCAGCCCGCGCCTAGCCCTTGTTCTTGTTGAAGGCGCTCAGGATGATGAAGGCGATGCCGATCGCGCCGGGAATGGCGGCGAAGGCGCCGAAGCCCCAAGCCTCGGTTTCTTCGAATTTGAAGCCGATGAAGGAGAAGGTGGCGGCGATGCCCAGCGAGAGCGACAGCAGGATCACCCCCGTCCGCAGATCCCGGGCGGCGCTGGCGGGCGGTTTGACGGTCTGACGCGTCAGGGCGTCAATCATTTCGGACGGCAGCGGCTGCCCCTTGTCGAGAGACGCCCGCAGGGTCGCCTGCATCTCCTGCCGTTCCTTGCTCTTGAGCCAGGTCGGCACGATCACGATGGCGGCGATCATCGCAAAAAACATGATCGGGATAAGAACTTCGTCCATCTCGAAAAATCCTCTGATTTGTGTCCGACCGGAGCCTGATGCTTCGGCCTTCTGACGACAAGAGACATTGGCGAGGCCGTACGGATGCGAACCGGCAGGTGAAACTTTCGTAAGGCCGCCGAATTCGCCTAAGAGGGCGCAAATCCGGGAGCCGCCATGATTGATCGCCGCACGCTGCTGACCGGACTGGCCGCCGCCCCGCTGGCCGCCTGCGCCACGAAGCCGGCCGGCGACCCCGAACCGGGACTGAAGCTGGTCACCTTCAACATCTGGCACAACATGGGCGACTGGGCCGTGCGCCTGCCGCTGCTGGTCGCGGCGCTCCGCGCCGAGAGCCCCGACGTCATCGGCCTGCAGGAAGTGCTTGAAGACGCCGCCGTCGGCCTGCCCAACCAGGCGCAGACCCTCGCCGACGCCCTCGGCGGCTATTCCGTGCATTTCGTGTCGACGGACCCTGAGGGCGCCCCGCGCCGCTATGGCAATGCCCTGCTCAGTCGTCTGCCGGTCACGAAGGTCGAATCCCGCAACCTGCAGCCCCTCGACGACTATCGCACCGCGATCCGCATCCGGGTTGCCGTGGGCGGCCGGCTCGTGGACGTCGTCAACACCCATCTGGCCTGGCAGCAGGACGCCGCGGCCGTCCGGTCACGTCAGATCCACGACCTCTTGGCCATGCTGCCCCGGGACGGCGCGCCTGTGATCGTCATGGGCGACTTCAACGCCGTGCAGGAGGACCCCGGCCTGGCGGCCCTGACCGGACCCCGCTTCTCCAGCGCCCTGCCGCGCGGCGCGGCGGAGACGACCCTGAATCCGGCCAGGGGCCATCCCGAGCGGGTCATTGACCACATCTTCGTCGAAACCGCCCGGTTCGTCCCCGTCCGGGCGGCCGTGATCGGCGCATCCCCGGTCAACGGCGAATATCCGTCCGACCATTTCGGCGTCGCGGCGTCGGTCAGCGTGCGCTGAACGGACCCCGGAAGCCGCCATGGAAGCGGCGGGACATCCACAGGGCGACCCCCGCGGTGACCACCGCCACGGCCAGCATCGCGCCGGCCGGGCGAAGCGCGGCGCCCAGACTGTCGCCCATAGGCCCGACCACAGGAACCAGGGCCCACAGAACGGCGACGGCCGCGACCATCCACGGCACGAGCGCGGCGACCGTCATCCACGCCCGGCGCAGGGCGATCGCTTGGCCCATCCGGGCCTGAAACACGTAGTCGCGCGCGGGCGGAGCCTCGGCGGCGAAAAGGGCGGACAATTTCTGTTCAGGCGTCATCGGGACCTCCCAGCGCCTTGAGCAAACGCGCCCGTCCGCGGGCAACATGCGACTTCACCGTACCCAGAGGCAAGTCCAGAGCCATCGAAGCCTCCCCGTGCGACCAGCCGTCGGCCAAACACAGGGCCACGCAGGCGCGAATGTCCGGTGGCAGTTCCGCCATGGCGGCCGTGACGGACATCCGGTCCTCCGGCGTCAGCCCGGCGGGCGTCTCCACGGCTTCCAGCCAGAGCGTGTCCCGGGCGGCGCTCCGTCGCGAGGACCGGATCCGGTCCTGCGCCTTGCGCCAGGCGATCCCGCACAGCCAGGCGCGCACCCCGGCTGGCTCCCTGAGCGACCGAAGCGAACCCCAGGCGGCGAGAAAGGCGTCCTGCGCCACATCGTCCGCCTCGGCCCATCCCCCGCCCAGCATGCGCCGGAGAAAGCCGCGCACCGCCGCCTGATGCCGTTCGATCAGCCGCGAAAAAGCCGCGTCCGAGCCGGCGAGCGCACGGCTCACGAGCGCGGCGTCGGTCTGGATGCCCCCCATGGCGTGCGCCTCCGGCCGGCATCAGTCCCGTCGGCCGCGCCCGCCGCTGCGCAGGGCCGAGACCAGCGAGGCCAGACACAGGGCTCCCAGCACGAAGCTGACGATCAGGAAGGCGTCGCCGGCGCCATAGATGTCGGACCAGCTGGCATAGGCGAAACCCGCCGCCATGACGCCGAACAGGACCACCGAGAACCAGGAGCCGTCGCCGGGGCGGCCGGACCCCGCCGCGTTGCCGCCGCTGAACATCTCCGTGTCCGCGTCGATCGGACGATCCAGCACCTTGAGCAGCGCGGCCGGCGGCTCCTGGCCCTTCTCCGCGTAGGCCTGGATCAGCTTCAGCGTATCCTTCTGCCGCCGGTAGTTGAGAAAGCTGGAGAATCCCGAAGACACGAACCAGGCCAGCGGGAACAGCAGCCACCAATAGGAACGGAACAGATCTTCCATCGTCGTCACCCCACGCCGCGAGCCCAACGCCCGCGCTTTCATAGGGTAGTCGGCGCCGGCCCCGCCAGCGGATGCAACCGACGCCGGTTTTTCAGCGCGGGGGGAAACAACCGGTGCAACGCCCCCGCCCGCCCGGCGTTCGCTTCAGCAGAGTCCTTCAGAGCAACCGGAGCCCTTTCATGGTCCAGATCACCTATCGCATCGTCGAACATGACGGCGGCTGGGCCTATCAGCTGGGCGACACCTATTCAGAGACCTACCCCGACCATGATGCGGCCCGCGTCGCGGCCATCGCGGTCGCGCGGGAGCAGAAGGTGCCGGACGAGAACACCCTGATCGAATACGCGAACGCCTCGGGGGAATGGATCACCGAGCGCGCCGACGGCCACGACCGGCCCGAGGTCGACGTCCAGGGCTAGGTCAGGATCGCGGCGTAGCGATCCGGCTTGAACCCGACCAGGGTCCGGTCGCCCAGGTCCAGCACCGGCCGCTTGATCATCGACGGCTGCGCCAGCATCAGATCAACGGCCTTGCCTGCGTCCAGGCCAGACCGGTCCGCTTCCGGCAACGCCCGGAAGGTCGTCCCGGCGCGATTGAGCACCGTCTCCCACCCGTGCTCGGCGACCCAGGCCTCCAGCCGCGGCCGATCGATCCCGGCCTTCTTGTAGTCGTGGAAGACGAAGGCCACGCCGTGCTGGTCCAGCCAGACGCGCGCCTTCTTGACCGTGTCGCAGTTGGGGATGCCGTAGAGGGTCAGGGTCATCCGGCCTGTTTGCCCAGCCGTCCGCCGAACCGCAAGGCGACAGCGGACATCATCGCCGGACTGGAACGGGCCGCGCGCGGCCAGCGGGGAGGCCCGCAGGCGTCCCGGCCCTACGCCCCCGCCACCCGCGCCAGATCGGCCGTGATCCGCTCGGCGACCTTCAGCCGCTCCGCCGCCGTGTCCCATTCGCCCTTGACCACGATCTTCTGGTCCGGCCGGATCTTCCAGAAGGCGTGGTTCTTCTGGATCAGCCCGACCAGCCCCATCGGATTGGGGAAGGCGTTGTTGCGCAGGGTCAGCACGGCGCCCTTGGGCCCGATGTCGATCCGCTCGATACAGGCGGTCTTGCAGTTCGCCTTGATCCCGACGATGCGCAGCAGCTGTTTCGCCTCGTCGGGCAGCGGCCCGAACCGGTCGATCAGCTCAGCGGCCAGGGCCTCGCGCGTCTCCGAATTCTCGGCATCCGACAGGCGGCGATACAGGCTCAGGCGGACGTTCAGATCCGGGACGTAGTTCTCGGGAATCAGCACCGCCGCCCCGACGTTGATGGCCGGCGACCAGCCGCGATCCACGACCCCGCCGCCCTCGCCCGACAGACGCAGCTCCGAGACCGCATCCTCCAGCATCTGCTGGTACAGCTCGACCCCGACCTCGCGAATATGGCCCGACTGTTCGTCGCCCAGCAGATTGCCGCCGCCGCGCTGGTCCAGATCGTGGCTGGCCAGCTGGAAGCCGGCCCCGAGGTTGTCCAGCGACTGCAGCACCTGCAGCCGCCGCTCGGACGACAGGCTCATCGGCTTGTTCGGCGGCGTGGTCAGATAGGCGAAGGCGCGCGCCTTGGCCCGGCCGATGCGGCCGCGGATCTGGTGCAGCTGGGCCAGGCCGAACATGTCGGCCTTGTGCACGATCAGGGTGTTGGCCGTCGGAACATCCAGTCCGGACTCAACGATGGTCGTCGACAGCAGCAGGTCGTAGCTGCCGTCGTAGAAGGCGCTCATCACGTCTTCCAGCTGGGTCGGCGACATCTGGCCGTGGCCGACCACGAATTTGATCTCCGGCACCTTCTCGCGCAGGAACTGCTCGATATCCGGCAGGTCGCTCAGGCGCGGCACGACATAATAGGCCTGGCCGCCGCGGTATTTCTCGCGCAGCAGCGCCTCGCGCACCAGCACCGGATCCCACGGCGTGACATAGGTCCGGACCGCCAGGCGATCGACCGGCGGGGTGGCGATGATCGACATCTCGCGGATGCCCGACAGCGCCATCTGCAGCGTGCGCGGGATCGGCGTCGCCGTCAGGGTCAGCAGATGAACGTCGGCGCGGAGGCCCTTCAGCTTCTCCTTGTGCTTGACCCCGAAATGCTGCTCTTCATCAACGATAACAAGGCCCAGGTCCTTGAACCCGACCTGCTCGCTGAGGACGGCGTGGGTGCCGACGACGATCTCATAGGCGCCGGTCTTCAGCCCCGCCCGCGTCTCGGCCGCGTCCTTGGCCGTCACCATCCGCGACAGATGCCGCACCGTCACCGGCCAGCCGGCGAACCGCTCGCTGAAGGTCTTGAAATGCTGCCGCGCCAGCAGGGTCGTGGGGCAGACGATGGCCACCTGCTGCCCGGTCATGGCCACCACGAAGGCCGCCCGCAGCGCCACCTCGGTCTTGCCGAAGCCCACGTCGCCGCAGATCAGCCGGTCCATCGGCGTGCCCTTGCCGAGGTCCTCCAGCACATCGCCGATGGCGTTCAGCTGGTCGTCCGTCTCCTCATAGGGGAAGCGGGCGCAGAACTCGTCGAACAGGCCGTGCGGCGGCGTAATGGCGGCCGAGGTGCGCAGCGAACGCTTGGCCGCCAGGGCGATCAGCCCCTCGGCCATGTCGCGCAGCCGCGCCTTGGCCTTGGCCTTGCGCCCCTGCCAGGCCGCGCCGCCCAGCCGGTCCAGCTGCGCCCCGTCTGTCTCCGAGCCATAGCGGGTCAGCAGGTCGATGTTCTCGACCGGCAGATACAGCTTGCTGTCGCCGGCGTAGAGCAGCTCCAGACAGTCGTGCGGCGCCTCCTGGATCTCCAGCGTCTTCAGACCCTCATACCGGCCGATGCCGTGATCCAGGTGCACCACCAGATCACCGGTCGTCAGGGCCGAGGCCTCGGCGAGGAAGTTCGACGCCCGCCGCTTCTTGCGCGGCCGCGCCAGCCGGTCGCCCAGCATGTCCGTCTCGGAGATGACGGCGATCGTATCAGTCTCGAAGCCGTGCTCGACCGGCAGGACCCCGCGCAGATAGATGTCCTTCGGCGCGGACTGGACATCGGCCCAGTTGCGCACCGCCACCACATGCTCCAGCCCGTGGTCGGCCAGCATCGCCGCCAGGCGCTCGGACGAGCCCTCGGACCATGAGGCGAACAGCACCCGCTTGCCCGCGGTCTTCAGCGCCTGGGCATGCCGCGCCACGGCCTCGAACAGGTTGACGCTGTCCTGCGCCCGTTCGGCCGAGAAACTGCGTCCCAGCCGGCCGCCGGCGTCCTCGCCCGGCCCCTGCAGCGGCGACAGCCGCCGCACCCACCGCCCCGCCAGGGCGCTGTTCCAGTCGGCCTCCGGCAGATACAGCCGTTCCGGCGGCAGGGCCCGATACGCGGCCCCGCCCTTGCCCATGGCCGCGTCGCGCCGCGCCTCCCAGGCGTCCTTTGTCAGGGTCCAGCGCTCGGCCCGCGCCGCCTCGACCTGGTTGTCCATGAACAGCCGCGCGTCGTCGGGCAGATAGTCGAACAGCGTCTCCAGCCGGTCGTAGAGCAGCGGCAGCCAGTGCTCCATCCCCTGCCGCCGCGCGCCCTCGCTGATGGCGGCGTACAGCGGATCGTCCCCCGCCGCCCCGAACAGGCCCAGATAGCCGGTGCGGAAGCGCGAGATGCTGTCGGCGTCGAGCAGGGCCTCGGACACGGGCGCCAGATGCACCTCGCGGCGCTGGCCGGTCGAGCGCTGGGTGTCCGGATCAAAGGTGCGGATCGACTCCAGCTCGGAGCCGAACATGTCCAGCCGCACCGGCTCGTCGAACCCCGGCGGATAAACGTCGATGACCCCGCCGCGCACGGCGAACTCGCCTTTTTCCGACACGGTCGAGGCGCGCATATAGCCGTTGGCCGCGAAATACCGCTCCAGCGCCGCCGTATCGAGGTCCAGCCCGACGGTGGTCCCGAACCCGGCTCCCGAGGTCACCTCGCGCGGCGGCGTCCGCTGCATGGCGGCGCTCACCGTGGTGACGAGCAACAGCGGTGTGCGGTCGCCCGGGGCCCGCTGCGCCAGCCGGGTCAGGGCCGCCATTCGCTCGGCCGACACCGAGGAGGTCGGGCTCAGCCGGTCGTAGGGCAGGCAATCCCAGGCCGGAAACTCCACCACATCAACGCCGTCGGCAAAGAAGCCGAACGCCTGCACGAACTCGCCCATGCGGGCGTAGTCGCGGGCGACGAAGACGCCGACGCCGCCGTCCGCCTTCAACCGTTCGGCCACGGTCAGGGCGTCGAGGCCCTCGGGCGCCCCGCCCAGCTCCTGGTCGCCGCGTTTGGGAAGAGCGCCGTCCATCAGCCCGCGCCCTCGGCCACGGCCGCGGCGACATGGTCGCGCATGAAGTCGCGGATTCGGCTCATCACGGGCGTTTCATGGACCTCAGGGGTCGGCTCCGTGCCCGTGATCCAGGCATACAGCCGGTGATCGTCGTCCTCGGCCAGCAGGGCCTCCAGCGAATCCAGTTCGGTCTCGTCCAGCGTCGGCCCGACCTGATCCACGAAAGGGCCCAGCACCAGATCGGCCTCGCGGAACCCGCGCCGCCACGCCCGGAAGGTGATCCGGCCCAGTCGTTGCTTCAGACGTGCGTCAATATCGGCCACAAGGTTCCTTGCCCGGTCGGTCATAAACAGGAGCGGTGAGATAGCGTTCCAGACGCGCTTTCGCCAGCTATGCTGTCGGTCCATGAGGCCGCAGATTCTCTTTCCCCTCTTCGCAGAGGTCTCCACGCTGAAGGGCGTGGGGCCAAAAATCCTGCCGCTCGTCCAGAAACTGGCCGGGCCGCTGGTCCGCGACGTCCTGTTCCTGTCGCCATCCGGCCTGATCGTGCGCCGGCCGATGACGGCGACAAACGCGATCGAGGGGCAGGTCGGGATCTTCGAGGTGATGATCGACCGCCTGATCGTCCCCGGCAAACCCGGCGTCCCGATCAAGGTGCGCGCGTCCGACGACACCGGCTTCGTCCACATGATCTGGTTCGGCGGCTCCGCCCAGCACATCGACCGCCTGCTGCCCAAGGGCCAGAAGCGGCTGGTCTCGGGCAAGGTCGAACGCTTCAACGCCGAGGTCCAGATCGTCCATCCGGACATCTTCACCCTCGAACAGGCCGGCGACATCGCCGCTATCGAGCCGGTTTACCCCGCGACCCAGGGCCTGTCGTCGCGGGTGGTGCGAAAGTTGACGCAGGCGGCCCTGACCCACGCGCCCGACCTCCCGGAATGGCAGGACCCGGCCTGGATGGCGAAGAACCGCTGGCCGGGCTGGCGCGCGGCCCTTGAAGCCCTGCACGCGCCGACCTGCGAACCCGAGCTGGAGCCCGACGCCCCGGCCCGGCAGCGGCTGGCCTATGACGAACTGCTGGCCCACCAGCTGGCCCTCGCCCGCCGCCGCCGCGCCCGCCAGATCACGCCCGGCCCCCGCATCGCCCCCGGCGAGGCCTCCGCCCATCTGCTGGCCGCCCTGCCCTTCGACCTGACCGGCGCCCAGACGCGGGCTGTCGCCGAAATCCGCCGCGATCTGGCCTCCGGCGAACAGATGGGCCGGCTGCTGCAGGGCGACGTCGGCTCGGGCAAGACGGCGGTCGCCGCCCTCGCCCTGGCGGACACGGCCGCCTCCGGCTTCCAGGCCGCCCTGATGGCCCCCACCGAAATCCTGGCCCGCCAGCACTGGCAGCGCCTGGCCCCGATGCTCGAGGCCGCCGGCGTCCCGACCATCCTGCTGACCGGCCGCGACACCCCGGCCGAGCGCCGCGCCCGCCTCGCCGCCCTCGCTTCGGGCGAGGCGAAGGTCGCCATCGGCACCCATGCCCTGTTCCAGGACGCCGTCCGCTTCGACCGGCTGGCCCTCGCCGTCATCGACGAACAGCACCGCTTCGGCGTCAACGAGCGTCAGCGGCTGCAGGCCAAGGGCGACCCCCGCACCGGCGGCGTCCACCTGCTGACCATGTCGGCCACCCCCATCCCGCGCACGCTCGAGCTGACCCAGTACGGCGAACTGGAGGTGTCGCGCCTGACCGAAAAGCCGCCGGGCCGCACGCCGGTCACCACCGCCGTCCTGCCGCTGGCCCGCATCGGCGAGGTCGCGAAACGGCTCAAGGCCGCCATCGACGGCGGCGCCCAGGCCTACTGGATCTGCCCGCTGGTGGCCGAGAGCGAGACCGTCGACCTCGCCGCCGCCGAGGCCCGCGCCGCCGACCTGCGCCGCATTCTGAACGTCGACGTCGGCCTCGCCCACGGCCAGATGCCGGGCGCCGATCGCGAGGTCGTCATGACCGACTTCGCCGACGGCCGCATTCCCCTGCTGGTCGCCACCACCGTGGTCGAGGTGGGCGTCGATGTGCCCAACGCCACCATCATGGTCATCGAGCACGCCGACCGCTTCGGCCTCGCCCAGCTACATCAGCTTCGCGGACGCGTCGGCCGCGGCGCCAAGGCCAGCGCCTGCATCCTGCTCTACGGCGGCGGGGATGACGGACTGGGAGAGACGGCGCGGATGCGGCTCGAAACCCTGCGCCGCACCGAGGACGGCTTCGAGATCGCCGAGGAGGATTTCCGCCTGCGCGGCGGCGGCGATCCGCTGGGCCTGAAACAGAGCGGCTTCCCCGCCTACCGCTTCGCCGACCCGATCCGGCACCGGTCCCTGCTGCTGGCCGCCGCTGACGACGCCCGGCTGGTCCTGGGCCGCGATCCGGACCTGACGTCCCCGCGCGGCGAGGCCGTGCAGGTGCTGGAAGCGTTGTTTGACTGGCGGAATGACCGCCCGGGGATCGACTAGGCCGGTCCGCGCGCTCGCCACGCAGCCGTCCGCGCCTCAACATCCGCTTCAATATCACCATAGAACAGATTGTAAGGCCGTGACTTTCTCCGGTCCGCCCACCCGCCGGTCTCGCGGAACGACTCCGTCTTCGGCTCGGTATGGCGCAGCAGGCCGCCCCGGCACTGGGTGGCGATCTCGCGGGCCATCAGGGCCGGGCGCGCGCCCCACTCCAGACCCGTGGCGTTGGTCGCGCCGTGGTGCAGCCGCGCCGCGACCGGGTCCGTGTCCGTCGAGCCGGTCACCGGATTGACGCACAGGGCCGCGCGATCCCCCAGATCGACCAGCCGGCCACGATCATCCCACACCAGCGCGCGCCGCAGCCGGCGGCGGCCGGCCCCGTCATTGTCCTCGCTGACCGGCGACCAGGCGACGATACAGCCGGCCTGGTCGCGGCTCTCGCAGGCCGGGACCCGGGGCGACAGGCCGTCGGCGGCGACCACCACATCCATCAGATAGACCGCGACCAGCCGCGAGCGCAGGGCCGGATCGCCGGCCACCCGCTCGCGCACCAGCCGCTCGACCAGATCGCCGCCCTGCTCCACCCCCGCCAGCACGATCGGCCCGTCGGGGTGACGGGCGATCCAGCTGTCGAAGGCGGCGGCGATGTCGCGCCAGGCGAAGGCCCGCGCTTCCCGCGCGTCGTCGCGCAGGGTCAGCCGGGTGTAGAGGCTGCCCTGGCGATAGCGCGGGGCGCTGATCGCGCCCGCCCGTGCGAACGGTCCGGCGTAGTTGGGCAGGACCACCCGGTTCAGCCAGGCGTCGGCCGCCGGATCGCCGATCGGGCCGTTCCACTCCTGCCCGCCGTCATAGGTGGTCGAATGCACAAAGAAGATCGCCGCCGATCCCGACCCCGGTCCGCGCACGTCCTGCAACGCCCAGGCGGTGGGCTCGGCATAGTCCGGGGCCGGCGGCGGCGTATAGGTCTGGAACGGCACCTGCGGGTCCAGACCGGCCCTCAGGATATCGCCGCGCCACACCGCTGCCGCCGCGGCCAGCAACAAGACAATCGTGAGCCCGGTCCAGCCGGCCCATTGGCGCAGGCTCATCCGGGCGATCCTCATCGATACGGGTCCGCCGTGGCGAGGAAGGACTGCACATAGCGCCGGACGCCCTCCTCCAGCGGCGTCGCCTGCCCCTCGAAGCCCGCCGCCCGCACCCGCTCCATCCGCGCCTCGGTGAAATACTGGTATTTGTCGCGGATGCTCTCCGGCGTATCGACGTATTCGACCTTCGGCGTCTTGCCCGCCGCGGCGAAGGTGGCATGGGCGAGGTCGAGGAAGGACCGCGCCTGCCCGGAACCGGCGTTGAACACGCCCGAGACGCCCGGCGTGTCGAGAAGCCATTCGACGATATCGACCACGTCATCGACGAAGACGAAGTCCCGCATCTGGCCGCCATCGGCATAGGCGGGATTGTGCGAGCGGAACAGGGTGACCGGCTCGTCGGCCTGAACCTTCGGCCAGATCTGGGCCACGACCGACTTCATCCCGCCCTTGTGGTCCTCGTTCGGGCCATAGACGTTGAAGAATTTCAGCCCCGCCCACTGGCCCGGCGACTGGCCCCGGTCCGACTGGCGCGCGGCATACTGATCGAACAGCATTTTCGAATAACCATAGGCGTTTAGTGGCTTGAGTGCAGACAGCGCCTCAAGACTGTCATCGTCCTCGAACCCGCCATCTCCGTCGCCATAGGTCGCCGCCGAAGAGGCGTAGATCATCCGCGCGTCGCGCAGGGCGCACCAGTCCCAGATGTCGCGGGACAGGGTGAAATTGGTGCGCAGGATCAGGTCGGCGTCCGGCTCGGTTGTCGAGGAGATGGCCCCCATATGCACCACGGCCTCGATCGACTCCGCGTGCCGCTCCAGCTGTTCGAACAGCTCCTCGGGCTGCCAGAAGTCGGCGACCGGATGTTTGGCGATGTTCCGCCACTTGCCCAGCGACGCCTCTTCCAGCCGGTCGCAGACGACGACGTCGCGCCGGTCCTCGGCGCACAGGCGGGCGACGATGTTGGAGCCGATGAAGCCCGCCCCGCCGGTGACCACGATCATGCGCCGGCTCATGTTTCGTCCTTCATCTTCTTGATCGTCTTCGTCGTCGAATAGCCGTCCTCGAAGGTCGCCAGTCTGACCTCCCCGCCCCAGCTCTCGACCAGATCGCCGCCGACCACTCCCTCGCGGGTGTAGTCCGCGCCCTTGATCAACACATCGGGCCGCAGCCGCTCGATCAGGGCCAGCGGGGTCGGATCATCGAAGGCCGTCACCCGGTCCACCGACTGCAGCCCGCCGATCACCACCGCCCGGCTGTCCAGATCATTGATCGGCCGCCCCTCGCCCTTGAGCCGGCGCACGGACGCATCCGTGTTCAGCGCCACCACCAGCCGGTCGCACCAGCCGCGCGCCTGGGCCAGATAGGCCACGTGCCCGCGGTGCAGGATGTCGAAACAGCCATTGGTGAAGCCGACCTTCAGCCCCTGCCGCTTCCAGCCCTCGACCACATGCGCCAGCTCCTCCAGCGGCATGACCTTGGCGTGGGCCCCGGCCGCGTGCTGGCTCATCTCGGCGTCGATCAGTTCGGCGGGCGTGACGACCGCCGTGCCCGCCTTTCCCACCACCACGCCCGAGGCAAGGATGGCGAACTCCACCGCCGTCTCCAGCGAGGCGCCGGCGCCGAGCGCCAGTCCCAGCGCCGCCAGACCGGTGTCGCCGGCGCCCGAGACGTCGAACACCTCGCGCGCCCGACCGGGGAAATGCTGAACCGCCCCGCCGCGCCGCATCAGGCTCATCCCCCTGCCCGCCCGCGTGACCACCACCGCCTTCGCCGTGGTGGCGTGCAGCAAGGCCTTCAAGGCGGCCTCGACCTCCGCGTCGGTCTCGACCGGCAGGCCCGTGGCCCCGGCCAGTTCGCTGGCGTTCGGCTTGATCAGATCGACCGCGCCATAGCGGGCGAAGTCCCGTCCCTTGGGATCGACCACCACCGGCGCGCCGGTCTTCTCCGCCGCCGCCAGAGCCTGGGCGATCACCAGATCGCTGACCACGCCCTTGGCGTAATCTGACAGAAGAAAGACGGAAGCGCCCGTAAAGGCTTCGGTTTCGTCGCCCATCAGGGCGGCGGCCTCTTCGTCGAGCCGCAACAGTTGCTGGCCGGCGGCGACGAAGCGGGTCTTGACGATGGTGGCCACCCCGGCGCGACGCTCGACCGCGTCCTCGATGCCCGGCTCCGCCGCGACCAGCGCCGCCAGTTCGTCGCCCGCGAAATCCCGGCCCGCGACCGCGCCGAGCCGCGCGATTCCGCCGAGCGCCGCGACATTGCGCGCCACATTGCCCACCCCGCCCGGCATGGCCGTCGTCCGGCGCATCTGCAGCACGGGAATCGGCGCCTCCGGCGAGATCCGGCTGACCTCGCCATAGACATAGCGGTCCAGCATCAGGTCGCCGACGCAGGCGATCTTCAGCCCGCGCAGCCGCTCCAGCAGGGCCTGCAATTGTCCGAGATCGAGCGTCCGTTCAGCCATCCCCTTGGCCTATCGGATTCAGACGGCTTTCGCCATCCGCGCCTTGGTCAGGTCGTCATAGGCGATCAGATCCGCGGCCAGCGCCTCGAACTGGTCCAGCGGCACCATGTTCGGCCCGTCCGACGGGGCGTTGTCGGGGTCCTGGTGGGTCTCCATGAAGACCGCGTCCACGCCCACGGCCACGGCCGCGCGGGCCAGCACCGGCACGAACTCGCGCTGCCCGCCCGAGGACGTCCCCTGCCCGCCCGGCTGTTGCACCGAGTGGGTGGCGTCGAACACCACCGGACAGCCGATCTCGCGCAGGATCGGCAGGGACCGCATGTCGCTGACCAGGGTGTTGTAGCCGAAGCTGGCCCCCCGCTCGCAGGCCATGACGTTGGGATTGCCCGCCCCGACCACCTTGGCGATGACGTTCTTCATGTCCCAGGGGGCGAGGAACTGGCCCTTCTTGATGTTGATGGCCTTGCCCGTGGCGGCGGCGGCCAGCAGCAGGTCGGTCTGGCGGCACAGGAAGGCCGGGATCTGCAGCACGTCCACCGCCTGAGCGGCGATCCGGCAGTGCTCCTCGGTGTGGACGTCGGTCAGCACCGGCAGGCCCGTGACCTCGCGGATCTCGGCGAAGATCGGCAGCGAGCCTTCCAGCCCGAACCCCCGCGCGGCGCTGGCCGAGGTCCGGTTGGCCTTGTCGAAACTGGTCTTGTAGATCACGCCGACGTTCAGCCGCTCGCCGATCTCCTTCAGCGCATGGGCCATCTCCAGCGCGTGCTGCCGGCTCTCCAGCTGGCAGGGGCCGGCGATGAAGACGATCCTCTGGCCGCCGCCGATGGACACGGGGCGTTTCAGCCCGTCCTTGATATCGATGATGGCGTTTGGCTTGGACAAGGCGAGTTTCCCGGATTTGCGGCTTGGCGACGCGCGGTCGATGCCGCACTCATGCGGCCATCAGGTGGCGTCGAACGTACAGGTTCGCAAGCTATCACGGAGCCCGCACGCATGACCACCAAGGCCGACGACCGACCGGTGATCCTGTGGTTCCGTCAGGACCTGCGTCTGGCCGACAATCCGGCCCTCAACCACGCCGCGGAGACCGGACGGCCGATCATCCCCGTCTACATCCTCGATCAGGGCTCCCGCGTCCGCCCCATGGGCGCCGCCTCCCTTTGGTGGCTCGACAAATCCCTGCGCGCGCTCGACGCCGCCCTGCGGGAGCGCGGCGCCCGGCTGATCCTTCGCCGCGGCGACAGCGAGGCCGAGTTGCTTCGCCTGGTTGCGGAGACCGGCGCCGACGCCGTCCACATGAATCGCCTGTTCGAGCCCGACGCCTTCGCCCGCGACGCCGACATCGCCCATGCCCTTCAGGCGGAAGGCGTCGACTGCAAGGGCTGGAACGGAACCCTGATGTGCCGTCCGGGCGGGGTGCTGAACGGCTCGGGCCAGCCGTACAAGGTCTTCACCCCCTTCCTGAAGGCCCTGCTCGCCACGGCTGAGCCGCCTCCGCACACGACCGGGCCCCGCGCCGTCGCGACCCCGTCCGGCCTCGCCTCGGACGACATCGACCGCTGGGGCCTGCACCCGACCCGCCCCGACTGGTCCGGCGGCTTCGACTGGACCCCGGGAGAGGCCGGGGCTTCGCAGGCCCTCTCGGCCTTCATCGCCAAAGGCCTGAAATCCTACTCCGTCGGCCGCGATCGCCCGGGCGAGGCCGCGACCAGCCGCCTGTCGCCGCATCTGCATTTCGGCGAACTCAGCCCCTGGCGCGCCATCGGGGCCGCCCGCGACGCTGTCTCCGCCGGCAAGGTTCCCGCCGCCGAGGCGGACAAATTCATCGCCGAGATCGGCTGGCGCGAATTCTCCGCCCATCTGCTGCACGCCTTCCCGCGGATGACGGCCGAGGCCTTCCGCCCCGAATACGACGCCATGCCCTGGCGCGACGATGCCGCCGGGCTCAGGGCCTGGAAGCGCGGACAGACCGGATATCCGGTCGTTGACGCGGGAATGCGCGAGCTCTGGGCGACCGGGATCATGCACAACCGCGTACGCATGATCGTGGCCTCCTTCCTGATCAAACACCTGCTGATCGACTGGCGGGAGGGCGAGCGCTGGTTCTGGGATGCGCTCGTCGACGCCGATCTCGGCTCCAATGTGCAAAATTGGCAGTGGGTCGCTGGATCCGGAGCGGACGCCGCCCCGTACTTCCGAATCTTCAATCCGGTCACCCAGGGGCAGAAATTCGATGCAGACGGCCGATATGTCCGCCGGTGGGTTCCGGAGCTCCGCGGAGTCCCCGACCGCTGGCTCCACGCGCCCTGGACCGCGCCGCCCGAAGTCCTGCGCGACGCCCGCGTCCGGCTCGGCGCCGACTATCCCCGCCCCGTCGTGGACCACGACGTCGCCCGCAAGCGCGCGCTCGACGCCCTCGCGACCGTGGTCGCCGGTCGCGCCGCCGAAGGGGATTGACGGGTGGTCCGCCCACACCCAACCTTTCCCGTCATGACGTCGGTCACCGCCGAGCGCATCGAGACGACCGCCCGCACCCCGCGCGGGTTCACGCTGCTGCTGCGCCTGCTGGCCGCCAACTGGACCTTCGGCCGCCTGACCGTCCTGCTCCCCAACGGCGAGGTTCACCAGCTGGACGGCGCCGAACCGGGGCCGACGGCGATCTTCGACATCAAGGACTATCGCTTCGCCCGCCGCGTGCTGGCCTCCGGCGATATCGGTTTCGCCGAAGGCTACATGGCCGGCGAGTGGGAAAGCCCGCAGCTGGCCGCCCTGCTGGAGTCCTTCGCCCACAACTATGACCACATCCGCCGTCTGGCCGACGGCAATCCGCTGATGCGGGCGATCAACTGGCTGTCGCACAAGCGCCGGCGCAACAGCCGGTCCGGTTCGAAGAAGAACATCCACGCCCACTACGACCTGGGCAACGCCTTCTACGCCTCGTGGCTGGACCCGACGATGACCTATTCCTCGGCCCGGTTCACCCGCGCCGGCATGGCGCTGGACGCGGCCCAGAGAGAGAAATACGCCTCGCTCGCCCGGCTGATGGCGCTTCAATCCGGCCAGTCGGTGCTCGAGATCGGCTGCGGCTGGGGCGGTTTCGCCGAATTCGCCGTCCGCGAGGTCGGCGCGCGGGTCACCGCCGTGACGATCTCGCAGGAACAGTATGACTTCGCCCGCCGGCGGATGTTCAACGCCGGACTGGCCGAACGCGCCGACATCCAGTTGATCGACTATCGCGACGTCCAGGGCCGGTTCGACCGCGTCGCCTCCATCGAGATGTTCGAGGCCGTGGGCCAGGAGTACTGGCCGGCCTATTTCGACAAGATCCAGCAGGTGCTGGAGCCGGGTGGCCGGGCCGGGCTGCAGATCATCACCATCGATGACGCTCTGTTCGACGACTACAACAGCCGCACCGACTTCATCCAGAAATACATCTTCCCCGGCGGGATGCTGCCGTCCGAGGACCGGTTGAAGCCGGTCATCGACCGCGCCGGCCTCGGCTGGAGCGATGTCGAGCGCTTCGGTCAGGACTATGCCGAAACCCTCAAGCTCTGGGACGAACGCTTCCAGGCGGCCTGGGGCGACATCCGGCGCATGGGCGGGTTCGACGAGCGCTTCCGGCGGCTCTGGCGGTTCTACCTGGCCTACTGCGAGGCCGGCTTCCGTTCGGCCCGCACCGATGTGATCCAGCTGGCCCTGACCCGGACCTGACCCACGGGCCGGCCGGATGCTAAGGCTGAAGCATGACGTCCCCCCTGATCCCGACCGCCGACCTCGCCGCCCGCCTGGACGCGCCGGACCTTCGACTCATCGACGCCAGCTGGCATCTGGACGGGCGCGACGGCCGCCCTGATTTCGAGGCCGCCCGCCTGCCCGGCGCCCTCTTCTTCGATCTCGAGGCCAGTTCCGACCCCGACAGCCCCCTGCCGCATATGCTACCGGGACCCGCCGTCTTCGCGGCGCGGATGGGCGCCCTCGGCATCGCCGCCGACGACAGCATCGTCGTCTATGACACCGTCGGCATCCGGTCGTCAGCGCGGGTCTGGTGGATGCTCCGGGCGATGGGCGCAGGCGATGTCCGGGTGCTGGACGGCGGCCTGCCGAAATGGCTGGCTGAGGGTCGCGCCACGGAGTCAGGCCCGGCGACCCCGCGCCCGCCCGCGACGTTCGAGCCCGCCGCGCGGGCGCACATGGTCGCCGACCTCGACGACGTCCGCGCCACCCTCTCCGTCGCGGGTCAGGTGCTGGACGCCAGGGCGGCCGACCGCTTCGCCGGTCAGGCCCCCGAGCCCCGGGCGGGCCTGCGCTCCGGTCATATGCCAGGCGCCCTGAACCTGCCGTTCCCGGCCATCCTGAATGCCGACGGCACGATGAAGCGGGGCGTCGGGCTGGCGGCCGCGTTCAGCGCCGCGGGGGTCGATCCGGACCGCCCCGTCGTGACCACCTGCGGCTCGGGCGTCACCGCCGCCATCCTCAGCCTCGGCCTCGCCGAGCTGGGCCGGTCATCGCGCCTCTACGACGGCAGCTGGGCCGAATGGGGCGGACGGGCGGACACCGAGGTCGTAACAGCCTGACCGCCACGCCTCCGGCCGCCAGCACCCGGCGGCCGGAGTCACCTGTCCGGACGAGGTCTCTAGTTCGGGGGCGCGACCGCCGGCAACGGCAGATCGTCCGGCACCACATCGTCGGTCTCGCCGCGCGACACCACCGTCGCCGCCACCAGATCGCCGGTGACGTTCAGGGTGGTGCGGCACATGTCGAGGAAGCGGTCGACGCCGAGGATCAGGCCGATGCCTTCCGCGGGCACTCCGACCATCACGAGGATCAGGGCGATGACCGGCAGCGATCCCGCCGGGACGCCCGCCGTGCCGATGCCGCCGAGGATGCAGACCAGCATCACGACCAGCTGCTGCTGGATGTTCAGATCGATGCCGAAGAACTGGGCCAGGAACAGCACCGTCACGCCTTCGAACAGGGCGGTGCCGTTCTGGTTGGCCGTGGCGCCGACCGTCAGCACGAAGCGCGAGATGCGGCGCGGCAGTTTCAGCTTCTCTTCCGCCGCCTTGATGGCGATCGGCAGGGTGGCGTTGGACGAGGCGGTGGAGAAGGCCACCACGAACGGCTCGCGCACGCCGTTGGCGAACTTCAACGGGTTCATCCCGCCGAAAATCCACACCAGCAGCGGGTAGACGATGAACATATGGATCGCCATCGCCCCCACGGCGACGGCGGCGTAGGCCCCCAGCCGGATCAACAGGTCCCAGCCGAACACCGCCGCCAGATTGAACATCAGGGCGGCGATGGCGATCGGGGCCAGTTTGATGACCAGGTTGATGAGCTTCATCATCACCTCGAACAGGCCCTGCAGGGTCTCCTGCAGCGCGTCCGTCGCCTTCGACTTGGCCATGACCATGCCGATGCCGAAGATCAGGGCGAACACCATGACCGGCAGGATCTGGTTCTCGGCCGCGGCGGTGAACACGTTCGACGGGATCATGTCGAGAAAGAACTGTCCCGCCTCGATGCTGGTCGGGGCGTTGCCCACGATGGCGGCGGCGCCCTCGGCGCCCTGGGTCAGCAACTGTTGCGCCAGCACCGGATCGACGCCGTCGCCCGGCCGGAAGTAGTTGACCATGCCCAGGCCGATGCCGACGGCGATGGCCGAGACCATGACGGTGAAGACCAGCGTCTTGAACCCGACCCGGCCCAGCGACTTCAGATCGCCCATCTCGGCGACCCCGACCGCCAGCGCCGCGAACAGCAGCGGCAGGACCAGCATGAACAGCAGGCGCAGGAAGATCTGACCGACCGCCTGGATCAGGTCCATCACCCAGGGGATGACCTCCAGCCCCATCAGATTGACATACAGGCCGCCGCCCATGCCGGCGGCGAAGCCGATCAGCATCCAGAGATAGAGCGGGACCCCGCCGCGTTTCGTCGTTTCCATCATTCCCCCTGGCGCCTGTCCCGGCGTCCTATCGAATCGGCAGGGCGTAGATCAGCCCGCCCGGCGTTGCGTTCCATTGTGCGTTAAGCCCGCGGGCCAGGTCGAGCGGCGAATCCGGGCCGACATTCCGCGCGAAGATTTCGCCGTAGTTGCCCTGCGCCTCGATCGCCGCCTTGGCCCAGTCATTGCGCAGCCCCAGCATCTGTCCGACCTCGCCCTCCCGGCCCAGCAGCCGGCGGACCGTCGCGTTGCGGGACTGGCTGGCCATCTCCTCGGCATTGTCCCGAGTCACGCCCAGCTCCTCGGCCAGGATCAGGGCGTTGAGGGTCCAGCGCACCACCGAGGTCCAGGCCTCGTCGCCCCGCTTGACCGCCGGTCCCAGCGGCTCCTTGGAGATGACGTCGGGCAGGATGGTGTGCTGCTCGGGATTGGACAGGGTGGTCCGCGCCGCCGCCAGGGCCGAGACGTCGGCGCTGAAGGCGTCGCAGTCCTCGCGCGCATAGGCCGCCCGCGCCGCCTCCTCATTGGCGCTGACGACCGGGGTGTACTCCAGTCCGCGCTCGCGGAACCAGTCGGCCACATTCAGTTCGGACGTGGAGCCGCGCTGCACGCACACCCGCGCCCCGTTCAGCTCGGCCGCCGAGGCCAGATCCAGCGCCCGTCGCACCAGGAAGCCTTGGCCGTCATAGTAGTTGACCCCCGCGAACCGCACCCCTTCCTTCGCCTCGCGGGTCAGGGTCCAGGAGGTCGACCGCCACAGCACATCGATCCGGCCGCTGCGCAGGGCCTCGAACCTCTGGCTGCCGGTCAGGGGCACGAAGCGGACCGCATTGGCGTTGCCCAGCACCGCCGCCGCCAGGGCGCGGCAGAAGTCCGCGTCGAAGCCCCGCCAGTCGCCGCGGTTGTCGGTATAGGCGAAGCCGACCAGCCCTTCATGCACGCCGCAGTTCAGTCGGCCGCGCCGCTTGATGGCCGCGAGGGTGGGACTGGCGAAACCGGGGGCGGCGGTCTGGGCCTGGGCGACGGGATCGGCGCCGTCGTCGGCGTCGATGGGGCGCTCGCCTCGTCCGCAGGCGGCCACCGCCAGCACGAGCAAAAGGGAAGCCGCGACGCCCGCCGCTGTCCCCTGTCCCACCGATCGTGTCCGCATCCGCGCCTCGCCGAAATTCGTCAGACCTTGCGCCCCGCCTGCTTTAGAGGCCTTTGGGGCCTGAACCGCAACCCTCAGTTCCGGCGCGCATGACCGATCGAACCGACCGCACCCGCCTGATCGCTTCCGCCACCCGCCGCGGCCGGGGCCGCCGACCGGTCGCCCCGCCGGTCGAGCGCGCCTCGACCCTGCTCAACGACTCGCCCGCCGCCATGCGCGACGAGAGCCAGGGTCCGGTCTACGGCATCGAGGATCTGTCGGCCGCCCGCGAGTTGCGCGACCTGTTGTGCGGGCTTGAAGGCGCCGCGGACGCCTGGCTGGTCCCGTCCGGCCTCGCCGCTGTCACCGTGCCCCTGACCGCCCTGCTGCGTCACGGCGACGAGGTCCTGACCACCGACGCCCTCTATGGTCCCAGCCGCCGGTTCCTGAAACGGCACCTGGGCGCGCGGGGAATCACCACGGCCTTCCATGATCCGTCCGCGACGACGGACGACATTCTCGCCGCCCTCACCGACCGCACCCGTCTGCTGCTGATCGAATCGCCGTCGTCCCTGACTTTCGAGATGCTCGACGTCCCCGCCCTCGCCGCCGCCTGCCGCGCGCGCGGCGTTCTGACCGTCATGGACAACACCTGGGCCGCCGGCCTGGCCTTCCGGCCGCTCGCGCACGGCGTCGACGTCAGCGTCCAGGCCGTGACCAAATATGTCTCCGGCCATTCCGACCTGCTGATGGGCTCCATCGCCGTCGCCGACCGGGCCCTCGGTCGCCCCATGGCCGAGACGCTCGAGGATCTGGGCTGGCGCGTCTCGCCGGACGACGCCTGGCTGGCCCTGCGCGGTCTTCGCACCCTGCCCCTGCGCTATCAGGAGCAGGCCCGGTCCGCGCACGTCGTGGCCGACTGGCTGCGCGACCGGCCCGAGGTCGCCGACATCCTCTATCCCGCCCTGCCCGGCTCGGTCGGCCATGCGCTGTGGACGCGCGACTACGCCGGCGCCGCCTCCCTCTTCGGCCTCGTCATGCGGGGCGGCGACGAGGCCGCCGCCCACGCCCTGATGTCGGCGCTGGAGCTGTTCGGCCTCGGCTATTCCTGGGGCGGGTTTGAGAGCCTGATCACCCATGAGACCGGCCAGCTGGCCGCCCGCAAGACGCCGCCGGCCCTGCCCGGCCAGTTGCTGCGCCTCCATGTCGGGCTCGAGGACCCGGCCGACCTCATCGCCGACCTCGAGGCCGGACTGGCCGCCTGGCGCGCCGCGATCAGCTGACCGGGCGCGACCCGCCGGCCGGCAGATTTCGGAAATCACGTGAAGTGATGGCGCGCCCAGCAGGACTCGAACCTGCAACATCCCGCTTAGAAGGCGGGTGCTCTATCCGGTTGAGCTATGGGCGCCCGGGGCTGAAGTAGCGCGAACCGCGCGGGGCGCAAACCACCGCGCCTCAAGTAGCCCGAAGGGCGGTAGGCGCTCTTTGACTCAGTGCGTCCAGGGCACCTTGCGGCCGGTGGCGAAATTGTCGGCATAGGCCTTGAGGATCAACGGCGGATCCTGCGGCTCGTGCAGGCGGAACGGAATGCCGTGCCGCTCGGCATAGGCCACCGCCTCCTCGGCCGAATCGAAGCTCAGCCGCACCTGACCGTTCATGTCCGTCGAACTGGTCCAGCCCATCAGCGGGTCGATGGTCCGCGCCGTCGCCGGCTCGAACTCCAGCCGCCAGCCTCTGGAAGAGGCCTTGCCGGACTGCATCGCGGTCTTGGCGGGGCGATAGATGCGAGCGAGCATTTCTTCTCTCACAGACGACGTGGCTCAAGTAGCGAAGCGCCGCGCGCGTAGCGATAGCCACACAAGGCAAATGGTCGGAGTGAGAGGATTCGAACCTCCGACCCTCTGGTCCCAAACCAGATGCGCTACCAGGCTGCGCTACACTCCGGCGGCGGGATTTGGCACACTCGGCCCTGCGCCGCAACGCGTGGTTTGGCTATTCGGCGAAGAAGGGGTGGCTGACCCGGTCCCCGGGCCGGGCCCCGATCTCGTCGGCGCGGCCGGCGCGCAGCTCCAGGACCCCGCTGGCCGGCCCGTTCGAGGGAATGACGGCGTCGGAATAGGGGGTGGCGTTCTTGGCGATCGAGACGATCCGCCCGCGCGGGTCGATATAGATGATGTCCAGCGGGCTGGGCGTATTGCGCATCCAGAAGCCGCGCTCGGCCACATCGGGGAACTGGAACAGCATGCCGCGGTCATCGGCGAGCGGCTCCCGCTCCATCAGGCCGCGCTGGCGCTCGGCCTCGTCGTCGGCGATCTCGACCATGAACCGGTGTTCGCCGCTGGAGGTGGTGACGGTCAGCGCCTCAAGCGGGTCGCCCTTGGCGTCGCGTGGCGTTCCCGCCGCGCAGGCGGCCAGCAAGAGCAGGCCGAGCGCGGCGCCGGCAAGTCCACGACGGTTCAACATCACCGATCCACCCTCACTGGGGCGAAGGATTCATCCGCCCGGTCTGATTTCCGCGACCACCAACCCCTTGGGGCCCTCGGCGAATCGCACCGAGACCGTCTCGCCGGGCAGCAGGTCATCCAGGCCGCAGCGGCGCAACGTCTCGACATGGACGAAGATATCCCCCGGTTCGCCATCGCGCACCACGAATCCGTAGCCCTTGGTGCGATTGAACCATTTGACGACGGCGGGCTCCATCGGCTCGCCGGACAGCGGAAGGGCGTCCTCGGCCTCGCGGGCCGTCTGTTTGAGCCCCTCATAGCCGGTACGGCGCGGGGCGGCGGCCAGTTCGGGATCGCCCTCGCCCAGATCATGAACCTCGGTGACCTGCCAGCCCTTGGGTCGACGGGCGCATTCGCAACTTATGGGCGCGCCTTCGGCCGCGGCGTCGCGTCCCGCGTCGCGCAGACTGGAGACGTGGAGCAACACATCCTTCATGTCGGTCAGACTCGGGTCATCCGGCACGATGAAGCCGTACCCCTTGCCGGGATCGAACCATTTCACCCGACCGGCGATCCGCACAGTCGCGGCGGTCTCAACGCCCTCGTAGTCCGACACAATCTTCCCCCTGCCCGCAACCGGTGCGGACAGGCTTATTTAACACGGTTCTGTGAAGCCCGGAAAAGCGAAAAACACCCGTTTCGCCGTAAAAGCGAAATGAGTCAGGCGCGGGCGCGCCCCGCGCCCCGGTCCAGCAGGCCGCGAATCTTCGCGACCAGGTCGGTCTGACGGTACGGTTTGGCGATCAGATCCGTGTCCGGACGTTGATCGGCCTGGCTGCGGGCGCGATCCGCCCAGCCCGTCGTCAGCAGGACCGGCGTCGCCGGCCTCAGCCGCGCGACTGCCGCCGCCAGCCCGACTCCATCCAGCTCACCGGGCATGACGATGTCGGTGAAAAGCAGGTCGAACGCCAGACCGGCCTCGACCATGGACAGCGCCTCGGCGGCGTCCCCGGCGGTGTGAACCGAATAGCCGGCATCGACCAGCAGGGTTTCGCCCATGGACCGGACCTCCGCATTGTCCTCGACCATCAATATGGTTCCGGCGGTCAGAGCCTCGGTCAGGTTTGGATTTTCGGACATATCGAGCGGGCCGCCAGATTCGTCCGGGACCCGGACACAGCAGTGCAACGCGCCGGCCCCTGAAAGGCTCGGCCTCACATACGACAGGCGATGTCGGAAAGAGGCTCCGCGCTGGCAGTCCCTAGGGGAATCGAACCCCTCTTTTCAGGTTGAAAACCTGACGTCCTAACCGATAGACGAAGGGACCGCTGCGCGGAGAGCGGGCGATATAGCCGCCGATTCCGGGGCGTGCAACCCCTTCTCCTCCCCATTTGCGAAGCAAAGGGGGAGGTGGCTCGGAGGCGCAGCCGACGAGATGGAGGGGGCAGCCGGGAGATCGGTTACGCCATCCGCGGATCAGCCACGTCCTCGATCTCGAATTGCACGCCGCGCCGACCGTTCCAGTCATCGGCCTTCAGCCGCCCGACCACGCTCAGCCCGCCCTGGCCGGACAGAAGCGCCTGCCCTCCGGGCAGATCGGCGCAACGCCAGGCGATGGCCTTCACCGAAGCCCCGTCGGCCCCGACCAGCCGGCAGCGCACGTGGCCGCCGTTCATGGCCGCGGCGTCACGCGCCTGAACGTGCTCCAGGGCGAACAAGGGCTCGGGATTGGCCGGGCCGAAAGGCGCCAGTTGCTCGAACTGTTCGAACAGCCCCCGCGTCGCCGCGCCCGGATCGATCAGGGCGTCGATCTCGACATGGTCCAGCGCGTCCGCCGCCGCCTGTTCGCCCGCCATCCGCTCGTTGAGAAAATCGCGCAGCCGTTCGATGTCGTCCGCCCGCACGGTCAGGCCGGCCGCCATGGCATGCCCGCCCCCGGCGATCAGCACGCCGCTCTCCCACGCCGCCTGCACCGCCTTGCCCAGGTTCATGCCGGGCTGCGACCGGCCCGAACCCTTGCCGATCCCGTTCACCGCATCGACCCCGATCACCACCACCGGCTTGCGCCAGCGTTCGCGCAGCCGTCCGGCCACGATGCCGACCACGCCGGGATGCCATTCGGCCCCCTCGACCACCACCACGGCCGAGCCGTCGGCATGGGCCCCGGTCGCCTCCACCATGCGCGTGGCCTGTTCCGTGACCTGCCGCTCGACCTCCCGCCGGGCGATGTTCAGCGCGTCCAGTTCCCGCGCCAGCGCCGCCGCCTCCACCGGATCATCCGTCGACAGCAACCGCGCCCCGAGGTCCGACTTGCCGATCCGCCCGCCCGCATTGATGCGAGGACCCAGGATGAAGCCCGCATGGTTCGACTTGGCCGGCCCCGGCTCGGCCCCCGCCGCCGCCAGCAGCGCCCGCAGCCCCGGATTGCCCCAGTCCGACATGACCCGCAGGCCCAGGCTGGTCAGCGCCCGGTTGAACCCGGTCAGGCCGGTGACGTCGCAGATCGCCCCCATGGCCGCCAGATCCAGCCACTGCCGGATATCCGGCTCCTTCAGGTCGGCGAACATGCCCCGCCGCCGCGCCTCGCGGTTCAACGCGGCCAGCAGCACGAACACCACCCCCGCCGCGGCGAGGTTCCCCTGCCCCGAATTGCAGCCCGGCCGGTTCGGATTGACCACGGCGGCGCAGACCGGCGGATGCTCGCGCATCATATGGTGGTCGATGACCACCACCTTCAGCCCGATCGCCGCCGCATGGGCCACCGCCTCATTGGCCGCCGCCCCGCAGTCGACGGTGATGACCAGATCGGCGCCCGAAGCCTTCAGCGTGTCAAAGGCCCGCGCGCTCGGTCCGTACCCTTCCGTCACCCGGTCCGGCACATAGATCGGCAGTTCGGCCCCGAGCGCCCGGAACCAGCGCACCAGCAGGGCCGCGCTCGAGGCGCCGTCGACGTCATAGTCGGCGAAGACATGAATCGAAGCCTGCGCCTGCAGGGCGTCGAGGATGGCGTCCGCCGCCGCGTCCATGTCCATGAAGCTGGACGGGTCCGGAAACAGCGCCTTCAGCGTCGGCTGCAGGAAGTCCGCGCCCTGGTCGGCCCGCACGCCCCGCGCCGCCAGCGCCCGCGCCAGCGGCTCCTCCAGATCCAGCGTCTGCATATGGGACCGGATCAACCCGGCCTCGGCGGGCCTCTGCCGCCACTCGCGGCCGGACAGGGAGCGGGCCACGCCCAGGAACGCCGGCCCGAAGGCGGAGCCTGCGCCCCCGTCCGCCATCAGAGCGGCCGCATGGTGCGGATGCGCTGAACCGTCCGGGTCGAGGAATCCATCACCAGCGTATGGGTCGAGACGAATCCGCCGGCGACCTTGACCCCGTCCAGCATGGCCCCCTTGGTCACACCGGTGGCGGCGAAGATGGCGTCCTTGGACACCAGTTCGTGCAGGTCGTATTTGCGGTCCAGATCGGTCACGCCCGTCTTGGCCGCCCGCGCCCGCTCGTCGTCATTTCGGAAGATCAGCCGGCCCTGGAAATGGCCGCCGACGCATTTCAGCGCGCTGGCCGCCAGCACGCCCTCCGGCGCCCCGCCCGAGCCCAGATACAGATCGATCCCGGTCTCCGGCTCGGCCGTGTGGATCACCCCCGCCACGTCGCCGTCGGTGATCAGCACCACCTTGGCCCCGACCTCGCGCAGGGCGGCGATCAGCTCGGCGTGGCGCGGCCGGTCCATGACGCAGACGGTGATCTCCGAGGGGTTCACCCCCTTGGCCGAGGCCAGCGAACGGACGTTGTCCTGCGGCTTCATGTCCAGATCGACGGTGCCGGGCGCGAAGCCCGGCCCGATGGCGATCTTGTCCATATAGGTGTCGGGCGCGTGCAGCATGCCGCCGCCGGGCGACATCGACAGCACGCACAGGGCGTTGGCCATGGCCTTGGCCGTCAGGGTCGTGCCTTCCAGCGGGTCCAGGGCGATATCGATGGCCGGCCCTTTCCCGGTGCCGACCTTCTCGCCGATGTACAGCATCGGCGCCTCGTCGCGCTCGCCCTCGCCGATGACGATCTTGCCGTCGATATCGAGGGCGTTCAGCGCCGTGCGCATGGCGTCGACCGCCAGCTGGTCCGCCGCCTTCTCGTCCCCCCGTCCGATGCCGGCATAGCTGGCGATGGCGGCCAGTTCGGTCACCCGCGCGGCGTCAGCCGCCAGGGTCGAGGCATAGGGAGCCGGATTGGCCATGAGGTGTCTCCTGGGACGAGGGTTCCCGGATTCTGTGGTCCGGGCGAGCAGGGGTTGGGGGTTAGCGGCTGCGATCCACCGGCGGCGGGGCGCGTCCCCGCTCGCGCGCGCGCCGCACGAAGTCGTCGATTTCAGCCAGCGTCTCCGCCGTCACCGGGGCGACCGGGACCGAGTCGACCCGCGCCTGCACCTCGGCCGCGAAGGTCTCGGGGTCGCCTGTGGTCTGCCAGTCGATGCGCGATGCCTCGCCGGCCAGCGCGCCGCCGGTGACCTTCAGCGTATTGACCTGGGCCGCGATGACGACCGGCTCCGGCAGCGGCTCGGTCACCCGCGGGAAGTCGGCCCAGGCGGGATAGGCGCGGTTGGCGTCCACCAGGACCTGGACCCGCGGCGTGATCGGCAAACCGTCATCCATCGCCGGGTCGAACGAGCGGACACAGGCGGTCAGACCGCCGCTCGCGACGATTGCGGACATCACGGCTGCAATTTTCCGGATCGGCGCGTTCATTTCAGGGGCGGTCATATGCCATGATCGCGACAGGCGGAAGGGCGCGCGCGGCGCCTGCGACCGATCCTGACGACTTCCGGAGCTGACCATGGCCAAGCGTCCAAGCCCACCGACCGCCGACGCCCCGCCCCGCGCGCCGCGCAAATCCGGCCGTCCGACCTCGGCCAAGCCCCCGCGCCCCCGCGCGGCCAAGGTCAAGGTCGCGCCCGAGCCGCCCCCGGAGCCGACGCCGCAGCCGACGCCGCAGCCCGAAGCAGCCGCGCCCGCCGCCGACGCCTTCGCCTTCCCCGGCGCCGACCAGCGGCAGATGCTCGAAACCCTGTCGATGAACCTGGCCAAGGCCGCCATGACGGCCCAGTCGGCCATCGCCGAGGCCGCCCTGTCCCAGGCCGATCGCCCCGCCGCCCTGTCGCCGGACCCCTTCCACGTCGGGCCGGCCATGAACTCGGTCATGACCAGCCTGGCCTCGCGCCCCGACAAGCTGTTCGCCGCCCAGGCCGACCTGTTCAACCGCTACATGGACCTGTGGGCCTCCACCACCCGCCGCGCCGCCGGCGAGGAGACCACCGCCGCCCCGTCGAAGGACAAGCGGTTCAAGGACCCGGCCTGGTCCGAAAACCCCGCCTTCGACGTCATGCGCCAGTCCTATCTGGTCACCGCCGACTGGATGAACGGCCTGGTCTCCAGCGTCGAGGACGTCGATCCCCTGACCAAGCGCCGCGCCGAATTCTTCACCAAACTGCTCACCGACGCCTTCTCCCCCGCCAATTTCCTCGCCTCCAACCCGGTCGCCCTCAAGGCCCTGGCCGAGTCCAACGGCGAATCGCTGGTCAGGGGGATGCAGAATTTCGCCGCCGACATGGAGCGCGGCGCCGGCAAGCTGAAGATCAGCCAGGCCGACTACGGCCAGTTCGTCGTCGGCGAGAACGTCGCCACGGCGCCGGGCCAGGTCGTCTGGCGCGACGAACTGTTCGAACTGATCCAGTTCGACCCCGCCACCGACAAACAGCGCGCCATCCCCCTGCTGATTTTCCCGCCGTGGATCAACAAATTCTACATCCTGGACCTGCAGCCCGGAAACTCGATGATCCGCTGGCTCTCGGCCCAGGGCTTCACCGTCTTCGTCTGCTCCTGGGTCAATCCGGACATCGACAAGGCCGGCTTCGGCTTCGACGACTATCTGGAAAAAGGCATCTACCGCGCCGTCGAGAAGGCGCTGGAGCAGTCGCAGGCCGAGCATATCAACACCGTCGGCTACTGCATCGGCGGCACCCTGATGGGCGCGGCCCTCGCCCACATGGCGGCGAAGGGCGACAAGCGCGTCACCGCCAACACCTTCTTCGCCGCCCAGCATGACTTCGCCGAGGCCGGCGACCTGCTGCTGTTCACCGACGAGCACTGGCTGGGCGAGATCGAGCAGCAGATGGACGCCGCCGGCGGCGTCCTGCCCGGCGCCGCCATGGCCGAGACCTTCAACGCCCTGCGCGCCAACGACCTGATCTGGTCCTTCTTCGTCAGCAACTATCTGATGGGCAAGGATCCGCCCGCCTTCGACCTGCTGTTCTGGAACGCCGACCAGACCCGCATGCCGAAGAAGCTGCACATGGACTATCTCCGCTCCATGTACGGCCAGAACCGCCTCGCCCGGGGCGAGTTCACCATCGGCGGGGTCAAGGTCGACCTGTCGAAGGTGACCATTCCCCTCTATTTCCAGGCCAGCCGCGAGGACCATATCGCGCCGATGAATTCGGTCTATCGCTCGGCCCGCGCCTTCTCGGGCGCCGACGTCACCCTGACCCTGGCCGGCTCGGGCCATATCGCCGGGGTGGTCAATCCGCCGTCAGCGAAGAAATACCAGCACTGGATCAATGACGCCCTGCCCCCGACCCTCGCCGAATGGCAGGCGAAGGCCGTCGAGCATCCCGGCAGCTGGTGGGAGCACTGGGCCGCCTGGCTGCATGAGCGGTCCGGCGACTGGGTCCCGGCCCGCGACCCCGAAAAGGGCCCGCTTTCCCCGATAGAACCGGCGCCGGGCTCCTATGTGAAAGTGAAGTCTTGAAGCGTCTCGAACCGAACCTGCTGCTGGCCATCACCACCGGACTGGCCCTGGCGCTCGTGGTCATCACCACCATCGTCTACGGCCCGCCCCTCGGCCTGGTCCGCAACCCGTTGCTGGCCGTCATCTGCGCCGGCGGCTTCGTGCTGCTGAACCCGGTGATGCTGCGGATGATGAAGATCGCGCCGCGCCCGCCGATGATCCACCCCGACGCCCCCGGCACGGCGGTCTGGGCCGCCCTGTTCCCCATGATGGTCATCGCCTCGGCGGCCGTGCCGGTCTTCTGGCCGGGCCACGACTACGGCCTGCTGGTCATCATCGCCTCGATCTGGTTCGGCGCCACGGCCGAATCCGCCCTCAAGGCCCGCCGTCAGGCCGCCTGAAACTTCAGCGCCACGCCGTTGTTGCAGTAGCGTTTTCCGGTCGGGCGCGGTCCATCCATGAACAGATGCCCCTGGTGCCCCAGGCAGCGGGCGCAGTGATACTCGGTGCGCGGAATGCCGATGGCGAAGTCGGTCTTGGTGCCGATATTGGCGGCGATGACCTCATAGAAGCTGGGCCAGCCCGTGCCGCTGTCGTATTTCCATTGCGAGCGGAACAGCGGCAGGTCGCAGCCCCGGCAGACAAAGGTCCCGCGCCGGTTCTCGTCATTCAGCGGGCTGCTGTAGGGCCGCTCGGTCGCCTCGCGCCGCAGCACGTCATAGGCCGCCCGCGGCAGCCGCTCGCGCCACTGGGCGTCGGTGATCCGGCGGAACGGCGAACTGGCGTACTGGGCCGTCGAGGCGTCGGCGCCCTGTGGCGTGCAGGCCGTGACGGCGACGGCGCCGGCGGTGGTCAGAAGGGCGCGACGGGAGAGCTGGGTCATGATGGGAGATACGTCGGCGCCGGGGCGGAAGTTTCAAGTATCCCTCCGCTTTCGTCATCCCGGCGAAGGCCCGGGACCCAGCGGCGCCGAAGTCGATCTGTCCACGCAGGGTGTCCGCGACAGCTTCGCCCTCACGGGCGCCGCTGGGTCCCGGGGTCGCTACGCCCCCCGGGATGACGAAAGCGGGATCACACCAGCCCCGTCCCCTCCCCCAGCCCCAGCATCAGGTTCAGGTTCTGCACCGCCGCCCCTGACGCACCCTTGCCCAGGTTGTCCAGCAAGGCGACCAGCCGCACCTGCTCCCCTGCCCGGTCGCCGAACACATGCAGACGCATGGAATTGGTCCCGTTCAGCCCCTCCGGATCGATCCCGGTCAGGGCCTCGCTCTCCTCCAGCTCCATCACCTCGACGAACCGGCAGTCCGCATAGGCCTGAACCAGCGCCCCGTGCACCACCTCGACCGAGGGCGACGACGGCAAGGCCGCCAGCTGCAGCGGAACCTCGACCAGCATCCCCTGCCGGTAGGCCCCCACCGCCGGCGCGAACAGCACCGGCCGCTCCAGCCCCGTGTGCAGCGTCATCTCCGGCACATGCTTGTGCTTCAGCGACAGGCCATAGGCGCGGAAGGCATCGCGCTTCGTCACCCCGGGGCTTGACCCCGGGGCCGCCTCGAACTCGGCGATCATCGCCTTGCCGCCGCCCGAGTACCCCGACACCGCATTGACCGTGACCGGCCAGCCCGCCGGAATGATCCCCGCGCTGACCAGCGGCCGCACCAGGCCGATGAAACCGGTCGGATAACAGCCCGGGTTCGACACCCGCGTCGCCCCCGCGATTTTCTCGGCCTGACTCATCCGGCCCGCCCCGTGGGCCATCTCGGCGAAGCCATAGGTCCAGGCCGGATCGACCCGGTACGCCGTCGAGGCGTCGATCACCCGCACCCCGGGGTTCGCGATCATCGCCACGGCCTCCTTCGCCGCCTCATCCGGCAGGCACAGGATCACCGCGTCGGCCCCATTCAGCGCCTCCCGACGCGCCGCCACGTCGCGCCGCCGGTCGCCCAGCAGGATCAACTCCAGATCCCCGCGCGCCTCCAGCCGCTCGCGGATCTCCAGCCCCGTGGTCCCGGCCTCGCCGTCGATGAAGATCGTATGGGTCATTCCATCTCCGATCCCTCTCCCGATGGGAGAGGGCTTGAGCGCACGGCGGCGAAGCCGTCGTTCTTGCGCGAAAGGGTGTGGGTCGTCTGTGTCAGTCGGCGAAAGCCGCCTCGCTGACCGGGCACGGCTTGCGCCGACGGTCGCCAGCCGACCCACATCCGGCCCTCCGGGCCACCTTCTCCCAACGGGAGAAGGAAAAACAACATAGAAAAAGGGCGCTCCGGTTTCCCGAAGCGCCCCATTCCAAACCGTATCGTGAAACGGCCTAGCGCTTCGAGAACTGGAAGGACTTGCGGGCCTTGGCCCGGCCGTACTTCTTGCGCTCGACGACGCGGCTGTCGCGGGTCAGGAAGCCGTGCGGCTTCAGGACCGGGCGCAGCGCCGGCTCATAGTGGGTCAGGGCGTGCGACAGGCCGTGGCGGATGGCGCCGGCCTGGCCCGACAGGCCCGAGCCCTGCACGGTGCAATCGACGTCGAACTGGGTCAGGCGGTCGGTCACTTCCAGCGGCTGGGCGATCATCATGCGCAGGATTTCGCGGGCGAAATACTGCATCTGATCCTTGCCGTTGATGGTGATCTTGCCCGAGCCGGGCTTGATCCACACGCGGGCGATCGCGTTCTTGCGCTTGCCGGTCGAATAGGCGCGGCCCTGGGCGTCCAGCTTCTGGACGTAGACGGGGTGTTCCTCGCCCGCGCCTACGGTGCCCATGCCACGCAGGGCGTCGAAGCCGGTGGCGGCCGGAGCGGTGTTGGCGGCGTCGTTCTCGACGACGGGCGTTTCAGCGGTCACGTCGGTCATGCTCAGGCGCTCCGGGTGTTCTTGGAGTTGGCCGACTTGAAGTCGATCGTTTCCGGCTGTTGGGCTTCGTGGCTGTGCGCGGCGCCGGAGAACAGGCGCAGGTGCGTCATCTGCAGGCGGGCCAGCGGGCTCTCCTTGGGCATCATGCGCTCGACGGCCTTTTCAAGCACGCGCTCGGGGAAGCGGCCATTCAGGACCTTCTCCGGGGTCGTCTGCTTGACGCCGCCCGGGTGGCCGGTGTGGCGGTAATAGATCTTGTCGGTGATCTTCTTGCCGGTGAACACCACCTTGTCGACGTTGGTGACGACGACATAGTCGCCGCAATCGACGTGGGGGGTGTAGTCGCCGCGGTGCTTGCCGCGCAGACGGTTGGCGATGAAGGTCGCGAGACGGCCCACCACGACGCCTTCGGCGTCGATATGGATCCATTTCTTCGTGACCTCGGCCGGCTTCAGCGCGACCGTGGTGCTCTTCAGCATTGTCGGGGTTTCCTGGGACAGACGAACGTGTGGGCTTTCCCGACGACCGGGACGAGCGGAAGGCGCGCTGATAGAGGACCGCAGGCGTCCGGTCAAGACGACGCGAATGGACGCATAGTACCTATTCCATTGAAATATTTGGCGTTTTAAATAACGGTATTAAAATACCGCATCACCGACACCGCCATCGCTTCCCTTCCCCTTTACGGGGGAAGGCGCCACGCGAAGCCTGACGGATGGGGGCTGGTTGAGGCGGGCTCGTTCCTCGATAACTGCGACGCGGACAGACCCCCATCCGACCCGCTCTGCGGCCCACCTTCCCCCGAAATGGGGGAAAGGACTGCTTATAATCGGGCGATTGTCAGCATATCCCGCCCATCCAACCCTCTGAATCCATGCATCTTTCAAAAAACGCAGCGTCAACAGCCCGCCATAGCTGGCCCCGATGCCAGACTCCGGCCCATCCCGTCGGTGGGGAGGGCGTCGGATCCAACGCCCCGATGTCGGCGGGCTGTGGTCGAGCGATGAAGCCCGGGGGAAGGATACCCCGGGGGTCCTCGCGGAGGTCGATGGATGGCCTTCCGCTTGCTCGCCGCGCGCTGAATGTGCGGGCCGCCGACGCAAGTCATGTCCGCCGCGCGTCGCAGCCAGCAATGTCTGCGGCGGAGATCCGGCTAGGCCCGAAGCAAGGGCCGCCAACCGGAGGGCGCGTGGAAAACGGCTGCGCGGAGCGGCGCCGTCCCTTCCCGACCGTGACTTCACGGGCGGATCAGAAGGGCGGCCAACGTCAGGCTTCGTCGAAACGGTAAAACACATTCGCACCGGGCGAGGCCCGGCCGCTCCGCGCCCTCCCCGACCGCTTCAGCCGAAGCGGCGCAGAGTCATGCGCCAGAGTTTTCTCCCTCCCCCTCCGGGGGAGGGTCGTCGGCGCGCAGCGACGACGGGGTGGGAGGGGCTCGGCGACGCAAGCGCCGCCGCTCCCCGCGCCGAACCGCCGCCACCCGGTCGCTGCGCGACCACCCTCCCCCGAAGTGGGGAGGGAGAACCAGCCGCGACAATCACGCCTTCGTCTTGCCGTGCGGGGCGCCGACACCCTATAGGCCAAGCAGCACCCTTGCCGCTGATCCGCCAGGACCGACCATGCTCACCGCCTTCCGCACCTTCGCCAAATCGAAATGGGCTATCGGCCTGCTGGTCCTGCTGGCGCTCGGCCTGCTGGTCACCGGCGGATCGCAGATGGACGTGCTGGCGAACCTGGGGCCCCGCCATGTGGTGACCGCCGGCGACCGCAGCCTCGGCCAGGGCGAGTTCCGCGGCGAGCTGGATCGGATCCGCGAGCAGGCCCAGCAGCAGGCCGGCCGCGCGCTCGACTTCGAGGAGCTGATCGGCGAAGGCGGTCTGCGCCAGTACCTGGAGCAGAAGTCGCAGCAGCTCGGCTTCGTGAACTGGGCCTGGAAGGCCGGCATCCGCCCCGGCAAGGAGCTGGTCCTGCGCCAGATTCGCCAGGCCCCCGGCTTCTTCGACAATGTCACGGGCCAGTTCAGCGAGGAGCAGTATCGCACCGCCCTGGCCGAGAACAACGCCACGCCGGAGATGTTCGAGGCGCAGCTCCGCGACCAGTATTCCACCCAGCACTACGGCGCCGCCCTGGGCGCAGGCATGCGCCTGCCGCGCATCTACGGCGCCATCCTGGCCAGCCAGGCGCTGGAAACCCGCGACGCGCGCTGGTTCACCGTCACCCAGGCCATGGCCGGCACGGCCGGCGCGCCGACCGACGCACAATTGACCGCCTTCATGGCCGAGAACGCCGCCCAGCTGCGCCTGCCAGAATCCCGCACCGCCTCGGTCGTGCTGTTCGACGACGGCGCGGCCCCCGCGGCCGAACTGACCGAAGCCCGCATCGAGGAGCGGTTCAACTTCCGCCGCGACGCCCTGTCCCTGCCCGAGCGCCGCACCTTCGTCACCCTGACCGCGCCCGATCGCGCCGCCGCGGACCGGATCGCCAACGCCCTGCGCGGCGGCCAGTCCCCCGCGGATGTGGCGCGCGCCAACGGCATCCAGCCCGCCGAATACAACCAGACGCCCCGCAGCGCCCTGGGCGACCAGGCCGTGGCCGCCGCCGTCTTCGGCCTGGCCGCCAACGAGGTGTCCGCCCCGGTCCAGGCCGGCGTCGGCTTCGTCGTGGCCAAGGTAAACGGCATCCAGCCGGGCCGCGCCGCGACCCTGGCCGACGTCCGCGACCAGGTGATCGCCGAACTGCGCGCCGAGGACGCCCGCGCGGCCGTCTATCGCCGCGTCGAGGCCTATGAGAAGGCCCGCCAGGACGGCAAGGCGCTGGACGTCGCCGTGCGCGAGGTCGGCGCCCGGATGATCCAGATCCCGGCGATCCGTGAGGACGGCAAGCTCCGCAACGGTCAGGAGATCAACCCGGCGCTGCCGCCGCAGCTGATCCAGACCATGTGGGGCCTGGGCAAAGGCGCCGAGAGCGAAGTCGTCGATATGGGACAGGGGCAGTATTTCGTGGTTCGCGTCGATGACGTCATGCCCGCCGCCCTGCCGCCGCTCGCGGACATCCGCGAGCCGCTGGCCCGGCAGTGGGTCCTGCGCGAGAACGCGCGCCTGCTCAGCACCCGCGCCAGCGCCCTGGCCGCCCGCGTTCGCGGCGGCGAGGATCTGGCCGCGGTCGCGGCCTCGGTCAATGCCAACCTCCAGACCGGGACCGGCCTGAACCGCCAGTCCGCCGAACAGAACGGTCAGGGCGTCATCGCCGGCGTCTTCGCCAGCGGCCGCGGGGAAGCCTTCTCGCAGCAGAACAGTCAGGACACCTTCGTCATCGGCCGCACCGATCGCATCACGGCGGCCGTCCCGGCCCTCGCCGCGCCGGTCGCCGAACAGTTCCGTCAGCGGATGGCGGGCGACCACGTCAACGCCGTGGGCGAGGTGGCCATCGCCGCCGCCGCCGCCCGCAGCAAGGCGACCTACGACGAAGCCCTGGCCCGCACCTCCCTGGGCCTGCCGGCCGAAGCCCCCGCCGCCCCCGCATCGCCGGGCCCCGCGCCGGCGCAATGACGGCGGACGACGAAGGCGGCGTCACCGATTTCGAGCGCGGCTGGTCGCAGGACCGGCCGCAGGTCGTCATCCGTCGGCTGGTCGATGACCTCGAGACGCCGGTCTCGGCCTTCCTCAAGGTCGGGCACGGCCGGACCCACGCCTTCCTGCTGGAATCCGTCGAGGGCGGGGCCGTCAATGGCCGCTATTCCATCATCACCCGCGAGCCGGACGTCGTCTGGCGCTGCCGCGGCGGTGCGGCCGAGCTGGCGCGCGGGACGGCCCTCGCCGCCGGCCGGTTCGAGCCCGAGCCAGCGGACGCCCTGACCTCCCTGCGCACCCTGATGGCGGCGTCGCGGTTCGACCTGCCCGAAGGTCTGCCGCCCATGGCCGCCGGCCTGTTCGGGGTGTTCGGCTATGACATGGTGCGGCTGCTCGAGCCGCTGGGCGCGCCCAATCCCGATCCGCTGGACCTGCCGGACGCGGTTCTGACCCGGCCGGCGCTGGTCGCCATCTTCGATTCCGTCCGCCACGAGATCGTGCTCGTCTCCGCGGCCTACCCCGACAGCGGCCTGGACGCCCGCGCGGCCTTCGACGCGGCGACGGCCCGACTGGATCGGTTCGAGGCCGAACTCCGCGCCCCCCTGCCCGCCCTGCCCGCCCCGGTCGAGACCGCCATCGCCCCCTTCCGCTCACCGGTCGGGGAAGCTGATTTCGGGACCATGGTCGCCCGGGCCAAGGACTATATCGCGGCCGGAGACATCTTCCAGGTCGTGCTCAGCCACCGCTTCGCCGCGCCCTGGGCCGGCGATCCGTTCGCCTTCTACCGGTCCCTCCGCCGCTCGAATCCCTCGCCCTATCTGTTCTTCCTCGACTTCGGGGAATTCCAGCTGGCCGGCTCGAGCCCCGAGATCCTCGTCCGCCTCAAGGACGGCCGCGTCACCATCCGCCCGCTGGCCGGGACCCGCGCCCGCGGCGAGACGCCCGAGGCCGACAAGGCGCTGGAGGCCGAGTTGCTGGCCGATCCCAAGGAGCGCGCCGAGCACCTGATGCTGCTGGATCTGGGCCGCAACGACGTCGGCCGCGTCGCCGCGCCGGGCACGGTCGAGGTGATCGAGAGTTTCCGCGTCGAACGCTACAGCTCGGTGATGCACATCGTTTCCGAGGTCCAGGGCGACGCCCATCCCGACCTCGACGCCGTCGACACCCTGTTGGCCGCCCTGCCCGCCGGCACCCTGTCCGGCGCGCCCAAGGTGCGGGCCATGGAGATCATCGACGAACTGGAAAGCGAAAAGCGCGGCGTCGGCTATGGCGGCGGCGTCGGCTACATTTCGGCGGGCGGCGAGGCCGACATCTGCATCGTGCTCAGAACCGCCCTGTTCGCCGACGGCAAGATCCACGTCCAGGCCGGCGCCGGCGTCGTCTCCGACAGCGACCCGGCCGCCGAATATGCGGAAACCCTCGCCAAGGCCCGCGCGCCCATGCGAGCGGCCGGCGATGCCTGGCGCTATCCGTTCGGCAACCGCTAGGGCTGGGCGGAAGCCGACGTCTCGTCGAACCGGACGCCTGGTCCGAGCACCATCACCCCGGCCATCAGCACGGCCGCCATGGCCGCCAGCGCCGCCGCACCCAGGGCGCCGTAGGGGTTCGGTCGGGCCGCCGCGGGCGTCAGCAGGGTGCGGGCTTTGGTGATGCTGGTGTCGGCCACGGGACCCCTCCTCTGGATGGCCCCAGTTCGGACGGGTTCGGTTAACGAAGACTTACCGTCACAGCCGCTTGGCGCGGCCCCCCGCACCCCCTAGAAGCCGGACCATGATCCTCGTCGTCGACAACTACGACAGCTTCACCTGGAACCTCGTCCACTACCTCGCGGAGTTGGGCGCGGAGACGCGTGTCGTGCGCAATGACGACCTGACCGCCGCCGACGCCTGGGCCCTGAAGCCCCAGGCGGTGCTGCTGTCGCCCGGTCCCTGCACGCCCAACGAGGCCGGGATCTGCCTCGCCCTCCTCGACACCGCGCCGCTGGACATGCCGATCTTCGGCGTCTGCCTCGGCCATCAGGCCCTGGGTCAGGCCTTCGGCGGCGAGGTGATCCGCGCCAAGGCCCTGATGCACGGCAAGACCTCGCCGATCGAGCATGAGGGCCGCAGCGTCTTCAAGGGCCTGCCCTCGCCCTTCACCGCCACCCGCTATCACTCGCTGGCCGTGCGCCGCGAAACCCTGCCCGACGTTCTCGAGGTCACCGCCTGGACCGCCGACGGCGAGATCATGGGTCTGGCCCACAGGACCCGCCCGCTCCACGGCGTCCAGTTCCACCCGGAATCCATCGCCACCGAACACGGCCACGACCTGCTCGGCAATTTCCTCGACCTCGCCAATATCAAACGCACGGCGATGGTCTGATGGCTGACACCTTCAAGCCCTTGCTCGCCAGGCTGGTCGATGGCCGCGTGCTGTCGGCCGACGAGGCCCACGCGTTCTTCGCCGCCTGCCTGCGCGGCGAACCGACGCCCGCCCAGGTCGCCGCCGCTGTCACCGCCCTGCGCATCCGCGGCGAGACGGTCGAGGAGATCGCCGCCTTCGCCACCGCCATGCGTGAGGCCGCGAAGACGCTCGACCACCCCTATGACGCCATCGACACCTGCGGCACCGGCGGCGACGGCCAGCACACCTTCAACATCTCCACCGCCGCCGCCCTCGTGCTCGCCGGCGCGGGCCTGAAGGTCGCCAAACACGGCAACCGGGCCATGAGCTCGAAATCCGGCTCCTCGGACGTGCTGTCGGTGCTGGGCGTCAATCTGCAGGCCAGTCCGGCGCAGCAGCGCCGCTCGCTGGACGAGGCCGGCATCGCCTTCCTGTTCGCCCCCGCCTATCACGGCGCCATGCGCCACGTCGGGCCGGTACGAGCCGAGATCGGCTTCCGCACCGTCTTCAACCTGCTGGGGCCGCTGTCCAATCCGGCCGGCGCGAAACGTCAGGTCATGGGCGTCTATGACCCCCGCCTGCTGGAGCCGCTGGCCGAGGTGCTGGGCCGGCTCGGCGCGACCCGTGCCTGGACCGTCCACGGCCAGGGCCTCGACGAACTGACCACCACGGGCGAAACCGAGGTCGCGGAGTGGAAGGACGGGGCCGTCCGCCGCTTCACCGTCACGCCCGAGGAGGCCGGCCTGCCGCGCGCCGATCTGGCCGCCCTGCGCGGCGGCGACGCCGAGGAAAACGCGGCCGCCCTGCGCGCCCTTCTGGACGGGACGGCAGGCGCCTATCGCGACATCGTCCTGCTCAACGCCGCCGCCGCCCTCGTCGTCGCCGACCGCGCCCATGATCTCGCCGACGGCGCGGCCCTCGCCGCCGCCGTCATCGATGACGGCCGCGCGGCGAAAGCCCTGGCCGATCTGGTCGAGGCCACCAACGCCGTGATCGAGGAAGACCCCGCTTGAACGACGTCCTCGCCGGCATCGCCGCCTACAAACGCATCGATGTCGACGCCCGCAAGGCGGCGACATCGCAGGACGCCGTCGAGTCGCTGGCCCGCCTCGCCTCGCCGCCGCGCGGTTTCCGCGCCGCCCTCGAACGCCGTGTCGAGAAAACCGGCCGCCCGGCCCTGATCGCCGAGATCAAGAAGGCCAGCCCTTCGAAGGGCCTGATCCGCGCCGACTTCGACCCGCCCGAGCTGGCCCGGGCCTATGAGCGCGGCGGGGCGAACTGCCTCTCGGTCCTGACCGACGGCCCCAGCTTCCAGGGTGACGACGCCTTCCTCGCCGCCGCCCGCAACGCGACGGCCCTGCCCTGTCTGCGCAAGGACTTCCTCGTCGATCCCTGGCAGGTGGCCGAGAGCCGCGCCCTCGGCGCCGACTGCATCCTGATCATCCTCGCCATGATCGACGACGCCCTCGCCGCCGATCTTCTCGCCGAAGCTGAACGCTTTGGCATGGACGCCCTGATCGAGACCCACGACGAGGCCGAAATGGCTCGCGCCTGCAAGCTGGGCGGCGATCTGGTGGGGATCAACAACCGCTCCCTGCGGACCTTCGAGGTCGACCTCGCCGTCACCGAACGGCTGGCCATGCTGAGCCCCGTCCGGGCGCTTCTGGTCGCCGAGAGCGGCATCTTCACCCCCGACGACGTCCAGAGGGTGTCTGACGCCCATGCCCAGGCGGTGCTGGTCGGGGAAAGCCTGATGCGACAGGCGGATGTGGAAGCGGCGATCCGGGCGTTGCTCCGGTAACCGGACCTTAACCGGAACAGCACAGGAACACCCTGTGGACGTTTGCGGTTTGTTCCGCTAGCGTTCCCGCAACGGGATTCGCCGCCGAGGTCGCCATGCTCACGCGCAAACAGCACGAACTGCTCATGTTCATCCATGAACGGATCAAGGAGACCGGCGTCTCCCCCTCGTTCGACGAGATGAAGGAGGCGCTGGATCTGGCGTCCAAATCCGGCATTCACCGTCTGATCACGGCGCTGGAGGAGCGCGGCTTCATCCGGCGTCTGGCGCACCGCGCACGGGCCCTGGAGGTGGTCAAGATGCCGGACCAGGCCACGGCGGGCGCGCCGCGCGGCCGGGCCGGCTTCGCACCCTCGGTCATCCAGGGCGGCGGCCGTCCCATGGCGGCCGAACCGGCCAACGACACGCGCGAACTGTCCCTGATGGGCAAGATCGCCGCCGGCACCCCCATCGCCGCCATCGAGCACGAGACCGCCCGCTATCCGGTGCCCGAAGCCATGCTGGGCGCCGGGGAACACTATCTGCTCGAGATTGAAGGCGACTCCATGATCGAGGCCGGCATCCTCGACGGCGACATGGTGATCATCAAATCGGTCGACACCGCCTCCTCGGGCGAGATCGTCGTCGCCCTGGTCGAGGGCGAGGAAGCCACGCTGAAGCGGCTGCGCAAGAAGGGCGCCTCGATCGCGCTCGAGCCCGCCAACCGCAACTATGAGACCCGGATCTTCGGCCCCGACCAGGTCGAGGTTCAGGGCAAGCTCGTCGGGCTCATCCGCCGCTATCACTGACGTCCGGGTCGCCGAGCCTGCTCCACGGCCGGTCGCCGCGAACCTCGGCCGACCAGACCGCTCGCCATCGGTTGGCTGAGGCGGGTCCTTCCCGCCAGAGTTCGACCGCCCCGCCCCGGGCGTAGTCCGTCCCGTCCAGCACCAGCCGATCCTCGCAGCTTGGCGGCAACACGGTCACGGCAGCCCGGACGCTGATGACAGGGGCAGAGCGGCACAGGGCGTCGATCTGCTCCAGCGACGGCGCCCGTCGACCCCACCACATGGACAGCGGCCCGGCTCCGGGCTCGGCGGGCGCGCAGGAGAACCGCGTACAGACCCAAGCCCCGGTCGGCCGCTCCGCCAGCGCCAGACCGCGCCGTCGCGACCAGACATCCACCGCGAATTGCCGCACGCCGGGCCGCATCACGACTGCCTCGCTCGTCTCGACCCAGGCCGCATTGGTCCCGCCGTCGCCAATCCATAGATCCGGGCTCGGCGCGCGCGGCCACAGCATGACCGCGGCCGCGAACGGCAGGCCCAGCCACCGCAACGGCCCCCGCCACAGACAACAGAACAGCACGCCAACGAAGGCGATCGGCAGGACGAAGTCCGGCGCGCTGGCTACGGTCCTGACCGCGCCCGGCAAGCCCGCCGTCCATTCACCGATCGCCAGCATCAGACCGATCCCCTGCCCCGCCAGCCACAGGAAGGGCGCCCCGGCCCCCAGCGGCTCCAGCATGGCTCCAAGCGCCAGGGCGGGCATGATGATGAAATCCGACACTGGCGCGGTCGCCAGATTGGCCAGCAGGCCGTACATGGCCGTCCGGTTGAAATGCTGCATGGCGAACGGCCCCGTCGCCGCGCCCGCGACCAGACTTGCCAGGATGGCGATCCCCAGCCAGGCCCCGACGCGCTGCACGAGCAGGATCGGCCAGGGGGCGGAAATCTCGCGCGGCCGCACCGGCCAGGCCTCGACCAGGGCGACCAACGCCGCCGTCGCCGCGAACGACATCTGGAATCCCGGGGTGACGATCGCCTCGGGCTGCAGCAGGAGGACGACGAAGGCGGCGACGGCGAGCGCATGCATGGTGATGGCCTGCCGGTCCAGCAGGATGGCGATGAAGGCGATCGACGCGGTGATCGCTGCGCGCTCGGCCGGCGGCGGATGGCCGGAGACGACCAGATAGCTGCCGACCGCCAGAAGCCCCGCCCAGGCCGCCACCTTCTTGCCGGACACCCGCAAGGCCAGCCATGGCCAGGCCGCCACCAGCAACCGCACGAGGAAGAAGGCGAAGCCCCCGACGACCGCCATATGCAGACCGGAGATCGACAGGATGTGCGCCAGGCCGGAGTCGCGCATCACATCGACCTGGTCCGGGTCCAGCCAGGCTTCATGACCCGTGGTCATGGCGGCGGCGACCCCGCCCGTCCGCTCACCCTGCCGCGCCACGATCCGCTGCGCGAGATCATAGCGAAGGCCATTGACCGTCATGGCCGCCCGGACCTCCCATGGCGGCGGCGGCAGATAGGCCGGTCGCGTCTCACCGAGCGAGAACGCCACCCCGCCCATGCTCTGAAAATACGCATTGCGGCCGAAGTCATAGGCCCCGGGGCTGGCCGGGGCCGGCGGCGGATTGAGGATGGCGAACAGCCGAACCGCCTGTCCCGGTTCGGGCGCGGCGCCCCGGATCGTGGCCCGCAGTCGCTCCGGCGTGGCTTCGGGCGCCAACCCCCGAATGCGAACCGGCGCGATCACCACCCGCGGCCCGGCCGCGCCCGGACTATCGACATCGATGACCCAGCCCTCGACCACCGTCGGTCCGTCGAGGGCGGGCGCGATCGGCGCCGCCACTGCGTCGGTCCGCAATTTCGCGACCGCGACCCCCAGGGCGAAACAGGCCAGCAGCATCAGCGACAGGGTCCAGACCCTCGCGAGCCCGATCCGGCGCGCCCCGATCCACAGGCCGGTCGCCAGGACAGCGCTGGCGATCAACGGCCACGCCGGCGGCTCGGTCTTCAACGCAAAATAGACGGCGCACCCGCCCCCGAAGGCGACAGGCGCCCATAACCGCCAGCGCAGGGTCTGGGCGGCGACCTGCTCGTTGAGGAAGGTGCGGACGCGGTCGCGGAGGCTGGGATTCGCCGGCGCCGGCGCTATAACGCCCGCCATGACCTCCCCCTCCGAGTCCACGCCCGCTGTCGTCACGCGCTTTGCCCCCTCGCCGACGGGTTCCTTGCACATAGGAGGCGCACGGACGGCGCTTTTCAACTATTTGTATGCCAAGGGACGCAACGGGAAGTTTCTGATCCGGGTCGAGGACACCGACCGGGAGCGATCCACGGACGCCGCTGTGAAGGCGATCTTCGACGGCCTGAGCTGGCTGGAACTGTTCGCCGACGAGGAGCCGGTGTTTCAGCACAGCCGCGCTGACCGTCACCGTGAAGTGGTCAATGAGCTGCTGGAGCGCGGCGCCGCCTATCGCGACTTCACCTCGGCCGAGGAAACCGGCCGCCTGCGCGACCTCGCCAAGGCTGAACGCCGCACCTTTGAGTCGCCGTGGCGCGACCGCGAGCCCTCGGTCGACGATCTTGGACAGCCCCACGTTGTTCGCTTCCGTCGTCCTCTCCCCGGTCAGGTGACGGTCGAGGATCAGGTGCAGGGGATCGTGAGCTGGTCGAACGACGACCTCGACGACCTGGTCCTGCTGCGTTCGGACGGGGCGCCCACCTATAATCTGGCCGTGGTGGTCGACGACCACGACATGGGCGTCACCCACGTCATCCGCGGCGACGACCATCTGAACAACGCCGCCCGCCAGAGCCTGATCTATGACGCCCTCGGCTGGACCCGCCCGGGCTTCGCCCACATCCCCCTGATCCACGGTCCCGACGGGGCCAAACTGTCCAAACGGCACGGGGCCCAGGCGGTGCATGAATACGCCGAGATGGGCTATCTGCCCGAGGCGATGCGCAACTATCTGGCCCGGCTGGGCTGGGCCCATGGCGACGACGAACTGTTCAACGACGCCCAGGCCCTGGCGTGGTTCGACCTGACCGGCGTGGGCAAGGCGCCGGCGCGGCTGGACTTCGACAAGCTGGCCCACGTCAACGCCCACTGGATCCGTCTCGCCGACGATGACCGGCTGGCCAAGATGACGCTCGACGTCCACCTCGCCCGCGGCCACACGCTGGGACCCGACGACGAGGCCCGGCTGCTGCAGGCCATGCCCTTCATCAAGGACCGGGCCAAAACGGTGCTGGAACTGGCCGACCAGACCGGCTTCGCCCTCAAGGTCCGGCCGCTGAAGATCTATGAAAAGGCCCTGCCCATGCTGACCGGCGAATCGGGCGAGCGGATCGCCCGCCTGCGCGACCGACTCAGGCTGTTCGCCAGTTGGGACGTCTTCGCCCTCGAGGCCGAGCTCAAGGCGTTCGCCGAGGAAGAGGCGGTCGGCTTCGGCAAGATCGGCCCGGCGGTCCGCGCAGCCCTGACCGGCGACGGGGTTTCACCTGATATTGCGAAGACCCTGGCGGCGCTCGGGCGGGAAGAAAGCCTCGGGCGCTTGGATGATGCGCTGCAACAGACTATCTGATCTATCCCACACCCTGCGGCCGTCGCCTCCCCGCGTCAGGCCGCCGACTGAACCAAGGGGCTGATATGACCGAACAAGCCAAACCCGCCGGCACGGCGACCCTCACCTACGGCGACAAGTACGTGGACCTGCCGGTGCTTTCGGGCTCGACCGGCCCCGATGTGATCGACATCCGGAAACTGTACGGGGCGACGGACGCCTTCACCTATGACCCGGGCTTCACCTCGACGGCGTCCTGCGAAAGCGCCCTGACCTTTATCGACGGCGACATCGGCACCCTGCTGCATCGCGGCTATCCGATCGACCAGCTGGCCTCGAAGTCCAACTTCATCGAGGTCTGCCACCTGCTCCTGCACGGCGAGCTCCCGACCGCGGCGCAGTACGAGAAGTTCGAAAACAGCATCACCATGCACACGATGCTGCACTCGCAGTTCGACCGCTTCTTCGAGGGCTTCCGCCGCGACGCTCACCCGATGGCGATCATGGTCGGCACCGTGGGCGCGCTTTCCGCCTTCTATCACGACAGCCTGGACATCCATGATCCGGTCCAGCGCAACATCTCGGCCATCCGGCTGATCGCCAAGATGCCGACGATCGCGGCGCGCGCCTACAAATACCATATCGGCCAGCCCTTCGTGTCGCCGCGCAACGACCTAAGCTACGCCGAGAATTTCCTGCGCATGTGCTTCGCCGTTCCGGCCGAGGACTATGTGGTCAATCCGGTCCTGGCCAAGGCCATGGACCGCATCTTCATGCTCCACGCCGACCACGAGCAGAACGCGTCGACCTCGACCGTCCGTCTGGCCGGTTCGTCGGGCGCCAACCCCTTCGCCTGCATCGCCGCCGGCATCGCCTGCCTGTGGGGTCCCTCGCACGGGGGCGCCAATGAAGAAGCGCTGAACATGCTCAAGGAGATCGGCACGCCGGACAAGATCCCGGAGTTCATCGAGGGCGTGAAAGCCAAGAAGTACAAGCTGATGGGCTTCGGCCACCGCGTGTACAAGAACTACGACCCGCGCGCCCGGGTGATGAAGGAGAGCGCCGACGAGGTGCTGGCCGCCGTCGGCGACCCCAACGACCCCCTGTTCCAGGTCGCCAAGGAGCTGGAGCGCATCGCCCTGAACGACGAATATTTCATCGAGCGCAAGCTGTTCCCGAACGTCGACTTCTATTCGGGCATCACCCTGTCGGCGATGGGCTTCCCGACCTCGATGTTCACCGTGCTGTTCTCTCTGGCCCGCACCGTCGGCTGGATCGCCCAGTGGCAGGAAATGATGGCCGACCCCGGCCAGAAGATCGGCCGCCCGCGCCAGCTCTACACGGGCCCGACCGAGCGGGACTACGTTCCGATCCAGTCGCGGGGCTGAGACCGGGTCTGAAATGGGAAACGCCGGGGCTCAGGCCCCGGCGTTTTTCGTTGCGATCACCCTCAGGACCGCGTCCGCGGCGATCTCGGAAGGATCACGGCCCTCGCGACCCATCCGGTCCAGCGCCGCCGTCTGCCGCGCGGCCTGCAACCGCCGCGCTTCCGGATCGGCCAGCAGGCGGCCCACCTCGGCCGACACCTTCTCCGGCGTGGCGTCGTTCTGGATCAGCTCGCGGGCGATCTCCTCGTCGGCCGCATGGTTGAACAGGGTCGCGTACGTCCCCGTGAAGAACGGCTTCATGATCGCATAGCTGAGCGGCTGGAAGCGGTAGGCGATCACCATGGGCGCCCCGGCCAGGGCCAGTTCGGTGGACACCGTCCCGCTGGTGGCCAGGGCGACCGTGGCCGCGCGCATGGCGGCGTATTTCCGGTCCTCGCCGACCACATGGGCGCGGAAGGGCCAGGTGGCGACCCGGGCGGTGACGTCGGCCGCCACTGTCCCCGCGGCGACCACGGCGATCTCGAGCGCCGGATCGGCGGCCTTCAGCCGCGCCACGGCCGCCTCATAGACGGGGGTCATCAGCCGGATTTCCGACGGCCGGCTTCCCGGCAGCACCACCAGCAGGGGCGCCTCGGCGCCGATTCCGCACGAGGCCCGGAAGGCGGCCGGGTCGGCGCCGCTCAAGTCGACGTGCAGGGCCTGGGATCCCACCACCGTGGTGGCCAATCCTTCCCGCTCGAACCACGGCGCATCGAAGGCGTACAGGGCCAGCAGATGGTCGACCGCCGCCGCCAGGGTCTTCGCCCGCCCCGGCCGCGAGGCCCAGACCTGCGGCCCCACATATTTGATCAGCGGCGCACCCGGCAGGACCGCCCGCAGGGCCTTGGCCACCCGGATGGTGAAGCCCCAGCTGTCGATCAGCACCACCGCGTCCGGCCTCTCGGCCAGGCCCAGCGCCACCGTGTCGGCCACCCTTTTCCTGACCAGACCATAGGCCTTCAGCCCTTCCAGCCAGCCGTGGATGGAGAGCTCGGCGATGTCGAACGGGCTCTCGACGCCCTGTTCCGCCATGCGCGGTCCGCCGACGCCGACAAAGGTCACCTCAGCCCCCAGCCGCGCCTTCAGCGCCGTCGCCAGCCCGGCCCCGAGGGCGTCGCCCGAGGCCTCGGCGGCGACCAGCATGATCTTCAAAGGCCGGCTCACCGCGTTTCGCCCCAGACGAACAGGCCCAGCCGGTCCGCCGCCTCTATGACGTCGGCGCGGTCGATGACGATCAGCTTGCCCGCCACGCCGCCGACCCCGGCCAGCCCGGCGGCGGCGGCCATCTCCACCGTCCGCGCGCCGATCACCGGCATATCGACCCGCAGGTCCTGGATCGGCTTGGGCGCCTTGGCCAGCACGCCCTTGCGCGCGGACGGCGAGCCCCGCAGGTCGGCGGGCAAGCCGGCGACGCGGGCCAGCATGGCGTCCGTTCCCTCCTGGGCCTCGACCGCCAGGACCAGGCCGTCGCAAACCACCGATCCCTGGCCGATATCCAGTTCCCCCGCCTTCTCGGCGACGTGAAGCGCCTTCCTCAGGTCTGCCAGCTGCGCCTCGGTAGGTTGAACCGCCCCGAGGGCGCCGCCCGGCAGGGTCTCGCCGCCCAGAATGTCGTCGGCGCCTTCGATGGCGTAGCCCTCGGCCTCGAACACCGACAGGATCTTGCGCAGAAGGGCGTCGTCCCCCTTCGTCGCTGCGGCGATGATGCCGGGCAACAGGGTCGCGCCCTTCAGATCGGGCTTCAGGGACTTGAAGTCCGGACGACTGACCGTTCCGGCGAAACAGACGGCCGTGCAGCCCGCCTTCTTCAGCGCCGACAGGACCTTGCCGATCTCGGCCATGCCGGCGTCGATGCCGGGATAGCGGATCAGATGAGGATCGGCGAAGCCGGTCAGCCGCACCAGGAACACCGGCCGCCCCTCGGCCTCGCAGCGCGCCGCCACCGACACCGGCAGGGCTCCGCCCCCGGCGATCAGTCCCAGCCGGCTCATTCGCCCGGCAGGCAAAGCGGCCGCTTCCCGGCCGCCCGGATGAAGCGGGTGATCTCCATGATCTCCGGCAGGTCGGCATACCCGGTCTCGACCGCATCGAGCCGCTCGGCGAAGGTTCCGCCGCCCTCGAACAGCTCGCGATAGGCCGCCAGCAGCCGGCGGACGGCCGCCTTGTCATAGCCCTTGCGCTTCAGCCCGATCAGATTGAGGCCGTGCAGCCGCGCATGATTGCCCCAGGCCGAGCCATAGGGGATGACGTCGCGCGTCACGGCGGCCAGGCCGCCGATGATGGCGCCCTGCCCGACCCGGCCGAACTGGTGCACCGCGCACAGTCCGCCCAGAAACACCCGGTCCCCGATCTCCGCGTGCCCGCCCAGGGTCGCGTGATTGGCGAAGGTGACATTGTCGCCCACGATCGCATCATGGCCGACGTGGGCCCCGGTCATGAACATGCAGGCCTTGCCGATCCGGGTCAGACCGCCGCCCACCGGCGTACCCCGGTTGAAGGTGCTGTGCTCGCGGACCAGGCAGTCCTCGCCGACCTCGAGCCGCACCGTCTCGCCCTTGTAGCCGCCGTGCTGCGGATCGCCGCCGATGACGCTGAAGGGATGGATCACCGTTCGCGCGCCCACCCGCGTGTCCTGCTGCACCACGACGTGGCTCAACAGCCGCACATCGGCGTCCAGCACGACGCCGGGTCCCACGACGCACCACGGGCCGATCTCGACGCCGTCGCCGAGGACCGCGCCGCCGTCGACCTGGGCCGTCGGATGGATGCGGCTCACGGGGCGACCGGTTCGTCGACGGTGACCATCATGGCGGCGAAATCGGCCTCGGACGCCAGCTTGCCGTCGATGAAGGTCTCGCCGCGGAATTTGAAGATATCGCCGCGAATCCTGGTCACCACCACCTGCATGCGCAGCTGGTCGCCAGGCCGGGCCGGCTTGCGGAAGCGGACGCCGTCGATCGACATGAACATGATGATCTTGCCCTCGACCGCGACATCCATCGACTTGGACATCAGCAGGGCCCCGGTCTGGGCCATGGCCTCGACGATCATCACGCCCGGCATGACCGGATCGATCGGGAAATGCCCCGGGAAGAAGGGCTCGTTGTGGGTGACGTTCTTGATGCCGGTGATCGAGGTGTTCGGGACGAAGTCCTCGGCCTTGTCGACCAGCAGGAAGGGATACCGGTGCGGCAGCCTGCGCATCACCTCGGCGTAGTCGATCTTGCCGTCGCTGCTCATCCTGCGGCCTTCCTCGCCGACGACGCCTACGAACGCGCCTTTCCGGACGCCTGTTTGGCGAGCCAGATCGTTTCGCGCAAGAACTGTCGCAGCGGTTTGGCCGGATATCCCGACCAGGTCTCGCCCGCGGGAATGTCGGCCAGCACCCCGGCGCCGGCCGCGACGCGCGCGCCTTCGCCGATCCGGATGTGGTCGCCGATCCCCGCCTTGCCGCCGAAAATGACGTTGTCGCCGACGGTCACCGAGCCCGATATGCCGGTATTCGCCGCCATCAGGCAGTTTCGCCCGATGACGCAGTTGTGGGCGATCATCACCAGATTATCGATCTTGGTGTTCTCGCCGATGACCGTATCGTCATAGGCGCCGCGGTCGATGCAGGAGTTGGCCCCCACGCTCACGCCGTCCTGCAGGATCACCCGCCCGAGCTGGGGCACGTCGACCGGTCCGGTCCTCGAGCGCGCCGCGCCGAAGCCCGCCTCGCCGATCCGGGCCCCGGACAGCAGGCGGACCCGATCCCCGATCAGGGCGAAGGCGATGCTGACATGGGAACCGATGACGCAGTCGCGCCCGATCTGCACGCCAGGGCCGACGACGCTGTTGGCGCCGATCCGCGTGCCGCGGCCGATGCGGGCGCCCGAGCCGATGACGACGCCCGGCTCGAACACCACCGAATCGTCCTCGGCGGCCGCGGCCGGATCCGCCACGGTGAATGGAACGCCCTTGTGAAGGAGTATCGAGGCCCGCGCCCAAGCGGCCTGGGGCTCTTCCGACATGATAAGGGCCGCATCCGCGGGCGACGCCTCGACAGCGGCGGCGGGCAGGATCACGCAGCCGGCCCCGGTCTGACCAAGGGCGACAACGAATTTCCGATCCCCCAAAAAGGCGACGTCCCCCGGTCCCGCGGAACCGAGGGGCGCGACGGCGGAAACCTGTCGGTCTCCGCCGCGGATCACTTCGCCCCCGACCCGTTCCGCCAGCTCGGCGACGCTCAGCGCCGGCAGGCTGTCGAAAAAACGCGGATCGGGCATGGCGGCTCTACTGCTGCTGGACGGGAACCGGCATGCGGTTGAAGCTGAGCGTCGGCAGGGCGGTGTTCAGGCGCTGGATGACGAGATCGGTCACATCCATGGCCGGGTTGAAGATGTAGACCGCCGAACGGTCCAGCAGGAGACCGCAGCCGCGCTCCTGGTAGACGGCGACCAGGATGGGATCGGCGGCCTGGGCGATGGCGCGGACCTGCATCTGCTGAGTGTATTGCAGTTCGGCCTGACGGGTCTGTTCGAGCTGCTGCGCCTCCTGGGCGCGCGCCTGCCATGCGCGGGCCCGCGAGCCGTCAGGATCCGCGGCCTGGCCGCCGGTTTGCAGGGCCTGGGCTTCCGTCTGCAGCGAGGCGCCGTAGGGGGCCAGTTCGCCCTGCACTTCAGTGATCAGGCGCTGCATGCCGGCCTGTACGGCCTGACCGGCTGTCGACTGGGCCAGAAGGCGATCATTGTGGAAGACACAGACGCCCGGCAGAACCGGACCGGGGTTGGCGGGCGCCTGGGCCTGGGCCGCGGCCGAGCCGGCGGCGAGAGACGCGAGGGCGAAGGCGCCGATTGCGAACAGTTTCATGGTCAACCTTTGGTGCGGAATCGTCCGCGCTAGAACTGGGTGGAAGTCGAGAAGCGGAACGTTTCGGTTTTATCGTAGTCTTCCTGGCCGAGAATATTGCTCAGGTCGAAGCGGATCGGACCCATCGGCGAGCGCCAGTGAACGCTGACACCGGTGGAGGCCCGCAGGGCCAGATCATCGACGATGTTGGCGTTGAGGGCTCCGGTGGCGGTCGTGGTGTAGCGATCGTCGAGCACCCCGACGGTGCCGACATCGATGAACACCGAGGTCCGGATGCCGTACTCTTCCGGCAGGCCGTTGGGCACGGTCATGTCCAGCGTTCCGATGGCGTAGAAATTGCCGCCGAGGGCGTCGTTGTTGGTCCCCGGCGTGATGTCACGCGGGCCAATGCCGGCGGTTTCGAAGCCGCGGAAGCTGTTGCCGCCCTTGAAGAAGCGGTCGTTGATCCGGATCGGGTCCCCGCCCCAGCCGCTGATATAGCCGACCGAGGCCGTGGCGGTGACGATCCACTCCGGAGTGATGCCCCAATAGGCGGAAACGTCCGCCTCGGACTTGACGTAGTTCACGTCGCCGCCGATGCCCGCGAAATCCTGACGCAGGGTGCCGGTCCAGCCGCGCGTAGGCCGGATCGGGTCGTTCCGGCGATCAACCAGCAGGGTATAGCCGGCCGACGAGTTCAGGAACGAACCCACCTGGTCGCACAGGGCGTTGGAACCGCCGCCGGCGCCGCAGAAGCCCTGGGGAACGATGATTTCGTCGCTCTTCAGGAAATAGCGGGTGCTGAGCAGGGTGTAGCCGTTGAGCGGATAGGACAGCCGAACGCCGCCGCCGGTCGAGCGGTAGTCGTAGGATGAGAATTCGCTGAGGTCGTAGCGCGAGTGGAAGGCGTCGAAACCGGCGCGCAGGTCGCGGCCGAGGAATTTGGGCTCGGTGAAGCGGAAATCGACCTGCTGACGCAGCGATCCCCATTCCACCCGGGCGACCACGTTCTGGCCCCGGCCGCGGAAGTTCCGCTCGGTGATGCCCAGATTGACCACGAAGGAGTCGACCGAACTGAAGCCGGCACCAACCGAAAGTTCGCCGGTGGGCTGTTCCGTGACGGTGACATTGACCACCGAACGGTCGGGCGCCGTGCCGCGCGCTTCCTCGACGGTGACGTCCTTGAAGAAGCCCAGGGCCCGCAGGTTGTTGCGCGAACGCTCCAGCAGGGTGCGATTGAAGGCATCGCCCTCTGTCAGCATCATCTCACGACGAATGACGTTGTCCAGGGTGCGGGTGTTGCCGATGACGTTGATCCGGTCGACGTAGACCCGCTGGCCTTCCTTGACGTTGAAGGTGACGTCGACCGTGTCCGTCTCGGGATTGGCCCGATAGGACGGCTCGATCTCGACGAAGGCGTAGCCCGCCGAGCCTGCAGCGAAGGTCAGGGCGTCGACCGCCGCTTCAATCTTGTCACTCTCGTAGAGTTCGCCGGTGCGGATCGGGAGCAGCAGCTTGAGGAAGTCGGGGTTCAGGCGGTCGTTCTCGGTGACGACATCGACCGTGCCGAAATTATAGCGGTCGCCCTCGTCCACGGTGATGGAAATGGCGAAGGCGCTGTCGTCCGGCGCCAGTTCGGAAATCGCCGACAGGACCCGGAAGTCGTAGTAGCCGCGGTTGGTGTAGAATTTCCGCAGCTGCTCGCGATCGTAGTCGAGACGGTTGGGATCGTAGTTGTCGTTGGTCGAGAACAGGCGGTACCAGGCCGACTGTTGCGTCACCATGACCTCGCGCAGGTCGTTGTCCGAATAGGCGCTGTTGCCCAGGAAGGTGATCGTGCGCACCCCGGTCTCGGGACCCTCGTTGATCTCGAACACCACATCGACGCGGTTCTGGTCCAGCTGGACGATCTTGGGCGTCACTGTCGCCGAGATACGGCCCGACAGACGGTACAGCTCAACGATCTTGCCGACGTCTTCCTGGATCCGGGCGCGGGTATAGATGCCGCGGGGCCGCAGGGTGACTTCCTCGCGCAGCTTGTCCTCGCTGACCGCGCCGTTCCCCTCGAACACCACCTGGTTGATGATGGGGTTTTCGACGATCTCGACGACCAGGTCGCCGTTCGGCTGGACGCCAAGCTGGACGTCCGCGAACAGCTGGGTGCGGGTCAGGGTGCGGACGGCGACGTCCAGCACCGCCGCGTCGACGACGTCGCCGGGCTGGATCGGCAGATAGGACAGGACCGTGGTCTGGTCGATGCGCTGGTTGCCACGCACGAGAATGCGGTTGATCGTGACCCGCTGTTCCTGCGGCGGCGCGGGCTGGGCGGCCGCAGGCGGACCGGCTTCGGCCGGCGCCGGCTGGACCGGAGGCGGCGGGTCCTGGGCCAGTGCCGGACCGGCCAGCCCCGCAGCGGCCACAAGGACCAGCAGGCTGGGGCTCAGGGCCCTGGCGAAATGACGGGCGGACGCATCTTGTCGGATCATACGGGAAACCATCGGGGGCTGGCGTCGGCTCGTCATGCGAGCCCGCCGAGGAATTTGAACAGGCTCAGCTTCTGCAGGTCGTTCCAGGTCGCGAACAACATCAATCCCGCCAGCAAAGCAAGACCGACGCGGTATCCGACCTCCTGAACACGGGCGGGGACTGGCCTGCGGGCCACAGCTTCATACGCGTAAAACAGCAGATGCCCCCCATCCAGAACCGGAATCGGCAGCAGATTAACAATGCCAATTCCGATCGAAACTATGGCGGCGAACTGAAGAAACGTCAGGGCGAGGTTGGCGGCCATGTATCCGGGGTCCGGATTCGCAGCCACAGCCTGACGGGTGACCCCGCCCGCCGCCTTGGCGATTCCGAGGGGGCCGTTCAGCAGATCGCCGGATTCCTTGCCGGTGAAGATGCGGCCGATATAGGTGCCGGTCGTCGCGACCGTCGTACCGATCGATTCCACGCCCTTGCCGGCCGCCTCGACGGGGTTCAGTCGCCGGAACCGGAAATCCTCCGGAAGAGGCTGCATCTCCAGCCCGATGCGGGCGATCCTCACCCGGCCGGCGAGTTCATCGTCCACCAGCAGCCGCTCGGGCGTGGCCACCAGATTCACCACCTGCCCGCCCCGGTCGATCGTGAAGCGCACGGGGTCCCCGGCGCTCATGATCACCGTGCGCGTGACCTGAAGACCCTCTTCGACCGGTCGGCCATTGACGGCCGTGATCAGGTCGCGTGGCTGGAAGCCCGCCGTCGCCGCCGGACTGCCCGGCGCAACGGCCGCGACGCGCGGCGCCGCGATCTGCTCGCCGACCACGCTGAACAGGATGGTGAACAGCACCATGGCCAGCAGGAAATTGGCCGCCGGCCCGGCGGCGACGATCAGGGCGCGCTGCCAGATCGGCTTGAAATGGAAATAGTCCCGCTCGGCGCCCGCGCCCTTTTCGGCGACGACACGCTGCTTCAGTTCCGCCAGCCCGGCCTGGTCCGGCACGCTGGACGCGTCGAGGTCGCCCGAGAACTTGACGTAGCCGCCCAGCGGCAGCCAGGCCAGCCGCCATTCGGTGCCGTGCTTGTCGGTCCGCGCGACAATCGTCTTGCCAAAGCCGATGGAGAACCGGTCGACCTTCACGCCAAAGGCGCGGGCGACGAGGAAATGGCCGAGTTCATGGATGGTGACGATAAAGGTCAGCACCAGCAGGAAGGGTACGATGTAGAGCAGCGCCTGACCGAGAAAGCCCGTCATGCCGATATCGGTCCCTCCGCCCTCAGGCTGCCGCCGCGATGCCACGGATGATTGATTCCGCCATCCGTCGCGCCTGCGCATCCACGGCGAGAGCCGCGTCGCAGGCGCTGTCGGAACCGGAATCCACCCCCGAGGCCGTCACGCGCGACATGGTGTCGGCGACGACTGCGGCAATATTGAGAAAGCCCAGTCGACGGTCAAGGAAGGCGAGAGCCGCGACCTCGTTGGCCGCATTGAACACGATGGGGGCGGAGCCGCCCGCCTGTAACGCCTCTCGGGCGAGTTTGAGCGCCGGAAAGCGGTCTTCGTCCGGCGCTTCGAACGTCAAACGGCCCATCGCGGCGAGGTCAAGACGCGGCGCATCCCACGCGAGCCGGTCGGGCCAGCCCAGCGCATAGGCGATCGGCGTCTTCATGTCGGGCGGCCCCATCTGGGCGAGGGTCGAGCCATCGACGTATTCGACCAGGCTATGGATGATGGACTCCGGGTGCACGACCACCGCGATCCTGTCGGCCGGCATGTCGAACAGATAGGCCGCCTCGATCGCCTCCAGCCCCTTGTTGGCCATGGTGGCGCTGTCGACCGAGATCTTGGCCCCCATGTTCCAGTTGGGATGGGCCACGGCCTGTTCGGGCGTGACCGCTTTCAGGGCGTCGCGCGGCGTGGTGCGAAACGGGCCGCCGGAGGCGGTCAGCACCAGTCTGGCCACCTGCTCAGGCGCGTCATGGGGGAAGACCTGATGGATGGCCGAATGCTCGGAATCGACCGGCAACAGACGGCCGCCTGACTGTTTGACCCGTTCGATCAGCGCGGGACCGCAGCAGACCAGACTCTCCTTGTTCGCCAGGGCCAGCGTCGCCCCGGTCGCCGCCGCCGCCCAGGCCGAGCGCAGTCCTGCCGCGCCGACGATGGCGGCCATGATCCAGTCCGCAGGCCGGGCAGCCGCCTCGATGACGGCCTGATCCCCCGCCGCGACGGCGACGCAGGTCCCCGCGAGCGCGTCGCGCAGCTCGTCCAGACGCGCCGGATCGGCGGTGACCGCCAGCTTCGGCTTCCAGCGCCGGGCCTGTTCGGCCAGCCGGCCGATATTGGCGCCGCCCGTCAGAGCCTCGACCTCAAAAGCACCGGTTCCGGCCGTCTCGGCCTGGTCCATCAAATCCAGCGTCGAACAGCCGACCGAGCCGGTCGAGCCCAACACCGTCACTCGCCGCCGGATCATGCGCCGCCGCCCGTCAGGCCGACGATCAGCCGTCCGCAGGCCACCGCCACCACGGCGAACATCAAGCCGTCGACCCGGTCCAGCAGGCCGCCGTGGCCCGGGATCAACGTGCCGGCGTCCTTGACGCCATAGCGGCGCTTCAACGCCGATTCCCACAGGTCGCCGGCCATGGTGGCCAGGGCCGCGGCCAGCCCGAGGGCCGCGCCCCAGTAGAGACCGATGCCCATATCGAGAAAGGTCGCCAGCAGGGCTCCCGCGACGGTGCCCGCCGCGAGGCCGCCGATGAAACCGGACCAGGTCTTGTTGGGAGAGAAGCGCGGCCACAGCTTGGGCCCGCCCACGATGCTTCCGACGAGATAGGCCATTATGTCGGATGCCCAGGCGATGGCGAAGGCAGAGACCGTCCAGGCGAGTCCGCTGGTCTCTGAGCCGTCCCTGAGCCAGATCAACAGCACCGCAGGCCAGCCGAGGTACAGCACGCCATAGGCCGCATCCAGCGCCTCCTGCCCGCGATTGCGCGCGAACAGTCCGGCGGCCACCGCGCCAAAAACCAGCATGACAAGCGCCAGCGACAACTGCTGCGCATAGGCCGCCACCACCCCGGCGACGAGGCCGAACGCCACCGCCCCGGCCATCACCCGCCAGGCCTTGGCCGCGCTCATGGTGGCCCATTCGACGGCCAGCAGGGCGCAGGCCAGCAGCATCAGGGCCAGGAACCACAGTCCTCCGGCCCAGATGGCCAGAACCGCGGCGGGCGCGAGGACAATGGCCGATACAGCCCGCAGGCCTATGTCCCTGGCCCTGAACGCCATCAGCCGGCCGCGAGGGCGGGCGCGATGGCCGGGGCGGGCGCGGCCCGGCCGCCGAAGCGCCGGTCGCGATTGCGGTACTGTTCGATGACGTCCGCCAGTCCGTCGGCGCCGTAGTCGGGCCAGAGCACGTTCTGGAACACCAGTTCGGCGTAGGCGGCCTCCCACAGCAGGAAGTTGGACAGCCGCTGCTCTCCCGAGGTGCGCACGATCACATCCACCGGGGGCGCGCCGGCCGTGGACAGGCGCAGCCCCAGCGCCTCCTCGTCCAGCGATCCGGTCGCCCGACCTGCCAGCACGTCGTCAACATGGCGCTGAACCGCATCGACGATGTCGGCGCGCCCCCCGTAGTTGAAGGCGACCTGAAGCAGGAATTTGTCGTTGTGGGCCGTCATCGCCTCGGCCTTTTCGATCAGGGCGACGATGTCCGCAGGCAGACCCGCGCGGCGGCCCAGCACCCGAACCCGCACGCCGGCGCGCTCAAGACGCTTCAGGTCGCTGGCGACATAGGAGCGGACCAGTCCCATGAGGTCCGAGACCTCTTCTGCCGGCCGGCTCCAGTTCTCGGTGGAGAAGCCAAACACGGTCAGACAGCGGATGCCGAATCGCGGCGCGGCCTCGACGGTCCGCTTCAACGCCTGGACGCCCTCGCGGTGGCCCATGGCCCGCGGCACGCCGCGCGCCTCGGCCCAGCGACCGTTGCCGTCCATGATCAGGGCGACGTGGCGCGGTCCGTCAGTCGGCGCGGTATGAAAGGTTTCGGCGGGCATCCGACGGGTATCCTACGGCAAATCGCGCCGTCAAACCTGCATGATCTCAACTTCCTTGGCCCTCAAGGCCTCGTCGATCCGCTTGATGGCTGCGTCGGTGTCCTTCTGGACCTCGGCTTCCATCTTCTTCTGCTCGTCCTGGCTGATCTCGCCGGCCTTCTCGGCCTTCTTGAGGTCCTCATTGGCGTCGCGGCGCACGTTGCGGACGGCGATCTTCTGCTGCTCGGTGTATTTGCCGGCCAGCTTGGCCAGGTCCTTGCGGCGTTCCTCGGTCAGGGGCGGCACCGGGATGCGCAGGGTCTGGCCATCGACGATGGGGTTAAGGCCCAGGCCGGCGGCGCGAATGGCCTTCTCGACGGGACCGACCATCGACTTGTCCCAGACGTTGACCGAGATCATGCGCGGCTCGGGCACGCTGATGGCGGCCACCGAGTTCAGCGGGGCGTTGGAGCCATAGGCCTGCACCTGCACAGGATCCAGCAGGCCGACATTGGCGCGGCCGGTGCGCAGGCCGTTGAACTCTTCCTTCAGGGCGGACACGGACTTGTCCATGCGCTCGCGGTAGGTCTTCAGATCAGGCTTGGCCATGGTCGTTTCTCTCGCGTTTTCTTGGCTTTGGCGGCTCAGGCGGGTTTGGCGGACGAGATGACGGTGAACGTCCCCTCCCCCGTCAACGTCCGACGCAGCGAATTGTCTTCCCGGATCGAGAACACCACGATCGGAATGCCGGAGTCACGCATCAGGGCGATGGCCGAGGCGTCCATGACCTTGAGGTCCTTGGCCAGCACGTCGTGGTAGGTCAGGGTCTCGTAGCGGGTGGCGGTGGCGTCCTTCTTGGGATCGGCGGTGTACACCCCGTCCACGCTGGTGCCCTTCAACAGGGCGTCGCACCCCATTTCAGCGGCCCGCAGCGCCGCGCCCGAGTCGGTCGTGAAGAACGGCGCGCCGACCCCGGCGGCGAAAATCACCACCCGGCCCTTTTCGAGATGTCGCAGGGCCCGCCGCCGCACATAGGGCTCGGCCACGGCGTTCATGGTCAGGGCGCTCTGCACCCGGGTCTGGACGCCGATCTTCTCAAGCGCCGCCTGCATGGCCAGGGCGTTCATCACCGTGGCCAACATGCCCATATAGTCGGCGGTGGCCCGCTCCATGTCGCCTGCGGCCTTGCTCAGCCCCCGGAAGATGTTGCCGCCGCCGATGACCAGACAGATCTCGATCCCCTCGCGCGCCACATCGGCGACGGCCTGGGCCACCGTCGCCACTGTATTCTGGTCGATGCCATAGGCCTGATCGCCCATCAGCACCTCGCCCGAGACCTTCAGCAGGACGCGTTTGTAAAGAAACTCGGGCGGGGCGTCGGGCATGGGGCGGTCCTGGGGCGGCGGATTCGGCTCCTTATAGGAAGCGAACCCGCCGGTTCAAAGGCCTGACTGCCCCGACTACATCCGCAAGATGATCGTCTCGACGATGGGCCGCCGGTCCCAGATCTGCTGGCTGGCCTTCTTCAACGCCCGCGAGACGGCCTGTTCGATGACCATCTCATCCTCAAGCGCCGGGCCTTTCAGCTTCATCACCGCCTGTTCGGCGCGTTCCGCCAGGTTGTCGAGCGCATCCCCCAGCGGCGAGGCGTCGTCGCCCGGCAGGCCGATGGCGCGGACATCGATGTCGCTGACGATCTTGCCGCGCTTGTCCATGGCGAAGCTGACGATCAGCACGCCGTTGGTCGAGGCGTGACGGCGCTCGTGCAGGGCCTCGCCCTGTTCGGTGACCAGACGCCCGCCGTCGACATAGAGTCGGCCGCTCGGAACCTCGTCGATGATGGCGGCGAGGCCCGGGGCCAGCCGCACCATGTCGCCGTTCCGGGGGGTCACCGTTTCGGCGACGCCCAGGTCCCGCGCCATGTTCGCGTGCTCGGCCAGATGCCGGCGCATGCCGTGGGTCGGCACCGCGATGCGTGGACGCGCCCAGGCGTACATCTGCTTCATCTCGTCCCGGCAGGGGTGGCCAGAGACGTGGACGTGGGGATGATCCTTCTCGGTGTAGAGGCGCACCCCACGGTCGGCGAGCTTGTCCTGCAGGGCGGCGATGGAAAGCTCGTTGCCGGGAATGACCCGCGACGAGAAGATGCAATGGTCGCCCAGCCCCAGTTTGATGAACGGGTGGGTGCCCTGGGCCGCGCGCGACAGGGCGGCGCGGTCCTCGCCCTGGCTGCCGGTGCAGAGGTACAGGATCTCGTCCGCCGGCCAGACCCGCGCCTCTTCCTCCGTCAGGATGCGCTGGCTGTCGTTGAACAGGCCGACATGGCGGGCCGCCGCCGTGATCCGGTGCATCGATCGACCGGCGAGGGCGACGCGCCGTCCGGCCAGCTGGGCGGCCTTGATGACGCTGACCATGCGGGCGACGTTCGAGGCGAAGCAGCCGACGGCGATCCGGCCGGTCTTCAGGCTGCCGATCAGCTCGATCAGACCCGCCTGGGCGTCCAGCTCCGAGCCCGCCTGTCCCTCGACGAAGACGTTGGTCGAGTCGCAGACCATGGCCAGCAGGCCCTCGTCGCCCAGTTTGGTGATGGCCGCGATGTCCGTCGGCTGGCCAATGACCGGGCTCGGGTCGAGTTTCCAGTCGCCCGTGTGGAAGACCGTGCCCAGCGGCGTCTTGATCGCCAGCGAGTTCGGCTCGGCGATCGAGTGGGTCATGGTGATCATCGTCACCTGGAAGGGGCCAAGGTCGATCGTGCCGCTGAGCGGCACCTCGATAATCTTCACCTCGTTCAGAATTCCGGCCTCGCGCAGCTTCTCGCGGATCAGGAAGGCGGTGAAGGGCGTGGCGTAGATCGGCGCCTTGATGCGGTGCCACAGCCAGCCGAGGGCGCCGATATGGTCCTCATGCGCATGGGTCAGGACGATGCCGCGGATGTTTTCGCCATCCAGAAACGCCGGATCGGGCACGATCACATCGACGCCGGGCGTCGACAGGTCGCCGAAGGTCACGCCGACATCGACGATCAGCCACTGGCGGTTCGACTCGGGGCCGTAGCCGTAGCAGTTCAGATTCATACCGATCTCGCCAGACCCGCCGAGCGGGACGAAGACGAGTTCGTCGTTGGAGTTCTTTTTCATGTGTCCTTTAGATGGGTGTTCCGCCGCCAGATTTCGAGCAGGCCGCGGATAGTCAGGTCCGGATCGAACCGGTCGATGGATTCAGTTGCGCCTTCAAACAGGCTGGCCACGCCGCCCGTTCCGATGACCGTCATGGGTTTTCCCCACTCCGCCTTGATGCGGGCGACCATGCCTTCGATGAGCGCTACATAGCCCCAGAAGACGCCGGACTGCATGTTGGAGACCGTGTCCTTGCCAATCACCCGGTCCGGCCGCTGTATGGCGATGCGCGGCAGCATGGCCGCCGCCTCGTGAAGCGCCTGAAGGCTCAGATTGATCCCGGGCGCGATGGCTCCGCCCTCGAAGGCCCCGTCGGCGGCGATGACGTCGAATGTGGTCGCGGTCCCGCTGTCGATGACGATCAGGTCGCCGGGATAGACCAGGTGAGCCCCGATGGCGTTGACCAGCCGATCGGCCCCCGCCTCGCTCGGCTTGGCGATCCGCGCCGTCATGCCGAGCTTCACATTGTCACCGATCACCAGCGGCTCGACCGACAGATAGCGGCGCGACAGGTTCCTCAGATTGAAAATCGACTGCGGCACCACGCTGGAAATGATGCAGCCGTTCAGTTGGCCGATCGACAGGCCGCGCATGGCCAGCAACTGGCTGAGCCAGACGGCGTATTCGTCGGCGGTGCGGCTGCTCTCGGTCGCGGTCCGCCACTGGGCGATCCAGTCGCTGCCGTCATGGACCGCGAACAGCGTGTTGGTATTGCCCTGCTCGATCGCCAGCAGCATCACGCGGCCTCCCCGAAGAAGACGTCGCCGGCGGAGATCAGCCGCAGGCTCCCGTCCGCCAGTCTCAATTTCAGCGCGCCGTCGGCCGCTACGCCCTCCGCGCGGCCCTTGACGGTCTCGCGGCCGAGCCGCGCGACGGCGGGGCCGTCCAGCCCCGGCGTCCGCGCCCGCCAGGCGTCGAGGATCGGCTCGAACCCCAACGTCTCCCAACGCGTCATCCAGACGTCGAAGGCCTCGGCCAGCTTCGCCGCCGCCGCCTCCACCGTCGGCGCCGCCGCCACATCGCCGCGCAGGTGATGCGCCAGCGCCGTCGCGGGCCGCTCGGTCCCTTGCGGCGCGTGGATCAGGTTGACGCCGATACCGACGGCCAGCCACAGGCCGCCGCTCACATGCGCCCCGGACTCGACCAGCACCCCGGCGGCCTTCTCGCCCGCCAGAATCACGTCATTCGGCCACTTGATCGTCACCAGCGACGGCGGCGCCCAGTGGTCCAGCAGGTCGGCCACGGCCAGGGCGGCGATGAAGGTCACCTGCGCCGCCTCGGCCGGCGGCCTGCGGGTGGTGGTCAGCAGGGTCGCGAACAGGTTTCCGACGTCGCTGTCCCACACTCGCCCACGCCGTCCCCGGCCCTCGGTCTGGCGTCGCGCGACGATCCACAACGGGCCGGCTTCGCCCGCGTCCGCGCGCCGGCGGGCGTCCGCATTGGTCGAGTCGGTCTGGTCGAGCAGCAGGATGGGCGCGGCGGGCATCCGCCCCTACCCGGCTCCGAAACCGGTCGCGGCGATGCCGGCGAAATGGTCGATCCAGCCGATCGCGACGATCACCAGCGGGAAGCTGAACGCCGCCGAGGCCCAGGCGATGGTCTTCGCCTCGACCGGCGAGGCATCCGTCGGCCCTACGCCCTCCGGCGTCGGATCGAACCACATCAGTTTGATGATCCGCAGATAGTAGAACCCGGCCACCACCGACGCCACCAGACCCGCCGCGCCGACCATCCAGTAGCCCGCGTCGGCGGCCGCGCCGAAGACGTAGAATTTGGCCCAGAAGCCCGCAAGCGGCGGCATACCCAGCACCGACAGCGACAGCATGGTCAGCGCAATGGCCGTCACCGGCTTGTCCTTCCGCAGCCCCGCCAGGTCGGCGATCTTGCGGATCGGCTTTCCGCCGCGCGACAGCGACAGCAGGATGGCGAAGAAGCCGAACTGGTCGATGACGTACAGGGTCATGAATATCAGCATGGCCTTCACGCCCAGGGTCGTGCCGGCAGCGATGCCCAGCAGGGCGTAGCCGATGTTGGCGATCGACGAATAGGCCAGCAGTCGCTGCAGGTCCTTCTGCACCAGACCGCCGAAGGCCCCGACGGCGAACGAGATCAGCGAGATCAGGATCAGCACCTGCGCCCACTGGTCATGCGAACCGGCGAAGGCGCCTTCCAGCGTGCGGGCGATCAGCACCATGGCCGCGACCTTGGGCGCCGTGGCGAACAGGGCCACGACCGGGGTCGGCGCGCCCTCATAGACGTCCGGCGTCCACATGTGGAACGGCGCGGCCGAGACCTTGAACGCCAGTCCGCAGATCAGGAACACCAGGCCGAAGATCAGGCCGGTGGACTCATTGGCGGCGGCATAGGCGGCGATCTCGTCGAACCGCATCGAGCCCGTGAAGCCGTAGATCAGGCTGGCGCCGTACAGCAGCAGGCCCGAGGACAGGGCGCCCAGCACGAAATACTTCAGTCCCGCCTCGGACGCCTTCAGGTCGTCGCGGTGGTAGGCGGCCAGCACATAGAGGGCCAGAGAATGCAGCTCGATGCCGACGTAGAGCGAGATCAGATCGCCCGACGACGCCATCATCCCCATGCCGGCCGAGGCCAGAACGATCAGCACCGGATACTCGAACCGGGCGATCCTGGCCCGGCGCATCCAGCCGTCGCCCAGAACAATGGCCACCGCGCTGGACAGGAAGATCAGCGCCTTGCCGTAAACGGCCAGCGGATCGGCCACATATGCGCCGTTGAAGGCCGTCCCCAGCGGACCGGTCACGGTCACGGCCGTCGCGGCGACCAGCAGGGCCGCCGACAGGATCGAGATCAGACGCGCGCTCCGGTCGCCCATGAAGGCGCCGAGCATCAGCAGCACCAGACCGCCGACCGCGAGCGTGCTCTCGGGGGCGGACAGGCGCAGGGCGATTTCAAGATCAGGCATCATGGTCTCACCCGCCGATCGCGGCGCGATAGGTGGTCGTCAGGGCCTCGACCGAGGCGGCGGTGTAGTCCAGCACCAGACCGGGCTGGAAGCCCAGCCAAAGGGTGCCGATGATCAGCGGCGCGAAGATCAGCAACTCGCGCTTGTCGACGTCGGTGATCGCCTTCATCGCCGGGTTGGTGATCTCGCCGAACATGACGTTGCGATACAGCGTCAGCGCATAGACCGCCGAGAAGATCACGCCCGAGGCGGCGAACAGAGCCGTCCAGGTCGAGACCTCATAGATCCCGACCATGGTCAGGATTTCACCGATAAAGCCCGAGGTGCCCGGCAGGCCGACATTGGCCATGGTGAACAGCATGAAGATGGCCGCGAACCACGGCATCCGCGCCGTCAGGCCGCCGTACAGGGCGATCTCGCGGGTGTGCATCCGGTCATAGACCACGCCGACGCAGAGGAAGAGCGCGCCCGAGATCAGGCCGTGGCTCAGCATCTGGAACACCGCGCCCTGCACACCCTGGTCGTTGCCGGCGAAGATGCCCATGGTCACGAAACCCATGTGGGCGACGGACGAATAGGCGATCAGCTTCTTCATGTCGGTCTGCCGGAAGGCGACCAGCGAGGTGTAGACGATGGCGATGGCCGACAGGGCGAAGACCAGCGGCGCGAAGGTCTGCGACGCCTGCGGGAACATGGGCAGGTTGAACAGCAGGAAGCCGTAGCCGCCCAGCTTCAGCAGGATGCCGGCGAGGATGACCGACCCCGCCGTCGGCGCCTGGACGTGGGCGTCGGGCAGCCAGGTGTGCACCGGCCACATCGGCATCTTCACCGCGAACGAGGCGAAGAAGGCCAGCCAGAGCAGCGGCTGCACCGTGGGGCTGAAGGCGTATTCCTTGAGCGCCGGGATGCTGGTGGTGCCGGTCTCGGCCGCCATCCACAGCATGGCCAGCAGCATCAGAACCGACCCCAGCAGGGTGTAGAGGAAGAATTTGTACGAGGCGTAGATCCGGTTCGCCCCGCCCCACACGCCGATGATGATGAACATCGGCACCAGGGTGCCTTCGAAGAAGATGTAGAACAGGAACAGGTCCAGCGAGGTGAAGACCCCGATGACCAGGGTCTCCAGCACCAGGAAGGCGATCATGTAGTCGACCACCCGGTCCTTGATCGTCGCCCAGCTGGCGAGGATGCAGATCGGCAGCAGGAAGGCGGTCAGCAGCACGAACAGGATGGAAATCCCGTCCACGCCCATGTGGTACTCGGCCCCGGCGAACCAGGCGTAGCGCTCGACGAACTGATAGGCGGCGCTGGACGGATCGAAGGTCGCCACCAGCACGGCCGAAACGGCCAGGGTGACCCCGGTGGCGCCCAGGGCGATCCAGCGCGCCGCGCCGTCCGCGCCGGCCTTGTTGAACAGGCGCGCCAGCAGGATCAGGCCCGCGCCGACCAGCGGCAGGAAGGTGACGACGCTGAGGATGTAGGGGATCTGGGGCAAGATCAGGCTCCCCACGCATAGATGGCGAAGGCGAGGAAGCCGGCCAGGCCGAGCAACATCACGAAGGCGTAGAAATAGACATAGCCGGACTGGAAGCGGCCCAGGCCGCCGGCGAATTTGCGCGACAGCCAGGCCATGCCGTTGGGCCCGCCGCCGTCGATGATCTTCACGTCCCCGACCTTCCAGAACAGGTCGCCGACGGCCTTGGCGCCCCGCACGAACACCACGTCATAGATCTCGTCGAAATACCATTTGTTGTAGAGGAAGCCGTGCACCATGCCGCCACGGTCGGCCATGCGGCGCGCCATGCCTTCCTTCAGCACATACAGCCAGAAGGCGGCGAAGGTCCCGATCAGCGTCAGGATCAGCGGCGACCACTTCACCCAGACCGGGACATAGTGGCTATCGTGCAGGACGTGGTTGGACTCGGCCACGAAGATCGCGCCACGCCAGAAGTCGTGCTCGTGATCGCCGATGAACCAGGGGGCGAAGACGAAGCCGGCGGCGATCGCCCCGACGGCCAGCAGCAGCAGGGGAACCAGCATCACCAGCGGGCTCTCGTGCGGCTTCAGCGGGCCGTGGTGGGCGTGGTCGTCATGGGCGTGATCCTCGTCCGCCAGCGGCTCGGAATGCGTTTCCAGCTGGGCGTGCGAGGCATGGTCGTCATGCACATGCTCGTCATGATGGGCGTCCTTCCAAACCGGCTTGTTGTGGAAGGTCATGAACACCAGCCGCCAGGAATAGTAGGCGGTCAGGCCGGCGGCGAGGATGCCGACGAAGAAGGCGAACAGGCCCATGGCCGAATGGCCGTTGGTGAACGAGGCGAAGGCGCTCTCGATGATCGAGTCCTTGGAATAGAAGCCCGCCAGACCGCCGACCCCGGGAATGCCCAGGCCGGTGATAGCGATGGTGCCGATAGTCATCACCGCATAGGTGACCGGCAGCAGCTTCCACAGCCCGCCCATTTTCCGCATGTCCTGCTCGTGATGCATGCCGTGGATCACCGAGCCGGCGCCCAGGAACAGCAGGGCCTTGAAGAAGGCGTGGGTGAACAGGTGGAACAT